>NZ_JAKLLH010000003.1 GCF_023150235.1 Azonexus sp.
TTCTCGACCACCCAGCTTGCCCAGTTCGGCACCGCCGGCATCGCCGCGCTCAAAACCACCCAGGTCGCCGCCCTCACCAGCCCCCAGGTCGTCGCCCTCGCCTCCGCTCAGCTCGACGCCCTCACTTCGACCCAGGTGCCGTCGCTGTCGCTGGCCTCGATTGCGGCCCTCAGCGGGGCCCAGCTCAACCAGTTCAGCACCGGCGAATTCGCCGCGTTGAGCAGCGTCCAGATCGGCAGCCTGAGCAGCACCCAGGTCGCCGCCTTGAACACCGTCCAGATCGATGCGCTGACCAGCGTCCAGGTACCGGCCTTGAGTACCACGGTGATTGCCAATCTGAGCACGACCCAGCTGGGCCTGCTCGCGACCAGCGAGATTCCGGTGCTGAAAGGCACGCAGATCGCGGCGCTGACCACCACGCTGCTGCAGAACCTGAGCACGACGCAGCTGGCAGCGCTGACCGGCACCCAGATCGCGGCGCTGAGCAGCACCCAGGCGACCGGCCTGGCCGACGCCCAGCTGGCGCTGCTGTCGACGACCCAGATCGGCAATCTCGGGACCAGCAGCATCGCCGCCTTCAGCACCACCCAGCTGACCCAATTCGGTAGCGTCGGCATCGCCGCGTTCAAGACCAAGCAGATCGCGGCCTTGACCACCACGCAACTGCAGAACCTGACGACAGCTCAGTTGAACGCCCTCGCTACGCTGCAAATCGCAACCCTGACGCCGACGCAGGCGACGGCCTTGAGCAATGCCCAACTGGCCGCATTGAGCACGCTCCAGATCGGCAGCCTGACGCCGACCGCGGTCGCCGCGCTGAGCACGACTCAACTGGGGCAATTCAGCAGCGCCGGCATCGCCGCCTTGAAGACCACCCAGGTCACGGTCCTGACCAGCACCCAGGTCAGCAACCTGAGCACCGTCCAGTTCGACGCCTTGAATACGACCCAGGTCGCATCGCTGAACACCAGCGCGATTCCGATTCTCAGCACGACCCAGCTGGCGCTGCTCAGCACCGGCGAAATCGCCGCCTTGCGCAGCAGCCAGATCGCGGTGCTGACTACCGGCCAGCTGCAGAATTTCGCTACCGCCCAGTTAGCCGCGTTGAGCACCGCTCAAATCGCTGCCCTGAGCAGCACCCAGAGCAGCAACCTGACCACGACCCAGCTGGCCGCCCTGAGCACGCTGCAAGTCGCCGCGCTCAGCACCGGCAGCATCGCTGCCTTGAGTACCGCCCAGATCGCGCTGTTCGGCACGCTCGGCATCGCCGCCCTGACCGGCGCGCAAGTCGGGGCGCTGAGCTCGGCCCAGGCCAGCGGCCTGGCCAGCACGCAACTCGATGCACTGACCAGCAGCCAGGTGCCATCGCTGAGCACAGCCGCGATCAGCGCCCTCTCGACCGGGCAAATCAACCTGTTCGCCACCGCCGAGATCGCCGCACTGCGCACCACCCAGATCGCGGTCCTCAGCAGCAGCCAGCTGCAGAACCTGGCGACCGCGCAACTGGCCGCGCTGACCAGCCAGCAGATCGCCGCGCTGAGCAGCGCCCAGGCCAGCAAGCTGACCGATCCGCAGCTGGCCGCACTGTCGACGCTCCAGGTCGGCAGCCTCAGCACCAGCGCGATTGCCGCCTTGTCGACCACCCAGATCGCGCAGTTCGGAACGCTCGGCATCGCCGCGCTGAAAGCCACCCAGGTCGGCGCCCTGAGCAGCACCCAGGTTGCCGGTATCGCCACCGGCCAGTTCGACGCGCTGAGCAGCGCCCAGCTCCCCTACCTGAGCACGGCCGCCGTCGCCGCGCTGACCGTGGCGCAGATCGGCGTCCTCGGCACCGGTGAAATCGCCAGCCTGAAGACTGCGCAGGTCGCCGCCTTCGGCACGCCGCAGCTGCAAAGCCTGAGCACCGCGCAGCTCAATACGCTGAGCGCCAGCCAGATTGCCGCCTTGAGCACGGTGCAAGCCACCGGTCTGAGCGACCCGCAACTGGCCGCGCTGAGCACAACCCAGCTGAGCAGCCTGAAAACCTCGGCGGTCGCCGCCCTGGCCACGACCCAGATCGGACAATTCGGCACCGTCGGCATCGCCGCGCTGACCGCCGCCCAGATCGGCGCGCTGACCAGCACCCAGGTCGCCGGCCTCGGCACGCCGCAAATCGATGCCTTGACCACGACCCAGGTCACCGCCCTGAGCACCGCCGCAATTGCCGCGCTGGCCAGCAATCAGCTCGGGCAATTCACCACCGGCGAAATCGCCGCGCTGAAGACCGTCCAGGTTGCCGCGCTGACCACCACCCAGCTGCAGCAACTCAGCAGCGCCCACCTCGGCGCCCTGACCAGCGCCCAGATCGGCGCCCTCAGCGGCACCCAGATCGATGCCCTGAGCAGCCTGCAGGTTGCGCTACTGACTTCGACCCAGCTGTCGGGTCTGAGCACCGGCGGGGTCGCGGCGCTGCGCACCGACCAGCTCGACCAGTTCGACAGCGTCGACCTCGGCGTCCTCAATACCCGCCAGATCGGAGCGATCACCACCGCCCAGGTCGCCCACTTCAGCACCGGCCAGATCGCCGCGTTCAGCTACACCCAGGTCGCCGCCCTGGCCACGGCGCCGGTCGTCGCCATTTCCACCACCCAGGTCCCGTACCTCAACGTTTAACAGCTTGTTGAAATACCTTCCTGACTGCTGCATGTAGTGCGTCGAATCGGGAGACAGCTACGCCAGCGGGTGGTGTGATGAACTTTTTCAACGGCCTGTCAAACCGGGAAATCCGGCAGCTCAGGCCGATTTTTGCCCCTTTTCACGGTCGACCGTGGAAATGAACAAAAACCGCCGCGCCGCTTCAGCCCAGGCGGCGGGCGTAGATTTCCATTTGCGCCCGGTAGCGCTGCGGGATGGCGAAGTCGACGACGGCAAAACCGCATTCCTGCAGCAGCCGGGTCAGGCTGGCGCGGCTGAAGTTGTGGTAGTGCTCGATTTCGATCCAGTACGGATTTTGTCCGCTGCGGTCGAGCAGTTGCCAGCTCGACGCGCCGGCATCCGGCAGGCTGAGCACCAGCAGGCCATCGGCGGCGAGCAGGGTGTGCGCGTGGCGCAGCGCGGCACGCGGGTCGGGCAGGTGTTCGAGGACGTCCATCAGCGACAGCACGCGCAGTTCGGCCAGTTCGGCCGGCGGCGTCCAGGCCAGGAAGTCGGCGGCGGCGACCGGGTAACCCAGTTCGCTGACGCGGGCAGCGGTTTCGCTGCGGGCATCGAGGCCCTGCACGCGATAACCGAAGTCGGCCGCAGTCATCAGCAAGGCGCCGTCGCCGCAACCGACATCGACCCACCAGGGCGCCGCGCCGGCCACCAGGACGGCGGCGTAGCCGCCCAGCCAGCGGCTGGCGCGTTCGACCACCGGCGCCCATTGGGCGCGCAGGCTGTCGTGCTGCGCCGCCAGCGAGGCCAGCTGCGCCGGATTGGCATGGCGGAAGAGCGCGGCCAGCCCGGCCGCCGACCAGACAGATGCGGTATGGACGTGGGCGCAGTCCGGACAGCGCTGCCAGCTCAGCGTCGGCGGCAACTCGCCATGCCACAGCGGGTGTATCCGGCAGTCGTATTCGCCGAGCGGCTGGCTCTGGCCGCCACACAGCGGGCAGGCCGGCACCGGCTCGCGCAAGGACGGCGGCGGCGACAGGCTCGGCAGCAGCGCCGGCGCGGACGCCAGTTCGGCCGGAATGTCGAGACAGCGCTGTTCCGGGCTGGCGGCGAGCATCGCCAGGATGCCCTGCTCGAAGTGCCGGGTGAAGCGGGCGGCATCGAACAGCGGCGCCTGCTGCCGCTGTTCGGCCAGGCGCGCGCGCACTTGCTGCCGGTAGTCGGCGTCGCACCCCAGGCGCACCGCGATCGCCAGCATCGCTTCGGGATCCTCGCCGACCAGCTGGGGCAGGCCGATCGCGTGCAACAGGCTGGCGCTGACCCGCGACGAGAAATGCCGCCCCGACGCGGTGACCACCGGCACGCCGGCCCACAGCGCGTCGGAAGTCGTGGTGTGGCCGTTGCAGATCAGGGTGTCGAGTACCACGTCGGCCAGTTGCAGCCGGGCCAGATGCGCCTGCGGCAAGGCAAACGGCGCAAAGACCAGGCGCTCGGCGGCAATCCCGGCGGCGGCGGCCTGGGCGCTCAGTTCGCGTTGCGCTGCGGCGCACTGACCGAGCAGCCACAGGACGCTGTCCGGCACCTGCTGCAGCACGCGCAGCCAGAGTGCGAAACTGCCCCGGTCGATCTTGTACGACTGGTTGAAGCTGGCATAGACCACCCCCTGCCCGGGCAGGCCGTGCTCGCGGCGACCGCCCTGCAGCGGCGCAATCGGCCGCCGGCCGTCGTTGCACTGGTAACTGTGCGGCAGCCGGCAGAAGCGCTCGCTGTAGTGGGCCAGGCTGCTGTCCGGGGTCACCCAGCGGTCGCCGACGATGAAGTCGAGGTCGGGGCTGGCGCAACTGCCGGGGTAACCGAGGTAGGCGGCCTGCAGCGGCGCCGGGCGATAGGCGAGGATGCCGGCGCGGGCGCCGCCGGTGTAGCCCTTGAGATCAAAGAGCAGGTCGAGGCGGTCGGCGGCGATGCGCTCGGCGGCTTCGCGGTCGCTCAAGCTGCGCAGGTCAACGTGGTGCTCGACGGCGCCGAGGAAACGCTGGCGGTATTCGGACGCATCCGGCGTGGTGTAGTCGTAGGCAAAGACCTCGAAACACTCGCGGTCGTGCTGCTCGAACACGCCGATCATCAGGTGCAGCGTCGCGTGATTGCGGAAATCGCAGGAGAGGTAGCCGATGCGCAGGCGGCCGGGCGGCCGCTCGCCGCCTGGCCGGGGCAAGGGGCGGATGGCGCCGACGATGCGCTCGCGGTAGGCGCGCGTCACCTCGCGGTTGATGCGCTCGTCGGCACACCAGGTGACGTGGGTCAGCGGGTACTCGGCCGGCGCGGCATAGTCGCCGGCGGCGTAGCAGGCCAGCATCTTGCGCTGCAATTCCTCGGTCCACGCCCAGTCGCAGGTAAACCGCGCCGGCACCAGCGCAGCGCCGATCAGCGCCGGTTCGTCGCCGGCCAGCGCAAGTATCTTGCGGAAAGCGGCGGTCGACTCCTCGTACAGCTCGTTGCTCTGCAACAGCAGCGCAGCGTGCTTGAGGTAGGCCGGGTTGCGGCTCAGCGCCAGCTGCCGCCGGGCATGCTCGATGGCCGGGGCAAAACGGCCGACGTTGAAATGGGTGGTGATCAGCGCGTCGAGAATCTCGTCGCTGTCGGGGCTTTCCTCCAGCGCCCGCGCCAGGCAGGCCAGCGCCTCGTCGCTCTGGCGGGCATCGGCGAGCAGGATGCCCGCCGCCAGCCAGTTGCGGCTGCCGCCACCGGCCGCGCCGGCCTGGCGGTAGGCGGGAATCGCCTCGGCCGGCCGCCCGGCGACCCGGTAAGCCTCGGCGAGCAGGGTCAGCAGCGCCGGATGCCCGGGCTGTTCGCGCAGCCGGGCCAGCAGTTCGGGAATTGCCTGCACGGCCTGACCGCCATTGATCAGGGCCAACAGGGTCTGTACCGGATCGGCGGCGCTCATCGGCGGGCCTGCGTCAGGCGCTTTCGCTGGTCAACCGCACTTCCTCACCGGCAAAGCTGACCACCTGGCCGGGGCGCAATTTTGCCCGTTTGCGGGTGTCGACCGTGCCATCGACGCGGACCATGCCTTCGGCAATCGCGGTGTGGGCGGCGCCGCCGGATTCGCACAGGCCGGTGGCCTTGAGCAACTGGTCAAGCTGGATGTGGTCGCCGCGCACGGCAAATTCGATGGACATCAGGAGTCTCCCAACAGGATGATGTGGACGCGGCACGGGCCGTGCGCACCGAGCACGATGGTCTGCTCGATGTCGCCGGTACGCGAAGGCCCGGAAATGAAATTGAGCGCCCGCGGCAAGCCTCCGCCGCCGACCGCACGGACCTGGGCAAAAGCTTGTTCCATGGTCGCCAGCAGGCGCGACTCGGGGACCAGTGCGATATGGGTTTCCGGCAACAGGCTGATGCTGGCCGGGGTCTGCGGCGACGAGGCCAGCAGCAGGGTGCCGGTTTCGGCGACAGCGCAGAACGCGCCGGTAATCCCGACCGGATCGGCATCTGCCGCCGCGCGCGCGGCCACGCTCAGGCCGGCGCTGGCCCAGTCGAGGTCGGCCAGTTCGCCGCTGATCACCGCCTGCAAGGGCAGGCCCTGCGCCTGCAGCCAGGCGGCAACCGCCGCCGGCGCCGACGCCCGCTGCGCGATGCGGGCGACGCTGCTGGCCAGGCTTTCGGCCTTGGCGACGAAGCGTGCGACCAGCGCCTCGGGCGCCGCCGCGAACTGCGGCTGCGGCCCAAGCGGCCGGGCCGCCAGATAGGCCTCGGCGGCGGCGCGGCGACTGGCGAAATCGCCGCGCGACTTGGTCCCCGCAGTGGCACCGGCGACAGCTGCAGCCGCCGCAACCCCGGCGCCAATCCGTTGCCGGATCTCGTCGCGGGCGCCCCGGGCGGCAGCCAGCCGCTGCGCATCCTCGGCGGTCGGCGCCGGTACGGGCGAATTCACGGCGGTCGTCACGGAAACTTTCTCACTCGCTTTCACAGGCAATTCCTCGGTGTGCCGGCGACAAAGGCTTCGATATTGCCGATCAACTGCGTAGCCAGCGCCTGCATGGCCGGCCGGCTCGACCAGGCAACGTGCGGGGTCAGGATGAAGTTGGGCAGCGCCAGCAGGTCCGGGGCGAGCAGCGGATGATCCGCCGGCGGCGGCTCGCTGCTCAACACGTCGAAACCGGCGCCGCCAATCCAGCCTTCGCGCAGCGCGCGAGCAAGTGCTAACTCATCGACGATCCCGCCACGCGCGGTGTTGATCAGCAGCGCATCGCGACGCATCGCGCGCAACTCGGCCTCGCCGATCAGATGGCGGGTTTCCGGAGTCAGCGGGCAATGCAGGCTGAGCACGTCAGCCTCGGCCAGGGCTTGGGCAAAAGACACGTAACCGGGACGCGGCGTCGCCAGGCCCTTGCGTTCGACCTGCAGCACGCGCATGCCGAAGGCGGTGGCCAGCCGCGCCACACCCTGGCCGAGGCTGCCGCTGCCGACCAGGGCCAGCGTCGAACCATGCAGATCGCGGATCGGATGCTCGAACAGGCAGAACTGGCTGGCCTGCGACCAGGCACCGGCCTGCAGCGTCTGCCGCCAGGCGACGAGATTGCGCAGCAAGGCCAGGATCAGCGACAGCACGTGCTCGGGCACGGTATGCTCGGCGTAGCCACGGATGTTGCTGACGACAATGCCGCGCGCCCGGCAGGCGGCAAGGTCAATGTGGTTGGCGCCGGTGGCGGCGATGGCGATCATTTTCAGCTCGGGCAGCGCGTCGACCGTGGCAGCGCTCAGCGGCACCTTGTTGGTGACCGCGATCTGCGCCCCCTGCAAGCGAGCAAGCACTTCGTCGGCAGCCGTTGCTGCGTGCGAAACCCACTGGTGCTCAAAACCAGGCAGAGGAAGCTCGACCGGCAAGCCGGCGGCGTCGAGATTGACGATACGCCACATCGCCGCCGGACCTCAGGCGAGCAGATCGCAGGCGATTCCGGCCGCGTCGGCGAGCGCCGCGACCTGGGCACCGAGCCCGGCTTCACCGGTGAACAACAGGCGTTCGATGCCGGCCCGGCAGAGGCCTTCAATCGCGTCCTTGTCGCCCTGGACCAGGTTGAGCACACCGCCTGGCCAGTCGCAGCGCGAACTCAGTTCGCACAGCGCGAAGACCGCCGACGGAGCCTGCGGGCTGGGTTTGACGGTGAGCGTGCCGCCGGCCAGCAGCAGCGGTGCAATCGCCGCCGCAAAGCGCGATAGGGGCTGCTCGGCGCCGACCACCAGGCCGAAGACGCCGCTGACGAAACCGGCCTGGCCGACCACGTCGCTGCGCAGCGCGGCCAGCGCGGCATCGACCTCGGCGCCCGCCGCTTCATCGGCCAGCCCCAGGTCCTGCTGCAAGAGCTTGGCGAAATGCCCGCGATAACGCTCGAGACCGTCGGCCAGCGCCTGGATGCAGACCCGGCGGGCCGGCATGCCCATCGCCGCCCACTGCGGCTGGGCCCCCTGCGCGGCGGTGACCGCCTCGGCGGCTTCGGCGGCTCCGCACAGCGGCACCCGGCGCACGGCCTCGCCGCTGACCGGGTTGACCACATTGAAGAAGCGGTCGCCGACGCTCAGGTAGGCGCGGCCGTTAACCCACATCGGAATGGCCATCGGGCCGTCTGCAAAATCCATGCTCAAACTCTCTTTCTTGCTGCGTAGCGTTCGTGAAAAGTCGGACCTGGCGGTACCGGCAGGTCGCGACCCACGGTCCACCCCGGCGCCAGGCCGAAAATGCGGATGCGCCGGCCGCCGCGACTACCGTCCGGGGCCGGGTCGGACAGCCAGCCGAGGTAACGCGCGGCGATCCGGGAAAATAGTCGGTACAGCCGTGGTTGCCGCGCCAGCCAGCCCCAGGCTTTAAATGCGAGCCCCTCGCCGAGCGGACGCAGGCCGCGCTCGACCTGGGTTTCGCGCAGCCGGTGCATCAGCTTGGGCAAGGGGATGCGCACCGGGCAGACGCTGCCGCACTGGTTGCAGCCGGTGGTCGCCTGCGGCAGGTCGAGGGCATTTTCGATGCCGGTGTACAACGGCGTCAGCACCGAGCCCATCGGCCCCGGATAGACCCAGCCGTAGGCGTGACCGCCGAGCGAAAAATACACCGGGCAATGGTTCATGCAGGCGCCGCAGCGGATGCAGCGCAGCATGTCCTGGTAGTCGGAGCCGAGCAGATCGGCGCGACCGTTGTCGACCAGGATGAAGACCGTCTTCTGCGGTCCGTCGTGCTCGCCGCTGCGGCGGGTGCCGGTGAGCAGCGAGACGTAATTGGAGATGCTCTGGCCGGTCGCCGAACGCGGCAGCATCCGCATCAGGGTGGCGAAATCCTCCAGCGTCGGGATCACCTTCTCGATCCCGGTGACCACCACGTGCAGCGGCGGCAGCGTGGTCACCATCCGGCCATTGCCCTCGTTGGTGACCAGCGCGGCGGTGCCACTTTCGGCGATCAGGAAATTGGCGCCGCTGACGCCCATCTCGGCGCTGAGAAAATGCTCGCGCAGCACGCCGCGCGCCTCGCGCGTCATCTCCGGGATGTCGGCGGAATTGCGCGATTTTTGCGGTCGACCGTGGTTTTCGGCAAAAAGCGCCTCGACTTCGCCGAGCGTCTTGTGCACCGCCGGCGCGATGATGTGCGACGGCGTTTCTCCAGCCAGCTGCACGATGTATTCGCCGAGGTCGGTCTCGACCGGCTGGATGCCGGCCGCCTCAAGTGCCGCGTTGAGGTGCATTTCCTCGGACAGCATCGACTTCGACTTGACCACCTTGCGCACGCCGTGCTGCCGGGCCAGCGCCACCACCAGCGCCGCCGCCTCTTCGCCGTCGCGCGCCCACAGCACCTCGGCACCGGTCGCCAGCGCCCGCTCCTCAAAGAGCGTCAACCAGACGTCGAGGTCGGCGAGTGCGCGATGACGAATCTCGGCACAGGCATCGCGCAGACGCTCGCCGTCGAGGCCGTCCTCGGCCAGCGCCGCAACGCCCTTGGCGCGCTTGCCGACGAACAATGGCCGCGCCTTCTGCAAGGCCTGCTGCAGCACCGGGTTGCGCACCTTGTCGCCGGCGCGCTGCTGGAAAAACATCGCCTGCGAATGCTTCGCAGCGCCAGGTTGGCGGGCGCTCACTTGGCCGCCTCGCCAGCCAGAATCTCGGCGAAGTGCAACACCCGGGTGGTTTCGTCGCCACGCCGACGCAAGCGCCCCTCGATATTCAGCAGGCAGCCGAGATCGCCGCCGGCGACCACGTCGGCGCCGACGTCGGCAATCGATTCGCACTTGCGGTCGACGATGCGCGTGGACACCTCGCCGTACTTGACCGAGAAGGCGCCGCCGAAACCGCAGCACTCCTCGCACTCCGACATCTCTTCCAGCTTCAGTCCGGGCAGGCGAGCAAGCAATTCGCGCGGCTGCTGCTTGATCCCGAGGCCGCGCAGCCCCTTGCACGAGTCGTGATAGGTGACGCTGCCCGAAAAATCGCCGTCCGGCACGAAATCGGTGCCAGCCTCGACGAGAAACTGGCTCAACTCGCGGGTTGCGGCGGCCACCGCCTGCGCCCGCGCCGCCCAGGCCGGCTCGTCGGCGAGCAGTTGCGGATAGCCGTTGCAGATGTGCTCGGCGCAGGAGCCGGACGGCACCACCACGCACTCGAAACCTTCCAGCTCGGCGACGGCCTTCTTCGCCAGTTCGACCGCAATCGCCCGCTGACCGGCACTCGCCGCCGGCTGACCGCAGCAGGTCTGCCCCTCCGGCACCACTACCGTGCAGCCGGCGCGTTCGAGCAGCTGCAATGCAGCAAAGCCGATTTCCGGCCGCATCAGGTCCACGAGGCAGGTCACATACAGGGCCACTCGCATGTTAATATTGCGCCGCACAAGAATATAAACGGGCAATCGTACCCAAAGCGCACCAATAAAGGAATCCAGTTGTCGCAAACAGAACGCCAATCGCCTGCCGGGAACAGCGCGCAGGCCAAGGCCCCCGGCTCCATCCAGGTCATCGAACGCATGATGTCGCTGCTCGATGCGCTTGCCACTTCGCCCGAGCCGGCAACGCTGAAACAACTGGCGACCGATACCGAACTGCATCCTTCGACCGCGCACCGCATTCTCGCCGCGATGACCCAGGCCCGCTTCGTCGAGCGCCAGGATTCCGGCGCCTACCGCCTCGGCATCCGCTTGCTCGAACTCGGCCACATCGTCAAATCGCGGATCAACCTGCGCGAAGTCGCGCTGCCCTACATGCAGCAACTGCATGAAGTGATCGGCGAAGCAATCAACCTTGGCAGCCGCCACGACGACGATATCGTGTATTTGGAACGCACCTCGTCGGGTCGCTCGCTGGTGCGGGTGGTTTATCTCGTCGGTGGCCGCGCACCGCTGCACCTGACCTCACTCGGCAAGCTCTTCCTCGCCGCCGACGGCATGCAGAAAGTCCGCGACTACGCCAAGCGCACCGGCCTGCCGGGCAAGACGCCGCATTCGCTGACCTCGCTCGAAGCGCTGGAAAAGGAACTCGACAAGGTTCGCCGTCACGGCATCGCCTACGACGACGAGGAAGCCGAACTCGGCCTCAAGTGCGTCGCCGCGCCGATCCACGACGACGAAGGCCACATCGTCGCCGCCCTCTCGGTATCGGCCCCGGCCGACCGTCACGATCCCGACTGGGCGATCCAGGTGCGCCAAACCGCCGACGAGGTTTCGCAGGCACTGGGCTACAGCAGCGGAGCCGACGTCAGAACCGCCCGACCAGGTCCGGACAGTCGGTAAAAACGGCGCTGACGCCGGCGGCAAATAGCCTTTTTGCCACTTTTTCGTCGTTGACCGTGTAAACCAGAAGCGGTACGCCAAGTATCCGGGCCTTACTCAGCACTTCCCGGCTGACCCCGGCAAGGGCACAGTGCAGGGTCTGCGCCTCGAGCCGGGCCAGCTGCCGTGGCCAGTCGTCGGGAGGACAATCGACCAGCCAGCCGCACGGCAGTGCCGGGGCAACATCGCGCGCGGCCTCCAGGGCCAAAGGGGAAAAGGAAGACAGCAGGGGCTTGGGAGCATCCCGCCAGAGGCTGTCCGCCAGTGCGGCAACAACGCGCCCGGTCTCGATCTCAACCCCCGCCGCAGGCTTGATTTCTATATTGGCGAGAAGACCCAGTTCGCGACAAAGCCGGGCGGCATCGACAAAACGGGGAAGCGGCTCACCCCCGGCATCGAGAGAAAAAAGGATGCGATCCGGCGTCTCCGCCACGCGCCCACGGCCGTTGGTGGTGCGCTCGAGGGTCTCGTCGTGGATCAGCAGCGGCGTTCCCTCGCCGCTGAGCATGACATCGAACTCAACAGCCCGCACGCCAAGACGAGCTGCCAGGCGGATGCCGGCGAGGGTGTTCTCGGGCGCCAGCCGCCCGCCACCGCGATGGGCAAAGCAGCGCGGCAGGGTCGGCAATGGCGGCTTCTGCCCGACAGGAAGCGGAATCGCCGGCACGCCCCTGTCCAAAAACTCAGAAGGGCTGCAGTTTTTTCAGCGCCGGCTTGGCATTGAGGACAGCATTGCCACGCGCAACGGCGGTGTCGAGAGCAGCCTTGGCCGGCTTGCGGTCGGCCCAGACGGCTTCCAGCTCTTCGTTGGCGATCACGCGCACGGCATCGATGTTGGCCACCCGCATCGGCGATCTGGCACCTCCGCCCTGCAGCGAATCGAAGGCAATCCGCAGGCTTTGCGTCCCGTCGTCCTGCAGCACCTTGCTCCCTGCAGCCGAGCGTGCGGCGGCGGTCAGCGGCAGCTGACCATACTGGCGGATCATCTCGACCTGCATTTCGGGTGAGAGCAGGAAAGAAACGAATTTGGCGGCGACTTTGTACTCCGCCGGCGAACGTCCGCTACCCGCCCACAAGGAGGCCCCATCGGCCAGGGTATTGCGGCGACCGCCGTATACGTCGTCGTGATAGGGCAGTGGCGCCACGCCAAGTTCGACGCCACGGGCATCGCGGAACTCAGTGTGCTCGCGCGAGTCGGTGGTGATCATCGCGCACTCTCCCTCGCGAAAATGCTCGCTGGCTTCGGCTCGCCGGCCAAAAGTACGGAAGTAGCCGGCTTTCTGCCAAGTGGCCATCATCGCGACATGCTTGACCTGGGGCAAACCGTTGAATGCCAGCTGCCCCTTGTCGGTGGTTGCCGGCACGCCGGAAACCGAACTCACGTTATCGATATGCACCCACACCGGCCAGGAGGAAGTGTAAGGACACTGGAAACCGATTTCCTGCAATTTGTCGAGCATGCCCTGCATCTCGAACCAGGTCTGTGGCGGGCGTTCGGGATCGAGACCGGCCTTGCGTAGCGCATTCTTGTTGTAGAACAGCACCGGCGTCGAGTAGGCAACCGGCAGCGCCACCAGTTTGCCCTTGGCGTCGACGACCCCGGCCTTGAGGTCGGCGGAAAGCTCGCCGTCCTTCAGCGCCACGCCGGCCTTGCTCATCATCGCGTGCAAGGGTACGAACTGCCGAGGATTGCTCAGCACTTCGTCCAGGTCGTAGCGCCGAACCAGGTTGAGCAGCGCCGGCTTGGCATCTTTTTCCAGACGCACCAGCTTGAGTGCCGCCCCCTGCTCGCGGTTGAAGCGTTCGACCACCGCTTGCAGATGCGCCTCGCCCGCTTCACCAAGGTTGTGCGCCAGTTCCACCACCGGCACCGGTGCCGGTGCGGTGGCTACCGGCTTTGCGGCCTTGCTGGCGCGCGCCTGGGACGGCGCCTTGGCCGCCAGGACGGAAGAGGAAAAAACAAGGCTGAGCAAAAGCAGGGATGGGTGCGGGGAATACGACATGGGCAAAAACTCCAATCAACCGGAAGCGCGGATTATAACGCGCTGAAAACCGGGCTCCGAAGGCAATTTCTTTCGGCAATTGTGCGAAAATCGCCTGATGTTCAAGCACACTCCTTTCATTCTCGCGGCCCTCCTCGGCCTGGCCGGCTGCGATCAGGTCAACCAGCGCCTGGGACTGGAAGACGCAGCCAAGAAGGATGCCCGGCTCGAAGCCGAAGGCAAGGCCGTCGGCAGCGCCTGTCGCCATTCCGGGCGGGCGATCGAGGATTGCTATTCGATCTACCGCTGGCTGGCCAAGGCCAATATCTACACCGGCTGGATGGAGATGGATACCTACATGCGTGAAAACAGCATCGAGACCATCGTGCCGCAACTCCCTCCGGCCCCACCGCCCGAGCCGCCGGAAAAAAAGAAAAAGAAGAAGCCCAAGGCCGAGGGCGAACACGCCGAGGGCGCGACCGCCAAGGAAGGCGATGCCGGCAGTGGTGAAAACAAGGAAGCGCCAAAGGAGGAGATCCGGGATGGCGCCAAGGAAGGGAGCAAGGATGGCGGCAAGGACTCGACCAAGGACAGCGGCAAGAACAGCGGCAAGGAAGCCGTCAAGGATAGCGGCAAGCCGGCCAAGCACTGAAACCGGCTCGGCCTGCTGATGACACCAAGGAGCGTTCGATGACCCCCCCCGCCTTCCTGCGCGGCATGCGCGGCAAATTGATTGCCATATTTGTCCTGATCAAGGTCGTTCCACTGCTCTTGCTCGCCGGCTTTGCCTGGAACGCCGCCAGCCGCCTCGGCGGCGAGGTGTCGGATAAGGCTGGCCACATGGCCGAAGCGATGCGGGCGACGATCGGCCACGTCGGAAAGACGGTCATCGACGACTCGATCCGGGCTCTGGACCTGCGTTCGCGCGAAGCAATCGAAGCCCTGACGGTGGATACCGCCAAGGAGATTGCCGATTTTCTCTACGACCGTGACCGCGATGTGCGCCTCGCTGCCCGCCAGGAACTCTCGGAAGCAGCCTTTCGCCGCTTTCTCGCCGACCACACCCGGCGCCTGCACAAGCACGGCGAGTGGCGGCTGCGCGCCGACGGCCAGGGCTGGGAGCCGGTAGAGACCGTTCCTCGCGAAGCCAAGCTGACGAGCCCCATCCTCAACGACAATGCCAAGGATTTCCATATCCGCGCCGCCGAATACTTGGGCGAATCCGAAGACCGGCCGCTATTTGTCGAGATGACCTTCGTCACCCCCGACGGCCAGGAAAAAATCAAGGTAACCAGCGGTTCGCTCACGGAAAAAACGCCGAAAAACGTCGTCGACCGTAAAAATACCTTCCTCGGCGCCGAAACCTACTTCCCGGAGCTGAAGAAGCTGAAACCGGGTGAAATCCATGTTTCGGAAGTGATCGGCGCCTACGTGCCGACGCATGCCATCGGTGCCTACACCCCCGAGCGCCTGGCCAAGGCCGGCAAAGACTTCAAGCCCGAGGAATCGGCCTATGCGGGAACGGAAAACCCGGTCGGCAAGCGCTTTCGCGGTATCGTCCGCTGGGCCACGCCCGTGCTGCAGAACGGCCGGATTGCCGGCTATGTGACCCTGGCGCTCGATCACGACCACATCCGTCAGTTTTCGGATCGCCTGATGCCGACCGAGCAGCGCTACACGCCGATTTCCGATGCCAGCAACGGCAATTACGCTT
Source organism: Azonexus sp. (assembly GCF_023150235.1). Lineage (GTDB taxonomy): Bacteria > Pseudomonadota > Gammaproteobacteria > Burkholderiales > Rhodocyclaceae > Azonexus. The sequence continues at coordinate 15,125 of NZ_JAKLLH010000003.1, forward strand.
TCATCTGGGATCACAAGAGCCGGGCCATTTCGCACCCGCGCGATTACTTCATCGTCGGCTACGATCCGGCCAGCGGACGCCCGGCCACGCCCTGGATGGACGAAGAACTTCATGGCGAGTGGCAGCGGAGCGGCCTTCCGGTCGACGAATTCCTGGCCGGCATTCCCGCTTTCCGCGATCAGAACCTGCAGCGCAAGCCGGCTTCCGCGCTGACCGCTGCCGGAACCGTCGGTCTGGATTGCCGCTATCTGAATTTTTCGCCGCAGTGCCACGGCTGGAATGCGCTGACCGAACACGGTGGATCCGGTTCCTTCGTGATCTTCTTCTCCGGCCTCTGGAAACTGACCACTGCCGCAGCCATTCCCTACCATACCGGGCAGTACGCCCGCTCACCGCAGGGCTTCGGCTTTGTCACCATCGGTGCCAACGTTGATGAATTCCACAAGGCGGCCAGCGAAACAGCCGACCGCATCAACCGTCTACTCGGTGAAAAGGATGCCGAATTCAAGGCCGAGCGCGAGGGCCTGCTCGGTGAAATTGCCGACAGCCTGCGCAGCACCGCCTTCGGCCTCTGGGGCTCGACCCTGGTCATGGTCATTGCCGTCATTGCCATCGCCATCTGGATGGCCGACCTGATCACCGGTCGCATCACGCGCATGATTGCCGGCATCCACGCTTTCCAGCGAGGCGAACGAGGAGAGCGACTGACGGCGGAGAGCAGCGACGAAATGGGTGAGTTGGCACATTCCTTCAACCGCATGGCCGATTCGGTCGAGGAATCCTTCACCCGTCTGGAAGAGGCGCGCAGCAAGGCGGAAGAAGCCAGCCAGCTGAAATCGGCTTTCCTGGCCACGATCTCCCACGAATTGCGTACGCCGCTCAATGGCATCATCGGTTTTGCCGACCTGCTGCACAGCGAACTGCAGGATCCCGAACAGGCGGAGTACGCGCGCATCATCCAGAGCAGCGGCGAAAAATTGCTCGGCCAGGTCAATGACATTCTCGATCTAACTCGCATTCAGTCGGGCGAGGTAGCGCCGAACAGCGAAATCATCGAACTCGCGAGCCTGATCGCCGACGCCGTGGAAAGACAGCGCCAGCCGCTAGCGGAGAAAAAGCTCGCCGTCGAACTCAAGGGCCTCGACACCCCACTGCCGGTGCTGCGTTCCGATCCCCTGCGCATCCGCCAGATTCTCGACCGCCTGCTCGATAACGCCGTCAAATTCACCCCTTCCGGCAGTATCTCCATCCTCCTCGAGGGCGATTCCCGGGAAATCCGCATCGCCATTCGCGATACAGGCCCCGGCATCCCGCTCGAAAGCCAGGAGGCGGTTTTCGAGAAATTCAAGCAACTGGAACACTTCCTCACCCGCCATCACGGCGGGATCGGCCTGGGTCTGGCCCTCTCGCAACAACTTGCCGCGCTACTCGGCGGACACATCAGCCTGCAATCCGAGGCCGGCCAGGGCGCCTGTTTCACCCTGCACCTGCCGCTGACTCCGGAGGCTCACGATGCCTGAACCGCGCGCCCTGATCGTCGACGACATCGCCTCCAGCCGTCTGCTCGCGGAAAAATACCTGCGACTGCTGGGCTGGCATGGGGTCAGCGTCACCAGTGGTGAAGAGGCGCTAGCGCGGACACAGTGCGAACACTTCGGCCTGGTACTGCTCGACATCAGCATGCCGGGGCTGAGCGGCGAGGAAACCTGCCTCCGCCTGCGTGCGCTACCGCATGGTGCCAGCTTGTACATCGTGGCCTATACCGCACATGCCTTTCCCGAGGAACGCTTGCGCTTTCTTGCCGGCGGCTTCGACGAAATTCTGGTCAAGCCGGTGGAGCGCGAGGCACTGGCCGCGGTGATTGCCGGAGTCCCGAAGCACCGGGGAGGCCAACTTGTTCGCTAAGCTGCAGTACAGGTTGCAGAACCTGCCGGCATCGCTGCTGTATTGGCTGACCCTGCTGCTCTTGCTCTTCTTTCTTGGCTGTGCGGAACTGCTGGTTTTCGAGGAGCAGGCGGGTCGCGGTGCGGAACAGCGGGTCCAGGCCTGGCACGAAGCCGGCAATCTGCGGGTATTGATCGAGTCCGAGCTGAATGCCACCGCCCATATCGCCAGCGGGGTTGCCAGCTATATCGTTGCCCGCAAGGGCCAGATCGAGAGTGCCGACATCACCCCGATGCTCGCCGAGCTCTATCGCCAGGGGCGGCACATCCGCAACATTGGCATTGCGCCCGCCAACCGCCTGAATTTCATCTACCCGCTGGTCGGCAACGAAGCCGCGCTCGGTCTTTATTACCCCGAAGTGCCGACACAGTGGCCGGCAGTGCGCAGCGCCATCGAGAAACGCCAGCCTTCGCTGGCCGGTCCGGTCAGGATGCTGCAGGGTGGAGAGGCCTTGATCTATCGCATCCCGGTCTATATCGACCAGACTTACTGGGGTCTGATCAGTACCGCTATCGACAACGAACGCCTGTTCCGCCACCTGCGCACACTTGGACGAACGCTGCCGGCCGGGTTTGCCTTGCGCGGCCGCGACGGCAAGGGAAGCGAAGGGGAGATTTTCATGGGCGACCCCGCTGCTTTCGACGGCAACAGCCTCTTGCTCGACATCCGCATTCCCGGCGGCAACTGGCAGATGGCGGCACCGCTGCCGCCCAGCCAGGGCAAGCCCCTGGTCAGGATTGCAGCCTGGAGCGTCGCGCTCCTGCTGACCGGACTCTGCCATTTGCTGCTGCGGGCGCTGGTCCGACAGGGCGAAACCCTGCAAGCGCTGCGGCGAACGGAAAGCGCACTCTCCGGGCAGCGCGACCGACTGGAGGAGGAGGTCAGGCTGCGGACTGCCGAGCTCTCGCACGCCAGGGATCGAGCCGAAGCGGCGAGTCGCGCGAAAAGTCGCTTTCTGGCCAACATCAGTCACGAAATCCGGACACCGCTGAACGCGGTCATCGGCCTGAGCTACATTCTTCAACGCCAGCAACCGCGCCCGGAGCAGGCCGACAAGCTGAAGCGGATCGATATCGCCGCCAACCACCTGCTGGAATTACTCAACAATATTCTCGACCTGGCACGCATCGAGGCAGGAAAACTGGAGCTCCAGCATGAGGAAATCGTGCCGGAAGTTCTCGCGGAAACCGTGAATGCCATGTTTGCCGAGCAACTGCGCCAGCGCGATATCGCATTCACGGTCAACCTTGCCGGAATGCCAAAAATGCTATTCGGCGACTCCCTGCGCCTTGGGCAAATGCTGATCAACTACGTCGGCAATGCTGCCAAATTCACCACCCACGGGCACATCGAGGTAACGGTCGACTGCCTGGAAGAAAAAGATGATTGCGCCAGACTCCACTTTCGCGTCTGCGATACCGGCATCGGCCTGAGCAGCGAACAACTTGGCCGCATCTTTGCTCCCTTTGAACAGGGGGACAATTCGACCACCCGCCGCTTCGGCGGCAGCGGACTGGGCCTGGCCATCTGCCGCGTCCTGGCACAAGCGATGGACGGCGACTGCGGTGCGGAAAGCCGCCTCGGTGAAGGCAGCTGTTTCTGGTTCACCGTTCGCTTGAGCAAAAATGCCGAAAAACCTGCGTTGACCGTGGAAAACCACGAATCCGAAGCGCTGCGCGTATAATTCCCGCCCATGTCTGACATTCATTCTCAGGACGCCACGACCGTCCCCACTGCCGCCCCGCTTGCTGCAGAAATCACTTTTGCCGACCTCGGCCTTGCTCCCGAGCTGCTGCGCGCCCTCAACGACATGGGCTACAGCAAGCCGACGCCGATCCAGGCCCAGGCCATCCCGCTGGTGATCACCGGCAAGGACATCATGGGAGGCGCCCAGACCGGCACCGGCAAGACCGCCGCCTTCACCCTGCCGATCCTGCAGCGCATCCTGCCCTTCGCCAGCAGCAGCCCGTCGCCGGCCAAACACCCGGTCCGCGCACTGATCCTGGCGCCGACCCGCGAACTGGCGATGCAGGTCTTTGAATCGGTCAAGGCCTATAGCAAGCACACCCCGATCCGCGCCATGTGCGCCTACGGCGGCGTCGACATCAAGCCGCAGATCGCCGAACTGAAAAAGGGCGTCGAAATCCTCGTCGCCACGCCGGGCCGTCTGCTCGACCACGTCGAGAACAAGAGCGTCAGCTTCAATTCCGTGCAGGCCCTGGTCCTCGATGAAGCCGACCGCATGCTCGACATGGGCTTCATCCCCGACGTCACCCGCATCCTCAACATGCTGCCGCAACAACGGCAGAGCCTGCTCTTCTCCGCGACCTTCTCGGAAGAAATCAAGCGGCTGGCCGACACCATGCTGAGGTCACCGGCGCTGATCGAAGTCGCCCGCCGCAACCAGGTTTCCGAGACCATCAGCCACCGCGTGCATCCGGTATCGGAATACGGCAAGCGCGGCCTGCTGACCAAGCTGCTGAAATCCGGCGAAATCCGCCAGTGCATCGTCTTCATGCGCACCAAGCAGGGCTGCTCGCGCCTGACCCGCGAATTGCAGCGGGCCGGCATCAAGGCCGATGCGATCCACGGCGACAAGAGCCAACTCGACCGGATCAAGGCCCTTGAAGCCTTCAAGGGTGGCCAGACCGATGCGCTGATCGCCACCGACGTCGCCGCGCGCGGCCTCGACGTTGACGACCTGCCTTATGTCATCAACTACGAGCTGCCGCACACGCCGGAAGATTACGTCCACCGCATCGGCCGCACCGGCCGCGCCGGCAAGATGGGTAACGCCATTTCGCTGGTCAGCGCCCACGAAGTCGGCTACCTGATCGAGATCGAGAAACTCATCAAGCGCCCCATCGAGCAGATCGAAATCAGCGGATTCGAGCCGGAAGCCGAGTACGAATATCCTCCGGGCAACAAGAAGAAGCGCCTCGCAGCTCCTCCGCCCAGCAAGGCACCGCTCGCCCAGCCACCGCGAGGCAGCGGCCACAGGCGGCGCCAATCAAACCTCGCTCCAGATGGTTTCGATTTCAACAAGCCTTACGAAGAAAAACCGCAGGGCGACATCCCCGACTCTCCGAATGCGCCGCCAAGGATAGACCCGCACAAGCCGCGACGCATCGTCGCCGCCCTGCTTGGCGGCCTGGGACGCAAGGCCTGAGCCTCGGCAAGCTGCCGGCTCCGGAACGTAACAAGAGCAGGGGGCTGCAATCATTGCAGCCCCCTGCTCTTGTTACGTCCGGCACATCTCGTGTGCGTCAGAGATCGGCCATAGCAACGTGAAAATGTTCCATGATCACATCCACGAACTCCGGCAGGGCATCCTCGCTCAAACCAAGTTCTTCCAGAACATCGTGCTTGATGTCCTCCCACTCCGGGTTCGGAACACGCTGATCGCGATAATAAATATCCACCGCCAGCGCCAGAATGGCCACCATCGTTCGCGCCTGGTGATCACCAATGTCACGGATGTGATGATGGTGGCGGATACCGTCGCAAATAAACTCCGGCAAATGCCAATGGCGACCGACCAGGTAGCCGACCACGCAATGGTCCGCGTTGAATTTGCTGTCCTCAGCCCCCAATTCGACCCAACGCCCAGGTTCCGACAAACGCATTTCACTACAATAGGTCGGAAAACGCTGCATCAACAACAGCACGCCGCAATCATGAAAGATTCCGGCCAGATAGGCCTGATCGGGGAAAATATTGCAGACAGCGATGCGCTCGTCGGCAATCAACATGGCCAACTGCCCAACCGCCTGGGAGCGAGCCCAGAACGCCTCATAAACCGCCGGGTTCTTTTTCTTGTCGCCAATCGCCGTTAGCGTAATTGCCTGCACCAGGTTGTAGGTCTGCTGCACCCCCACCGCATGCAGTATCTGCTCTACCGAATCGAAGGGCTGCAACTGGCGATAAGCCGCATTCCCGACCACCTTGAACAACATCGCCGCCACACCGGGGTCCTGGTTGATAGTTCGTGCCAGAACACGGACATCCATCTCCTTACGAGCAATCAACTTGCGCAAGCCTTCTACAACCCGAGGTTGTGGCGGTATCTTCACCCCCCCCTCCAGCAAGCGCTTGATGCGCTCCTTACCCATATCGTCGAGGCTTTGCGTAATTTCAAAAACCGTGTTGCCCGCACTCATTCCCTAACCTCGTCCGTTCTCTTCATATTTACCGCAGGCAGAAATCCCACCTGCTGACCAAGGCGCCGGGCTGGATGATACCCCGACAAGAAAAAAGCGCCCGGGCTCCAGGGAAAAACAGCACAAGGACTGCCGCACTACTGCAAACTGCTTTACGCCACCACCCCGAAAAGTTCAATCCGCGTGCGCCTGAGCAGCGCATTTTACTACCAAAGCACGGGCTCAATAACTGACAAAACTAACAGGAAAAACCCTGAGTACAGAGCATCAAAGCAGAATGGAAAACTCAGGCAAAGGGCAAAGCAATAAATCCAAAAACCGCACTTCAGACACGGATCATGCCGATGAACACAGACCTCCCCAGCAAGACATCCGCCAAACATCAGCCCATCCCACCAGAAAACCTCCGCCATTGGTGAGTTACCTACATCAAGATGGCATTTCCAGAGAGAACAGACTTCTCAAATATCGTTGATTGGCGATATAATCCCGCTGACGGGCCGATAGCTCAGCTGGGAGAGCGCCGCGTTCGCAATGCGGAGGTCGTGAGTTCGATCCTCATTCGGTCCACCACTATCCAGCGCCCAACCGTTCTCGGTTGGGCGTTTTCCTTTGCGGGTTCCACACACCGCGCGCCTGGGGGAGCAGCTCAAAAACCAGCAAAATTATGACGAAACCATCGAACTTCGACGGGCAGATGGTAGCCGGATTCTCCGGGCAACGAGGGGCTTGAAGCCCCCCATGGCGACTAGGCAGAATCGACCAAGCGTCGCGATGAGAATGGCGATGCGGTGCCACCCTTGTTATACAGATTAAGGTCTCCGTGTGCCCTAAGCAGCACAGCTAGGGCAGCCCCTGTTTTTTGCTGATAGGCCGCAATCAACTGACCATTGAGCTCATGCTGCTCATGAACCTGACGTACAAGCTTGAGCAAGCCTATCCAAGCCAGAGATAGCTCTGTCGATTCATCGCCCGCAAACAGAAAAATCTCTTCGCTGTCCTTATCGGCAGCAATCCCGGCAAGATGGAAAAACTCCACACGCTCCGCCTCGATCCCTCTTAATTCAGCAATTGCAAGTTGCTTGCGCACCAACAGGGACTCAAGTGCATCGCTGTCTTCCTGGCCAAGAACCTGCTGCTCTTCCCTGAGTAAGCCAAGGAAGCTCGAAACTGCTTCAGACTCTCTGGAGAACAGGCCGAGCAATGCGCCGACCTTACTTTCCATGCGCCAGCAACTCCTTGGCCATACTCAGCAAGCGCTCACTGATTGCGGAGGAATTGATCGCAAAGCCCCCCTGCCCGATGGCTGTCTTGATTTTCTCGACTTTTTCGGTATTGAACTCACCGTTACCGGAGGTCAGTAGCCCGGAGGAAGCCCCCAGGTTTACCGATGCTGCCGCATCCGACGCAGGAGCATCCTGCGATTTGACTGGCTTGGCGGTGGCGGGAGAAAGAGAGGGATATTTATAGGAGCCGTCGATTTTCATTGCTCTCAACCTAATACGCTAAAGCACTATGGGGATAACGACCATACGCAGAAAAAACTTTAGCGTCAGATCGACAAGGCCAAGGGGAAAAAACTGGAGGGCAGAAATAGCCCTCCTATTTAATGCATTCTGCGGATAACGCTCAGGCGAATTCCAACGAACGCAAGCTACCAACCTCCGGGTGCTGACCAATATCTGCCAGCAGTTCCTTCATGTCCAGAATCAGGACAATCTGGCCATTGGAGAGGGTAGTAACTCCCGCGACCCCCTTCGGTCGGAAATCTTCCAAGGATTTGATTACTGCATCATCCCTGCCGGCAAAACTATCCACACCCAGAATAAAGCTTCTCTCGGCGGTTTGCATGAACACCCCGTATTCCGGATACTTTTTCAGCGGCCAACCGAGAAGACGGGCAAGGGAAATCACGGGCAGCACCTCGCCTCGAACGACCAAGGTTTCCTTGCCTCCCACTTCCTGAATCCTCGATTGCTCAATCGGCAGAATTTCCCGTACTAAAGACAGCGGCAAAGCAAACGGCTGATCCCCAAGCAGGACAAGCAGGACCGGTAGTATGGCCAGGGTCAACGGTAGGGAAATAATGAAGACAGACCCCTTTCCAGGCTCAGAACGGATTTCTATGGAGCCGTTCAGTTTTTGGATGTTGGTCTTGACGACATCCATCCCCACGCCACGTCCAGAAACATCGGAGATCTGTGTCTTGGTAGAAAACCCGGGAAGAAATATCAGATTGAGGCTCTGGCGCTCATCAAGGGTATTAGCCTCTTCCTCGGAAATCAGCCCCTTTTCGACAGCCTTTGCCCTGATACGCTCGGCACTCATGCCACGCCCATCGTCAGCAATGATGAGAACGATGTGATCGCCCTCCTGCCTGGCCTCCAGACGTACCAGACTCTTCACGGTCTTTCCGGAAAGCTGCCGCTCATTCGGCATTTCAACGCCATGGTCAACCGCATTACGGATAAGGTGGATCAAAGGATCCGCCAGATCCTCAATCATGGTCTTATCGACCTCTGTCTCCTCACCGGCCAAAACGAGTTCCACGTCTTTTCCCAGCTGCCGAGCGAGATCGCGAGCAATACGCGGGTATTTCTGGAATAGCCGCCCAATGGGCTGCATCCTTGTCTTCATGACCGAGTTCTGCAAGTCGGAAACAAGGAGGTCAAGCTGACTTACCGCCTGATCCAAGGCATGCAAAGTTTCAGGATCGTTCTTGCCTGCGAGAATGTCCGCACGAAGACTTGTCAAACGATTTTTTGTCAGGCCGATTTCTCCGGAGAGATTCAACACCTGGTCAAGCCGGGCAGTGTCGACCCTAATCGTATTCTCTCGCCCACGATCCTCGGTTCGACGAGCGGCTGCTGTACTCGCGGCAGGCCTGTCCCCTCCCCGACGTCCGTAAGGCGATGCCGGCTGGGCCGCCAGTGCGGTACCCGCTTGCTCGGCGGCCGGTGCGACAACCGGTTCCTCTGCAAGGTCTGGAACCGACCTGCTAGAAACTTCGGATGAGGAAGCCGGCGCCCCGCTGACAGCGGAATGCAGCATTTCCCAATCCGGCTCACCCGCAGCACCGGTCGACGCCGCAGCCGGAACGTTTGGTGGAACATCGACCATGGTGGCGACCGGCAAAACGACCGGGGCCTGCACCTCACCATTCAGGGCTCCCTGCAGCGCCCCTATGACCTGAGGATCGGCCGATTGTGGCTGAACGGACTGTGACAGTTCTCCGAACATATCACGGACGCCTTGCGTAGCCGCCATGATGATGTCCATCAATTCTGGGGACAAAGCCAGTTCCGCATTGCGCAAACGATCAAAGAGGTTTTCGGTCAGATGACACAAGGTCACCAATTCCGTGGCATTAAGAAAACCTGCCCCCCCCTTGATTGTGTGAAAGCCACGAAAAATGTCATTCAACAAGCCCCGGTCATCTGGAGTTTTTTCGAGATCAACCAGCTTGTTATCAACATCCGACAGCAGATCGTGAGCCTCCTGCAAAAAGTCCTGAAGCAGATCCTCCATCCCGGAAAAATCACTCATTTTTGCCCCCTCTCAAAACCCTAGGCTCTCAAGCAGGTCATCGACCTGCTCTTGATTGACGACCACATCATTACGACCCTCTGCATTTATCACCGGGCCATTCATCAGGCTTTCCACTTCCTCAGTTTTTTTGGTCTCGGGAACAACCTGAAGCAGCAACTTCATCAGGGCACCCTCCAGTTCCTGAGCGAGTCCGCCGACCTTCTTGATCACCTGCCCGGTCAAATCCTGAAAATCCTGGGCCATCATGATCTCGGTCAATTGCGAATGTAAAAGCGCTGTTTTCTGCTGGGCATCGTTGCGAAGAAACTTGTGCGTGTCCTCGGCCAGCGACTTGAATTGCGCAACGCTCAGGCGATTCTGGAAGAGTAACTCCCAACGATCCGCGAGTGCTCCGGTCGTAGCTGCCATATCATCAACAACCGGAACCGCAATATCCGTAGCATTGAGAACCCGGCATGCCGCCTGTTCCGTCAAATTGGCGACATACGCCAACCTATCCTTGGCATCCGGTATGGCAGATACCGTTTTTTCGATCAACTTATCATAACCAAGGCCACAGATTGCATCATGCAAAGTTCTTGCCATCTGTCCGATCTGGTTGAAGACAACCTCCTGCTTCGGCCAGACATCGCCATCAGTAGCAGCCATCAGCTCCGCCGGGGCGGCCTCCCCGGGTTTTGCTTCAGCGCCCCCCGCTACCGAAAAGCTGTCGAAAAGCTCCTGCAACTCATCGTTATCACCAGACGCGGCACCACCGCCTCCCGGAGCAAGCCTGACCGGCCGCTCAGGCATGGGGGTGGCAACAGGAACGGCAGCAGTTGCTGCTATCGAATCGAACAAGGCTTCCAGATCTGGAGAATCGCTGGTTGCAGACATAAATAAAGCTCCTTTTATTAAGCCTTGCCCATTTTCTCAAAGATTTTTGTCAGTTTTTCAGACAAAGTCCCGGCAGTAAAAGGCTTAACAATATAGCCACTAGCCCCTGCCTGAGCGGCAGCAATAATATTTTCCTTCTTCGCCTCGGCGGTAATCATGAGTACCGGCAAATGCTTCAGATTGGGTGTTGACCGGATTGTCTGCAACAAGGTCAAACCATCCATGTTCGGCATATTCCAATCCGTGACCACGAATTCAAATCCACCGGCCTGAAGTTTCTGCAAGGCGATCGCTCCATCTTCGGCTTCATCAACATTTGTGAAGCCCAGTTCCTTCAGAAGATTCCGGACAATCCGCCGCATGGTAGAAAAATCATCTACCACCAAAAAACGCATTTTAGGGTCAGCAGCCATCAAATACTCCAAAAACTCTCATTCATTCCAGCCAATGGTATCAACGCTCAAGCAAAGGACGGAGGGTATCGGCCAGGGCTTCCGCATCAAATTTTGCGACGTAAGCATCGACTCCAACCGACTTACCCATCGCCCGATTAGCCTCGGACGACAACGAAGAGTGCATGACAACGGGAACACCATCAAAGCGTGGATCGGCCTTGATATTCTTGGTTAACACGTAACCATCCATTTCCGGCATTTCTGCGTCCACCAGGATCAGGCGGATTTCATCCCGAATGTTAACGCCGATCTGTTGAGTATGCGCAGCAATTCCCTGCAAGCGGGTCCAAGCCTCCATGCCATTTGTCGCATGTTTATGCCTGACACCCAATTTATCGAGAACCTCGGAAATTTTCCGTCTGGCAACGATTGAATCATCAACAAAGAAAACACTGGCATCTCCATCCACTCGCGCCGGCTGAATATCGATGATCATCGCCTCCCCGAAGGCGTTGGCCAATATCTGCTCCACATCGAGTATCGAGACCAAACCACCTCCCTCAAGTTCGATAACTGCAGTTATCAAGCCCTGGTTTGCAGACAAGACGCTCTCCGGTGCCTTAACTCGATCCCAATCGACCCGGATAATCCGGTCCACCTCGTGGACGAGAAAACCAAGAGTCCTCTTTGAGTACTCAGCAACCATCATGGTCTTCCCAAGACCAGGTGGAGTTCCATCCAGATGCATGAACGGCGCGAGTGAGAGGACAGGTATGACATTCCCCCGCAGGGAGATCAAGCCCTCGACCCCACGGGGCATGTTGGGAGTCTTGGTTATGTGCGGCGTCCTCCCCACCTCCCGAACCTTAAAGACGTTAATTCCAAATATTTCCCTTGTCCCCAAGGAAAACAAGAGTATCTCCATCTTGTTGGAGCCAGCAAGCCGCGTACGAGCATCCACGCCCTCCAACAGATTTCTGCCTTCCACCGCGTTCATATGCGACGCCCTCGATAGTGATTATTTTGCAAGCAACTCTAGTGCCTTACCCAAGCGCCGAGCCAGGGTTTCCGATAAACGTTGCGGTTCAAACTTGGGGACGTACTCATCAACACCGACCGACTCCCCCAGCTTCTGATTCGACATTCCAGAAAGAGACGAATGCATCACAACGGGCACGCCGGAAAAACGGGGATCCGACTTGATTTTTTTGGTCAGGATATAGCCATCCATCTCGGGCATTTCAATATCCGTCAGCACGAGATTGATAAAGGAAACAACAGGCTTGCCAACAGTAGTTGCATAATTGGCAATTTTCTCCATTTCGTCCCACATCTGGCGCCCATTGACAGCAGAAACCCCCTTCACACCCATCGCCGAGAGGGTTCTTTCTATCTGTTTCCTGGCAACACTGGAGTCATCACAATAGAAAACCGTGGCATCAGGGTTGTCGACCGTAATTACGCCGCGATACATGATCTCATGGTCGATATTTGTGGTTTCGGAGAGCACCTTCTCCACATCCATCATCATCACCAGACGCCCATCCTCTAGTTCCGTTACCGCCGTAACCAATCCACCGGTCTGAGCTATCAACATCTCTGGAGGAACCCGCATTTTGCTCCAATCCAACCGCAAAATAGTATCCACTCCCTCAACGAGAAAGCCCTGAGTATGACCGTTATACTCGGTCACTATCATTATCTCCCTGGGAGAATCAGACGAAACGCCGGTATACTTTGCCAAGTCGATCACGGGAACGAGAGTTCCTCTCAGACTAACCATCCCTTCCACGGATGATGGCATATCTGGAGCAGCCGTTATTTTAGGAGTCCGCATGACTTCGCGAACCTTGAAAACGTTGATGCCATACGTTTCACGCCTGCCAGTACGCTGATCAACTCCCAAGAAAAACAGAAGAATTTCCAGTTTATTCGTACCGGCAAGCTTTGTTCTTGCATCGATGTTCTTAAGCAACTCGGACATTATCCTCGCCCCTCACCTCTGAGCACCTCAGAGGGTGCCAAGGTCCAATAAAATACATCAGGATATGGAAAAAAGCTTACCGAAATTAGCGATATCCAGGACCTGTTTGACATTCCCCTTCACCCCAACAAGGGAAACTTCCTTCCCAACGCCGTTCAGTTTATCTCTCAGCATCAGGAGCATTCCAAGGGCAGAACTATCCAGATAGTCCACTGAGGCGAAATCCACTATTACAGAACGGACATCACCATCCGTCACCAATGGCTCGTAAGCCCCACGAAACTCTCGGTGAGTGTTGAAATCGAAACGACCACTAAGCTTGATCGTGGCCTTGCCAGTATCTTTGGATACATTCGCTTGCATGATGAACCCTACGAAAAACGTCCGGTAAGTTTAACTCTTCCAAGGAGAGCTACAAGTAAGAAATTCGGCGCACCTAACGCGACGAGCAGGCCTGCATGACTTTTCTCGCCATATCATCGAGGGAACACTGTTCCTCAACCGCTCCGATCAGGAAAGCCTCCCGAGGCATGCCGTAGACTACACAACTATGCTCATCCTGCCCAAAGGTTCTCGCTCCAGCCTGCCGCATGCGCAACAAACCGGCCGCACCGTCTTTCCCCATACCGGTCAAAATCACACCCACCGCCTTGGCCCCGACCAAGCTTGCCGCAGAATCGAAAAGCACATCCACTGCGGGCCGATGTCGATTTACAGCAGGGGTTGCCAGCAGTTCTGTTGAATACCCGGTCATTCCACCAACAGTGCGCTTGATCTGCATGTGCGAGTGCCCCGGTGCGATGTACACGGTTCCTGGTTCAATTTTGTCCCCATCTCCGGCCTCAACGACTCTGGGAGCACAAAGACCATCAAGCCGGCGCGCAAAGGATGCCGTAAAAGCCTCCGGCATATGCTGAACGATCAAAACAGGCGGGCAGTCTGCCGGCAAGCCAAGCAAAAACTCCTTGATGGCCTCCGTGCCTCCAGTGGAAGCACCCAGAAAAACAGTTTTACCATTCCAGCCCCACGGAGTACTACGAGCGACGAGTGGCTGGCGCCCCACCCCGGAAACGGAGCCAGCCAGTCGCCGCAATTTCGCCCCTTTCGCCGCCCTGACTTTATCAACCAGTTCCTCGGCGTAATCTTCCATACTCTGAATCCCATCGGCCCTTGGCTTGCCGATGAAGTCGACAGCGCCCAATTCCAGAGCCTTCAATGTCGTTTCAGAGCCAGCCTGAGTGTATGCCGAAACCATTACTACGGGCATGGGTCGCAGGCGCATCAGTCGATCAAGAAATTCAAGACCGTCCATTTTCGGCATCTGGACATCCAGGGTCAGAACGTCGGGATTGAGCGCCTTGATCATTTCGCGTGCGATCTGCGCATCCGGTGCAGCCCCAACGACCTCCATGTCACTAGCCTGAGCGATCATCTCGGAGAGGAGTCCTCGCATCAATGCCGAGTCATCAACTACCAACACCCTGGTTTTCATCGACTACCACTCCCTTTTCCCACTATATGAATAATTCGACTTCACCTTCAACCCGCTCCTTCGCGAGGCTCGCCTTGTAACGCTGCTCACGGGTATAGAGCGTGTCGTTGTGGACTCTATTGAGCCTCTTGACCAGCACTCGCCCGGAATCCGTGAAATAGTAAACTTTGCGCGGATATGACTCAAGCAAGTCATTTGCCAATATCGGGATACCTTCCAGACGAAGATAGGAAAGAACAAACTCGGCATTTCGTACACCAACATTGCTGCTTGCCAAACTAGCCAGGACAGCACCGCCTCCAAATACCTTGGCCTCAAGCCGCTCTTTCCTGGCCCCCAATTTCAACAGGTGATTTATCAGCACCTCCATCGCGTAGGTACCGTAACGCGCGGAGGTCGTAACCCCCCCTCTCCCACCGTCATCGGGCAGCATGAAATGGTTCATTCCCCCAACCCCCACCAAGGGATCGCGAACACATGCAGCGATACACGAGCCCAGGACAGTCACCAGCAATTCTCCGCTACTCGAAACAAAATACTCGCCCGGCAATATCTTGGCCGCATCTTTCGAAAATCTTCGGTCAAAATACCTGTTCGTAGCCAGATGCTCGTCAATAGCTGGTGAAAGCATATTCAGGCACCCTTCCCGGCCAAGGAATATACCGTTTTCCCAAGAGATCGAAACAGATCGGAAGCATGCAGAAAACTTTCTGAGTGGCCGGCAAAAAGCAAACCATCGGTATTCAATAAGGGGTGAAATTTCTGCAATATCTTGTACTGCGTGGGTTTGTCGAAATAAATCATTACATTCCGGCAAAAGATCACATCCAGCCCTCCCTTGATGGAGTAAGCCGAGTCCAGCAAATTGATACGTTTGAATTCAACCAGTTGACGCACCTCGGGCCGAACTGCCACCAGACCATCCTGAGAACCGGTACCCTTCAGGAAAAAGCGTTTCAGCCGATCAGGGGAAAGTTTAGAAACCCTATCTACCGGGTAAACCCCTTTTTTGGCAACCTCCAGGACATTGGTATCCAAATCAGATGCAATGATACTAACCGTTGCCCCCCCTTTACCGGGAATACCAAGAGTTTCCAGAACCGTCATTGCGATCGAGTAAGGCTCTTCCCCTGTAGAAGAAGCAGAGCACCATATCCGGATCGACTGCTTGGAAGACACTTTTCTCAAGTGTTCTGCCAGGATCGGAAAATGATGCGCCTCTCTGAAAAAAGAAGTCAGATTAGTGGTCAATGAATTGACAAATCTCTCCCACTCATCTCCTCCGTCTCTTTCAAGAGAATCAAGATACTCGGAAAAGCTCCTAGCCCCGGTAGCCCTCAAGCGCCTTGCCAACCTGGAATAAACCATGTCCTGCTTGACGGGAGAAAGAGAAATTCCAGCATGCTGATAAATCAGCTTTCGAACCCGCTCGAAATCACTACTGGAAAATACAAACTCACGGGCAGATGAAACAAGTCTCGAATCGGTCAAATCCCCCCTCCTTTTCATACCCAATGGACGCCTATGGGACAAAATACGGCAAGCCGACACCACAATTGAGGGAAAAAATTCCCCCGATCCGACTGATCGAACATTACCGTCCTGCGCTCGTCTCGAAAATCAAAACAAGACTTACCTGACGCCGTCGATAAGCTCCATATCGGCACTTGACATCAAACGCTCGATATCGGTAACAATCAGCATGCGTTGAGCAAGCGATGCCAGGCCAACGATATATTTGGTATCGAAACTCCCGGAAAACTCCGGTGCTGGTCTGATTTGATTGGGCAAAAGTGAAATAACATCGGAAACACTATCCACAACCACGCCAACAACCCGATTTGCCACATTGAGAATTACAACGACCGTAAATGGCGTGTACTCCACCTCGAGCAAACCGAATTTTATCCGCAGATCAACAATGGGGACGATGGTACCCCTCAGATTGATGACTCCCTTGATAAAAACAGGGGCGTTTGCAATGAAGGTTGGCTCTTCGTAGCCTCGTATCTCCTGAACCTTCAAAATATCGATGGCATATTCCTCATTTCCGAGTGTAAATGTCAGGTACTCGCTAGACACTTGCTCCTCATCAGATACGGCACCTACGGGCTGGCTTCTAGATTCCATTAGAGCATTCCTCGATATTTACGCAGCTTTCTGCATACTTGATTTGGCCATTTCAACAATGGCAGAAATATCCAGAATCAAGGCAACGTGACCATCTCCCATGATCGTGGCACCGGATATTCCAGGGACCCGGCGATAGTTTGCTTCCAGGCTTTTTATAACCACCTGGTGCTGACCAACCAGAGCATCTACGAACAAGGCAGCCTTGGCACCATCAGCCTCGAGAACCACCATAATCCCCTGTGTCAACGATTTCCATTTCGATTTAAGGGAAAAAACCTCATGCAGAACAACTACAGGCAAATACTCGCCTCGTACCTGAATCACGCGCATCTGATTGGATAGAGTCTTGATATCACCGATATCTGGTTGCAATGATTCGATCACATATGAGAGAGGAAGAATGTAGGTCTGATCTCCCACCGCGACAGACATTCCATCGAGAATAGCCAACGTCAGCGGCAATCTGACAGTTATACGGGTACCAACCCCCGGCATCGAGTCAATTTCCACTCGTCCCCCCATTGACTGGATGTTTCTCCTCACCACATCCATTCCTACGCCACGACCTGAGACATCGGTAATCTGATCGGCAGTAGAAAAGCCCGCTTCAAATATCAGGTTGAATACTTCCGCATCGGTCATCTGGTCGGACACCTGCATTCCACGCTCGCGGGCCTTGCTCAGTATTCTGTTTCTCTGAAGACCGGCTCCGTCGTCTCCCACCTCGACAACGATATTCCCTCCCTGGTGATAAGCCTTCAGAGTGATGGTTCCCACCGGATTTTTCCCGGAAGCGACTCGCTTTTCCGGGCTCTCGATACCATGATCCAGACTATTTCTGATGAGATGCGTTAACGGATCGGCAATACGCTCAATCAGCCCCTTATCCAGTTCAGTAGTTTCTCCGGAGGTTTTTAGCTCAACCTGTTTTCCAAGCTTGCCCGACAAATCCCGGACCACTCGCGGGAAACGAGAAAATACGAAAGATATCGGCATCATCCGGATCGACATAACCGATTCCTGCAGATCACGCGTATTCCGCTCCAGTTGTGCCAGGCCATTGGCCAAGCCTTCCGGAGCCCCGGAAGGCATCAATGACGACGTTTGCAGGAGCATGGCCTGAGTGATGACCAACTCACCCACAAGATTAATCAACTGATCAACTTTTTCGACACTGACACGTATCGAGGATTCTCCACCAGCTGCCGCCAGAACCGAGCGTGCCGCCTTTCCATCTCCATGTCCATTTCCATTTCCATTTCCAGCAGGAATGGAGACCTTGCTCGAAGAAATAACACGGTCAACGGGAATATCTTCCAAATTTGGATTCGACACCGGAGATGGTAGCGCCATGGACGCTTCACCGAATGCGAGCGACTCCAGGGTAGCCGGTGCTGCGTCCCCATCCGAAATCGCATCACTGCGCATCAAATGTGCGCGAGTGTATTCATTATCGAAAAAACCATAACCCGACTCTTCCTCGGATATTTTCAACTCTTCGACGGGAGAAGAATCGGCAGGAAGAGAGAAGGGCGGATCGGAAAAAAGCCCGTAAGGCTCCGTAGATGATCCGGCGTCGGCACAAGAGGAATTATCGGGCCTAAAATCTTCCGTGAAGAATCCGTAGCACGCCTCGGCGCCGCCATCTACCACCACGGAAGCCTCATCGAAAAAGCCATAGCTTTCATCACTTCGCGGCGACGGAGATGTCTCAAAAATACGCCAAGCACCGCTATCCGAAATGAAATCAATCTGTTCCGAAAATTTATCCTGTGCAGCCGATGTCTGAAGTCTCAGGCGCCATACGCCGCCAAGTGCGCCATTCCCCTCTTCTGCGGGGCGATCGATCACATCAACAGTCCCGATAGACTTCAGTTCATCAATCAGTGATGCCACCGCACCATTTGAAAGCGAAACCTCATTGGGTACGAATTGGATATCGTAAGAGCAGAGAACACCTCCGTCAGCCTGCCCCAACTGCGAAAAGGCTGTATCTTTCTCGTCTTCTCCAACCTTTTTTTTATCCTCTTCTTCATCCTCGACCGCGGTGACGCCGGTCGATAAATCACGCAATCGGCTGCCGATTTCAGCCACCTGCAATTGGTCGACCTCACCTCTTCCCTGATGCGCTTCCAGCATCTGCTTGAGAAGATCGCCCGCCTCCAGAAAGGCATCAACCATTTCCTCCTTGAGGAGCAGCTCTTGCTTCCGGATCCTGTCCAGCAAGTTCTCGAGGATGTGCGTGGTATCCGCCAAATCAGAAAAGCCAAAAGTACCGGCACTTCCCTTGATTGAATGTGCGGCACGAAAGATAGCGTTCAACTGCTCGGGATCTGGGTGAGAAATATCGAGCCCAAGCAGCAACGACTCCATATTTGCCAAATGCTCTGCTGATTCTTCAAAGAACACCTGGTAAAACTGAGTCATATCAATGGCCATAACCACCTCAGACGCTTAGTGCCACAAATTGGCTAAAATTAAAGCACACAGTTGATGCAAGCCCGGAACAGGCAAGTCAACCAATAACTTTTTTCACTACCTCAATTAACTTCTGAGGATCGAAAGGCTTGACTAGCCATCCTGTAGCCCCGGCTGCCCGGCCTTGGGATTTCATGACATCCGACGATTCCGTAGTCAGCATCAGGATGGGGGTTTTGGAGAACTGCGGGGAAGCCCTCAGGTTCTTTATCAGGGTCAGCCCATCCATTCTTGGCATGTTCTGATCAGTCAGCACTAAATTGATATTTCTGGATTTCGCCTTTTCCAGGCCATCCATGCCATCCACTGCTTCGATTACTTCGTAGCCGGCACTTTTAAGGGTAAACGAAACCATTTGCCGAATGGATGCGGAATCATCAACCGCCAATACTGTCTTCGCCATAATTACCTCGATTTATTCAAAACAATTCAACGTCACCACAAGCAAAACCAGTCTGGGAAACCGGATTATTTGCCACCGACCGGTGCAACTGATGAAACTTGTCCGCCTGTTGCGCTACATGATTCCGGATGACATCCAAGGCCCTCAGTGTATCATCAAGCGAGCCCCCTCCCTCCATGGTCCGCAGCACCCGCGACTCATCCTCCAGCAGCCTCTCCAGCAGTTCAACCCGCCTTCCCGTATGCTCCAGCAGTTGCGTCACCATGTCCTGAAATTGCAGGGAAAGCACTGCATTGCTGACAGCATTCGCAACATCGTCGGCAATGGCATTCAACTCGGCTACTGCCTGCCCTGTCAGTTCATTCATGGCCTCAATTCCCGCCATGGCCTGCTCGACATCCGCTTTCGAGGTCAGGGCAAAGGTCATGTCGCGTGCAGCCATGCTGTTTATCGCCAATTCAGCCTCATCAACACTGCGTTGCATTTTTGAGAGCGAGTCCCGTATTTGCAAACTGAAATGACTGGTTCGCCCTGACAAGTCCCGAACCTCATCAGCAACCACCGCAAAACCCCTGCCAGCCTCGCCGGCCCTGGCTGCCTCTATGGCGGCATTCAATGCCAGAAGGTTGGTTTGCTTGGATATCCCCTCAATTTCGGCCAGCATTCCTCTCACTTCCTGCATCTGGCTACTTATCCGATCGGTAAGCTCCACGAGAGACATTGCAGTTCGTGAATTTTCAATAACGCTATCCACAAACTGACGCAAGGTATTCGATGTCTTGGAGGCAAAATCTTCAAATTGCCGAGCAGAAGAATCTTTCGAGTTCCGGACCGTAATTCTCAGGCCAATCTCGTGCTGGCGGGATGCCAGCTCAGCCAAATGCTGGAAGGCAAGCACCAGCCTCTCTATCGCCTCCGAGAATATTGCCCTCACCCGCGAATTCTCATCGCCGATCAAGCTCAATTGTTCATTCAGTACCCGGGAAGCATGGTCGATCGCCGATATCACCTGCTTTCGGAGATCATCTTCACCTAGTTGGCCGCCATGCTCGAGCGCACATCTTTTCTTTCCGGGAAGATCGTGCCGTGCCACAGCAAACAAGGAAAAAAGCGCCATCGCGCCATAAATCCCCCCTCCCGCCACCGAGAATAGCGAAATATTTCCGTAATACAGGACCAGATACCCGCCTCCAAATGCTGCAAGTACCGCCAACTGCCACCGGTTGAAACTCATTACCCGATTACCGCCATTTATTATTTTCCAGCCCCGACACTTTCTTCCAATATTTCCTCTCCGGAGTATTCCGACTCCGGGCCTACCTCGGCCAATATTGACTGCTCGGTCTTCTGGTTCAATACCACAATGCTGATCCTGCGATTAACTGGATTGAGAGGGTCATTTTTATCGAAGAGAACAGTCGACCCCAAACCGACTACACGCAAAACTTTGCTCTCATCCATTCCCCCCGCGATCAACTCGCGACGCGACGCATTCGCTCGATTCGCCGACAACTCCCAATTTGTAAAACCCAGCGCCCCTCCAGAAAACTGGGCTGCATCGGTATGTCCCGCCAAACTCACCCTATTGCTGACACCATTCAGGAGATTTCCGATTTTCCGTAGCAAGTCCCTCGCATAAGGCTTCAGGTCCGTGCTGCTCAGATCGAACATCGGGCGATTTTGCTCATCCACGATCTGTATGCGCAATCCCTCCGCAGTAATATCAAGAAGCAGCTGTTTTTTGAATTGCGACAGTTGAGGCGTCTGCTCGATCAGTCTCTCGATATCCCCTTTCAGCGCTTCCAGTCGCTCCCGCTCCTTTTTCCTGAATTCGACTTGAGCTTCCTTTTCCTTGCTGGGATTTATGGTTTTTTTCCCTTCCACTTCACCGCGCTTGACCTGGCCGCTTTGACGCGACAAGTCCTTACCTCCTCCCTGGAGAATACTGGTCGCATCACCCGAACCGCTCCCCCCTCTGTTTGCGATCAACAAAGGATTCTGGAAAAAATCTGCAATACCCTGTAAATCACCCTTGGCGGTAGACCCCAACAACCACATCAGCAGGAAGAACGCCATCATTGCCGTCACGAAATCGGCATAAGCAATCTTCCAGGCGCCGCCATGAGCGCCACCGGCCACTACCTTCTTTCGCTTGATGACTATTGGGCGAGTTGAATCGTCGCTCATGAAATATCAGCCCCTCAAATCGGCTACTTACCTTTTCTTGCCTTCAACTCTTCCTCAAGTTCCCTGAATGTCGGTCTGACATGAGAGTCGAGCGTCTTTCTGCCGAATTCGACAGCAACTTGGGGAGCATAGCCGGACATCGAAGCCAGGAGCACCATTTTTATGCACTGATATATCTTTGAACCCTCGTGAGCCTTCTGATCCAGAAGGCTGGCAACAGGAGAAACAAAGCCATAAGCGATAAGAATCCCGAGGAAGGTACCAACCAGAGCACCACCGATCATCTTGCCCAGCACCGCAGGTGGCTGCCCCACGGAACCCATGACGTTCACCACCCCCATCACCGCAACAACGATACCGAAAGCCGGCGTAGCATCACCGACCTTACTCACCACATGAGCGGGTTCCGCCGCCTCATGATGGTGAGTTTCAAGTTCGACATCCATCAAACTCTCGATTTCGACAGTATTGAGATTTCCACCCACCATCATCCGCAGATAATCGGTGACGAACTCCATGATGTGATGATCGCTCTGGATTGAGGGATATTTACTGAAAATCGGGCTCCCATCAGGATTCTCGACATCGCCCTCGATCGACATCAGACCCTCTTTTCTTACCTTCGACAAAATCTCGAAGAGCATCGCAAGGGCATCAACGTAGAATGCCTTGTTGAACTTGGACCCCTTCAGGACACTGGGTAGTGCCCCCACCGTTGCCTTGATGACCTTGATGTCATTGCCGGCAACGAACCCCCCGATAGTCAAGCCAACGATCGCCACGTACTCCGTTGGAACCCAAAGCGCCAGCAGACTTCCATGGATGGCGTAGGTACCGAGTGATGCAGCAAGAATGATCACGTAACCTACAATGAGAAACATGCGCTACCCCCAAAGTTTGCTACGGCAAGTAGCAGGTTGCTTCATATATAGGCCGTATTGTATCCAGAGGGAGTCGGCTAAAGCAAAGCAACATCGTGCTGCGATGAGCTCCAATATTAACGGGCCCCTGATAGTCAAGCTATCAGGGGCCCGTTGCCCACCAAGGCAGAATTTCACTTGTGCTGCCCGGATTCTTCCTCGATTTTTCTTGCATACATCTTGCTCATGGCAACGCCGATCACGAGCACGCCGACAATTACGGCCAGACTCATCAGGCCAACATCACTACTGAGCAACAATTCCCAAGCCATCATCCGATCTCCACAATAAAAATCACTTTCCAGCAGATAGTCGAAGCGTCTCGCCCCCATCGGCAAGCCACTCAGCATGGAGCCGCCATTTCATCTCCGGGTCTTCAATTGTGACGATCCAGCGCCCCACAAGGCTTTCCGACAACTGGCCCCTATAGAAACCGGGAGACTCCATCGACATTTTGACTGTCTGGTCTCGTCCAGAGCGGGTGGGATGGGAAAACTTTATCGCCAACTCAGCAGGCATGGAAATGGACTCATGCGCGGCCAACAGGAGCCGGACCGCATCGCCCGAACGCATCAAATCGGCAGAAAGCCCCAAGTTGCTCGCCTGATGGTCACGATACAAGCGCTGATTTACCGCCAGACCCTGCTTGTAGTAATCATCGGCGACCAAGCCATCGTTGCTGACAATAGCCAGCCACACCGTCACCACACCGGCCATGACCACAACTGCCGGGCCAGCCATCAACAACCAAGGCCAAGTTTGCCTGTACCACGGTAACGCCAATGGATCTCGCAACATTCCTGTAAACACACCTTAAAAATATTCCGATAACACCAGCCAAGAATTCAGAGCATCGCAAGACTGCCTGAGTCTGCTCAAATTTCAGCCTGTTCCACAGCCGGGTCCAGGCAGCAAGGGGGAGACACGCCCCCCTGCCCATGGCCTTGACCCTATCTGCTCACTTTGCCGCCTGGCCCAAACTCAATACATAGGCCGACAGCAAATGAACCTTGGCATCGCCGAGAAAATCCTTCCACGCGGGCATCTTGTTCTGGCGTCCGTTGGTGATGGTTTCGACGATACTCGCCTCGGCGGAGCCATGGAGCCAGATCTTGTCGGTCAGGTTGGGAGCGCCAATGGCCTGCATACCGGTACCCTCGGGAGAATGGCAACCAGCACAACCGGCAGAGGCAAATGCCTCCTTGCCTTTTGCGGTGCGAACGGAGTCATTGGGCAAGCCCGAAAGAGAGCGGACGAAACTGGCCAGATCCCGGATCGTATCGTTACCAAGGTGAGCATGAGGAGGCATCATCCCCATACGCCCATTGGCAATACTTTCCTTGATCTGCTCAGGCTCACCGCCATACAGCCAGTCGGCATCCGTCAAATTCGGGAAACCCTTTGCGCCACGGGCGTCAGCACCGTGACACTGCATGCAATAGGTCATGTACAGGCGCTTGCCCATTTCCATCGCCTGCCTGTCGCCCGCCACGGCCTTTAGATCCATGGCCATGTATTTATCGAACAAGGGCTTCACTGCTGCGTCCATCTTTTCCACTTCGGCCTTGTGCTGCCCGGAAGAAGTCCAGTTCAGAACTCCCTTGAAGGTCCCGAGTCCGGGATAGAGCACAAGATAGACCAAGGCAAAAATGACGGTGATGATGAACATCCAGCTCCACCATTTCGGCATTGGGTTGTTGTACTCCTCAAGAGTTTCATCCCATACATGCCCCATCGTCTTGCCAGGGGTAAAGGTCGCCTTTCCCTGCACGATCAGAAGAGCCGCGCAGGCGACGATGCTAACCAATACGATAACGATCACGTACAGGTTCCAGAAATCGCTAACGAAATCGCTCATTTGCTTTCCTTTTTTTCAGCACTTTGAGAAGGGAAGTTCCCCTCCCGATCATCTCGATCCGCAAACGGCAAATTCGCAGCTTCCTCAAAACCCTGCTTGCTGGTTTTACCGTATGCCCAAGCAACGATCGCGAGAAAGCACAACAAGCCCGCAACGGTCACGATGGAACGGAGATCATTGATATCCATGACTACTCACTTGGTATTTTTCAAGGCAGTACCCAAGCCCTGCAGGTAAGCAATCAAGACATCCAGTTCCGTCTTGTCGCCAATTGCAGCTCTGGCCGCACTGATTTCTTCATCGGAATAGGTTGGCAAGCCGCGCACTTTTGCATAGGTACGCATCACTTCCATCTTTTTCTCGATATCCGCACCAACGGTATCCTTGGCCTTGGTCGTAGCCAGCCAGGGGAAGGCAGGCATATTCGACTCGGGGACAACATCCCGAGGATTGATCAAGTGAGCACGCTGCCACTCATCGGAATAACGCCCACCGACACGGTGCAGGTCAGGGCCGGTACGCTTCGACCCCCACTGGAAGGGGTGATCGTAGACATATTCGCCAGCGACTGAATAGTGGCCGTAACGCTCTGTTTCGGCACGGAAAGGACGAATCATCTGTGAATGGCAGTTGTAGCAGCCCTCGCGAAGATAGATATCCCGTCCGGCAAGACTCACTGCATCGTAAGGTTTAACCCCCTCCACAGGCGTCGTCATCGACTTCTGGAAAAAGAGAGGAACGATTTCCAAGAGACCACCCCAGAGAATGACCAGCAAGGTCAGGATGATCAAAAGAGGTACGCTTTTCTCGATTTGCTCGTGCTTAATCATTGTTCTTTACCTCCAAATCAAGCGTGATGACCAACCGGAGCGACGACCGGCATATCTTCGGTCCTGCCACCCGCCATCGTCTTGAACATGTTGTAAGCCATGATCAGCATGCCGGACAGGAACAAGAACCCTCCCAGGACACGAATGGCCCAGAACGGATAGGACCCCTTGACCGACTCGACAAAGCTGTAGGCCAAGGTACCATCGGTGTTCACGGCGCGCCACATCAGGCCCTGCATGACCCCGGCAATCCACATGGAAGCGATGTAAAGCACAGTTCCGATGGTTGCAATCCAAAAATGGGTGGTAACCAATTTGGTGCTGTACATCTCGCTCTTGCCGAACAAACGCGGCAGGAGGTAATAGATTGACCCAATGGAAACCATCGCCACCCACCCCAAGGCACCGGAGTGCACGTGCCCGACCGTCCAGTCGGTATAGTGGGACAGTGCGTTGACCGTCTTGATCGACATCATCGGCCCTTCGAAGGTGGACATACCGTAGAAGGAGAGTGAAGTAATGAGAAACTTCAGAACCGGATCGTCACGCAATTTGTGCCAGGCACCAGACAGGGTCATGATTCCATTGATCATCCCACCCCAGGAAGGAGCCAGAAGGATCAGGGAAAAAATCATGCCCACGGACTGGGTCCAGTCCGGCAGAGCCGTGTAATGAAGGTGGTGCGGACCAGCCCACATATAGGTAAAGATCAGCGCCCAGAAATGGACCACGGAAAGACGGTAGGAGTAAACCGGGCGACCAGCCTGCTTCGGAACGAAGTAGTACATCATGCCGAGAAAACCGGCAGTCAGGAAAAAACCCACGGCATTATGCCCGTACCACCACTGGATCATTGCATCCTGCACGCCCGCATAGGCTGAGTAGGACTTGGTCAGACTGACCGGCAGGGCTGCGCTGTTACCAAGGTGCAGCAGGGCCACGGCGATGATGAAGGCACCGAAGAACCAGTTGGCTACATAGATGTGCGATACCTTGCGCACGGCAATGGTGCCAAAAAAAACAACAGCATAGGAAACCCAGACCAGGGTGATCAGGATATCGATCGGCCACTCAAGCTCAGCGTATTCCTTGCCACTGGTAATACCGAGAGGCAGGGTGACTGCCGCCAGAAGGATGACCAGTTGCCACCCCCAGAAGGTAAAAGGAATCAACGGCCCACCCCAGAGCCGGGTATGACAGGTACGCTGCACCACCCAGTAGGATGTCGCGAACAGCGCGCAGCCGCCAAAGGCAAAAATCACCGCATTGGTATGCAGCGGGCGCAAACGTCCAAAATGCAGCCACGGCCCGATATTCAACTCCGGCCAGACCAGTTGCGCAGCAATGATGACACCGACAAGCATGCCGACGATGCCCCAGATTACAGTCATGACGGCAAATTGCCGCACAACCTTGTCGTTATATGTGGTTTGCGTTCCAGACATGAACCCACCTCTCGTTAATGGAAAAACGGATGCCCGCACCTCTAAGGCTAAAGGAGGAGGCAAGCACTTAATTGCGGATAGTATTCTAGACTATTCACGGCATTTTGACATAGATCAACCGACTTATTATCTAGTCCACATGGACAATGCGGCAAGACGAGAAACCTGCACAACCAAGGCGAAGCCAGAAGCAAGATAACGCCCCCTCGCCAGATCATAGCGGAGCCGGGATTTTTGTGCTGACTGAACTGATTGCCCCACAAAAATGGTGCCACCCCGTATGTGCGCCACGAAATTTCCTGCCATCACCAAAGCTGGCAAAGCACCGCCCAGCGGCCGCTTTGACTATCGGAAGATAGTGAAGTTACAGATTTCCCCGGTGGCAAAAATGGAAAACCAACTCACTGCATCCGCACAATCCAGGTCTACATCGGCAGAAGTTATTGTGACTGCCTCAGAAAGACCTGACTTGGCATTGGCATGGCGACGAATCGCTGATTACGGGTGTCTTCTGCGCCTCTCCGGCGCCTCAGGCGCACACCCGGCGAAGATTTCGACAGACCCCCGACAAATAACAGGGAAAGCGGTACTTATCTACGCAACCCCGCCTGGAGCAAGGTTTTCAGGATCGATCAGCGCAGACCTTGCCGACGACGAGCTGGGTCGGCAGACGATCAGGAAGGAGGGGTAGTCGGCGAGTGGACAAAAAAAGGGTGCGCCGCAACGCACCCCAACCCCAACAGAGAAACGATGTGAGACATACCTGCCTCACCTCTGCGAATCTTGCCGCAGAGGGAAAAGTGTGGCGTTGACGCAAGTCAAACATTTACCGACTCCCTTCCCTCCCTGTCACCTTCTCTTCCTCCTCCCTCATCTTGGGTGGAGAGACTGGAGGAAGGTCGTCCATGAGTACCTTGAAGCCAGGCCCCTCAAGATCGTCGAACTGCCCGCTGCGCACCGACCACCAAAATGCGAGAGCAATCCCGAAGACCAGCAGGACAGAAACCGGGATCAGCAAATAGACGCTTTCCATCACTCATTCTCCAGGCGCTGGATGCGCAACGAATTGAGCACAACCAGCAACGAGCTTGCGGACATGCCAATACCGGCCATCCAGGGACTCACGTAACCGGCTACCGCCAGCGGAAGTGCGACAAAATTGTAGGCGAAAGACCACCACAGGTTCTGACGAATGATGCGCAAGGTCTTCAAGGCCCGCAACAGGCCATGACGCAAGTGGCCAAGGTTTTCCGAAAGCAGGACAAAGTCGGATTGGGTTCTAGCCAGTTGCGCCCCCCCTCCCATGGCAATCGAAACCTGCGCCTGGGCCAGCACGGGCGCGTCATTCACCCCATCGCCAACCATTGCCACAATGGCACCTCCTGCCTGCAAGCGGCAAACACAATCATGCTTTTCTTGCGGCGAGACTGCGGCATGCGCCTCGGAAATGGCGAGCTCGGCGGCAACCCGGCGCACCACCGGCTCAGCATCGCCACTAAGCAGCACAACCTGCCTCCCGGCCTGGCGCAAACTCGCAATCAGCGCTCTAGCCTCGGGGCGCAAACTATCGCCTATCCGAAAAAGTGCCAGGCAAGCGCCCGTATCCGCCAGTGCGATCACCGTATCGCCACTCTCCAGCCAATCCACGGACAAACCATCCAGGGGCAGCCCTGAGAGCTCAAGGGCATAATCCGGGCGCCCCAGGCGGTAGGAATGACCATCGACCACGCCTTCAACTCCCCGTCCAGGCTCGTTGCGCAAGGCAGTTGCCAGCCGTTCCGTTGCTGCCTCACGCCGCAGGGCTCCAGCTAGCGGATGCTCCGAAGCCTGCTCAAGAGCGATTGCCAGTCCCAGAACCTGCTCACGCGAGCAGCCCGCCAGAGGCAGGATATCGAGCAAGCGCATGTCACCCTTGGTCAGGGTGCCGGTCTTGTCGAAAACGAAATGCGTTGCCCGCGCCAGAGTTTCAATTGCATGCCCGCGCGTCACCAGCAAGCCATCTCGTGCCAGAGCGCCAGCACTCACGGTCAAGGCAATCGGCGTCGCCAGGGAAAGGGCGCAAGGACAGGTCACGACGAGTACGGACACCATGATCCATAATGCCTTTCCAGGATCGATCCAGTACCAAGCCAGTGCCGCCACGGCAGCAACGACCAGCAGTGAAGCCACGAAACGACTGGCAACGCGATCGGCCATTTCCACAATTGCCGGTTTTTCGGCGGCAGCCCGCTCCATCAGCTGGATGATCGCCGACAAGCGCGTTCCCTGGCCAACCCGCTCCACCTCGACCACCAAGGGGCTTTCGGTATTGATCGCCCCGCCGGTGACGCCATCGCCCGGCTGCTTCCCGACCGGACGGCTCTCCCCGGTAAGCAAGGACTCATTGGCAAAGCTCCGCCCCTCGATGACCCGACCATCCGCAGGAATGATTTCGCCCGGTTTGATCATGACAAAATCGCCAGGCGCCAAGTCTGCAACCAGTTTTTGTTCACATTCACGGTCGACTGGATAATTCGGCATTTTCTGGGCGAAAGCGGGCAAGAGTCTAGCCAGGGCTTCGGTCACCCCAACCGCCTTCTGACGCGCCCCCATCTCGAGAAAACGTCCGCCCAGCAAAAAAAAGACAAACATCGTCACCGAATCGAAATACACCTCGCCGGCAGCGATCCAGGTTGCCCAGCAACTGGCGACAAAAGCTGCACCGACACCCAGGGCAACGGGGACATCCATCCCCACCCGCCGCAGCCGTAGATCGCGCCAGGCATTGCGAAAAAAGGGCGCGGAGGAATAGAAAACCACCGGCAAGGTCAGCACCAGACTGGCCCAGCGCATCAGACTCTCGATATCCGGTGACATATCACCGTCGGCAATATAGACGGGGTAGGCGTACATCATCACCTGCATCATGCCGAAACCCGCAACCCACAAGCGCCAGAGGGCATCGCGCCGCTCGCTGCGGGCAATTTCCTCATTCCGGGCCGCATCGTAGGGATAGGCCCGGTAGCCGATTCGAGCAATCGCCGCCAGAATGTCCGAGAGTCGGACCTGCGACTCATCCCAGCGTACGCGCGCGCGTCGGGTCGCGTAGTTGATGTTCAGGGCGGTCACGCCCGGCAGGCGGCCGACATGCTGCTCGTTCAGCCAGATGCAGGCGGCGCAGGTGATTCCTTCCAGCAACAACGAAGCCTCGCGCTCATTTTCCCCGAGTTCGCGGACAAAGCTCTTCTGAAACTCGAGATGATCGAACAAGGCCAGTTGATCGAGAATTGCCGGCTTGGCCTCCCGCTGCGACTCCGGCATCGCATCGCGGCTGCGGTAGTAATCTTCGAGACCGTTATCGACAATCGACTGGGCAACAGCCTGGCATCCGGGACAGCACATCGTGCGCGATTCACCGCCGATGCTGACAGAGAGGTCGATATCAGCCGGAACCGACTGACCACAGTGGTAGCACGAAGCTTCGGGCATGCAATAAAAAAGGCGCCGAAGCGCCTTTGCCAAGGACGGAGCCCTGAGTATAGATTATTTAGCCCCCATACGGATGGACCCATCTAGGCGAATCACCTCTCCATTGAGGTAGGCATTTTCGGTGATGTGCCTAACCAAAGAGGCGTATTCATCGGGCTTGCCCATCCGGGTCGGGAAAGGAACCATCTTGTTCAGGGAATCCTGAACCTCGGCCGGCATGCCCAGCAACATCGGAGTTTCCATGATTCCCGGCGCGATGGTGACGCAACGGATGGCACTACGCGCGAGTTCGCGCGCGACTGGCAAAGTCAAGGCCACGACCCCGCCCTTGGAAGCCGCGTAGGCCACCTGTCCCAGCTGCCCCTCGAAGGCGGCAATCGATGCGGTGTTGATGATCACACCGCGCTCGCCGCCGGCATCCGGCGTATTTTTCTGCATTTCGGCGGCGGCCAGGCGCAGCATGTTGAAGGTACCGACCAGATTGATATTGACGACCTTGGCAAAGCTTTCCAGACGGTGCGGCCCCTCCTTGCCAAGCACTTTTTCTGCCGGGGCCACACCGGCGCAACTGACCAGGCCGTGCAAGGCACCAAAGGCAGAAATTGCCGTCTGCACGGCGTTGACCGCGGAAGACTCACTCGACACATCGGTCTCGACGAAGCGGGCATTCGCCCCCAGTTCGCCGGCCATCTTGTCGCCGGCCTCGCGATTGAGGTCTGCCAGAACGACCTTGGCGCCCGCGGCAACCAGCATGCGTGCCGTCGCCGCCCCCAGACCGGAGCCCGCACCCGTGACAAGAAAAACCTTATCCTGAATCTGCATTTTTGCTTTCTCCTTGAAATGACGCGTCAAGACATCGAAGTGGTCCGACTTTCCAGACGGTACCGTATGGTTTGAGACAACATCTTACCCGTCCCGGCACAGCAGACAAAGCGGGAGGCCAGTACCTCCGCCCCCCCGGCCAACGCCCGGAGAAGACGCTTTCACGGTAATATTCTTCCCGGATCACAGCCCTCTCCCCCTTCTCTTTCCGCGCAATGCCTCCCAGCGAAAACGCCATTTCCGTTGACCAGCTCCAGATCGGCATTTACGTCTATCTCGATGTTGGCTGGATGAACCATCCATTCAGTTTCAACAATTTCAAGATTCGCGATGCCGATCAGCTGCGCGCCATCCGGGAACTGGGGCTGACGACCGTCCGCTGGGACCCGGCTCGCAGCGACATGAAGCCACTTCCGGCAACGTCTGCAAGCGTGCCTGAAACCGGTGCGCCCCCTTCCATTGCCTCCTCTTCCCCCCCGCCCCCCGATACCGCCGTACCGGCGATGATCGAGAAAAGGGAGCGCATCCGGAAACTTGCCGAGCATCACGCCAGCATTGCCCGTGTCGAGCAAGCCTTCACCAACGCGACAGCCGTCGTCCGCGGCATCAGCAAGAACATATTTTCTCAACCTGAAAAAACCATCGGCGAAGCCAGCCGCCTGATCGGGGAAATCGTCGACACCCTTCTTGCCGCACCGGAGCTGGCGATCCAGGTCATGACGGACAAGCCCGGCAGCGAAGACGTTTACCTCCACTCGCTCAATGTCTCGATCCTGGCGATGACCCTGGCCCGCGAGCTCAAGCTGCCCTGCGAGCTGGTCAAGCTGGTCGGGGTCGGCTCCCTCTTCCACGACATCGGCCTCAGCGAGATTCCGAGCAAGATCCTGAACAACCCGGGGCAATTATCCAAGCCGGAACGCGAATTTCGCGAACTGCACTGCCAGTACGGTCTCGATATCAGCCGCAAGGCCGGGCTACCGCCGGCGGTACAGAAAATCGTCTTCCAGCATCACGAATATTTTGACGGCAGCGGCTACCCGCAACGCCTCAAGGGCGAAGCCATCGATCCGCTGGCGCGTCTGGTTGCCCTGATCAACG
This sequence comes from Azonexus sp., assembly GCF_023150235.1. Taxonomy (GTDB): domain Bacteria; phylum Pseudomonadota; class Gammaproteobacteria; order Burkholderiales; family Rhodocyclaceae; genus Azonexus. The sequence goes on from NZ_JAKLLH010000003.1 coordinate 47,167, forward strand.
GCTACGACAACCTGTGCAACCCACCCAACCTGGCACAGGCACTGACACCGCACGAGGCACTCTCGCTGATGTTCGCCCAGCAGCGCAGCCGCTTCGACCCACGCTTCCTGCAAGCCTTCATCCGCTTCATGGGAGTTTACCCACCAGGCACCATCGTTCTTCTCTCGAACGACGCCATCGGTCTCGTGGTTCGCGTCAACTCCACACGTCCCCTGCGCCCGACCATCATTCTCTACGACAGCGGAATTCCCAAGGCTGAAGCCATCATCCTCGACCTCAACGACGAACCGGACATCAACATCAGCAAGGCGATCCGCCCGGCCCAACTGCCCGCGGCGATCTACGACTACCTCAGCCCGCGCAAGCGGGTCAGCTATTATTTCGACGCCACACCCAACGGGACATAACTGCGCTCATGCCCATTCTTCCCCCGGTTTACGGCGATCAGCTACTGCTGGCTCACAGTTCCGAGATCCTGCTCGCTGTCTCCCCCATCGATCAACGCATCGTCGCCGCCAATCGCCGCGCCTGCGACACGCTTGGCTATCCCCTCGAGGATCTGCAGGGGATGGAAATCACCTTTCTCGAGACCGCGCTGGGGGACGTTTTCTACTGGGAAGAAGTCCGCCAGGGCGGCAAGGGTGAATTCGACAATGTCGAGGGCCTCTATCTCTGCGCCGACGGCAGCCTGCTGCCGGTCATCAAGAGCGCCCGCCGGGAACAGGGCGCGCAAGGCGACTGGATCGTCCTGCGCATGCGGGATGCACGGGAAGCCCGGCGAACGGAAGAGCGAGCCACCCACCTCACCGCCCAGTTGCAGGCCACGCTGGAAGCCAGCGGCGACGGCATTCTCGTGCTCGACATGGCCGGCAATGTCGTGAATATGAATCGCCGCTGCAGCCAGATGTGGAGGATTCCGGAACATACGCTCCTGGAAGGTGATCGCGCCATTCTGAACTGGCTGGACGAGCAACTGGCCGAGAGCAGCGCCGAACATAAGCTCAGCCTGGCCAAAGACACGGTCGACGACGAAAAATTCGAAATTCTCGAATTGAGCAATGGCTCCTATTTCGAGCGCCGCTCGCGCCCACAAATGGCCAAGGAACAGATCATTGGCCGGGTATACAGCTTTCACGACATCACCGAGCGCATTCTCAGCGAGCACGAACTGAGGGCCGCACGCGAACGGGCAGAGCAGGCCAATCGCGCCAAGAGTGATTTTCTCGCCATGATGTCGCACGAAATCAGGACACCGATGAACGGAGTCATCGGCATGAGTGCCATGCTCCTGGAAAGCGGCTTGCAGGGAGAGCAGAAACGCTACGCTGAAATCATCCGCGCCAGCGCGGAAGCCCTCCTTTCCATCGTCAACGACGTCCTCGATTTCTCCAAGATCGAAGCCCGCAAACTGACCCTGGAAGAAATCGATTTCGACCTCTTCTCGCTACTCGAGGATTTCGCCGATCTCTACAGCATCCGCGCCGCCGAAAAGCAGTTGCGCTTCGACTGGTCATTCGCGGTCGACGTCCCGGGATACTTGCGTGGCGATCCCGGACGCCTGCGTCAGATCCTGATCAATCTGGTCGGGAATGCCATCAAATTCACCGACCGGGGAGAGATCACGCTCGACATCGAACTGGTGGAGAACAATGGCAAACAGGCAGACCTTCGCTTTTCCGTCAGCGATACCGGTATCGGCATTCCTGCCGAACGTCGGGAATCCATCTTCCGCCCCTTCGAGCAGGCAGACAATTCAACCACGCGCAAATACGGCGGTACTGGCCTCGGCTTGGCCATTTCCGCCGAACTGGCGCACATGATGGGTGGAGAAATTGGCCTTCTCCCCAACGGGAAACAAGGTACGACTTTCTGGTTCACCTGCCGCCTGCCGCTGGGAAGGAAGATGGCAGGCGAGTCTCCCGCACGCGACCAAGGCGCCCTGCCAGCCGGATGCCGCGTCCTGATTGCCGATCCCAATCCAGTCCACCGGCGCCTGCTCGCCAGCATGCTGCGACATGAGCAGGCCCTGGCGCTCGAATCCGGCGATGCCTGCCAGGCGCTGGCGATGCTGGAGCAGCAGCGAGACACCGGAAACCCCATCCATGCACTGCTGATCGATCCGCAGCTTGCGCGCATCGACGGTGTAACACTCGCTAGCCGAATCCGGAAAGATTCCAGACATGCCTCCACGGCACTCATCCTCATGGCAACCAAGGGAGGAGAGAACGAAATCGCCGGTGATACCGAATGCAATCTGCACCTAGCCAGGCCAGTGAAGCGCTCCACCCTCGGCGAATGCCTGCGCCTCGCCCTCGGCGACGCCCAGCCTCGTGAAACGCCCCCGCCAACCCCGGCACCGCGCCAACCGCCCTCCAGTGCCCGCCTGCTACTCGCCGAAGACAATCAGGTCAATCGTGCCGTATTGATCAGCATGCTCGGAAAACTGGGTTATGCCACGCCGGAAATCGCCCTCAACGGCCAGGAGGTCGTGCACAAAGCCTGCGCCGACACCTACGATCTCATTCTCATGGACTGCCACATGCCGCTCATGGATGGCTACGAAGCCACCCGCGAACTGCGCCGACGCGGTATCGGAACCCCGATCGTCGCCGTCACGGCCAATGCCATGGTCGACGACATCGAACGCTGCCTTGCCGTCGGGATGAACGGTCACATCGCCAAACCCATCGTCCTCAAGATACTCGCCGCGACCCTGGAAAAACACCTCCAGGCGCCCCCGCCCGCGAGCTAAACACCGCACGAAGCAGCCTTTCTCCAGCCCGAACACCACCTGGAGAAGCCCCTTGGCAGTGGCGCAAAGAGGTAAAATCGCCCCCTTTCCGGCAGCGACCACGTCATGACAGCGCCTTGTCCTCCCTCTTTTTCTGGCACGAGCCACGCCGCGGACACCACTGCCGCGGCAATAACGGTATCCGTGGTCAGCCACGGACACGGCAGCATGGTCAAGCACTTACTGGCGCGCCTGCTGAGTTTTCCCGAAGTTGCAGGCATCGTCCTGACCCTCAACATTCCGGAAAAAATCGACATCGAGGAAAACACCCGGCTCAGCATCGTCCGCAACACCCGACCCAAGGGTTTCGGAGAAAACCACAATGCAGCCTTCGCGCAAAGCCGAACGGCTTTTTTCTGCGTTCTCAACCCCGATATCGAATTGCCGCAAAACCCTTTCCCGGCCCTGATGCAGTGCCTGTCGGCCCATCCCAGGGCCGTGGCCGCGCCTCGCATCATCGATCCCCAAGGAAAGCCCGAGGATTCGGCTCGCCGCTTCCCCACCCCCGGATCGATTTTGCGAAAAATCCTGTTTGCCGATCCTGGTCTCAGCCACGTCAAGGCAAACGGTGGCCCGCAGGAAAGCGACTGGCTGGCCGGCATGTTCCTGCTTTTTCCCGGTGAAGTCTTCACCGCACTCGACGGATTCGACGAAAGCTATTTCTTGTACTACGAAGACGTCGATCTCTGTGCCCGTGCCTGGTTTTCCGGCTACCCGGCACTCTGGGTGCCAGCGGCCTGCGCGGTGCACGAAGCCCGCCGCGCCAGCAGGCGCAAGCTCCGTCACTTTCTCTGGCACGCCGCAAGCATGCTTCGCTACTTCGCGCGCTGGCACCTGAACGGTCGCCTGCAAAGGCTGCAGGCCCTGCGTGACGCCCCCAAGAGGGATGGCAATCGATAACGGCGGAAAAGTGCCGCCGTTAGCCGGAAAAAGGCACTCCATCACGGTCGACCGTGAAAAAACGCATTTTTCCGGATACAGGCGACAAATCCAGCATCGGATCAATCCGGCACAATCGCCGGCAGCCGCTTCAGCGCGGTCGCCAGATCAAGCCAGCCTCGGTCCCGGCCCGGGGTTTGTACTCGCAACCGATCCAGCCAGAATAATCAAGACGATCCAGCAGATCAAAAAGGAAGGGGTAGTGGATTTCGCCGCTTCCAGGCTCGTGCCGTCCGGGGTTATCGGCAATCTGGACATGACCAATCCGCCCGATGTGCCGCTCCAGCGTCCGTGCCAGATCACCCTGAATAATCTGGGCATGGTAAAGGTCCAACTGCAGGAGCACATTGTCGCGGCCAATCCGGTCAAGCAAGCGTATCGCTTTATCTACATCGTCGAGCCAGTAATTGGGCATATCGATCCGGCTATTGATCGGCTCGATCAGCACCGTGATCCCCTCCGGCGCCAGGCAGTCGGCCGCATGGCGCAAATTAGCCACATAAACCGCCTCCACTTCGCTCTCGGCCACCTCCGGCGGGCGCAAGCCGGCCATGCAATGCACGCGGCGACAACCGAGCGCCCTCGCATAAGCGAGCGCCTGTTCCACACTCCCGGCAAATTCGCCCTGCCGCCCGGGCAGGCAGGCCAGCCCGCGCTCTCCCTTGGCCCAGTCGCCGGGCGGCAGGTTGAAAAGCACCTGCTCGAGCTCGGCGGCTGCCAACCAGTCAGCCACGTCGGGAAGCGGCCATTCATAAGGGAATAGATACTCGACGCCGGCAAAGCCGGCCGCTGCCGCACGTGAAAAACGCTCGGCAAAAGGGACTTCGGTAAACAAAAAACTCAAATTGGCAGCAAACTTTGGCATGGGAGCTCATTCCACGGGTCGGCCCCTCAGTATAATTCGCCCCACCGAATCAGGAGACCAGCATGGACAACAAGGACAACACACCAGTACAAAGCAGCGAACGCAAGGGCAACCGCCTGTCGAAGATCGTCACTCGAACCGGCGATGGTGGCAGCACCGGCCTCGGCGACGGTAGCCGGACCAGCAAGGACAGCCTGCGCATCGACGCCATCGGCGAAGTCGACGAACTGAATTCCGGTCTCGGCCTACTGCTCTGCGAAGATCTGCCGCCGGCAGTAAGCGACGCCCTGCTCGATATCCAGCACGACCTTTTCGATCTCGGCGGCGAGCTCTGCCTGCCGGGAATGAATGTCATCAAGGATAGCCAGGTCGAGCGACTGGAAAATCTGGTTGAAGATTTCAACACCGACTTGCCGATGCTCAAGGAATTCATCCTCCCCGGCGGGACTCGTGCTGCCGCCCTTGCCCATCTCTCGCGCACCGTCTGTCGCCGCGTTGAACGCAGCATGGTCCGGCTGCACCGCGAGGAGCCCCTGCCCGACCCTGCCCGACGCTACATCAACCGCCTTTCCGACCTGCTCTTCGTTCTCGGCCGCGTGCTCAACCGTGCGGGAGGGCGCGGCGACGTGCTGTGGCAAAAGGCCAAGAATGCCTGAAGTTTTCGCCGGTATCGCCGTGCCTGCTGCACGCCAGCGGAAAGTACGGTAATCTTGCTGCCGATTCCCCTACCCTCCGAATAGCCCGAACGTGTTTCGCGTCGTTACCAAATATCGTTGTGGCAAGCCGCGCCCGGTCATCGAGCGCGGCCCTTGGCACACGTCTTCGGAAATGGCGCATTTCTGGGCCGACACCTTGCGCAATCAGGGGTATACCACCGAGGTCGAGGAAGGCCTGGGCTCCAAGATGCCCGGCGGCGACAACAGTAATGCCGACCTCGCCGAGGCACTTGCCAGCATGGCCTGACCGGAGGAAGGCTGGAAGACATCTTCCGAACCGACGGGCTGTTCCGCCCCTCCCTGACCCGCCGGAAAATGGATCGACGCCGCGAGCTTGGCGATTGCACCGCAAGCAGCGCGGCGACTCAACGCCCTTGACGCACGATCGGCCGCTTGCCGATCTTCACCACCGGCTCGAGGATGGTCTTGTCGCGACGCAGGCGGAAGCCGACCCTCTCATCCGGCTTCAGGGCCGCAATCAGATCGAGCATCACTTGCGGGTCCTTGACTGCCTGACCATTGACAGCCAGCAGGACATCGCCGGGTCGGACCCCGGCCAGTTCAGCGGGACTACCACGCACAACGCCGGCAATCAGCGCGCCGTCGGTATCCGGGAGACCAAAGGATTCCGCCAGTTCGGCGGTCACCTCCTGCGCTTCGACCCCGATCCAGCCACGCGTCACCGCACCGCTGAGAACGATCTGCTCCATGATGCTGCGAGCGCTGGAGGCGGGAATGGCAAAACCGATGCCGTGATTACCGCCAGTACGCGAATAAATCGCCGTATTGATGCCGACCAGATTGCCACGGACATCGACCAGGGCGCCACCGGAATTGCCGGGATTGATCGCCGCATCGGTCTGGATGAAGTTCTCGAAGGTATTGATCCCGAGGTGCGAGCGCCCCAGTGCCGAAACAATGCCCATGGTCACCGTCTGTCCGACACCGAAGGGATTGCCGATGGCCAGCACGACGTCGCCGACGCCCAGGGCATCGATCTGGCCGAAGGTAATGGCCGGCAACGGCTTGTCGGTACGGATGCGCAATACCGCCAGATCGGATTCCGGGTCATTGCCAACGCTACGCGCCCGATAAGTACGACCGTCGTTCAGCGAAACTTGAATATCGTCGGCAGCATCGATGACATGGTAATTGGTCAGGATGTAGCCATCCGGGCTGATGATGACGCCAGACCCGAGCCCGGCGTTGCGTTGTGTCGCCCCCTCCTGGCGGTCACCGAAAAAATGCCGGAAAATCGGATCGTCGAACAGGGGATGGCGGGGAGTTTTCACCTGTTGCGTCGTATAGATATGAACCACCGACGGCAGCGCGGCGCGAGCCGCATCGCGGAAAGAAGCAGCCGGCGTGCTGGCGGGACCGGCCTTCTCCTCACTGGCACCGCCCGGAACCTGCTCGACGATTGCAAGAGAAGGGCGCGACGGCAGCCAATCCGGGCGCAGGGTCGAGACGACAAAAAGCACAGCCACCGCGACCGTTACCGTTTGCGCAAAAATCAGCCACAACCTGTGCATGGAAGGAAAAGATGAAACGCGAAGCGCTGTTGAACTACCTGAATGGGCTGCTGGAGCCGGAAAAGTTCAGGGATTATTGCCCAAACGGGCTGCAAGTGGAAGGACGACCGGAGATCCAGCGCATCGTCGCTGGAGTCACCGCCTGCCAGGCCTTGCTCGATGTCGCAGTTGCCGAAGGTGCCGATGCCATTCTGGTGCATCACGGCTATTTCTGGAAAGGCGAGGACACGCGGATCGCCGGCATCCGTCGTCGGCGCCTGAAAACCCTTCTCGATCATGAAATCAACCTGATTGCCTATCACCTGCCGCTGGATGCGCATCCACGACTAGGCAACAACGCCCAACTGGCAAAGGCCCTGGGCTGGATCGCCGATACCTGCTTCGGCGAGCAAAATATCGTCTGGCGCGGTCGTCCGGCACAACCGCAGAGGGTAGGCGAAATTGTGGCCAGCGTGAGCCATGCCCTCGGACGACGGCCCCTGCTCATCGGCGACCCACAAGCGCCGGTCCGCCGAGTGGCGTGGTGCTCGGGTGGCGCCCAGGGTTACTTTGAGGCCGCGATAGATGAGGGGGTGGACCTCTACCTCTCGGGCGAAATCTCGGAGCAGACGGTACATCTCGCGCGTGAAACCGGCGTGGCTTACCTCGCCGCCGGACATCACGCCACCGAGTGCCTGGGCATTCGCGCCCTCGCGGCACAAGTGGCTGGCGATTGCGCAATCGAATGCCGCATGGTCGATATCGACAATCCGGTCTGAGCGGTTCAGACGATCCGCTTCAACTGGTAAGCATTTTCGAGCACGCGCAGGAGAAGAACGATTTCTTCGACAATCTCTAGCGGGAAACCCGCGCGCTGCCCACCGCGATTATCTTGTGTCAGCGACTGCAGGTAATCGACGCACTCCTGCTCCCCCCAGAGTTCGCTGATCCGGCCGAGGATGTGCGGATAGTCCTCGAGCGTGCGCCAGCCCGATATCACGGTTGTCGAACTCTCCCAGGTCGGAAGCTGGACATTGAAGCGGGTTTTGACCGTATGCGAAAAGTGATCGAATTCTGCACGCATGTTGCCGCGCCGGTAGAGATCAAGCAGAAGCAGCCAGGGGGCGATGTTTTGCGGCGAATAGCTTTCGATATATTCGGCCACTGTTTCCGCAGCACCGTCGAGACGGCCAAAGCTCAGCATGATCTCAGCTAGTTCCAGCATCGAATCGCCAGCATTCGATGCATCGATATCGGTATCCGGCGTGTCCTGTGCCGGCAATTCCGCCAGCGCCTCGATGGCCTTGCTTTCGCCATGCGCACGGGCAGGCGGCAAGGAAAACAGGCTCTCCGGCCCGGGTGGCGGACTGGCGGCAGCCGGTAACGGCAAAACCCCCATCGCCGACTCCGGCCCATAGCCAAGGCTGGCCAGTTGCTCCCTGCGTCGTCTCCACCAGAAAGCACCCATTGCCGCCAAGGCGGCGCCGACTCCGGCCATCAGCAGCAGATCCCAGAGATGATCGTCCTCGGCGAGCGTCACAGGTACCGTCGCAGGTGCGGGGGTGGGTCCAGAGGTCACGACGGGAGCCAGAGCGACACCAGGCGTCGGGCCGGAGGAGGAGGCGCTGCGTTCCGGGAGACGGTCGAACTGCTTCTTCAGCGCCAAGGTTTCATCGACCAAGCTGGCTGTACGGTCAAGTTGCTGGCCGGTGTGCGTCAGGAGGAGAACCAGCTCCTCCATCTTGCCAATACGATGCTGCAAATTGGCGAGATTTTCGGGAGAACAATCGGCGGGTGCCGATTTCCCGCGCCCGGAAAGCATCGGCCTGACCGTGTCCTGTGCTGCGGGAGGCGGCTTGCGCGCAGCGATGGGCGATGCCGTGGGGCGAAGAGGAGCCGGGAGAAGTGACGACGAAGAAGAGCGTGACGAAGAATGGGGAAGGACTGGCCCGGAACCCTGCACGGGCGTCTCGTGGTCAGGAAGCGTCAGGCGGTATTTCCGCCGCAATTTCAGGCCACATTCGCCGACCAGTTCAAAGACCAAGCCGTCGAACGTCAGCGCCCGCGTGCCGGCGATCTGCAACTGATAGCCCTCCCCCTCGCGCAACAAACGCAAGCGGACGTCGGCCAGGGAGTGTTCGCGGCTGTCGATACGATAGCAGGCGCTGGCCACCCCTTCGCCGGCGTGGGCGTGCACCGGCACCACCAGATGCAGAGGCTGTCCGCGTTGCGAATAGAGTACCGGTTCGCCGAATTCCGCCGCGCCGACGGTCAATGGCAGCATCGCGAACGATGCGAGCAGCAGCCGGAGCCCTCTCCGCAGCATGAAGCGCTTCCCCTCGATGGTGTAAAAGGCGCCATTATGTGGCATTTTTCCTGCGTTTCCCATTGCCCCGAAAGGATTCTGCCGTGCAGCCGATTTTCCCATTCCACCCACCGGTCGTCGTTGCCCTGGCCGATGGTCGCTCCTGCTTCCCCGTCCGGCGCATTTTCTGCGTCGGACGCAACTATGCCGAACACGCGCGGGAAATGGGAGCATCCAACCCGGCACAGGAAGCTCCCTTCTTTTTCACCAAGCCAGCGGACGCCTTGGTCGCGGGAAGCGGTGCACTGCAGGTGAATTACCCATCGGCAACCCGCAATCTGCATCACGAAGTCGAAATGGTGGTTGCCCTCGGCGAGGGTGGGCAGGAGATTACGGTCGACGTGGCTCAAAGCCTGATTCTGGCCTACGGCGTCGGCCTCGATCTGACACGTCGCGATCTCCAGGCGAGTGCGAAGAGCAAGGGACAGCCTTGGGACATGGGTAAAGCCTTCGACCACTCGGCGGTATGCGGGCCACTGAAATTGGCCCGCGAATGCGGCCACCTCGACAGCGGGGCAATCTGTCTGCACGTCAATGGCGACATGCGCCAGAGCGGCGACCTCACCGAAATGATGTGGACAGCGCCCCGCATCGTCGCCGAATTATCCCGCCTGGTGCGACTGGCAGCCGGCGACCTGATCTACACCGGCACACCGGCCGGGGTCGGGCCGCTGCAACGCGGCGACCGGCTGGAAGCAAGGATTGCCGGCCTGCCGCCCCTGTCGGCAGTGATGGTCTGAACAGCCGGTCAGGTATTTTTCGGACGCCGGTCGATCACCCGCCGGGCCTTGCCGACCGAGCGTTCGATGCCGCCGCTCTCAACGACTTCGACACGGGCGGAAATGCCGATATAGGACTTGATGTGGTGCTGCAGGTCGTGAGCGGCGAATTCTTTCTCTGCCTGGCTCACGAACTGATACTCGTCCTTCATTTCGACATTGACCTTCAGCGAATCGAGATGGCCGTCGCGGGTGAGCTCGAGTACGTAATGCGCCGACAACCTGGGCTGCCGCAAGATCAATTCCTCGATCTGCGACGGAAAGACATTGACCCCACGGATGATCAGCATGTCGTCGGAACGGCCGGTGATCTTGCCGATCCGGCGCATGCTGCGCGAGGTCGGCGGCAGCAGGCGGGTCAGGTCGCGCGTGCGGTAGCGGACCACCGGCATCGCTTCCTTGGTCAGGGAAGTAAATACCAGTTCACCCTGACAGCCGTCAGGCAGCACTTCTCCAGTGCTCGGGTCGATGATCTCGGGGTAGAAATGGTCCTCCCAGATCACCGGCCCATCCTTGCTCTCGACACATTCGTTGGCCACCCCCGGCCCCATCACCTCGGAAAGCCCGTAAATATCGATGGCATCGATTGCAAAAACCGACTCGATCTCGGCGCGCATCGCATCGGTCCACGGCTCGGCACCATGGATGCCGATACGCAAGGCGGTGCTTTTCGGGTCGATGCCCTGGCGGCGGAACTCGTCGGCGATGTTGAGCATGTACGACGGCGTGACCATGATGATGTTCGGCTTGAAGTCGCAAATCAACTGCACCTGCTTCTCGGTTTGTCCGCCGGACATCGGAATCACCGTGCAACCGAGGCGTTCGGCACCGTAATGAGCGCCGAGACCACCGGTAAAAAGACCGTAACCGTAGGCGATGTGGGCAATATCCCCCGGCCGGCCGCCGGAAGCATAGATTGAGCGGGCAATCAGATCAGCCCAGGTGTCGATATCCTTCTGCGTGTAGCCGACAACGGTCGGCTTGCCGGTCGTACCGCTGGAAGCGTGAACGCGGACCACCTGTTCGCGCGGCACGGCAAACATCCCGTACGGGTAGTTATCGCGCAGATCCTGCTTGGCGGTGAAGGGAAACCTGGCCAGATCCTCCAGGCTGCGCAGGTCGTCGGGATGCACGCCGGCAGCATCGAAACTGCGGCGATAGTGCGGCACATTCTCGTAAGCCCTGCGCAAGGTCTGGCGCAAGCGCTCAAGCTGCAAGGCCGCAATTTCATCGCGACTGGCGTTTTCGATGGCATGCAGCCCCTGTTTTCCTGCCATGAGGGTCTCCCCGTTTGTCGTTATCAACCGGAAATTCTCTCCTTTGGCGTGCTTCCAGCGCTTGAGCCAGGTCAACGCCCGTGATCGTCTGCCAATATGCGACAATTCCGCCCATGCTTTTTACCACCATGCGCGGGCTACTGGCCCATGCCTTGCCGATCCTGATCGCCCAGTTGTCTTCCATCGGCATGATGCTCGTCGATACAGCGGTGCTCGGCCACGTCAGTTCGGCCGATCTGGCGGCGGTGGCGATTGGTGGCGGCATCCACATCTCGCTGGTATTCGCGCTGGTCGGCATTGTCCAGGCGGTGGCGCCGATGGTGGCACATGCGCACGGCGCCGGAGAGAACGGCAAGGTGGCGCAAATCCTGCAGCAGACTTTCTGGCTGGCGCTACTGCTCAGCGTGCCGGGCATTCTGTTGCTGGCCTTTCCCGGCTTACTGCTCGGCACGGCCGGGATGGATGCCACGGTCGACGCCAAAGTTCGGCAATATTTGCTGATCCTGGCCTGGGGATTGCCGCCGGCGCTGTGCTACCGGACTTTTTACGCTTTCTGCAACGCCCTCGGGCGGCCGCGCGTGCTGATGCTGATCGGTATCGCCGCCTTGTTCGTCCATGCCCTGGTCGCCTGGGGCTTGGCCTTGCAGGGCTGGACCGGCGAACCGCTGGGCGTGGCCGGCTGCGCCTGGTCGAATGTGCTGATCGCCTGGGTGGCCTGTGCCGGTGCCACCGCCTATCTGCATTATGGCCCGCTCGGCCGACGCTACCGACCGCTCAGCCGCTGGCAGCGGCCGCACTGGCCGACCTGGCGCGAGTTGCTGCGCCTCGGCATACCGATGGGCGTATCCAATTTCGTCGAAATCACTTCCTTCACCTTGATCGCATTGTTGATCGCTTCGCTTGGCGCAACCGTCGTCGCCGGGCACCGGATCGTCGCCAACCTGTCAGCCCTGGCCTACATGCTGCCGCTATCGCTCGGCATCGCGGTGATGGCCGCCGTCGGGCAGGCGCTCGGCGCCCGCGACTGGGGCGCGGTGCGTGCCAACGTTCATGCCGGGTTGTGGCTGGCGGGGGCTTCCTCGCTGCTGACCGGCAGCCTGCTCTGGCTGGCGGCCGAACCGCTGACGGCCGGCTACACCGACGACCCGGCTGTCCGCGAAGTGGCGCTCGGGCTGGTGTTGTACGTTGCAGCCTACCAGTTCTGCGACGCCTTGCAGACCATCGCCGGACACGTCCTGCGCGCCTGTCGCGTGACTTTTGTGCCGATGTTGCTGCAGACTCTGTGTTTCTGGGGGATTGGGCTGACGGGCGGCTTCTGGCTTTGCTACCGGGCTTCGCCGCCGCTGGGTGCCGCCGGTTTCTGGCTGGCGGCGGTAATCAGCTTGGCCCTGGCTTCAACGCTGCTCTTGCCGCTGATGCACAAAGTGCTGAAGGAGCTGCGCCCCCGGCCGTAATTATGAATTTCAGGCTGCAATTATCCTGAAGCCTGTGGTACGATTTTGGGCTAATAATTCCAAAACCGGGTGGGGTCGGGGGAAGTTTCGGCTGCCGCTCATTGCTCGCAACTTAACTCAACGCAAGGAAAGCGCATGAAAATTCACGAATATCAGGGCAAACAACTCCTGAAGAAATTCGGCGTTACGGTTCCGCGCGGGATTCACTGCACGACCGTCGAAGACGCAGTCAAGGCAGCCGAAACCCTGGGCGGCAAGGTCTGGGTGGTCAAGGCTCAGATTCACGCTGGTGGCCGTGGCAAGGGCGGCGGTGTCAAGGTCGCAACCTCGCTCGAAAAAGTTCGCGAATACGCCGGCCAGATCCTCGGCATGCAGCTGATCACGCACCAGACCGGTCCGGAAGGCCAGAAGGTCCGCAACCTGCTGATCGAAGAAGGCGCCGACATTCAGCACGAATACTACGTTGCTGCGCTGACCGACCGCGCCACCCAGTCCGTCGCCATGATGGCTTCGTACGAAGGCGGCATGGATATCGAGGAAGTTGCCCACAAGACCCCGGAAAAGATCGTCAAGGTCTTCATCAACCCGCTGGTCGGCCTGACCGACGAGCAGGCGCTGACCCTGGCCAAGGGCATGGGCATGCTGGAATCCTCGATTCCGCAGTGCGTGGACACGCTGAAGAAGCTGTACACCTGCTACATGGAAACCGACGCTTCGCTGGCCGAAATCAACCCGCTGATCCACGAAGGCGACGGTACGGTCAAGGCGATTGACGCCAAGTTCAACTTCGACTCCAACGCCCTCTACCGTCAGGAAGAGATTGTCGCGATGCGCGACCTGGACGAAGAAGATGCCGACGAAATCGAGGCTTCCAAGTTCGATCTGGCCTACATCTCCCTCGACGGCAACATCGGCTGTCTGGTGAACGGTGCCGGTCTGGCCATGGCCACCATGGACACCATCAAGCTGTTCGGCGCCGAGCCGGCCAACTTCCTCGACGTCGGTGGCGGCGCCACGACCGAGAAGGTCACCGAAGCCTTCAAGATCATGCTCAAGAACACCAAGGTCAAGGGCATCCTGGTCAACATCTTCGGCGGCATCATGAAGTGCGACACCATCGCTACCGGCGTTGTTGCCGCAGCCAAGGAAGTCAATCTGTCGGTCCCGCTGGTCGTCCGCATGAAGGGCACCAACGAAGATCTGGGCAAGAAGATCCTGAAGGACTCCGGCCTGCCCATCATCTCCGCCGATTCCATGGCTGAGGCCGCCACCCAGATCGTTGCTGCGGTCAAGTAAGGAGCTAGCGAATGTCTATCCTGATCAACAAAAACACCAAGATCATCACCCAGGGCATCACCGGCAAGACCGGTCAGTTCCATACTGAAAAGTGCCAGGAATACGCAAACGGCAAGGAATGCTTCGTTGCTGGCGTGAACCCGAAGAAGGCTGGCGAAAAGATTTTCGACATCCCCATCTACGGTTCGGTCAAGGAAGCCGCCGCTGAAACCGGCGCCACCGTTTCCGTCATCTACGTGCCGCCCGCCGGTGCTGCTGCCGCGATCTGGGAAGCCGTTGAAGCCGACCTCGATCTGGCCATCTGCATCACCGAAGGCATCCCCGTCCGCGACATGCTGATGGTGCGCAACAAGATGAAGGAAAAGGAAGCCAAGGGCGGCAAGAAGACCCTGCTGCTCGGCCCGAACTGCCCCGGCCTGATCACCCCGGACGAAGTGAAGATCGGCATCATGCCAGGTCACATCCACAAGAAGGGTCGCATCGGCGTCGTTTCCCGTTCCGGCACCCTGACCTACGAAGCCGTCGGTCAGCTGACCGAACTCGGCCTCGGCCAGTCTTCCGCCGTCGGTATCGGTGGTGACCCGATCAACGGTCTGAAGCATATCGACGTGATGCAGATGTTCAACGACGATCCGGATACCGACGCCGTGATCATGATCGGCGAAATCGGTGGTCCGGACGAAGCCGAAGCCGCCCAGTGGTGCAAGGCCAACATGAAGAAGCCGATCGTCGGCTTCATCGCCGGTGTCACCGCGCCGGCTGGCAAGCGCATGGGCCATGCTGGCGCCCTGATCTCCGGTGGTGCCGACACCGCCGATGCCAAGCTCGCGATCATGGAAGAGTGCGGCTTCAAGGTCACCCGCAACCCGTCCGAAATGGCCAAGCTGCTGAAGGCGATGCTGTAAAATCCGAGCCTAGCTCAACCCAAAAAGGCGGGCCTTCGGTCCGCCTTTTTATTTGCCTGAAGATTCATGGAAATCGACTTTGCTTCTGCTGCATTCTGGCTCGCTGTCGGCCAGATCATCCTGATCGACATCGTTTTGTCTGGCGATAACGCCGTGGTGATTGCGCTGGCCTGCCGCAATCTCACGGTCGACCAGCGTAAGAAGGGCATTTTCTGGGGCGTTGCCGGTGCTGTGCTGCTGCGCGTGGTGCTGACGACCTTTGCCGCATTGGTGATGGGCTTGCCCTGGCTGAAGCTGGTTGGCGGTCTGCTCCTGATCTGGATTGCGGTCAAATTGATGTTGCCGGAGGACGAGGACGGGCACGACATCGAGGCCTCCGGCAATCTCTGGGGCGCGGTCAAGACGATCATCGTCGCCGATTTCGTGATGAGTCTCGACAACGTGGTGGCCGTCGCCGGTGCCGCGCACGGCAGCATGGCCCTGCTGCTGTTCGGCCTGGCGGTCAGCATTCCGCTGATCGTTTGGTCCAGCCAGTTGATCCTGCACTGGATGGAGCGCTTCCCGGCGATCGTCCTCTTCGGCGCCGGTTTGCTCGGCTACGTGGCCGGACAGATGATCTTCAGCGATCCCGGCGTTCTTGCCTGGTTGCCAGCGTTGCCGGCTTGGAGCGCCAAACTTGCGGGTGTGGTCGGCGCCGTACTGGTGGTCGGGGTCGGCCGCTGGCTGGAGCGGCGGATGCTGGCCCGTCAAGATGTGACCCTGGTTTGATGGAGTAGGCGATGGCTTTGTTCCTGACTGAAAAAGAGGTTTCCCGGCTGTTGACCGTGGATATGGCGATCGAGGCGGTCGAATCGGCGCATCGCGACCTGGCCCTCGGGCAGGCGCTCGATACGCCGCGTGCGCGCAGCCGCTTGCCACAGACGGTGTTGCATATCCTCCAGGGGGCGCTGCCGGCGCAGGGCGTTCTCGGCTACAAGGCCTACACCAGCAACCGCAGCGGCAACCGTTTCCTGGTGCATCTGTTCGATGCCGCCAGCGGCGAGCTTGAAGCGGTGCTCGAGGCCGATACCCTGGGCATGCTTCGCACCGGTGCCGCCAGCGGGGTCGCCGCCAAATGGCTGGCACGGCCGGACAGCCGGGTGGCTGGCGTCTTCGGTAGCGGCTGGCAGGCCGAAGGCCAGGTGCGGGCGATCTGCGCAGCCTTGCCGCTGGCCGAGGTCAAGGTGTGGGCACGCCAGGCTGACCGGCTGGCCGACTTCTGCGCCCGGATGCGCGAAACGACCGGCGTCCGCGTGGTGCCTGCTGCCAATCCGGAAGCGACGGTGCGTGACAGTGATCTGGTCGCTACCGTGACCACCGCGGCGCAGCCCTTGTTCGCCGCCGAATGGCTGGCCGAGGGGACGCATGTCAATGCCGCCGGCTCGAATGCCCTGATCCGCCAGGAGTTGTCGGAGGCCACAGTACGCCGTTGCGGCCTGGTTTGCGTCGACTCGGTGGCGACGGCGCTGGCCGAGGCTGGCGATTTGCTGCCGCTGCTCGAAAAAGGGCGATTGCAGGCACGTCAGCTGGTCGAGCTGGGCGAAGTGATTTGCGGGCGCCATGCCGGGCGCAGCGATGCGGGGCAAATCACGCTCTTCGAGTCGCAGGGGATGGCGATCCAGGATCTCGCCGTGGCGCTGCGGGTGGTACGCGCCGCGGAAAAGGCCGGTCTGGGACAGGAACTTCCCCTGCGCTGACGCAGGCGGGTTTGACCGCGGCTTGATGTCGGCGTAAAAATGACTCCCCGGTGCGGCAGGTGCCGGAACCGGGAGCAAGCGAGGAGGGGGAATGGCGGCGAAGGCGGGGGCTGTCGCATGGAAGTCGGATGGATTGATCGGCATCGGCATGACCTTGCTGATGCTGTTGCTGGCCTTCTCCGGCATGCTGCAGGGACTGGAACGCAAGGCCTACGACCTGGCGGTGCAGGCGACGTCGCGCCCAGCGTCCGACAAAATCGCGGTCATCGCTATCGATGACCGGAGTATCGCCAACCTCGGCCGCTGGCCTTGGTCGCGCGAACTACACGCACGCATGGTCGACCTGCTGGCCGGTGCCGGCGCCAAGCTGATCGGCCACACTGTCTTTTTTTCCGAACCGCAACGCGACCCCGGCTACGCCTACATCCTGAAACTCTCCGAAATCGTCGAGCAGGCGGCGGCACAAGGCCTGGCGGGCGGAGAAATGGCACGTATCGGCGAATTGCTGCGCGAAGCCGAGCAATCGCTGAATACCGACCGCCGCCTGGCCGAAAGCTATGCACGCGCCGGCAACGTCCTGCAGCCCATGCTCTTCGAGCTGGGCGACGCTCATGGCCGCCCCGATGCCCCCCTGCCCGACTACCTGACCCGTAATCGCCTCTCGCCCATTCACGCCGGCGGCGCGGCGTTGCCGGCACGCGCCCTGCAACGCCCCCTCGACGCCCTGGGTAGCCAGGCACGGGCACTGGGGCACCTGAACGCAACGCCGGATGCCGATGGCGGCGTAAGAAGCGAAGCCCTGGTCGTGCGCTACGACGAACAGTACTTTCCTTCGCTGGCACTGATGCTCGCCACCCAGGGGCTGAACCTCGGCGCCGGCGACATCGTCGTTCGCCTCGGCCAGGAAGTGCGCGTCGGCAAACTGCGCATCCCCACCGACGATGCCAGCCGGATGTACAGCTTTTTCTACAAGGGGCGGGACGGGCAGGCACCCTTTGCCGTCGACTCCTTCTTCGATGTGCTCAACGGCACGATTCCCGCCAGCAAATATGCCGGAAAAATTGTTCTCATCGGCGCCACGGCGGCGGGAGTCGGGACTACCCAGGTCACCCCGATCGCACCGGCCATGGCCCCGGTTCTGACGCTGGCGCACAGCGTCTCGAGCATTCTCCAGGAGCATTTTTTCATCGTTCCAGCCTGGGGCGGCTGGGTCAGCCTGGCCGCGATGCTGCTCATCGGCGCCTACCTCACCGCAATCCTGCCGCGCCTCTCGGCAACGCTGGGCGCGCTCGCCACCGCGGCACTCTTCCTGTTTCTCATCGCCGCCCACTTCGGACTGATGCTCGGCGCCGGCATCTGGGTCCAGTGGATGGGAGCGACGCTGCTCCTGCTGCTCGGGCACCTGCTGCTGACGACACGGCGCTTTTTCGCCGTCGAGCGCGGCAAGGAACGCTCCGACCTCGAATCAGCCGAATCGAACCGCATGCTCGGGCTTGCCTTTCAAGGCCAGGGGCAGCTCGACATGGCCTTCGACAAATTCCGCCAGTGTCCGGTCGACGACAACCTGCTGGAAAATCTCTACAACCTGGCGCTCGATTACGAACGCAAGCGCCAGTTCAACAAGGCCGAAGCCGTCTTCCGCTACATCGCCGAGCGCCAGCCCGATTTTCGCGACCTGCAGCATCGCCTGGAAATCGCCCGGCAAATGTCCGAAACCGTGCTGCTGGGCGGTGGGCAAGCACCACGGCTTGCTGCGGGAGGCGCTGTCGAAAAACCGATGCTCGGGCGCTACCAGATCGAGAAGGAACTGGGCAAAGGCGCAATGGGCGTGGTGTACCTTGGCCGCGACCCCAAGATCAACCGGGTGGTGGCGATCAAGACCCTGGCCCTGGCACAGGAGTTCGACGAGGATGAGCTGACCGAGGTCAAGGCGCGTTTCTTCCGCGAGGCGGAAACCGCCGGGCGTCTGGCGCACCCCAACATCGTCACCATGTACGACGCCGGCGAGGAACACGATCTCGCCTACATCGCCATGGAATTCCTCAAAGGCCACGACCTGGTGCCCCACGCCAAGCCCGCTGGCCTGCTACCGCTGCCGCAGGTGCTCTCCATCGTGCAACGAGTGGCCGAAGCCCTCGACTATGCGCATGGAAACGGCGTCGTCCATCGCGACATCAAGCCGGCGAATATCATGTACGAAGCCGGGAACGACCAGGTCAAGGTCACCGATTTCGGTATTGCCCGGATTACCGATGCCTCGCGAACCCGGACCGGGATGGTCTTGGGAACGCCGTCCTACATGTCGCCGGAACAGATTGCCGGCAAGAAGATCGACGGCCGCTCCGACCTCTTCTCACTCGGCGTCACGCTCTACCAGCTATGTTGCGGTCAACTGCCGTTTGGCGGCGATTCCCTGGCTCAGCTGATGTATCGCATCGCCAATGAACATCACCCGGATATTCGCGGCATCGACCCGCACATTCCGGGAGCCGTGGTCGCGGTCATCAACCGGGCCTTGCAGAAGGATCTCGCGCAGCGCTACCAGCGCGGAGGACAGATGGCCAACGACCTGAAAGCCTGCCGGGCCTTGTTGTCGAAAGGGAAATGAATGAAATTAGCCGATGCGCTCGAGATCGTCGTCCGCTCCGACCCCGGTCTGCTCCGGCCGCACAACGAGGACGCCGTCTTTGCCGATGCCGCCCTGGGCCTGGCGGTGCTCGCCGACGGCATGGGCGGCTACAACGCCGGCGAAATCGCCAGCGGCATGGCCATTGCCGTACTCGCCAACGCTTTTGGCCGCTTCCTGCCAACCTGGCACCCCGGCGCTCCCGGCTTTGCCGACCCCGGTTTTGCCAGTGCCTATCTGCGGGCCGAGGTGGAAGACGCCAATCGCGCCATTTACCACGCGGCCCAAAGTCAGCCGCAATACGCGGGCATGGGGACAACCCTGGTGCTCGCCTGGCTGCACGACAACCGCCTGCATGTCGCGCATGTCGGCGACTCCCGGCTCTATCGCTGGCGCGACGGGCAACTGCAGCAGCTGACCCGCGACCATTCCTTCCTGCAGGAGCAGATCGACAGCGGCCTGATCAGTGCCGAAGAAGCCCGGCACTCGCAAAACCGCAACCTGGTAACGCGGGCACTGGGCGTGGAAGCAGGCGTCGAGGTCGATATCGGTGAATTCGAGGTTTGTACCGGGGATATCCTGCTCCTCTGTTCCGACGGCCTCAACGACATGATCGACGACGCCGAGATCGCGCTCACCCTGCAGGCGCTGGGCAGGAATCTGCCGCTGGCCGCCGATCAGCTGATACAAATGGCCAACGACAACGGTGGGCGGGACAATGTCTCGCTGATCCTGGTCGGGGTAGGCGGCAATTTCACGGTCGACCGCTCCTGGTGGCAAAAATTGAAGGCTTTTTTCGCCTGACCGCAGCATTGCGGCAGTCGAGCATGAGAATTGAAGGGCAGCAAAGATGGCAAAACTGATCCTGTCGATGGACGGCGTGGTGCTCAAGGAAATTCCGCTGAGCAAGGAGCGCCTGACCGTCGGACGCAAACCACACAACGACATCCAGATCGACAACCTGGCGATTTCCGGCGAACACGCGGCTATCGTCACCCTGCTCAACGACTCCTTCCTCGAGGATCTGAACAGCACCAACGGCACCCTGGTCAATGGTCAGCCGATCAAACGCCACGCACTACGCGACGGCGACCTGATCGAACTTGGGAAATACCGGCTGAAATACATCGCCGAAAACCAGGCACCAGCGCCAGCGGATTTCGAGAAAACGATGATCTTGCGCCCCGGAGCCCTGCCACCGACCGCGCCGAGCGCACCCCCCGCCGGTACGCCACGAGCGCAACCGGTGGCACCGGCACAAGCACCGGCACAAGCACCAGCTGCGGCCATTCAACTGCTCAGCGGCGCCCATGCCGGACGCGAGCTGGAACTGACCAAGTCCCTGACCACCCTGGGCAAGCCCGGTGTCCAGGTCGCGGTCATCACGCGGCGACCGCAAGGATATTTCATCACTCATGTCGAAGGTAGCCGCTTCCCGGTGCTCAACGGCCGCACGCTCGACACCCAGGCCCATCCGCTGGCCGATCACGATGTGATCGAAATCGCCGGCATCAAGATGGAATTCTTCTTCAAGCCCTGATCGGGCGAGGAAGGTTTGCTCATGAAACAGCATCGGGTCCGCTTCCTGTTCGGCACGCTCTGCGTGCTGCTCTTTCTCGGCCACGCGGCAAAGCTCTGGCAAATCCCTTTTGTCACGGCGCTGGATGCCTATCTCTACGACGTGCGCCTCCGCACCTTCATGCCGGGAACCCCGGACCCGCGTATCGTCGTCGTCGACATCGATGAAAAGAGCCTGGCCGAAGTCGGGCGCTGGCCCTGGGGGCGCAATACCGTCGCCGACCTGGTGCGCCGCCTGAGCGACGATTACCAGGTCGCCATCGTCGGCTTCGACGTCGTCTTTGCCGAACCGGACGACAGCTCCGGTCTGCGCGTACTCGAAAGCCTGGGCCAAGGAAGCCTGCGCAACGAAGGCGCCTACCAGCGAACCTTGGTCGACCTGCGCCGGCGCCTCGATTACGACGCCCTGTTCGCCGACACTCTGCGCGGCCGCCCGGTGGTGCTGGGTTATTACTTCTCGAACAAGGAAGGCGCGCAGCGCAGCGGCAATCTACCGCCCCCGGTACTGCCGAACGGAAGCCTCGACGGACTCGACGCGCGGCCTCTCGCCTGGGAGGGCTTCGGGGCCAATCTCGCCGCCCTGCAAGCGGCGGCAGCCGGCAGCGGACACTTCAATCCACTGCTCGACGGCGACGGCAATACACGACGCGTGCCGCTGGTCGTCGAATTCCAGGGCAATTATTACGAATCCCTCTCCCTGGCAATGCTGCGCCAGCTCCTGGGCCAGGCCGAACTACGCCCCGGAATTCCCCCGGATGCCCGCACGGTCGAATGGCTGGATGTCGTCGGCAAACGCGGCGCGGCGCGCATACCGGTCGACGAGGAACTGGCGGCCCTGGTGCCTTATCGTGGCCCCGAGCGCAGTTTTTCCTACATTTCCGCGGTCGACGTGCTCAAAGGGCGAATTTCCCCGGAGACGCTGCGACAGCGCATCGTTCTGGTCGGCACCACGGCACCGGGGCTGATGGATTTGCGGGCAACCCCCGTCGGCGGCGCCTATCCTGGCGTGGAAGTGCATGCCAACCTGCTCGCCGGCATGCTCGACGGCACGATCCGGGAAAAGCCGGGCTTCGTTCTCGCCATCGATTTCATCCAGCTCCTCTTCTTTGCCAGCCTGCTTGCCGCGCTGTTGCCGCTGCTCTCCCCGCTCAAGGCCAGCTTGCTGGCGCTGGCCAGCCTGGCGGTGCTGCTGGGCATCAATGCCGGGCTTTGGCAAGGCGCCGGGCTGGTCCTGCCGTTGGCGGCAACGGTCATGGCGATACTCGTTCTCTTCGCCTTCAACATGTCCTGGGGATTTTTCGTCGAGTCGCGCAGCAAGCGCCGATTCACCGAGTTGTTCGGGCAGTACGTACCGCCGGAACTGGTCGACGAAATGGCGAAAAACCCCGAGAGCTACACCATGGAAGGCCGCAACGAGGAATTGTCGGTCCTCTTTTCCGACATCCGAAATTTCACCTCGATCTCCGAGGGGATGAATCCCAAGGAGCTGACCCGCCTGATGAACGAATACCTCGGGGCCATGACCGAAGTGATCCGCCACCGGAGGGGAACCCTGGACAAATACATCGGCGATGCGATCATGGCTTTCTGGGGTGCGCCGGTGAGCGACCCGGCGCACACGCGTCATGCCGTGCTCGCGGCGCTCGAAATGCAGCAGGCGGTCGCCGCGCTGGCCGTTCCCTTCCGCGCCCGTGGCTGGCCGGAGCTGCAGAT
This sequence comes from Azonexus sp., assembly GCF_023150235.1. Lineage (GTDB taxonomy): Bacteria > Pseudomonadota > Gammaproteobacteria > Burkholderiales > Rhodocyclaceae > Azonexus. Next base: position 69,718 of record NZ_JAKLLH010000003.1, read on the forward strand.
CGGGATCGGGATCAACACCGGCCTGATGACGGTCGGCGACATGGGTTCGCCGGTACGCAAGGCCTACACGGTGATGGGCGATGCCGTGAATCTGGCCTCGCGCCTCGAGGGCATTACCAAGGAATACGGCGTCGGTATCGTCATCGGCGAACGCACCCGTGCGCTACTGCCCGAATTCGCCTGCCGTGAGCTCGACCGGGTCAAGGTCAAGGGCAAGGACGAACCGGTCTCGATCCACGAACCCTGGGGACCGCGAAGCGAACTTTCCGCCGAGCGGCTGGCCCAACTGGAAACGTGGAATGCGATGCTGGAAGCCTATCGCCAGACTCGTTGGGACGAAGCCGAGGCCCTGCTCCTGGAATTGCAGCAGCAAGCACCGGAAAGCCGGCTCTACAGCCTGTACCGCGAGCGCATCGCCGCCTTGCGCCAGGCGCCGCCCACGCTTCCCTGGGATGGCGTCACCGTATTCAGGAGCAAATAGCAATGAAACTGCGGGTACTTGGATGCAGCGGCGGTATTGGCGGGCGCACCCAGCGCACTACCGCCCTCCTCCTCGACCACGACATCCTGATCGATGCCGGTAGCGGTGTGGGCGATCTGGCGATTACCGAGCTGGCCGCCATTGATCACGTTTTCATCACGCATGCCCATCTCGACCACATCCTGGCGCTGCCCCTGATGCTCGACACCGTCGCCGACCGGCGCAGCCAGCCGCTGACGGTATACGCCAGCGAAGCCGTGCTCACCCTCCTGCGCAACCACATCTTCAACTGGGCCATCTGGCCGGATTTTTCCGAGCTGCCAAGCCCGGAAAAGCCTTTCCTGCGCTACCGTCCCATCGCCCTGGGCGAGGAAACCGAGATCGCCGGCCGACGCATCGTCGCCCTGCCGGTCGACCACACGGTTCCGGCCGTCGCCTATCGCATCGACTCCGGCCACGGTAGCCTCGTTTTTTCCGGCGACACCGGCCCCTGCGATGCCTTCTGGCGCGCGGTCAACCGCATCGACAATCTGCGCCACCTGATCGTCGAATGCGCCTTTTCCAACCGCGAGCGCAAGCTGGCCCTGCTCTCCCGCCACCTATGCCCGGATTTGCTGGCAGCGGAACTGCAGAAACTCGAGCGCGACTGCGAAATTCACATCACGCACCTGAAGCCAGGCCAGATCGAACTGACGATGGAAGAAATCGAAACCTGCCTGGGCGATTTCAAGCCGCGCATGTTACAGAACAACCAGGTCATCGAATTCTGAATTTACCCAGTGGGGCAGGCCCTTGAAAAAACTGAGCATCGAATGTCTGCAGCGGCTGGAGCCCATACGCGGCCTGTCGACTGCGCGTCTGGCGGAACTAGTGCAATGCTGCCACCTGGAGTGCGTCCCGGCGGGGGGCGACCCCTTGCGCCGCGAGGGCGACGCTCTGCGCTTCGTCTATCTGCTCGCCGGAGAACTCAAGATCGTCCTCCCCGACGGCACGATCAAGGTGATTGTCGGCAGTTGCGAGCAGGCTTGCTGGCCGCTGGGCTACAAAACCCCGCCACCGCTGGCGAGCAAGGCGATTACCGATGTCGAGATGTTGCGCCTCGATTTCGATCTGCTCGACATCATGATCACTTGGGACGAGCTGGCAACCGTGGCCGAGCGCAAGGCCGGTGACCGCGACGAACCGCCGCCCTGGAGCACGATGACCGCCGCCTTCAGCGTCCGCAGCCTGGTTTCCGGTGCCTTGGCACGGCTGCCGCCGGCCCATATCCATGAATTGCTCGAAGCCTTCGAGCGTCTCACGGTCCACGCCGGCGAATATGTAATTCGCGAAGGCGAGCCGGGCGACTATTACTACCTGGTCGAAAGCGGGCGCTGCAGCGTTCTTCGTCAGCTGGGCGGCAGCGAGGTCGGCATTGCCGAGCTGCGGGCCGGCGACGCCTTCGGCGAGGAAGCACTGGTATCCGACGCGGCGCGCAATGCCTCGGTCAGAATGCGCACCGACGGCGTCCTCCTGCGCCTGGCGAAGCCCGACTTCGACCGCCTGCTCAAGGCACCGCTGCTGCACGAAGTCTCGCGCGAGGAAGCCGGGCGGCGGATTGCGAGCGGACAGGCACGCTGGCTGGACGTTCGCTATGCCGCCGAATTCGCCCAGGACGGCCTGCCCGGCGCAATCAACATCCCCCTCAACGAAATTCGTACTGCATTTTCGCTACTCGATCGCGACATCGAGTACATCGCCTACTGTCACAGCGGCCGGCGCAGCGCGGCGGCGGCCTTCCTTCTCGCCCGCCACGGTTTCCGGGCCAGCTGGCTGCGTGACGAGCGCCCGGGCGGAATGCGCTGCAAGGAGAACCCGCAATGAGCGACGTCGCCGGACGCCTGCTGTTCCTGAAAGACCTGCAGAAGGTCACCAACAAGATTCACGCGACCAGCAATATCGACGAAATCATGCTCGAGCTGTCGCAGGACATCTGCAACCTCTTCGATGCCGACCGCCTGACCATCTATGCCGTCGCCGAAGATGGCCAGAGCATCGTTTCCAAGCTCAAGACCGGGCTGCATTCCTTCAAGGACATCCGCCTGCCGATCAACGATCAGAGCATTGCCGGTTTTGTCGCGGCAAGCGGCCAGGTGGTCAATATCGCGGATGTATACGACGAGCAGCAGATGCAAGCCTACAGCCCGCGCATGCACTTCCTGCGCGAGGTCGATAAACGCACCGGCTACCGTTCGCGGCAGATGCTTGTCGTTCCCATCGTCGACACCCGCAACAAGCTGCTCGGCGTCTTGCAACTGATCAACAACCGCCAGGGCGAGCGTTTTTCGCCGCTGGCGGAAGAAGGCGCCGGCGAGCTGGCTCAGACGCTGGCCGTTGCCTTCGCGCAGCGGCGCAAGCCGGCACAGGTCATCCGCAGCCCCTACGACTACCTGGTCGCCGACGGCATTCTCAGCCCGGCGCAGATGGAAACGGCACAGCAAGGCGCCCGCGACCGGGGTGTCTCGCTGGAAGAGGTGCTGCGGGAAGAAATGCGGGTCGAAAAGGCAAGGATCGGCAATGCCTTGGCCAGGTTTTTCGCTGTCGATTACGAACCGGCCAATCCGGAGCGCGCCAAGCCGCTCGAACTCCTGCGCAACATCAAGCGCGAATATGTCGATGAAAGCCGCTGGCTGCCGCTAGAGGAAGGCCCCGACGGCTTGGTGATCCTGGCGCTCGACCCGGAACGGACGCGTCAATCGCGGGTAGTTGGCAGCATTTTTCCCAAGGCCAGGCCGGTTTACCGTGTCACGACGGAGCAGGAATTCCAGGAGACCGTGGATCGTTTCTTCGGCGCCCTGGGCGGCATGGGGTCGGTCAACGAATTGCTTTCCGGCATGAACGAGGGCGAAGAAGCCGGCGGCGAGGCCAGCGACGATGCCTCGGCCGCAGCCGACAACGAGCTGGTGCGCCTGGTCAACAAGATCATTGTCGACGCCTGCCAGCAAGGGGCTTCGGATATCCATATCGAACCGCGTCCCGGCAAGGAGAAAACCGTCGTCCGCTTCCGCAAGGACGGTTCGCTGGTCAATTACATCGAAATCCCCGCCGCCTACCGTTCGCCCCTGGTCACCCGCCTCAAGATCATGTGCGACCTCGACATCGCCGAAAAGCGCAAGCCGCAGGATGGCAAGATCAAGTTCAAGCGCTTTGGCCCGCTGGACATCGAATTGCGCGTGGCGACCATACCTACCGCCGGGGGCATGGAAGACGTGGTGATGCGCATCCTGGCCGCCGGCGAGCCGATCAAGCTCGACCAGCTCGGCCTTTCCGGCTGGAACCGCAAGGAGCTTCTTTCCTGTATCGAAAAGCCCTACGGCCTGTTTTTCGTCTGCGGCCCGACCGGCTCGGGCAAGACTACCACCCTGCATTCGGTGCTCGGTTATCTCAACCGCCCGGAGACCAAGATCTGGACCGCCGAAGACCCGGTCGAGATCACGCAGAAGGGCTTGCGCCAGGTGCAGGTCAACAAGAAGGCCGGTCTCGACTTCCCCACGGTGATGAAGGCCTTCCTGCGGGCCGACCCCGACATCATCATGGTTGGGGAAATGCGCGATCCGGAAACGACGGGCATCGGGATCGAGGCGTCGCTGACCGGGCACCTGGTTTTTGCCACCCTGCACACCAATTCGGCCCCCGAGTCGATCATCCGCCTGCTCGACATGGGCATGGACCCGTTCAATTTTGCCGACGCCTTGCTCGGCATTCTCGCCCAGCGGCTGGGAAAGCGCCTGTGCAAGGATTGTCGCGAGGCCTACCACCCCGACGAGGAAGAAATCGGGCAATTGCTGCGCGAATACAGCAGCGAGCTGGAACATACCACCGTCTGGCGCCGCGACCCGGCGGCGGCGCTGGCGGCGATCCGTCGCGAATGGGAAACGGCTTTCGCGGTGGATGGACGCTTCACCCTCTACCGTCCTCGCGGCTGCGCCACCTGCAACGACACCGGCTATCGCGGGCGAGTCGGCCTGCATGAACTCCTGGTCGGTAGCGACCGGGTCAAGAAATTGATCCAGGAAAAGGCCCGCGTGGCCGAAGTCCTGGCCCTTGCGCTGGAAGAAGGGATGCGCACCCTCAAAATGGATGGCATCGAGAAAATCCTTCAGGGCATCACCGATATCAAGCAGGTACGCGCCGTCTGTATCAAATAGGGAGCAAACATGGATACGCAGGCCCAGTTGTTGCAGCGCTTCGAGCAGTTGAACGAGATCGGCACCGCGCTATCGAGCGAGCGCGACATGAACCGCCTGCTGGAAAAAATCCTGCTCGCGGCCAAGCAGATCACCCGCGCCGACGGGGGAACGCTCTATCGCCTGGCGGAAGACAAGCGCCACCTGCACTTCGAGATCGTCCGCACCGATTCGCTGGGCATCGCATTCGGCGGCACCTCCGGCCAGCCCACCTCGGGCCTCTTTCCCGACCTGCCGCTGTACCACGAGGACGGAACGCCGAATACCGGCATGGTGGCCGCCTACGCAACGCTGACCGGCGTCACGGTCAATATTGCCGACGCCTACGCGGCGCAGGGCTTCGATTTTTCCGGCACCCGCCAATTCGATGCCGGCACGGGCTACCGCTCGCGCTCCTTTCTCACCGTGCCGATGCGCAGCACACACGAAAAAGAGGTCATCGGCGTTCTGCAGCTGATCAATGCCATCGACCGGGAAAGCGGCGCAGTGCGTGAATTCTCGCTCGCCGACCAACACCTGGCCGAGTCGCTGGCCTCGCAGGCGGCGGTAGCCCTGAGCAACCGCCAGCTGATGCTGCAGCTCGAAGAACTGTTCGAGTCCCTGATCCGGCTGATCAACATCGCCATCGACGAAAAATCACCCTACACCGCCGGCCACTGCCAGCGGGTGCCGGAACTGACCATGCTGCTTGCCGATGCCGTCGATGCCACGCGCGAAGGCCCGCTCGCCGATTTCAGGCTGACCGACGCCGACCGCTACGAACTGCGCATTGCCGCCCTGATGCACGACTGCGGCAAGATCACGACACCGGTGCACGTGGTCGACAAATCGACCAAGCTGGAATCGATCAACGACCGCATCCACCTGCTGGACCTGCGTTTTGAAGTACTCAAGCAAGCGGCCGAGGCACGCAAGTGGCAAGAGATCGCCGCTGGTGCGGACAGGGCGGCGGCAAGCGAAGAATGCGCCGCATTTTGCCGTCGTTGCGATGTGGACCGTGATTTTCTGCGCCGCTCCAATATCGGCAGCGAAAAAATGAGCGACGAGGACATCGCCCGCATCCGCAGCATCGCCACCGCCTACCCCTGGCACGACGAACAGGGGCAGGCCACCGATTTTCTGAGCGCGGACGAATGCGAGAACCTCTGCATCCGCGCCGGCACCCTGAGTAGCGCCGAGCGCGAGATCATCAACAACCACATCGTCGCCACCATCCGCATGCTCGAACAACTCCCCTGGCCCCGGCATCTGCGCCGAGTGCCGGAATACGCCGGCGGCCACCACGAACGCATGGACGGCAAAGGCTACCCGAAAGGATTGAAGCGCGAACAGATGAGCTGGCAGGCACGGATGATGGGCATCGCCGACATCTTCGAGGCCCTGACGGCCAAGGATCGACCGTACAAACCGCCCATGCCGCTATCGCAGGCCCTGAAGATCATGGAGAAATTCCGCGACAACGGCCACATCGACCCCGACCTCTTCGCCGTTTTCGTCAACAGCAAGGTCTACCGCGACTACGCCCGACACTACCTGGACGCCGAGCAGATCGACTGCTGAACCCCAAGCCGCCGGATCGGGGCAGGTCCGGCAGCGCCGCTACCGAACGCAGCATTCGCCCGGCGGCAAACCCCGCCGATGCCGCTCGGCCATGGCGGCATAAACGGATTCCAGTTCGGCGGCAAATCCGGGGGCATCCAGCAGGCGCGGCATGGCTTGCCGTAAACGAGCCTGAATCGAGATCAAGAGATCGGGCTCGGCATACAAGCGTACCGCCAGCGAGGAATACGCCTCCCAATCGGCACAAATCAGTTCATCGAGCCCCAGGTGCCAAAGCAGGCTGCCGGCCACGCGGCTGGGAAAACTCCGCCCCGCCCGCGTCAACACCGGCACCCCCTGCCGCAGCGCGTCGCTGGCGGTGGTATGAGCACCGTAAGGAAAGGTATCGAGCAACAGGTCGGCATGCTGCAGGCGGGCCAGATGCCCGGCATGTGGCACCACCGGCGCCCAGATCAGACGCTCCGGCGCCAGGCCGTGCGCAGTCCAGCAATCGAGCAAGGCCTGCTTCGCCTCCGCCGCCGGCTCGAACAGCCAGAGCACACTCCGCGGACAGGCGGCAACAATGCGGCACCAGAGGGTAAACACCTCCCGCGTCAGCTTGTAGACCTGGTTGAAGGAGGCAAAGACAAAGCCAGTGGCTGGCAAACCCCAATCGCTACGCTGCAGCGGCTCGCCCACCGTCTGCTCGCGGTCCGCCGGCTGGTAGCACCGCGACAAACGCAGGGGAAATTCGCCATATTCACGGTCGACCGTGGAAAAAGACATTTTTTCCCCAGGATGGATGAAATGATCGACGAGGATGTAATCGACCGCCGGCGTCGCCATCAACCCGGGAAAACCCAGCCAATTGACCTGAATCGGCGCCGGCCGCGAAGCCAGCACCTCCGGCAGGGCGCGATGGGTATACGCCTTGAGATCGACGAGAATGTCGATGCCATCGCGCCGGATCGCGGCCGCCATATCCCGGGGTTTGACCCCGGCCAGATCGCGGAAATGCTCGACTGCCGCCTGCACCCGCCGCCGCATGGGGCTGCCATCGTCCGGCCCGTAGGAATAAGCAAAGACCTCGACCTGCTGGCGCTGATGGCTGGCCAGCACATCGACCAGCAAATACGCCGTGGCATGGGCGTGCAGGTCGGAAGAAAGGTAGCCGATACGCAGTCGGCGCGTGGTCGGGATCGCCCTTCCCGCACGCCAGGGCTGCGCCTGCGGCACCGCCTCCAGGGCATAGGCTCGCGCCGAACGCCAATGCAGTTCGGGGTCGTCGCTCAGGGCCAGCGCACTGAAAGGATTAACGGATTCCGGCCAGCTCGCTTGGCCGTCCGGCAGGCTTCTCGCCTGCAACAGCTTCTCGCAACTCGTCCAGTCCGCCAGCCGGGTCAGCGTATCCACATAATTGCCGAACAGGCGATAGCCCATGGCCGTCGCCGCCCCCGCCCGCTCCAGACAAGCTCGCGCCGCCCTCAGATCGCGAAGATCGAAATAGGCACGCCCGAGATTGCCGAGCAGGGCCGGGCGCCACGCCGCCATTTCGCCCACCGCCCCTTCCCCCTCCGCGTCCGCCGCCAGCGCCAAGGAATAAGCCTCGACTGCACCGGCATAATCGTCGGCCAGATGGCGGCAGAGGCCGAGGTTGTAACAAGCAAGAGGATTACCCGGCTGGCACCGCAGGGCAGCCTCCAGACAACGCCGCGCCTCCGGCAGGTCTTTCTCGTTCAGCGCCTGCTGTCCAAGGTTGATCCAGGCTTCGGCCGCCTGCGCCGGGCGGCAGTCAGGCAGGGAAAGCGCGTTCCGCCACCCACGCCGCGCTGCGGCATCGTCGCCGGCCAGGCTATCGCGCCGGGCAAGCAATAAAGCAGCCCCCGCCACCCGTGCCGAGAGCGCTTTCACGGTCGACCGCAAAAAATCGGGAAAATCCAGCATACCGTCCGCCAGCAGGGCCTGCCCCCAGGCCAGTGCCATTCCGGCCTCCTCCGGCGCCAGTTCACAAGCCCGCCGGTAGGCCTCCCGAGCTTCATCCCGACGCCCCACCCGCGACAACAGCCGCCCCCAGTTCAACCAGGCAGGCGCAAGCCGGGGCGCGTATTCAATCGCCGCCTGCAAATGCCGCTGCGCCTCATCGACCTCGCCGGCATTCAACAAGGCATTGCCGAGGTTGCACAGCACTTCGCCCCGACTCTCCGGCAGCAACGGCAATAATTGCCGCCAGACTTCGACCGCTGCCGGCCAATCACCCATGCCCTCACAACACTCGACCCAGCGCTGCCGCAGCACCGGGTCGCCGGCATCCGTCAAGGCCAAAGCCTGCCAGATAGCAGCGGCATCCGCCCAATTTCCCTCGGCCATTGCCAGGCGGGTGCGGAAAAACGCCAACTTTCCCCAAGCAGGATCGCCGGCACTCAACTCATCGAGGACCCGCGAAACCTGGGCCAGCCGTCCGCACTGCAACAAACTCTCCAGGTAATTTGCCCGAATATGCAGCTTTTCCGGCCCCAGGCGGAAAGCCAGCGCCAGATGCTCGCAGGCCTCCTCCCCCCGCCCACGCAGCAAAAGCACGCAGCCCAGCCACTGCCGCGACTCGGCATCGCCGGGCCAGCGCCGGCAGGCATCGAGTGCCTGCGCCTCGGCCTCGTCCAAAGCCCCAGCCCGCACCAGCCCCGCAATTCGCACATTTACATCGGCAACATCCATCAATCTGGCACCTTTATTGCTTAAAAAGCGGCAGCAACGCCTGCACTGCGAAGCCAACCAAAAAGTCAGACCCGGCAAGCGGCCGGAAAACAGGATTGAGGAGTTTAGCCATGCAAGTCATCAACACCAACATTCCGTCGTTGAACTCTCAACGACACCTCAGCCAGACCAGCGCTTCGCTGAGCACCGCGCTGCAACGCCTGAGCTCCGGCCTGCGCATCAACTCCGCCAAGGACGACGCCGCCGGCCTCGCCATCTCCGAGCGCATGACCGGACAAATTCGCGGCCAGGACCAAGCCCGCCGCAACGCCAACGACGGCGTGTCGCTGGCACAGACGGCAGAAGGGGCGCTGAATCAGATGAGCACGATTCTGCAGCGGATTCGTGAGCTTTCGGTTCAGTCGGTTAATGCCTCGAACACTTCGTCGGATCGCCAAGCCCTGAATGCCGAAGTTTCACAACTGGTATCAGAGCTTGATCGCTTCGCCACCACCGCCGAATTCAACGGGATGAAATTATTCGATGGCACGTTCGGGACCGCAACCTATCAAGTCGGGGCGAATGCAAACCAGACCATCACGTCGACCACTGCGAATTATCGGGCCACGCAGTACGGAACATTTCAGGTCAATAATGCCAACTCAACAGGCAAGACATATGCCACCTCAGGCCAAACCGCAACCGGCACCAGCGCTGGCGTCGGCAACATTTCTGGCACCGTCGTTTCTGGCTCGAGTGCAGCCAACTCCAAGCTAGTTATAAATGGCGCAGGCGGCTCGGCAACCGTTGGTGTAACAAGCGGTTCATCAGCAAAGGAAATTGCCTCCGCCGTGAACGCGGCAGGATATACCGGCGTCAAGGCAACAGCTACCACGAATGCTACCATTCAGTTTTCCGGACAAGCGACAACCACCAACTACACATTCAACCTAACAGGAAGCAACACCTCTCAGGTTCAAGTCAGTTTTACCGTCGGCGCTACCAATACCGCAGCCGGCTTATCTGCCGCTATTACTGCATTTAATGACGTATCATCAAAAACGGGAATCACCGCCAAGCTCAATGCAAGCGCCGACGGAGTCGAACTGACAGCCTCGGACGGCAGCAACATTGTTCTGGACAACGTAGCCAATCCGTCAGCCAGCTCTGGCTCCTTCACGGTCTCGGGAACACAAAATACCGGCTCAGCCATTTCTGGAGGACTGGCCGTCAGCATTGGCGGACAGCTGACGTTCGACTCAGACAAATCGTACAACGTTGCAACATCAGGGGCCACACTGGTATCCGGCGCGATCGGCGCCCAAGTAACATCAGGTGGCGCGATCATTGGATCACTTCAAGCAGTGGCCAATCTCGATATTTCCACAGCCGACGGGGCAACTGCAGCCATCCGCATTACCGACTCCGCCATTCAGTCAATCAACAATCAGCGAGCCATTTTTGGTGCGCTACAAAGCCGCTTTGAAAACACCATTGCCAACCTGCAGACATCTTCCGAGAACTTATCTGCTGCACGTAGCCGTATCCGCGATGCCGATTTTGCTGCTGAAACAGCCTCACTGACACGTGCACAAATTCTGCAACAGGCTGGTACAGCCATGCTGGCTCAGGCCAACCAGATTCCGCAGGGAGTCCTCAGCTTACTGAAATAACCCGGCAAAACTCCAAAATCCTTGAGCCCGGCCACTGCGCCGGGTTTTTTTACGAAGCCAAAGTCGAGCAGAAAAACACATCGGCAACTCCTAAAGTTCGCTGGCCACTCGCCGTAATACTCCCTGAGCACGAGGTTTTCCCGCCTTGGATGCTGGTTAACGAATATCAAGGAGTGCATCATGCAAGTCATCAACACCAACGTCGCATCACTGAATTCACAACGCAACCTGTCACAAAGCAATAGCGGCTTGCAGGTTGCGTTGCAACGCCTCTCCTCCGGCATGCGTATCAACTCCGCCAAGGACGATGCTGCCGGCTTGGCCATTTCCGAGCGAATGACCGGCCAGATTCGCGGCTTGGATCAGGCGCGCCGTAACTCAAACGACGGCATTTCCATGGCACAAACTGCTGAAGGTGCTCTGAACCAGATGGGCAGCATTGTCCAGCGCATTCGTGAACTTTCGGTTCAGTCTGCCAACGCCACCAACAGCTCGTCAGACCGTCAAGCATTGAATTCGGAAGTAACCCAATTGGTTTCCGAACTTGATCGCTTTGCTCAGACAACTGAATTCAACGGCCAGGCCCTGTTCAATGGCACGCTTGGAACCGCAACTTTTCAGGTTGGCGCCAATGCCAACCAGACCATCACAACCAGCAACAACAACTACCGCACAACCCAGTACGGCACTTTCCAGGTTAACAATGCCAATTCTCAGGGTGCCACTTACGCTACATCAGGCCAGTCAGCGACAGGGCTCAGTGCCGGCGTAGGAGGAATTTCGGGTACGGTAGTCTCTGGCAGCAGTGCAGCCAACTCAAAACTAGTGGTAAATGGTGCTGGCGGCTCGGCAACTATTGGCGTCACCAGCGGCTCATCGGCAAAGGATGTTGCTGCAGCAGTCAATGCCGCAGGCTATACCGGTGTCAAAGCCACCGCAACCACGAATGCAACCATCCAATTTTCCGGCCAAGCAACAAGCACAAATTACACTTTCAATCTGACAGGAAGCAATACTTCCCAAGTTCAGGTCAGTTTCACCGTCGGCGCCACAAATACTGCCGCCGGACTAGCTTCCGCAGTCACCGCCTTTAATGACGTCTCATCAAAAACCGGGATCACCGCAAAACTTAATGCTTCTGCAGATGGGATTGACCTGACAGCGGCGGATGGCAGCAACATCGTATTGGACAACGTCTCCAATCCGTCCGCCAGTTCGGGCTCCTTTACCGTCTCCGGAACGCAAAATTCTGGTGCAGCTATCTCAGGCGGCCTTGCTGTTGCCATTGGCGGGCAGCTTACCTTCGACTCGGACAAGTCCTATAACGTCGCTACCTCCGGCGCCACCCTGTCCTCCGGCGCAGTTGGCTCGCAAGTGACCTCCGGTAGCGCCCTGATCGGTTCCCTGCAATCGGTGGCCACCCTCGATATCTCTACGGTCGACGGTGCGACTCGCGCAATCCGGATCGCCGACTCCGCGATCCAATCGATCAACAGCCAGCGCGCGGTCTACGGCGCCCTGCAGAGCCGCTTCGAGAATACCGTTGCCAACCTGCAGACCGCTTCGGAGAATCTCTCCGCTGCCCGCAGCCGTATCCGCGATGCCGACTTCGCTTCCGAAACCGCTTCGCTGACCCGCTCGCAAATTCTGCAACAGGCAGGTACCGCGATGCTGGCACAGGCCAACCAGTTGCCGCAGGGCGTGCTCTCGCTGCTCCGCTAATCGACCCGGGGTTTTCCGGATTGAATCCGGATGGTTCAGGCGGAAGGGCATGCCCTTCCGCCTCCGCGCATCAAAACCCGGAAAGGAACGATCATGAACAGTCTCCAAGCCGGTTCCGTGACTGCAGCGACCCAAGCCACGGCAACGGTTCCACGCAACGCCTCCCCCCCGACACCGAAGGAACTGCAGTCCACGCTGCAGACGCTGGAGAAGACGTCGGCACTTTCCGCCCAGGGGCTGCGCGCCCAGCAAGAAGAGCAGAAAAACCTGGACGAACAGGAAGCCAGGTCGCTGACCGAGGCAGCCAACGGCGAGCTCGCCAGCCTGACCACTGCCCTGGCCTTCAGTATCGACAAGGACATCAATCGCTTCGTCGTCAAACTGGTCGACACCAATTCGCAGGAAACCCTGCGCCAGTTTCCGGCAGAAGAAATGGTCGAAGTTTACAAGGCACTCAAGCGGGTCAATGAGTTGATGACTCCCGAACGCATGCAGAGCAGCGGCAAGCTCGCGGGCGACTTGAGCAGCGGCGTATTGTTCAGAGGTCAGGCCTGAAGCAGGCCCGATCCTTGCTAAGGAACGCTTAACCCGTTCCACTGTAGGCAGGAGTATTCATCATGGCTGGCATTTCTTCTCCCGGAGTCGGCTCCAACCTGGACGTCAATGGCATCGTCAGCCAGTTGATGACGATCGAGCGGCAGCCGCTGACGCGGCTGACCAAGCTGGAAGCCAGTGCGCAGGCACGCCTTTCGGCTTACGGCATGATCAAGGGAACCCTCTCTTCCTTCCAGGGAACAATGGCCAGCCTGGCAAGCGCCTCCAAGTACACCTCGCTGAATGCTTCCTCGTCCGACAGCGCCGTGGCCACCGCCAGTGCTTCGTCCATCGCCACGCCGGGCACTTATTCCATGGAAGTAACCAAGATCGCGAAGGAACAGAAGCTGCGTTCCGATGTGCTATCGACCACTTCGATCAACGATGCCATTGGCACGGGCACCCTGACCATACAGCTGGGCACCTATAGCGGCGGCGTATTTACCGCCAATAGCGACAAGGCCGCCACCTCGATCACCATCGACAGCTCCAAGCAGACGCTGGGCGGAATTCGCGATGCAATCAATGCCGCCAGTGCTGGCGTTACCGCGACGATCATCAACGATGGCACCGGTTTCCGCCTGTCGCTGACCTCGAACAGTACCGGCAGCGCCAACAGTCTCAAGATTTCGGTCAGCGGCGACAGCGGCGGCACCGACACGGATACCACCGGCCTGTCAAAAATTGCCTATGACCCGGCAGCCGCTGCCGGCAGCGGCAAGAATCTGACCGAAAGCCAGGCCGCGCAGGACGCGCAGTTGACCGTGGACGGCATTGCCGTTACCAAGCCGAGCAATACCCTCACCGATGTGATTCAGGGGGTCACCCTCAACCTGCTCAAGGAGTCGACCGTCGGCTCTCCGATCAAGGTTTCGGTCAGCCGCTCGAATACCGCGCTGACCAGCGCGGCGCAGGATTTCGTCAAGGCTTACAACGAAGTGGCCGGCACCATTGCCGAGTTGACCAAGTACACGCCAAAGACCGAAGGCAGTGCCGCCCAGGCGGGCGTGCTGCTGGGCGAGGCCGCGCCGCGCAGCGTTCTTTCGCAGTTGCGCAATAGCCTGACCCAGTCGGTCGCAACGCTCGACGGAAAAAAGGTGAGCCTGTCCGACCTCGGCATTGCTTTCCAGAAAGACGGGACACTTGCGGTCGACACGGCAAAACTGAACAAAATAGCCGAGGCCAGCCCCGAGCTGGTCGCCGGCTTCTTTGCCAGTACCGGACGTGCTTCCGACAGCGGCGTCAAGTTCATCAGCGCCGGCAACAATACCTCGGTCGGCAGCTACGGCCTTTCGGTCAGCCAAATGGCAACGCAGGGGAGCCTGCAGGGAAGTGCCGCCGCCGCGCTGACCATCACCGACAGCAACAAGACCCTGACCGTGAGCATCGACGGCGCTTCGGCCACGGTAACACTGGGGACCGGCACCTATACCGCTGCCTCGCTGGCGGCGGAAGTGCAGTCGCGGGTCAACGGGACCAGCGCTTTCAAGCAATCCGGCCTGGCGGTCAGCGTCAGCGAGTCGGGCGGGGTTCTCAGTTTCAATTCAGCAAGTTTCGGCGGCAGCTCCCGCGTTTCGATCAGCGGTGCCGGCGCCTCGGACCTCCTGGGCGGGACCGGCACGGAAACGACCGGCGTGGATGTAGCCGGAACGATCAACGGAAACAGCGCCACCGGTTCGGGACAGACCCTGACCGGAGATAACGGCCTCAAGCTATCGATCTTCGCCGGTGCGACCGGCGACCGGGGTAACGTCTATTACACCAAGGGCTTTGCTTCGGTCATGGAAAGTGTGGCCAAGGCTCTCACCGATACCAAGACCGGCGGACTGGCCGGTGCCACCGGCGGTATCGAAAGCGAGCTGAAGGATATCGCCAGCCGCCGTGAGGTTCTCAATCGCCGCTTTGCCGACACCGAGACCCGTTTGCGTGCGCAATACACCTCGCTCGACGTCCTGATCGGAAAGATGTCCAGTACCAGTTCCTACCTCACCCAGCAGCTTGCCGCACTGGCGAATAATTCGGGCTGATCCGGGACGGCTCCCAAGCAGATGAGTTTTGGGGTATAAACAGGACTTTTTGTTGCACAGCTTCAAGGAATCGCAATGTTCAACCAGGTTCGCGGTGTCAATCAGTATCAGCAAGTCGAGATCGAGACTTCGGTCAGCGGGGCATCGCCTCACAGTCTGATCCTGCTGCTGATGGAAGGCTCGCTGGTTGCCATCAACATGGCCAGGGCAAGAATGGCGGAGGGCGACGTTCCCGCCAAGGGCGAGGCAGTCTCGAAAGCCATCGCCCTGATCGACGAAGGGCTGCGCGCCAGCCTGGACATGAACGCAGGTGGCGAAATCGCCCAAAATCTCGATGCGCTGTACGAATACATGTGCCATCAGTTGCTGGTGGCCAATATCAAGAACGACATTAACCGTCTGGAAGAGGTTGCCCGCCTGATGGGCGAGATTCGAGATGCATGGAAGGCCATTGGCGAGCAAGCGGTCAGCAGCGAATTCCGCCCGGCTCCCAGCAGCCCGCCGCAACCGGAAGCGCCACCGCGCAGTTACGGTGCGGCATGAGCACCTCCTCTCCGGATACGGCACAACTCCTCGAACGCCTCGTTGAAGCCAGCCGCCGGCTTGAGCACTTGGTAAGCACCCAAGCTTGGGACGAGATCGTCGATCACGCCCCCGAGATCGAAAGACTTTGCGAGCTTTTACGCCATGCCGATCTGGCCGGCTCGCCGGCGCTGTTGCTGCAGGCGGAAAATTTCGTCGTCCTGGAACAGAAGATCCGCCCCATTCTTAGCGAGAAACTCCAGGATCTGCGCCACGAACTCTCCAGCCAGCAGAATACGGGCCGGCTGACCAACACCTACTCGCTTTGAACTCTCCGGCAATACGACCGGCACCCTTCGACCTGAAGTTCCGCACCCGATAGCCGAGCCACGATGCTGCCCGATCTGCTTACGCCGAAGTTACGCCCGGGGCTGGACACCAGCATTGCGCCGACGGCACCGGTCAAGAACATCTCGGATGCACTGGCGGATTTTGCGCCCGGCCAGAAAATCATGGCCGAAATCCAGGCCATGTTGCCGAACGGAGCCTACCGCGCCCTGGTCGGACAACGCGAGCTCACCCTGGCCTTGCCGTTTTCCGCCAAGCCCGGCGACACGCTCGAACTGGAAGTTCAGGAAAGCGATGGGCGGCTGGTACTCGCCTTTGTCAAGGACAAGGCTGCTAGCGAAGCCGCCGTCGGCAACCGTAACGACTCGGCGGCGACGACCTTGAGCAATACCGGTCGCCTGATCGGGGATTTGCTCGGTGAAGTGACCCGCGACAGCAAGCGCCCGTCCCCGATTGCATTGAATGGCAATCAACCACTGATTGCCGCCGGTCAGGGCGAGCATCTGGATGCCAAGCAGTTGGCCGGCGCCTTGAAGCAGGCACTGGGACAAAGCGGCATGTTCTACGAAGCACACCAGGCACGATGGGTGCAAGGAGCACTGCCGGAAGAGCAATTACGACAAGAACCGCAGGGCAAGCTCTCCGCGCCCGCCCTCCCGCCGACCCCGGCTCCCGCCACCGCACTTACCCGCCCGGCAGGCGAAACGGAAGGCCGGAGTAGCGGATCGGCAAATATTTCCACGTCGGCCGCATCCCTTGCCGCTCCCGAAATCCGCACACCCCGCAATGACGAAGCCTCGGCCAATACGCCCCTCCCCCTGCAGGAAAGCCGCGACGGCAACAAAATGAGCGCAGCACCTCCGACGCTTGCGCCACTACCTGGCAACGAGGTACACCGCGATACGGTTCCCCTCGTCCAGAACCAGCTCGACGCCCTGGCGACGCAGCAATTCATCTGGCAAGGACAGGCTTGGTCCGGCCAGCCCATGCACTGGGAAATTGCCGAAGAACAGGGGCAGAATCGTGGCCAGGATGAGGACGAGGGACGCCGCTGGCGCACACGCCTGCGCCTGAATCTGCCGCAACTGGGCGGCATTGACGCAACACTGCAGCTATTGCCGGGCGGTGAAGTAAGAATCCGGATGACCGCGGACTCGGAACGCGGCGAGCAATCATTGCGCCAGGCCAGCCCCGCCTTGCAGGAGCAATACCTGAATGCCGGCCTGACGCTCGGCCAGCTACAGATTGACCATGACCTCCCCCAAACCCTCGGCACTCCGTGAGGCCGTCGCCCTGGCCTATGGGCAGACCGACCCGGCCCCCCGGGTCGTCGCACGCGGCAAGGGTGTGATTGCCGAGCAGATCATTGCCAAGGCCAGGGAACACGGAGTCTATGTCCACGAATCGGTCGAACTGGTAGCCCTGCTGACCCAGGTCGATATCGACGAGCACATTCCCGCCCAGCTCTACTTGGCCGTTGCCGAACTGCTGGCCTGGCTGTACCGGCTGGAGCAGGAGGGCGGCAAGGAAGACGAAAAACCGATACGGAACCCCCCTCCCTGAAACCGGCATCGCCACCGGGTTTTCCGGAATGGCTCCGGAAAAAGCCTGCCTGACGCAAAGCGTCCGGGAAAAATCACTCTTGATGTGAATGGTGTGAAAAAAAACGCCGCTGAAACAAAGCGGCGTTCCGAGATTTCTTTCCGGGAAAGTGACGGGAGGGAGACGGCGAGCACCCTGCGCCGGAGATCAAACC
Organism: Azonexus sp.; assembly: GCF_023150235.1. Lineage (GTDB taxonomy): Bacteria > Pseudomonadota > Gammaproteobacteria > Burkholderiales > Rhodocyclaceae > Azonexus. The sequence goes on from NZ_JAKLLH010000003.1 coordinate 87,297, forward strand.
TGAATATTCATGACATCCTGGTAAGCCGACACCAGCTTGTTGCGCACCTGCACCATTTCCTGGAACGAAACGCTGGCCGTCTGCAGGGCAATCATCACCTCGTGCAGGTTCTGTGAAGAATCGCCGGCGGCAAGTTTTTCCGCCATCTGGGTAGCCTGCTGCTGGGTTTGATTCACCTTGTCGATGGATGATTTCAATACCTGGGCAAAATCCGGCCCATCGCCGGAAGGCTGCACCTCCGTCGCGGGCTTGCCAGAAGCCTGCGCTGCGGTAGTCCGCAGCACATTCAGCATTTGTTCGAGACCTTTTGTGTCCATCTTCGACTCCTTTGACCCTTAGTCAAAAGCAACTATCGGGCCAGATCAATCCTGCAGGTAGCCTTCCTCGCGATATTGCTGCAGCTTGTAGCGCAGGGTACGCTCGGATATCCCCAGGCGCTCAACAGCCAGACGACGCGAGCCACCCACTTCGGCCAAGGTCCGCAGAATGTGTTCGCGCTCCAAGTCCCTCATATTATCGACCTTTTTTGGCGTTTCATCAGTGCTTTCCGCCACCTCGCCCGGCTCGTACGGCAAGAGCGAATCCTCGGGTTTGGCAAGCCGCGTCGAGGGAAGTTTCAGGTCGCGCGCCGAGATTTCCTGAGTATGGGCAAGGATCAGCGCCCGTTGTACGACGTTCTCGAGTTCACGCACATTCCCCGGCCAATCGTAGGCCTGTATCAGGGCTTCGGCCTCGTGTGAAAAGAGCATGCCATTGCGGGCAAAACGCTCGCCATGCGTGAGCAGAAAGTGCTGCGCCAGCGGCAGGATGTCCAGCGGCCGCTCGCGCAGGGAGGGAATATCGACGGGAAAAACATTGAGCCGGTAATAAAGATCTTCGCGAAAGACCCCGTTGGCAACCGCTTTTGCCATGTCGCGATTGGAAGTGGCGACCACGCGGATGTTCAAGGCCACCGGCTTTTTTCCGCCGACACGCTCGACCTCGCGCTCCTGCAAGACACGCAGGAGCTTGGCCTGCAGACCCATGGGCATTTCCGTGACTTCATCGAGCAACAGCGTACCGTCCTGTGCCTGTTCGAATTTTCCCGCCTGAGCCTGCTGGGCGCCGGTGAAAGCCCCCTTTTCGTAACCGAACAAGGTGGCCTCGAGAAGGCTGTCGGGAATGGCGGCACAGTTGATGGCGACGAAAGGACCGCCGGAACGGGCCGAATGGCTGTGGATGTAGCGGGCAACCACCTCCTTGCCGACGCCGGATTCACCTGTCAGCAAGACCGTTGCATCGGTCTGCGCCACTCTCCGCGCCATGGCGAACATTTCCTGGGTGGCGGGATCCCTGGCGACCGGACCACCGTCTCCCGTTTGCGCCCGCAATTCATACCTGCCGATATGCGCCAGCAAAGCCCCCGGCTCGAAAGGCTTGAGCAAAAAATCGCAAGCGCCGGAACGCATGGCATCGACGGCCTTTTCGACCTCGGCATAGGCAGTCATCAAGACCACCGGCAGATGCGGCAGGCGGGCGCGTATTTCCTTCAGCAGGGCAATCCCGTCCATCGGCATCATCCGGACATCGCTGACCACAATCGAGAAGGCCTGGGCCGAGAGCACCTCCAGGGCCTGCTCGCCACCTTCGACTGCCACGTAGGCACGTCCGGCCAGTTCGAGGGTATCGCCAATCGCCTCGCGCAACCCGGGGTCGTCCTCGACCACCAATACGGGCAAATTATGTTCCGACATGTTCCACCACTCCCTGCCCCGCCGGCATGGCCGGCAGGCTCATCACAAACTCGGCGCCCTCTCCGGGCTCCGAAACCGCCTCGATCAAACCACCGTGCGCCCTTGCCACACCAAGCGCTATCGCCAAACCCAAGCCGGTCCCCTGCCCCTTGGTCGTGAAAAAGGGCTCGAAAATGCGCAACAGCGCTTCCCTGGGAATGCCAGGACCATCATCCTTGACCGACAGAACCAGGAGATCACCCACCTGGGAAGCCGTCAGGAGTACGTGCCCGCCCCGCGCGCCAATTGCCTGCATGGCATTTTCAAGCAGGCTGACCAGCGCCCCGAGCAAGGCCTTGCGGCTACCGACCAAAATCGTGCCTTGACTACGGTCGACCGTGGAAAAACCGATATTTTGCCGGCGCATGAGGGGTTCGACGGTTTGCGCCGCTTCCTGCAGCAATTCACCGGCCGGAATCAGATCGCGCCCGATGCTTTCGCCGCGGGCGAAGAGCAGAACATCCTGGATCAGGCGTTCCAGCCGGCGCAACTGCGTTCCGGCCTTGTCCGAGAACCTTGCCCGCGCATCGTCGGAAATCCCCGGCTGAGCGAGGTTGGCAGTATAGAGCAAGGCCGTCGCCAGCGGGGTTCGCAACTGGTGCGCCAAGGAAGCAGCCATTTCCCCCATGGCCGCCAGGCGCTGGCTACGCTCGAGTTCCGCCTTCATCCGGTGGGCGGCGGTGACATCGTGGATGAGCAGGATTTTGCCGCCAGTTGACGGCAGCATGCTTTCGGCAATCGAAACACGCCGCTCTCCGAACATCCATTCACCGACCGTAACAGTAGGTTCGAGGAAGGTGCTGACCACATCGCCCCAGTGACTGCCAACCACCCCGGCGCCGAACATGGCCGCCGCCGCCGGGTTCAGCGCCGAAACGACCGCCCCGTACTCCAGCAGGACAACCCCGGCCGGCAAGGCATCGAGCAGGGAAGAAAGACGCTCCGAAAGCGCCTCCTTCTCACGGTACTGGCGGCGCAATTCGCCATTGGCCACGGCCAGTTCCTCGGTCAGGGAGCTGACCTTGGCCTGCAAGCCATCGTAAGCCTGTGTCAGCTCCTGCGAAACCTGGTTGAAAACCGCGAAGGCTTTCTGCAATTCCAGGGTGCGCTGATCGGGTCCGGCGGCTGCATCGCTCGCTTGCTTGACGGAGGAAGGTTCGGACATTACAAAAAATAGGTCGAAATCCAGGGCGGATAATAGTAGATCATTCTCCCGGGCATTGCCCGACTATCCTCCGCCAGCGGGGCCGGCAAGCGCTTGCCGGCCCGCCCACCGCCAGCCATTTCCCTTTCCGCATCGACCGGACGCTCCGCCCCCGTCCGCGCTCCCCGATTGCATGCGGAATGTGCCCGGGGGTGTTATCTGTATAATCGGCGCTTGTTTCAATTTTCCCGCCCCAGAACCCTTCGCCAACGAGCCCGATGGACGTAGCAACCGAGACCACCGCAGACGCTCCGCCGGAGCAGAATCAGCTCCAGCGCCTGCGTGAAGCCTTCAACCGGCTCGGCAACCAGCAAAAGATCATGCTGATGGTGGCGCTGGCGGCGATCGTCACCCTGATCGTCGGCGCCATCCTCTGGAGCCGGCAGCCGGAGTGGAAGGTTCTTTTCTCGAACCTGGGCGAAAAGGACGGCGGGGCCATCATCGCCATCCTCGAACAACAGAACATTCCCCATCGCTATGCCGACAACGGCTCGCTGATGATCCACGCCAGCCGCGTGCATGAAGTACGCCTCAAGCTGGCCTCGCAGGGCTTGCCGCGCGGTGGCCTGGTCGGGTTCGAGCTGATGGAGAACCAGAAATTCGGCACCAGCCAGTTTGCCGAGCAGGTGAATTACCAGCGAGGGCTGGAAGGCGAACTGGCAAGGACCATCCAGTCGATTGCCGCGATCGAAAGCGCGCGGGTACATCTGGCCATGCCCAAACCCTCGGTTTTCGTCCGCGAGGATCAGAAACCGACGGCATCGATCATGCTCAACCTGCATCCCGGACGCAGCCTGGACCAGACGCAGATTGCCGGCATCAAACATCTGGTGGCCTCCAGCGTTCCCCAACTCACCGTGGCCAACGTCACCATCATCGACCAGAACGGGAGCCTCAATCAGCAGGTCAAGAGCAAGTTGATGGAGGCCGGTCTCGACCCGGTCCAGATTCAGTATGTGCGCGAGATTGAGGACGGTATCGTCAAGCGCATCGAGGAAATCCTGAAGCCGGTATTTGGCAGCGACAATTTCAAGGTTCAGGTCGCGGCCGACCTCGATTTTTCCCAGAACGAGCAGACTGCCGAGACCTACCGACCCAACAGCGCCCCCGAAGCCAGCTCGATCCGCAGCCAGCAGAATAATGAAACCGCCGGGGTCAATTCCTTCACCGGCGGCGTGCCCGGCGCCCTGACCAACCAGCCACCGGTACCGGCCACCGCGCCGATCACCCAGCCCCAGGTCGGCGGTGCACCGGCGCCGGCCGCGGGACGCCCGGGCGATCCGCAGGGCCGCATCGAGGTTGCCGGCATCAATGCGCCGGTCAACGCACTGGGACAGCCGCTGAATGCAAGCAAGACCGCCACCATCAATTACGAGGTGGACAAGACCATACGCCATACCAAGCATGCGATTGGCAGCATTCGCCGCCTGACCACCGCCGTCGTCGTCAATCACCGCAAGGACGTGGATAAAGCCGGCAAGCCGCTGACCCGTGCGCTCAACGAGGCCGAGATCAAACAGGTGAGCGACCTGGTACGCGAAGCGATGGGTTACAGCCGCGAACGCGGCGACAGCCTCTCGGTCGTCAGCGCGCCCTTCACCGAAAGCGAAAAAGCGGATGTCTCGCCGCCGCTCTGGAAGGACCCGGAAAACATTGCCTACCTGCGTGAAATCCTGAAATATCTCATCCTTGCCGGCATCATCTTTGCGCTTTACGCGAAAGTCATCAAACCGTCGCTGGATACGATGTTCCCACCGCCGCCGGAGCCGGAGGACGAGGCATCGCCGGAAGAAATCGCCGCCCGCATGCCGGGAATCGACGGCGTCGAGGGCGAGGAGGACGAGGACGGGACCGAAGTACGCATCGATCACTATGCAGTCAAGGTACAAAAGGCTCGCGATTTCGCACATGCCGACCCCAAGGCTGTAGCCAACATCATCAAGGACTGGATGGGCGTAAATGGCGGCTAGCAATAATCCGGAAGAAGGCCTGGAGAAAAGTGCGATGCTGCTCATCGCACTCGGCGAGGAGGGCGCGGCGGAAGTGCTGAAAAATCTCGGCCCGCGCGAGGTGCAGAAACTCGGCCATGCCATGGCCTCGCTGAAATCGGTACCACGGGCAACGATCGAGGCCGTCCTCGACGAATTCCACCAGATCGCCGGCGAGCAGTCGGCTGTCCACGTCGATACCGACAGTTACATCCGTTCGGTCCTGACCAAGGCTCTTGGTGACGACAAGGCATCGAACCTGATTTCGCGCATTCTCAACAGTAGCGAAACCTCGGGCATCGACAGCCTGAAGTGGATGGATGCCTCAACCGTTGCCGACCTGATCAAGAACGAGCACCCGCAAATCATCGCCACCATCCTCGTTCACCTCGAACACGACCACGCCAGCGAGATACTGGCGCAGTTCACCGAGCGCCTGCGTAACGATGTCGTGTTGCGTATCGCAACGCTGGAAGGGATACAGCCCATCGCCCTGCGCGAATTGAACGAGGCCATGACACGAATCATGGCCGGCTCGACCAACGTCAAGCGGGCAGCCATGGGCGGCGTCCGTACGGTTGCGGAAATCCTCAATTTCATCGGCACCGCCAACGAAACCTCGGTCATCGATGCCATCCGCGAGTACGACCCGGATCTGGCGCAGAAGATCATCGACGAAATGTTCGTTTTCGAGAACCTGATGGATATCGACGACCGCTCGATCCAGCTGATCCTGCGCGAAGTGCAATCCGATTCCCTGATTCTGGCACTCAAGGGCGCCTCTCCCGAGCTACGGGAAAAAGTCTTCAAGAACATGTCGCAACGTGCCGCCGAAATGCTGCGCGAAGACCTCGATTCGCGCGGACCGGTCCGTGTTTCTGAAGTCGAGGCCGAGCAGAAGGAAATTCTCAAGGTGGTTCGCCGCCTGGCCGACGAAGGACAAATCGTACTCGGCGGCGCCGGTGGCGAGCAGATGCTGTAACCCCGCCGTGATCATTCCCAAGGAAAAACTGACTTCGTTCAAGCGCTGGCAGCTGGCCTCTTTCGACCGGCCCAGCGAAGCCGCGCCGGCAGAAGATATCCCGCCAGCCACCGAACCGCCCGAACCGGAAGCACCGCCTCCGTGTGTCGAAGAAGAACCAGCCCCCCCTCCGCCCCCAAGCGCGGAAGAAATCCAGCAGCTCTACGAAGAAACCCGCGGTAATGCCCAAAGCCAAGGACATGCCGAAGGTTATGCGGCAGGCTACGCCGAGGGACAGGCGGCAGCCAAACAGGCGCAGGAGGCAAGTGCTGCCGCCCAGGGCGAACATTTTGCCGCCCTCCTGCAAAATCTGCGGCAGGCGCTCGCCGTACTGGAGCAGGAAGTCGCCGACGAATTGCTCGAAATGGCCTTGGTCGTTGCCGGGCAAGTCCTGCGGACGACGATCGCGGTCGATAAGGAGGCCTTGCTGCCCACCATCCGCGAGGCCATTGCCAGCCTGCCGGGCCACCATCCCCACCTGCAAGTGCACCTGCACCCGGATGATGCGGCAGTATTACGCCCGCTGATCGATGAACAACTTTCCCAAACCGGTGGTCATGTGGTCGACAACCCGGAGATTTCACCCGGCGGCTGCCGCATCACTTCGACCGCGGGTGAAATCGATGCCAGCATCGAGACCCGCTGGCGCCGGGTACTCGAAGCCATCGGCACGGAACCGCAGGCATGGCTGAAGATCTGAACCTGCTGCCTCACCACGATCGCTGGCGCGATTTTCTGCGTCACTGCGCACAAGCGGCGGAGACCGCCCACCCGCTATGGCCGGTCGGCCGCCTGACCCGGATCAACGGCCTGGTGATGGAAGCGGCGGGACTCAAGCTCCCTCTCGGCAGCGCCTGCCTGGTCTATCCGCTCGGTGGCCACCCGGTGGAAGCGGAGGTCGTCGGATTTGCCGGAGAAAAACTATTCCTGATGCCGTCGGACGAGGTGTATGGGCTGGCCCCCGGCTCGAAAGTAGTGGCTTACGACAGCCCGGCACCACCGCCGCAGATCGACGGACCGGGTGGACTGCGGCGACGGGCAATCGATCGCGCCAAACAAGTTCCGGTCGGCGACGAACTCCTGGGCAGGGTAGTCGATGGCGTGGGCCGCCCCCTCGACAACAAGGGCCCGCTGCACACCGAGCACAGCCGCTCGCTGCAGGCCAGACCGATCAATCCAATGGCCCGGGCTCCGATCGAGCAACCCCTCGATGTCGGCATTCGTGCCATTAATGGCCTGTTGACCGTGGGACGCGGCCAGCGGATGGGTCTTTTTGCCGGCTCGGGCGTTGGCAAGTCGGTTCTGCTGGGGATGATGGCCCGCTACACCGAGGCGGAAATCATTGTCGTCGGCCTGATCGGCGAACGCGGCCGCGAGGTCAAGGAATTCATCGAACACATTCTCGGCGAAGAAGGAATACGGCGAGCCGTCGTTGTCGCCGCCCCCGCCGACAATGGCCCCCTGATGCGCCTGCAAGGCGCGGCCTATGCGACGACGATAGCCGAATATTTCCGCGACCAGGGCAAGCAGGTGTTGTTGATCATGGATTCACTGACCCGCTACGCCATGGCGCAACGTGAAATCGCCCTCGCCATTGGTGAGCCGCCGGCCACGCGCGGCTACCCGCCCTCGGTATTCGCCAAACTGCCGGCCCTGGTCGAACGAACCGGCAACGGCCCGGAGGGTGGTGGATCGATTACCGCTTTCTACACCGTGCTCGCCGAAGGCGACGATCAGCAAGACCCGATTGCCGATTCTGCCCGCGCCATTCTCGACGGTCATATCGTGCTCTCCCGCACCCTGGCCGATTCCGGGCATTACCCCGCCATCGATATCGAACAATCGATCAGCCGCGCAATGGTCAATTTGATCAGCCCGGCGCATCTCGACCTGATCCGCAAGTTCAAGGTCATGTTCTCGCGCTACCAACGCTCGCGTGACCTGATTTCCGTCGGAGCCTACGCGCCGGGATCCGATCCGGTACTCGATCAGGCGATCGGGCTCTATCCGAGAATGGAAGGCTTCCTGCAACAGAAATTGACGGAACAATCGGCCTTCCAAGCCACACTCGGCGACTTGCACGCCCTCTTCCAGGCGTAACCCATGGCCAACCCCTTTTCCCTGCAACCCCTGCTCGAAATCATGCAGGAACGAAGCGACGAGGCAACCCGCCGCCTCGGGCAATTGATTGCCGCCGAACAAAACCAGAAGAACCGGCTGCAACTACTGGAAAACTACCGCGCCGAATACGCGCAGAAAATGAACGATGCGGTACAAGCAGGGATCAGCCCCCTGCTACTGAACAACTACCGCGAGTTTCTCGGCCGCATCGACGAAGCCTTGGCGCAACAGCGGGAAACGCTGGCCCGCTCGGAGAACGACACGCGCAACGGGCAGGAACAGTGGCGTCAGCAGAACCGTCAGCTGAAAGCCATCGATACCCTGGCGCAACGCCACGACGCCCGTGAGCGCCACGCCGAAGGCCGGCGCGATCAGAAAACCCAGGACGAATTCTCGGCACGCAAATACGCCAAGCGCGACGACGATTAGCAAGCCCTCGGCAAACAAGCCCCTGCCGGCAACAGGCATGAAATCTGCTTCATGATGACAGCCTTATCTCATCCAGAGGTTTTCATGAGCCTGACCATCGTTTCTTCCTCGCTCGCCGCGCTTGCCCCCTCCGTCGCCGGCTTGAGCAGCACAACCGACGGCACAGCCTCGGGCATGGATTTCTCGGCCTTGCTTTTCAATCAACTTGGAACGCTATCCTCGCTAGCGGGCAAACAGCTCGAAGAAGAAGGACAGGAGGCCGAAGCGTCACAGAAGGAGCAAGGCAGCGCCGGCGACGCCCTGGCGCTGTTTCTCGGCAACCTGCAGCAGACACCGCTCCAGACACCGGCCAGCGCGCCGGCGGAAGAAAGCGCCGAATCCGGCGACAGCCTGCTGGCCACCAGCGCACAGGGAGGCGACGAGAACGAAAGCCTCGGGATGCACGATGCCGCCCTGGCGGGGCAGAACGGCAAGGCGGAAAAATCTGCCGCCCGTAGCCTCAACGATACGCTGAACGGCAAACCCGCCGGCAGCGGCCATACCGCGACGAACGATACCGCCGCCACGGTGCTTTCCGCCCCGGCGGGAGGAGAAAACAGCGGCGATCTCGTCGGCTCGACCAGTGCGGCAACGAGCTTTGCCGATTTGCTTGCCGCCAGGAGCGAGTCCGGCGGCGAGGCAATCGCCGCCCCTGCGCAAGCGCTCGCCGCTCAGCCGCACAAGCCCCAAGCCAGCGCCACCTCGCACAATGCCACTCCGGTGCAGACGCCACTGGGAAACCCGGGCTGGAATCAGGAATTCGGCGAAAAGCTGGTGTGGATGACAAAAAACGAACAACAGTCAGCCCAGATCAGCATCAATCCGCCACAACTGGGGCCAATCCAGATTCACATCAACCTGAACGGCGACCAGGCCACGGCCAGTTTTGCCTCGCCTTTCGGAGAAGTCCGGCAAGCAATCGAGAGCGCCCTGCCCCAGCTCAAGGAAATGCTGGCTTCGGCGGGTATCGATCTGGGGCAGGCCAATGTTGGCGCCAATCTTGCCCAGCAGCAGCGCGAAGCCCCGCAGCAACAGGCGAAGGCAAGGCGCGATGGCGATGAAAACGCTATACTTCCCGCCACCAGCGACCATGCGGTCGGCGCAAGCCTTGCGCCCAGCCCGGTTGCCCGCGGTCGGGGCATGGTCGATTTATTTGCCTGATTCACGATAGACAACGAAAGGTCAGCCATGTCCAAGGACGCCAAGCCGGCAGAAGACGCGGAACAGCCGCCCAAGAAAAGCAAAAAACTGATCGTCATCATTGCCGTCGTCCTGGTCCTGCTGATCGCTGTCGCCGCCGCGGCCGTCGTCTTGATGAAGAAGAGCAGCCACGACGAAGAGGAAGAAGTGGCTGAAGAAAAAGAGCCGCCCAAGAAGAAGGAAAAGAAAAAGGAGCCGGCGGCGCAGCCGGTATTCCTGCCGATGGAGGCCTTCATCGTCAACCTCATTCCGGAAAACAACGAACAGTATCTGCAAGTCACGCTGTCGCTGGAACTCGACGACCCGACCGCCGATGCCGCGCTCAAACCCCTGCTGCCCAAGGTTCGCAACAACATCATGCTGCACCTGTCGAGCAAGAAGGGCTCCGAGTTGCTCACCAAGGACGGCAAGGAGCGCCTGGCGGAAGACCTGCGCGACGAGATCAATTCGGTTCTCGAGCCGCCGCGCAAGAACAAGAAGGGCGAACTCATCCCGCCGGACGGTCCGGTCAAGGCCGTTCTCTTCACCTCCTTCATCATCCAGTAAGGAGTCATGGCAGGCGACTTTCTCTCCCAGGAAGAGGTCGACGCCCTACTCAAGGGCGTCACCGGGGAGACGGACGAACCGGAAGGCGGCGCTAGCGAAGACACCACCCTGCGGCCGTACAACATCGGCACGCAGGAGCGTATCGTCCGCGGCCGAATGCCGACCCTCGAACTGGTCAACGAGCGTTTTGCCCGCTACCTGCGCATCGGCATGTTCAACTACATGCACCGCAACACCGAAATCTCGGTGGGGCCGATCCGGGTGCAGAAATACAGTGAATTCATCCGCAACCTGGTGGTGCCGACCAATCTCAATCTGGTCATGGCCAAACCCTTGCGCGGCACCAGCCTCTTCATTTTCGACCCCAACCTGGTTTTTCTGGTCGTCGACAACATGTTCGGCGGCGACGGCCGCTTCCATACCCGTGTCGAGGGGCGTGATTTCACCCCGACCGAACAGCGCATCATCCAGGGTTTGCTCAACGTCGTCTTCACCGAATACAGCCGCTCGTGGAAACCGGTTTATGAACTCAATTTCGAGTACATCCGCTCGGAAATGAACTCGCAGTTCGCGAATATCGCGACCCCGTCGGAAATCGTGGTTTCGACCACCTTCACGCTGGAATTTGGCGGCGCCACCGCCGACATGCACATCTGTTTCCCCTACTCGATGCTCGAGCCGATCCGCGATCTGCTCTACAGCAGCATGCAGAGCGACCAGATGTCGTCGGACAAGCGCTGGATCAGCACCCTGCGCCGCCAGTTGCAGGATGCCGAGGTCGAAATCGTGGCTTCACTGGCTTCGGGTAGAATCACCCTCGGTCAGATCCTGACGCTCAAACCCGGCGACGTGATTCCGATCCAGATTCCCGAGCGGCTGACGGCCCTGGTCGACAACGTGCCGCTGATGGAATGTTCCTACGGCCAGCAAAATGGTCAATACGCCTTGAAAGTCGAGAAATTCGTATCCTCCTCGACGGCAGACGCCCCGGCGCCCGAGCCGATACAGGGAGAACAACAAAATGGCTGACGAACTGGAAAACCTTGGCGACGGTCTGCTCGACGCGGATCAGATCAGCGAAGACGATTGGGCCGCGGCAATGGCCGAGCAGGTGTCGCAGGATGACAGTCCTCCGGCGGCACAAGCCGCCGCCGACATCTTCCCCTCCTTCTCGCCGCCGGCAGGCAACATCGGCATGCTCAACGAACTCGACATGATCCTGGACATTCCGGTCCAGATCACTGTCGAACTCGGCCGCACCAAGATCACGATCAAGAACTTGCTGCAGCTGGCGCACGGCTCGGTTGTCGAACTCGACGCCATGGCGGGCGAGCCGATGGATGTGCTGGTCAACGGCACCCTGATCGCCCAGGGCGAAGTCGTGGTGGTGAACGACAAGTTCGGCATCCGCCTGACCGACATCATCACCCCGGCGGAGCGCATGCGTAAGGTCAATCGCTGAAGCCATTCAGCGGAAGAAACTCCGGCAAAAAGGCGGAAATTCACGGTCGACCGTGAATTTCCGCCTTTTTTCGCCCATCCCCCCACGCCCGCGCAAAGAGCAACACCCTCCCGTTCTGCGTTAACATAGCCGCTTCCTCAGCGCCCGGTCCCTGCCATCTTGCTCCGTTACACACCACTCCTGCTGCCCTCGCTGGCCCTTGCCGCCGAAAACCCGGGGCCTGGCACCGGTACCTACATCCAGGCCATGCTGGCACTGCTCTTCATCGTCGCCCTTCTACTCGGTGCCGCCTGGCTGGCGCGCAAGCTTTCCGGCGGCAAAGGCTTCGGCCAGGGAGGAATGAAAATCCTCGGGGGCGTTGCCCTTGGCCCGCGCGAGCGGATCGTTCTCATCGAGGCCGGCGACACCTGGCTGGTCATCGGCATCGTCCCCGGACAAATCCGTACCCTGCATCGCATGCCCCGGACCGCCCTGCCGAGCGACACTCCGGAAGCACCGCCTGCAGCCCCCGCCGCCTTTGCCGACTGGCTGAAGACCTTTGCCGAGCGTCGCCGTGAAAATCCCTAAGCCCCTCCTTGCCCTGCCACTGCTGCTGCTCGCCGGGCCGCTTTTCGCCCAAGTCGGCGGGCTTCCGGCCATTACCAGCGCACCCGCCGCGGGCGGCGGCACCACCTACTCGCTGACCATCCAGACGCTGCTCTTCCTGACAGCGCTGACCTTCATTCCGGCCCTGGTGCTGATGACCACCAGCTTCACCCGCATCATCATCGTCCTGTCGCTGCTGCGCCACGCCATGGGAACCCAAACCTCGCCCCCCAATCAGGTTCTGGTCGGCATCGCACTTTTCCTGACCTTCTTCATCATGTCTCCGACATTGGAAAAGGTTTATACCGACGCTTACCTGCCGCTCTCCGAAAGCAAGATCAACGTTATCCAGGCCGGAGAACGCGCCGCCGTTCCGATGCGCAGCTTCATGCTCAAGCAAACCCGCGAAGCCGACATCGCGATGTTCGCCAATGTTGCCGGTATCGAGCGCATCGAAAAACCGGAAGACACTCCCTTGCGCATCCTGATTCCAGCCTTCGTCATCAGTGAACTGAAAACCGCCTTCCAGATCGGCTTCATCATTTTCATTCCCTTCCTCATCATCGACATGGTCATTGCCAGCCTGCTGATGGCGATGGGGATGATGATGATGTCGCCCGTCATGATCGCCCTGCCCTTCAAGCTCATGCTTTTCGTGCTGGTCGACGGTTGGCATCTGATCATCGGTTCGCTGGTCCGGAGTTTCAGTCCATGACCCCCGGCGTGGTCATGGAAATCGGTCGCCAGGCAATCGAGGTAACGGTATTGCTGGCCGCGCCCATTCTTCTCGGCTCGCTGGCCATTGGTCTGATCATCAGCATTTTTCAGGCCGCGACCCAGATCAACGAAACCACGCTGCAGTTCGTTCCCAAGCTCATCGTGGCCTTTCTCATCCTGATGTTCGCCGGCCCCTGGATGCTGCAGTACCTCATGGATTACATCACGCGCCTGCTGGGCAGTATTCCCCAACTGATCGGATGATCGAACTCCACAGCGCGCAACTCGATGCCTGGATCGTCGCCTTTGCCTTTCCCCTGGCGCGCATCCTCGGCTTCATCGCCACCGTTCCCATCTGGAACACGCCTGGCATTCCGCGCCGCACACGCCTGATTCTCGGCCTGGCCATTGCCGTCGCCATCATCCCGGCGCTGCCGCCGATGCCACCGGTTGCACCGGCGTCGCTGGCCGGACTGATGATTCTCGGTCAGCAGACCTTGCTGGGCATGGCCATGGGCTTTGCCGTGCGCCTGGTCTTCACCGCCATCAATCTGGCGGGCGATTTCATGGGCTTTCAGATGGGCCTCAGCTTCGCCACCTTTTACGATCCGCTCAATTCCTCGCAAACACCGGTCATTTCGGAATTCCTCAACCTCATCGCCCTGTTGCTCTTTCTCTCGCTCAACGGGCACCTGCTCTATGTCGCCACGCTGGCCAGAAGCTTCCTGGTATTCCCGGTCGGCAGCTTTCCCGGTAGTGGCAGCTGGCTGAATCTGGCGGAACTGGCGACCCAGATCTTTTCCTTCGGCCTGCTTCTTTCCTTGCCGGTCGTCGTCGCGCTGATGATCACCAATCTCTCGCTGGCGGTACTAACGCGGGCGGCGCCACAGCTCAACATCTTCGCCCTCGGTTTTCCGCTGACCCTTCTCGGCGGCTTCGCCGTCCTCTCGGTCTCGCTGAATTACCTGGCCACGCCCCTGCAAAGCATCTACGAACTGGCCCTCACCGCCATGCTCGAATTCGCCGCGCCGGCGGGACGCTGACACGGCTCGGCGCCTGTAAATTATTTGAGCGCGCCCGAGCAACGGATCCAGGCATTGCTCGACCAAGGCGCAAAGCGCAGCCGTAGCTCGGGCCACGGCGAGCTTGCAACGCCAAGCGGCCCCGCCTGGACGCGGGGAGCGGTGAACAAATATTCACAAGTTCTCAGGGCTGAACCAGGCGAATGGTGCCTTCGGCATAACGCCGCGCACCGAGAGTCTGCGAGTCGATACCCTCGCTGTAATCGAGAATCTGGTAAGCCGCGAATCCCTGTTCGTACTGCAACTGGCTGGCCCGACGCCGAAAAACCTGCATCGACTCGCCGCTGCCGCCAGTATGAAAACGTTTCATCTTCAGGGACATGCGATAAGTATCCTCGCTCAGACGCTGCTCCTCGATTTCCCAGTTAGGCGCCAGAGGGTCGTAGACCAGATAGACAGCCCCGATCACCACCGCCGTAGCGGCAATACTCGCCAGGGGGATCGAGGTCTGCGCGGTCAATTGCAGCGCCTTGTTCGGTACGAGCGGCGTCCCGCCACCGACGCTCGAGCAGCCGCCGAGCAAGACAAGCAGCAGGGCAGCCGCGGAAAGCTGGCATCTCATCCCGAAAAAACTCCAGAACGCGCCGCATCGCGACGTCTTGGACAAAGCGGTTTCGGCACGGATGACACAGACAAATCGCCGATGGTGCCAACTGCTTGGCCTTGGGGGCGCAGGCGGGCATTCACCCGGTGTGCACTTTGGCAAGGCTTGGGCAAGCCACTGGAAAATCCACGCTTATCGGCAAAATCCACGTCCGAACCGAGGTTTTTAGCTTGAATACGCGAGAGCAAAACCGGATTCTCCAGGGTCACAGGATACTGAACAGGCTGAGCTGGCTTGTTTGCTTGAACGAAATCTGCGCCGCTTCCAACTGCATCTGCTTGCGCGTCAGATCGGAAATCGCCTTGGCGTAATCAAGGTCCTGCAAGGCGGAAAGCGAGGTTGCGTACTGCAATTTCTTGTCCTCGCCGGTATTCGACAGCGCACCCAGCTCATGCAGACGGGCACCCACGGTCGACTGCATGCGATTGACGTTTTCCAGGGCATTGCTCATATCCTGCAGATTACCGGCCAGACGATTCGAATATTCGATCGGGCTGATACCGCCGATGACATTCCCCGTGGGATCAAGCGACGGCGCCACCCCCTGGCGAATGGTGTTG
Source organism: Azonexus sp. (assembly GCF_023150235.1). Classification (GTDB taxonomy): domain Bacteria; phylum Pseudomonadota; class Gammaproteobacteria; order Burkholderiales; family Rhodocyclaceae; genus Azonexus. The sequence goes on from NZ_JAKLLH010000003.1 coordinate 102,627, forward strand.
ATCGTATTGCGCAGGGTGGTGAAGATATCCTGGTTGACGCTGGAAGTCAGGAGGAAACTGTCGCCATTGGCCGGATTGCCGCTGACCGATACCGAGATCCCCAGATCGGCCGGCGTGGTCGTCAGGCCGTTCAGGTTGATCGCCTGCCCCGGCGTGTAGGCCAGGGGCGCGGCATTGAGCTGAGTGGCGACAGTTCTAGCCTTGTTGACGGTAAATACGTTGTACTCGGTCAGGGGCGGAGTAACGGCATTGTTCACCGAGAAACGCAATTCGATATCCAGATACTCCTGCGGCACCGTTGCCGGAACAGCCAGGGCCGTCGGCGATGCCAGCGCGGCATTCCAGGCCGTGATATCGCGGACACTGCCCTGGTCGATGATTCCCGTTCCAAGGTTTGGCGGCGAGTTGACCGCCCCCGCCGCGGGAACCACTGGCAAGGGAACCACATTGCCCGAGGCACTGGTCTTGAAACTCCCGTTGCCATTCATGATCCGGCCGAACAGCTCGATTCCGGAAATATTGGTCGGCATGTCGCGTGCCGCCTCGACCTGCAACAGGCGCACGCCTTCGTCGCCCTGGTAGCTGGCCCCGGTGGTAGTCTGGGCGAAAGGCTTCAGCGTTCCCTGATAACCGGAAAAAAGGTAATTGCCGGTTGCATCCTGAGCATTGGCCAAACCCAGCAATTCGGAAAAGCGCGACTCCAGTTCATCGGCGATGTAACTGCGGTCGGCCCCGGTCAAGCTGGTATTGCCTGCCTGCACCACGCGCTCCCGGACATGCTGGAGCAGATTGTTCAGCGACTGCAGTTGTCCGTCGAGTACGCCCAGGCGGTCCTTGGCATCGGCCTGGTTGGTCAGGTACTGGCCATTGACCGACTGCGACTGCGTCACCACCAGAGCCTGCGCCGCCGCCACCGGATCGTCCTCCGGCGCCAGCATGCGGCGCCCGGTCGACAGGTGATTCTGCAACTTGAACAGGTCGAACTGGTTACTGCCGATTCCACGATAACCGGAATCGAAAATCTGTGAGGTACTGACTCGCATGGCGACCTCCGTCAGCGAATATTGAGCAGCGTATCGAACAAGCTCTTGCCAACCTCGATGATCTTGGCGGCGGCCTGGTAGGACTGCTGGAATCTGATCATGTTAGCGGCCTCTTCATCGAGATTCACCCCCGATACCGCGTCGCGACTTTTTTGCGCCTGTGCCAGCACGGCCGACTGGGCATTGAAGGTCGTTTTCAACTCACGAGTCTTCGTACCGTTGGCCGCCACCATTTCTGCATACGCGGTCTGCAGGGTTGCGCTGCCCTTGTTCGCCACCGGATCGCCGGAGGCCGTGTTCTGGGTTTGCAGCTTGCCCAACGACAGGGTATTGCGCCCATCGGTCGTTGCCGAGGCGTTACGGCTGATGGTGAAGCTGTCGCCGTTGTTGGGTTGTCCGGAAATCGAGAAACTCATTCCCCCGAACGAAATAGTCATGCCCGGCGCAAAGGCCAGGGTGAAGGTAGTTCCCGCCGCAATGGCCGTCGTTTGCTCAACGGACGGCAGCGCATCCGGATCCTTGGTAAAAACGTTCTGTGCCGGGAAGGGGGCAGCCCCGGGCGTAGTGAAGGTCAGCAAATTGGTCGCGGAATCGTAGCCGATGGTAATACCGGCACCACCGGCCGGCAGAAGGCTACTATTGAAACCCAGGGCATTGGGCGCCACGTCCTGCCAAGGAACCCCGTTTCCAGCCGAAATCTTGGCCGCGCCGGTATTGGTCGAGGTGGCAGCAGTACGGAAAGGCAAGGCGGCGGCAATATTTCTCGGATCGGCGGCAATCGTGGGGTTGACCGCGATATTTCTTGCCGCATTGCGCATCGGCTGGATGAGATAGCTATTGCCAACAGCATCGGCGCCGGCAAGATTGAGCGAGAACCCCTCGTTCGTCTGCGTCATGGCCGACAAATTGGCCAGGGTATCCGTCCACTGCTGGTTATCGCTCAGGCGGACCAGCATGTACTGTCCGGCCGGCACAGCCAGCGCGGAGAGGCTGTAATCGCTGGTTTTCAGGTTGGTGTAGTAATTGCCATCGGCTCTTTCCGGCCCAAAGGGCGGGGGATTGACGAAATCCACGGTCAACACCGGCGAACCGCCATTATTGTTGGTGGCGTAGGGCTTCACTTCCGGCCCCATATTGGTCATCTGGAAGAAATTGCCGTTGAAACCCGCATCGCCGCTGGCGCGTCCAAGCAAATCCTGGCCCAGCGCGTTCTGCGCGTTGAAAGTCAGGGCCATGGTTGCGGCCACCCGCCCCAGTTCATTGGTCGCCCGGTCGAGCGCCTCGGTCCTGAATTTGAGCAAGCCCCCCAGCTGACCACCGGTAATCAGGCTATCGGGCAACTCCATCGACCCGCCACCGGCGGTTGCCAGAGCGACGGCAATTTTTTCCGAATCGGCGGCGGAAGCCACGGAGCTCATCTGCATCACCTGGCTACCCAGCACCAATTGCTGACCGGTACCGACAAACAGCGAATAGGTACCGGTGGTATCGACCGTCACCGAGACCTTGATGTACTTGTTCAGTTCGGCAACCAGATTGTCCCGCTTGTCCATCAAGTCGTTGGGCGGCTGACCGTAGGCCCCTTGCGCCAGCGCAATCTCCAGGTTCAGCTCGCCGATCTGGCCGGTATAGGCATTGATCACATCGACCGAGTCGCGGATTTTTCCATTCACCTCGGCAGCCAGCTCGGAAAGCCGGGTATCGATGGTCTTGAAGCGCGTGACCATCGCTTCCGCCGTGGAAATCATCGACTGGCGGGACGAAAGCAGCGCCGGGTTGGCCACGACCGACTGGACCCCGGTGAAGAAATCCTGCAGTGCCGGGCTCAAGCCGGCCGTTGGATCGGCCAGCAAATTGTCGATCTGCTTGATCTGGTTGTAATAGCCCTCGATCTCACCGACCCGCGCCTGCGCGCCATTGACCTGATTGGTCAGGTATTGATCGTACTGGCGCTGCACCGTATCGACATGGACCCCCTGGCCGAAACTGCCCGCCCCGGAATAGAGGGAAACATTGGTCGACTGGATGGTTCTCTGCCGGGAATAGCCTGGCGTGTGAGCATTGGCGATGTTGTGGTCGGTCGCGACCAGCGCCATCTGCGCGGTCGTCAATGCACTGATACCGATTCCGTAGATCCCTGAGCCCATGATTCACCTCGCCATGTTTAACGACACGCAGGCCACAAGGTTGAGGCAATTTCTAGCCGGTCAGCGCCTGTCTCAGGGTTGGGCCACTGATGATGCGCGACAACTTGTCGGCGTACATCGGATCGGTGGCGTAACCTGCCTGCTGCAACCTACGAGCAAACTCCGTGCCATCCTGCGCCCCGATGACGCCGCTGTAGCGGGGATTGTTGCGCAGCAGCGCCGCATAATCCCGAAAAGCCTCGGCGTACGACGAATAGGCGCGAAAGGGCTCGACGCTGGCCTGCATCTGGCCATTCACGAACTCATGCGTCCCCGCCTCGGCCACGCCGCCAGTCCAGCTGACACCGGCCTTGATCCCGAAAAGATTGTGGCTCTGACTACCGTCGGCCCGCCGTGGCTCGCTCTTGCCCCAACCGCTTTCCAGCGCTGCGTGCGCCACCAGGAACTGGGGAGGAATGCCGGTATTGCGCGAGGCTTCCAGTGCATGCGGCCAGACCCGAGCGACAAATTCCTTGGCGGCCCCCTCGTTCTCTCCCGCCACGCGCCCGCTGGCATCGCTTCCAAGACGCGACACCGCGGCATAACTGGCCGATGTCGGAAAACTGGAAGGTACTTGCCGGTACTGCGCGGACTCAAGCGAAGCCGCGATTTCCGGCGGCAAGCCGGCCAGGGCATCGGCAGCTTTTGCCGTTGCCGCCGCATCGCCGGCAAGATAGCGACCGAGTTGCTGCTCGATCATGCGGGCGAAGCCGACCCCGCGCCCCGCGCCCGACAGATTCTGCGCCATCTGCTGATCGAGCAGGCCACTGTAGAAACGGGTCTGGTCGCTATCGAGCAAACCATCCTGCGGCACGGTATCGCGCATGCTTTTCAGCACCATCTGCAGGAACATGCTCTCGAACTGCTGGGCCGCCGCCTTGAGGCTTTCCGGCGAGTTGTCGCGCAACTGGCGGCGCAGATCCTGCGCCCCCTGCACGTCGTAAGCCGCCCGATTGGGTGACTGCTGAATTTTTGCGACCATCGGGAAATACCTCAGATCACTTCGAGTTCGGCTCGCAAGGCCCCGGCGGCCTTCATCGCCTGCAGGATTGCCAGCAAGTCGAGCGGATTCGCCCCCAAGGCATTGAGAGCCTTGACCACATCGGCCAGGCTGGTGCCGGCCTTGACGTTCATCAGGCTGCCGTTTTCCTGCTTGACCTGGACATCGGCCGCCTGCTGCGCGTTGGCCTCGACCACGACGGACAGATTGCCATGCGCCACCGCACAAGTATCCAGGGTCACCTTCTGGGTCATCACCACCGACCCGGTCCTCGGATTGACCACTACCCGCGCCGGCGACACGGTAGGCCGGACATCGAGATTTTCCAGCTTGCCGAGGAAGCTCACCCGCGCATTGCCCTCATCCGGCACATTCACGGCAATCCTTCGCCCGTCCAGCGCCTGGGCGGTGCCGCTGCCCATGGCCTTGTTGATCGCCTCGACCATGTTGCGCGCGGTGCCGAAATCGGTCGCCGCCAGTTCGTAATGAACCACGCCGCCTTCACCGATGGCCGTCGGCACGCCACGCTCCACGGTCGCACCGGCGGGGATTCTCCCCGCCGAAAGGTGGTTGACCGTCACTTTGGCCCCACCGGCGGCGGCACCGGCGCCACCCACCAGCACGCTCCCCTGGGCCATGGCATAAATCTGTCCGTCGGCCCCCTTCAGCGGCGTCAGCAGCAAAGTACCGCCACGCAGGCTCTTGGCATTGCCCATCGACGACACGGTCACGTCGATCGCCTGCCCTGGTCGGGAAAAAGCCGGCAGGCTGGCCGTCACCATCACCGCCGCCACATTTTTCAATTGCAGCTTGGTCGCCTGCTCGGGGGTCAGGTTCAGTCCCAACTGCGACAACATATTGCCGATGGCCTGGGTCGTGAATGGGGTCTGAGTCGTCTGGTCGCCCGTGCTATCGAGGCCGACCACGATCCCGTAGCCGATCAACTGATTGCTGCGGACGCCCTGCAGCGCCGCCAGATCCTTGATCCTCTCGGCATGCGCCGCCGGCGCAAGGGCGAGACTCGCCAGCACCGCCAGCAACAGCAGGCGGCAAGTCTTGCCGGCAAAATTGACAATCTGGCGAAACATCGCACTCTCCTTGTAGCGAACGAAGGCTGGAAAACCGGCTACGAGCCTTCCCGCGGCGGCCTCCTCGCGTGAAGAGGCTAGAACGGCAGGACGTTAAGGAAGAATCGTGCCAGCCAACCCATCATCACCCCTTCGCCGATCTGGCCCGAGGTTTTGTATTCGATGCGGGCATCGGCGACCTTCGAGGAATCGATGCTGTTGGAAAAATCGACAAAGGCCGGGTTGACGACCCCGGAGACCCTGACGAACTCCTGCTCGTTCCCGATGGCCAACTGCTTCTCGCCGGAGACGAGGAGGTTGCCGTTCGGATAGACATCGATCACGGTGACCGTGATGGTACCGGTAAACACGTTGTTGTTCGCTGCCTCGCCCTTGCCTTCGAAGGCGCTGCTGCCGGATGCCTGGAGATTGGTGCCGAGCAGGGTCTGCCCCGGCAGGCCGGCCATTGCCGAAATCGAGGTCGTGTTCTTCTGGCTGCGGTCGAGCTTGTTGTTGGACTTCGTCGAGGCGGCGGTGTTTTCGGTGATCTTGATCGTCATGGTGTCGCCGGGATGGCGTGCCTTGCGATCCTCGAACAGCGGGCGGGTGACCGCCGCCTGGAAAATGGCGCCATTACCGGCCTGCAAGCCGGGGCGCGGCATCGGCCGCATCGTCATCGGCTGATGGACATTGGTCGGCGGGACCGTCGTACACGCTGCCAGCAGGAGCAAGGCGGACAGGCTCAACAATTTGCGTTTCATGATCTCACCTAGAGTTGTGTCAGGCGTCCGAGCATCGCATCGGAGGTGGAAACCACCTTGGAGTTGAGTTCGTAGGCACGCTGGGTCTGAATCATGGTCACCAGTTCTTCGGCGACATTGACATTGGAGGTTTCGACATAGGTTTGATTGACCACCCCGGCACCGTTGGTTCCCGGCGTATTGGGCGTCGGCGTGCCGCTGGCCGCGGTTTCCAGGAAGAGATTCTGACCGATGCTCTGCAAACCGCCCGGATTGACGAAGGTCGCCAACTGCACGCTACCGATCTGCGTCGGCGCCGCCACGCCCGGCTGGGTAACGGTGACCACGCCGTCGGTTCCGATCGTGATCGAGAGCGCGTCGGCCGGGATCGAAATATTCGGCTGCAAGGGATAGCCGTCCGAAGTCACCAACTGCCCCTGATTGTCCTTTTGAAAAGAACCGTCACGGGTATAGCCTATCGTCCCGTCCGGCATCAGCACCTGAAAAAATCCGGCACCGTTGATGCCCATATCCAGGGGATTGTCGGTCTTCTGCAAATTTCCCTGGGTGAAGATCCGCGCGGTCGACACCGGACGCGCGCCCGTTCCCAATTGCAGCCCGACCGGAATCTGGGTCTGCTGCGAGGACTGGGCACCAGGCTGGCGTATCGTCTGGTAAAGCAGATCCTCGAAAACGGCACGAGCGCGCTTGAAACCGTTGGTACTGACGTTGGCCAGGTTGTTTGAGATGACGTCGAGCTGGGTCTGCTGAGCATCCAGGCCAGTACGCGCAATCCACAATGAGCGAATCATTTTCTTTCCCTATCAGGCATTCAGCGACAACAGTTGATCGGCTCGCTGCGCATTCTGATCGGCCGTCTGCAGCATCTTGACCTGCAACTCGAACTGTCGCGCCAGGCTGATCAGATTGACCATCGCATCGGTCACATTCACATTGCTCCCCTCCAGCGCACCGGAAGAAAGCTTGACGGTTTCGTCCTGCGGCGCGGGCTGACCGTCGCGCAGGCGGAACAGACCATCGCCGCCGCGTACCAGATCGCCCTCGGGCGGATTGACCAGTTTGATCCGGCCAATGGCATTGGTATTGTTGCGAGCCCCGAAGGTCGGCACCACCGAAATCGTGCCATCGGGAGAAATTTCGATCGTGTTGTCGGGTGGAATCGCAATCGGACCACCATCGCCGACCACCAGATGTCCGCTCTTGGTCTGCAGCAAGCCGTTCACATCGACATCCAGGCTACCCGCCCGGGTATAGGCCTCGCTGCCGTCGGGCAACTGCACCGCCAGCCAGCCGCGCCCCTTGAGCGCAACATCGAGGTTGCGCCCGGTAAACATCAGCGGCCCTTCCTCGAAAACATCGGCGACCGAGGTGTCGACCGTGAATGCCCGGGTCGGCATGGCTTCGGAGACCACCGGCACGGCCCGGAAGCGATGCTCCTGGGCCTTGAAGCCGATCGTGCTGGCGTTGGCGAGATTGTTCGCGGTACCGGCCTGCTGCATGAAGACATGCTTGGCGCCGGTCATCGCGGTGTAGATCAGGCGATCCATGATCTGCTCGGTTCAGTCGGCATCAGCGCAGATTGACGATGGTTTGCATGATCTGATCCTGCGTCTTGATCGACTGGGCATTGGCCTGGTAATTGCGCTGGAAGGTAATCAGGTTAACCAGTTCCGCCGTCAGATCGACGTTCGACTCCTCCACCGAGGCCGCCGTCAGCTTTCCCAGGCTGGAAGACTGCGGCGCTCCGACCAGGGGCGGGCCGGAATCCGAGGTTTCCACCCACTGATTGTTCCCCAGCGAGAGCAGACCGTTCGGATTGGTGAAATTGGTCAGGACCACCTGCCCCTGGGCAAAGGTCTGACCGTTACTGTAGCGCCCCTGGACCACGCCGTCGTTACCGACGGAAAGACCGACCAGGCTTCCCGGCGCATAGCCGTCCTGCTCCAGGCGGTTGGTTCCGAAAGGCTGACCGTACTGGCCGGTGCCGGTCAGGTCGATATCGAAGACCAGCGGCGCAACAGCCGCATTCACCGGCTTGCCAAGGTCCGTATTGATCGTGTTCAGATCGATACTGATATTCAGCGGCATGGGGGTAGTCAGCTTGCCCGAGCTGTCGAAATTCAGGGTGTTGCTACTCAACGGCGACAGTGCGGAGTCGGTACCATCGACGTTGGCATAAATTTCCCAATCCCCGGCGGTTGGCGACTTGCGGAAATACAACGTCAGGTTATGCGGATTGCCCAGGGTATCGAAGGTCGTCAGCGCGGTCGACCAGTTATAACTCTTGGGATCGGGCGTCCACGGCTGCCCGGCAACCGGCGCCGGAGTTCCCCACGCCAGCAGACCGGCGTCGGTGGCCCGCGAATCGAGGCTGAGATTGGCCTTGACCCCCTTGAAGGCACTGGTGGGATTGGTACCCGTTGCCACCGGCGGAATCGCCGACGAATCGATCTTCAGGGGTTCCGGGGTCGCGGTACGGATGACGCCATTCTGGGCCAGATAGCCCGTCAGCTTCATCCCCTGGTCGTTGATGATGTAACCGCTTTTGTCGAGGTGGAACTGTCCGTTGCGGGTGTAGGTCACCGCACCGGCCTTGTCCATGCGGAAAAAGCCATTGCCGTTGATGGAAATATCCAGGGGGTTGTTGGTGGTCGTCACATTCCCCTGGTTGAACTGCTGCTGCACCCCGGCCAGCGCCACGCCAATACCGATCTGGCTGGCACCGCCACCGTTGAGAGCCGCCGCATAGACGTCGCCAAAATGGGCGCTCGCCCCCTTGTAACCCACGGTACTGGCGTTGGCGATATTGTTGCTGGTGACATCAAGCGCCTTCGAGGAAACATTGAGGCCGCTCAGACCTTGCTGGAATGCCATGATTTAACTCCGTCTCAAAAGATTTGCTGCACATCCTTGAAGGCCACGTTGCCGTAAGCCCCGAGATCCAGCAGGAAGCCCGTCTTGTCCCTGACTACAGCAGAAACCATGCCAATCTGGTGAGCCGAGGCCTTGACCGTCTCGTCGCCGTTCTTGGCCTCGACCGAGAAAGTATATTTGCCGTCGTCAAGCTGCTTGCCGTCGGCGTCCTTTCCATCCCAGCCAAAGGTCACGATCCCCGCCGTCTGCGCCCCCAGGCTCTCGGTCTGAACCACCTTGCCCTTGGCGTCCTTGATCGTCACCGTCACCGCGCTGGCGTCGGCTTCGAGCTTGACGCCGGCAATGGCCTGGCTCTTTTCCAGCGGCAAATTGTTGCCGGCAACCAGCACATTCTTGCCGATCATTGCCGCCGACTGCATCGACATGGAGTCGTTGTAACCAGTGAGCAACTGCCCGAAGGCCGCATTCAGCTTTTCGATCCCCGAAGCCATGTTGAGCTGGGCCAGCTGGCTCGTCACCTGAGCGTTATCCATCGGATTGAGTGGATCCTGATTCTTCATCTGGGTCATCAACAAGGTCAGGAATTTGGTTTCCTGTTCCTGAACCGCACTTTTCTGCGTGGTGCTGCTTCCATTCACGGAAGCCAGGAGGTCAGCGGAAATGCCGCTGGTTGAATTATTCACGGTCGCCATGATTCATCCTTTCAGTGTTCAGCCCTGCCCGATCTGCAAGGTACGCAGCATCATCGACTTGGCAGTGTTCATCACCTCGACATTGGTCTGGTAAGAGCGCGAGGCAGAAATCATGTTGGTCATTTCCTCGACCACGTTCACATTCGGAAAAGCGACATAGCCCTTTTCGTCGGCCGCCGGGTTTTTCGGGTCGTACACCATGCGCTGCGGTGCCGCGCTCTCGACGATCTGGCGTACCCTGACCCCGGTCGATACCTGACTTGTCCCATCGACCGGAACCGCCTCGAACACCACCTGCTTCGAGCGATACGGTTTGCCGTCGGAAGAAACGATGCTATCGGCGTTGGCCAGATTCGAGGCGACGGTATTGAGCCGCATCGACTGCGCCGTCATCGCGCTGGACGACACCTGAAATACGTTGAACAAACTCACGATCGGCTCCTTAACCCTGGGTACTGCTCATCGCAGTCCGCAACCCCTGGAAGCGGCTGTTGATCAACTGCGTCAGAACCTGGTACTGCAAGGCGTTGTCGGTAATCTGCGCCCGCTCCACATCCATCTCGACGGTATTGCCATCGACCGCCGACTGGTATTCGTTGCGGTATTGCAAGCGGTAGGCGGCATCCCCACCCTCCATCTGGAAATGACGGGACGAGGTACGCGCCATCCCCAGCGTCTGCTGTTCATCCCAACGCTTCATCGAACCCTGCATGGCTTCGGCAAAATCGAAATCGCGCGCCTTGTAGTGCGGCGTATCCGCGTTGGCAATGTTCGACGCCAAAAGCTCGTGGCGCTGCACGCGCAGATTGATCGCTTGGTTATAAACGGCAAGGTGTTTGGTGATATCCACGAGCCCGCTCCATCGAAGGCAGGAAAGAACGCCCATAGCAAAGCATTTTTCATGCCACGACTCACGGGATAGGCACGAGGAGATCGAGAAGGCACAATGCCGCGCATGAAGAATTCACCTCATCCCTCCTCCGCCCCCCTTCCCATCCTGTTTTCCACCCTGCTGACCCTCCTGGCGCCCATCGGAAGCCCGGCGGCGAGCGAAAGCGGCGATGTCGCCGCCCTGATCGAGAGTTTTCTGCTGCAGCAACACCCGGAACACGCGGAACGGACCAAAGTCACGGTCAACCCACCGAATCTGGAAAAATTGCCGCCCTGCAACCAATACCAGCCATTCTTGCCGCGAGGCGGCAAAAGCATCGGCAAGATCAACGTCGGCCTGCGCTGCCTCGGCCCCGCCAGCTGGAGCCTTTTCGTCGGCGCCCAGGTGGCGATTTCCGGCACCTACCTGAGCACCGCCCACCCACTCGCCGCCGGCCAGGTGCTCACCCCCCAGGATTTCGTGCTCAAGCAGGGCGACCTGGCGCAACTGCCGGCGGGAACGCTGGTCGACCCAGCCCAGGCGACAGGCAACACGCTGAAAAATGCCCTCCCCGCGGGCGCCCCCCTGCGCCGCGATCAGCTGCAATTGCCACGTGTCATTCAAGCCGGGCAGAACGTGCGCGTCGTGTACCGCGCCCCCGGCTTTTCCGCCAGCGCCGAAGGCAAGGCCATCGGCAACGCCTCGGCCGGACAGGTCACCCAGGTTCGCATGCCTTCGGGACAAGTCATTTCCGGAACGGCAAGCCCCCAGGGCGAAGTGGAAATCGCCCGCTGAGCCCGGCGGCGGAATTCCCGAGAGCAACGCCCGACGACCATCGTCGACGGCCACGCCGACGGCAGACCCACGCCACCCCGCCCGCCCACGCCTTGGGCCGACAAAATCCCGGCAACACATCCGGCATTTCCGGTAGCACGCTTTTTGCCGCCGCTTTTCCCGCCGACCTATCCTAGAAACGATCTAAAAAAACCAACGTACCTATTTAATTTTTTTGGTTTTTTTCTATAATAGGCGCAACTATTCAAGAAGACTCCCATGTCTGAAGAAAGCGACCTCGAAAAAACCGAAGAGCCAACAGGACGGCGAATTGAACAAGCCCGCGAAAAGGGGCAGGTTCCGCATTCCCGTGAACTGGGCAGCTTTCTGGTTTTGATGACGGCCGCGGCCCTCTTCTGGAGCCTGGGCGGCTGGCTGGTCGACCGTGGCCTGGCCATTGCGCGCAAGGGCTTCACCATTGAAACCAAGTATGTTTTCGAGCCGGCGCAGATGCTGCCACGGCTGGCCGACCTCTCGATTGACGCCCTGCTGGCTTTTTCTCCGATTTTTGCCGTACTCGTGCTTGCCTCCATCCTGCCGCCCTTCTTTCTCAATGCCTGGGTCTTCGCGCCCAATGCCTTCATGCCGGATTTCAACCGGCTCAGCCCGCTTGCCGGCATCGGGCGCATGTTTTCCTGGAACAGCCTGATGGAGCTGGGCAAAGCCCTGCTCAAGGCCGTGCTCGTCGGCGGAGTCGCCCTCTTGCTGATCGTCAAGGAAAAGGACGAGATTTTTGGTCTCCTTGGCGAATCGCTGGAATCGGCCATCGCCCACACCGGGCACTTGTTGAGCTATTCCTTCCTGATCCTGGTCAGCGCCTTGATTCTGGTCGTCGCCGCCGACGTCCCCTTCCAGCTCTGGCAGCACTACGAAAAGCTGAAAATGACCAAGGAAGAGGTCAAGCAGGAAATGAAGGAAATGATGGGCGACCCGCACGTCAAGGGTCGCATTCGCAGCCTGCAGATGGAAGCCGCCCGCAAGCGCATGATGTCCGCCGTGCCCGACGCCAACGTCGTGGTGACCAATCCGACCCACTATGCGGTCGCCCTCTCCTACCAGGCCGGGATGAGCGCGCCGAAGGTTGTGGCCAAGGGCGTCGGTGTCATTGCCCTGAAAATCAGGGAAATCGCCGCCGAAAACGCCGTTCCGATCCTGGAAGCGCCGCCACTGGCCCGCGCGCTCCACAAGCACGCCGAACTCGACCACGAAATTCCCGCCCCGCTCTTCAGCGCCGTTGCCGAGGTGCTTGCCTACATCTACCAGCTTGCCAGCTGGAAACAACAAGGCGGCACCTATCCGCAACCGCCGAGGGAACTCGACATTCCCGGCGAATTGATCCCGGAGGCCAGCTAAATGGCGTCCTCGGCCATCAACCTGCAATCCATCCTCGCTCGCCTCAGCGGCACGCAAGTCGCGGCGCCGATGCTGATCATGATGATCCTGGCGATGATGGTCCTGCCGCTGCCGGCTTTCGTCCTCGATCTTTTCTTCACCTTCAACATCGCCATTTCCATTCTGGTGCTGATGATTGCGGTCAACACCCAGAAAACCCTGGATTTCTCCGTTTTTCCAACGGTCCTGCTGGTCACGACGCTGCTGCGCCTTTCACTCAACGTCGCCTCGACCCGCATCGTGATGCTCGACGGCCACTCCGGCCCCGACGCCGCCGGCAAGGTCATCGAAGCCTTTGGCCATTTCCTCGTCGGCGGCAACTTCACCGTCGGCATTCTGGTATTCCTGATTCTCACCGTCATCAACTTCGTGGTCATCACCAAGGGTGCCGGACGGGTCGCCGAAGTCTCGGCACGCTTCACCCTCGACGCCATGCCCGGCAAGCAAATGGCCATCGACGCCGACCTCAACGCCGGGCTGATCGGCGAAGAAGAGGCACGGCGGCGACGCAGCGATGTGGCACGCGAATCGGAATTCTTCGGCTCGATGGACGGTGCCTCGAAATTCGTCCGAGGCGACGCCGTCGCCGGCATCGTCATCATGCTGCTCAACGTCGTCGGCGGCCTGATCGTCGGCGTCCTGCAGCACAACATGGAAATCGCCCAGGCCGCCAAGAATTACACACTGCTGACCATCGGCGACGGCCTGGTTGCCCAGATTCCCGGCCTGATCATCTCAATTGCGGCCGGTATGGTCGTCACCCGCGTTTCCGACGAACGCGATGTCGGACAGCAAGTCATTTCGCAGATGTTCGACAACAGCCGCGTCATCGGTCTCACCGGTGGCATTGTCGGCCTGCTCGGCCTGATTCCGGGCATGCCGAACGTGGTTTTCCTCACCATTGGCGGCGCCCTCGGCACCCTGGCCTGGAAAATGAACAGGCGCCAGACCGAAATCGTCGACACACCGGTCCCGGTCGCCCCGCCGCCGGCCCCGGAAATGGCAGAGGCAAGCTGGTCCGACGTCTCCCCGCTCGACGTTCTGGGGCTGGAAGTCGGTTATCGCCTGATCCCGCTGGTGGACAAGGCCCAGGACGGCGAACTGCTGCGCCGGATTCGCGGCATACGGAAGAAATTCGCCCAGGAAATCGGTTTCCTGGCCTCCCCGATCCACATTCGCGACAACCTCGAACTCAAGCCGAACGCCTACCGCATCCTGCTCAAGGGCGTCGAAGTCGGCCAGGGCGAGGCTTACGCCGGCCAGTTCCTGGCCATCAATCCCGGACGGGTAGCCGGCACCCTGCACGGAACGCCGACCAAGGACCCGGCCTTCGGACTTCCCGCCACCTGGATCGACGCCGGGCAGAAAGACCAGGCACAAGCCTACGGCTACACCGTGGTCGATGCCTCGACGGTGGTCGCCACCCACCTCAACCACATCATTCTCAGCCACGCGGCGGAACTCCTCGGGCGCCAGGAAGTACAGCAACTGCTCGACCATCTGGCCAAGGAAATGCCCAAGCTGGTCGAAGACCTCGTTCCCAAGGTCCTGCCCCTGGGCACCCTGCAGAAAGTACTGCAAGGACTGCTCGAAGAAGGCGTGCATATCCGCGACATGCGCACCGTGGTCGAAACGGTGGCCGACCACGCTCCCCGAACGCAGAATGCCGACGACCTCATCGTGCAGGTACGCATCGCCCTCGGACGCGCCATCGCACAACAGATTTTCCCCGGCAGCGCCGAAATGCAGGTCATGTCGCTCGACCCGACCCTGGAACGCCTGCTGACCCAGGCGCTCGCCGGCGGCAGCGAAAACACCAGTTTCGAGCCGGGCCTGGCCGAAACGCTGATCAAGGAAACCGCCGCCGCCGCCGAGCGCCAGGAAACCCTGGGCCTGCCCGCGGTCCTTCTGGTTCCACCCAGCCTGCGCCTGCTGCTCTCACGATTCCTGCGCCGCTCGGTACCGCAATTGAAGGTACTGGCCCACACCGAAATCCCGGAAAACAAAACAATCAAGGTCACCTCGATCATTGGGGGTAGAACATGAACGTCAAGAAATTCGTCGCGGCCAATGCGCGGGAAGCCTTGAAAAGAGTCAAGGAAGCATTGGGCGACGATGCCATTATCCTTTCCAATCGCGGAGTCGCCGCCGGAGTGGAGATCATGGCGGTCGCCGCGCGCGACATGGCGATGATGGTCCCCGGCGGCAGCGAGGAAAGCGGTCGGACGTCGCAAAACTCGGCGGCGCACGACGATGGCGGCGATTACCGTGTGGCACTGAGCGCAGCACGCGCCCGGATTGCCCGCCCCGTCGAGTTTCCGGCGGTCTCCCCCAGTGAAATCCAGGGTCGCCGCACCAGTGCCCGTCACGACCCCGCCCTCTTCGTCAATGCCGGCATTCCCAAGACCGGCGCCCTGCGGAATCTTGAAATTGGCCGTCCGGGGCCGTCGACCGTGAATCATGCCGGAAACAAGCCAAGGAATCGTCCCGACCCCGACACCCCCGCTCATTCATCCGCCGAAGCGACGCGGAGAAATCCGCCACCGGCGAATGCGGCGGACGTCGTTCCCCAGGAGGTCATGGACGAGATCCGTTCCCTGCGCAAGATCGTCGAACAGCACCTCACCGGCTTTGCCTGGGGCGAAACAGCCAAGCGCGAACCGGTCAAGACCGAAATCCTGCGCAAGATGCTGGACTCGGGTTTCTCGCCGCAGTTCTCCCGCGAATTGCTCTCCGACCTGCCGCCGGAAATGGACGAGCAACAGGCGCTGGCCTGGGTCAAGGGCGCCGCCGACCGAGCGCTGCAGACCATCAGCGTCGACAGCGACATCATCGACCGGGGCGGCGTCTATGCACTGGTCGGCCCGACCGGCGTCGGCAAGACCACGACCACGGCCAAGCTGGCCGCGCGCTGCGTGCTCAAGCACGGACCGAACAAGGTGGCCCTGATCACCACCGACAGCTACCGGATTGGCGCTCACGAGCAATTGCGCATCTACGGTCGCATCCTCGGCGTTTCGGTACACCTGGTGAAGGACGCCAGCGAATTGCGGCAAACCCTCGGCGAGTTGCAGCACAAACACATGGTCCTGGTCGACACCATGGGCATGAGCCAGAAAGACAAGCTGGTCCCCGAATTGACCGACATGCTCGCCGGCTGCGACGTGCAGCGCCTGCTGCTGCTCTCCTCGACATCGCGCGGCGACACCCTCGACGAAGTGGTCAATGCCTACCTCGGCGAACGCCTGGTCGGCTGCATCCTGACCAAGATCGACGAAGCCGCCAGTCTGGCCAGCCCGCTGGACGTGATCATCCGCCACAGCCTGCGCCTGCACTACGTCTCCAACGGCCAGCGGGTTCCCGAGGATTTGCACCTGCCGAACCGCAGCTACCTGCTCCATCGCGCCTTCCGGGATCTGCCGGACACCTCGCCCTTCAAGCACGACGGCCTCGAACCCGGCTTGATGCTGGCCAACGGCGTGGTCGCTGCCGGAGGCCGCCGTGGTTGACCCCGCCTTCGATCAGGCCGCCGGCCTGCGGCGGATGATGCAGGGTCGCCGGCTGCAGATCCTCAGCTTCGTCGCCGGCTGCCAGGGGATCGGGCGCGGCTCGGCAATTGCCAATATCGGCGTTGCACTGGCCCGGCAAGGCAAGGAAGTCCTGGTCATCGACGAAAACACGGTCAACGGCGATATTGCCGCCGCTTTCGGTCTCAGCGCCCAGCACGATCTGCTGCATGTCATCGAAAACCGGCAGCCCCTGGAAAAAATGCTGCTCCAGCCGATGGAAGGCCTGCGCCTGCTCCCGGCTTTCGAGGCCATCCGCAAGCTCGGGCAACTGACAGCCCGGCAAAAACAGGTCTTCATCGAAGCCATGGCCTCACTCTCGCCGCCGGTCGACGTCATACTGATCAACTCCGGCTGCGACCACCCCTCCGGGCTCTCGCCGCTCGGGCTGGCGGCGGCGGAAAACGTGGTCGTCGTCTCGCCGGCAAACAGCAACTCGATCACCACCGCCTACAGCCTGATCAAGAAGGCCAGCCATGCCTTTGCCCGCAAGCAGTTCAAGGTTCTCGTCACCAAGGTACGCTCCGCCCGCGAAGGCAGCGGCATTTTCAGCAATCTTGCCGCCGTCGCCAGCATGCACGGCGTCGCCCGCCTGGAATATGCCGGACACATTCCGCTCGACCCCTCCCTGCGCGAAGCCGACCGCCTGCGCATGAGCATCTTCAGTTGCGCCCCCAATTCCCCGGCAGCCCTCTCCCTGCGCCAGATTGCCAACGATCTCCTGCACTCGGAAAAGGATTCCCCGCCCATGGAAAGCCTCGGGCACTTTGCTCAGCAGCTGATACACTTGAGCCAACGGATAACCCCTCATTACTCTTGAACTCATCGATGTACACCTCTGCCGGCCAACCCGATAAAAAAGAGTTGGTACAGCGTTACGTGCCACTGGTGAGGCGCGTTGCCCACCATCTGCTGCTGCGCTTGCCGGCCAGCGTCATGCTCGACGATCTCGTTCAAAATGGCATGCTGGGGCTGCTCGACGCGCTCGATCGCTACCAGGACGGCTACGGGGCGCAATTCGAGACCTATGCGTCGCAGCGAATTCGTGGCGCCATGCTCGACGGCCTGCGCGAAAACGACTGGCTGCCGCGTAATCTGCGCAAGGAAATGCGCAAGGTGGAAGCCGCCGTCCTCGCCCTGGAGCATGAACTCGGACGCTCCCCGAACGAGGGGGAAATCGCAACCCGACTCGACGTCCCGCTTCCCCAGTACCAGAAGACGCTGCAGGAGGCCCGCGGTCATCAACTGGTCTACCTCGAGGATTTTCGTGGCGACGATGACAGCGACTACCTGGAACATCATCTCTGCGACAACGAAGTCAATCCGGCCAGCATCCTCGAAGACAAGGCCCTGCGGCAGCAACTGGCTGGCGCCATTGACCAGCTCCCCGAAAGGGAGCGCCTGCTGATGGCGCTCTACTACGAGCAGGATCTGAATCTGCGCGAAATCGGTGCCGTCCTCGGCGTCACCGAATCGCGTGTCTGCCAACTGCACAGCCAGGCGATCTCACGCCTGCGCGCCCATGTACTGGGCGAACTCCCGACCCCGGCAAAACGCCGCAAGGGAAAGACGCATGGATAAACTCAGCCTGCTCGGCCTGGTGCTCGGCCTGGGCGCCATCATCGGAGGGCAGTACCTCGAAGGTGGGCATATCGGCTCGCTGCTGCAACCAACCGCCCTGCTCATCGTCGGCGGCGGCACCCTGGGCGCGGTCCTGTTGCAGACCCCGGCATCCGCCTTCATGCGCGGCTTGAAAATGGCCCGCTGGGTCTGGCTCCCCCCCGTCATCGAACAGAAGAAGCTGATCGACCAGATCGTCTACTGGAGCCATCTCTCCCGCAAGGAAGGCCTCCTCGCGCTGGAAAACCAGATTCCCGCGGTCAAGGACGAATTTCTCAGGAAGGGCCTGCAACTACTGGTCGATGGCGCGGACCCGGAACGCCTGCGCGATGTGCTCGACGTCGAAATATCCGCCTTCGAGGAAGAATGGCGAAGCGCCGCCAAGATCTGGGAATCGGCCGGCGGCTACTCGCCGACCATCGGCATTCTCGGCGCCGTGATGGGCCTCATTCACGTCATGGAAAATCTCTCCGACCCCACCCGCCTGGGCGCAGGCATCGCCGTCGCCTTCGTCGCCACCATCTACGGCGTCGGGCTGGCCAACCTGGTCTATCTGCCGATCTCCGGCAAGCTCAGGCATTACATCGCCCGCATGGTGGCCGTACGCGAAATGCTGGTGGACGGGCTGACCGGAATTGCCGTCGGCGACAATCCCCGCATCATCGAAAGCCGGCTTCGCGGTTACCTTCGCCCATGAGTCGGCGCAAGCCTTACCCGGAAGAGCACGAAAACCACGAACGCTGGCTGGTCTCGTACGCCGACTTCATCACCCTGCTCTTCGCCTTTTTCGTCGTGATGTACGCCATTTCCTCGGTCAACGAAGGAAAATACCGGGTTTTGTCCGACTCCCTGGTCAGTGCCTTCAAGAATCCTCAGACGCAAACCGGTGGCAAGCCGGTCGTCATCGTCCAGGGCACGCCAATACAGCCCCCGGCCCCGCTGCCGGTTCCCGCCATTACCCCGCAACAGGCGCCGGAAGACGAGCACAAGATAAAAACCAAGCAGAAGATGAAGAACGTTGCCGACGAAATCATGAAGGCGCTGCAGCCGCTGGTGGCGGAAGGAAAGGTCCGGCTGCTCGAAACCAGTCGCGGCGTGACCATAGAAATCAACGACAGCATCCTTTTCCCTCCCGGGCAGGCCAGGCTGCAAGCCATCTCGGTCGCCGCGCTGGGCGCCCTGGCACAGGTGCTGGCCAGCTCCGACTTCCCGATCACCATCGAGGGCCATACCGACAACACGCCGATTGCGACACCGCAGTTTCCCTCCAACTGGGAACTATCCGCGATGCGTGCGACCACCGTTCTCCGCCTCTTCAACGACGCCGGCGTCAGCGCCGAGCGCCTGACCGCCATTGGCTACGGCGAAACCCGCCCCCTGGAAACCAACACCACGCCCGAAGGCCGTGGGCGCAACCGCCGGGTCAGCATCCTCATCGACTCCAACCGGGCAGAAGAAGGACGCGAAATCACCGAGCCGGCGAACTGAAGCGCCAGCCGACATCGCGCCGGCTGGGCGCGATTCGGGTCTCAGCCGCGCTCCGACACCGGCTCCGGGCGCAGCCAGGCTTCACCGCGCCGGATGCGGCGGGCAAGTTCCGCCGCCGGCTGCTCGACCCAGCGGTAGAAGCCGGCCGCCGCCGCGACGCTGGCAGCAAAGGCCAGGAGCAAGCCGGCGGAAGCTGCCAGCGGCGAAGTCCACCCGGCCATCGTCCATAAGGTCGACACCAGCAGCAGCACGGGAAAATGCAGGAGAAAAAGGCTGAACGACCACTCGCCGAGGCGCAACAGCCAGGGCGCTCGCGGCCAGCTGCGCGCCAGGCCGGAACGCTCGGCGAGCAGCAAGGCCAGGGCAACCACCATCGCAATCACCAGCCGCCAACGCCAGGCATAACTCACGGCCAGCACCAGCAGCAGCAGATAGACGGCA
Organism: Azonexus sp.; assembly: GCF_023150235.1. GTDB lineage: Bacteria > Pseudomonadota > Gammaproteobacteria > Burkholderiales > Rhodocyclaceae > Azonexus. The sequence continues at coordinate 122,462 of NZ_JAKLLH010000003.1, forward strand.
AATGCCAGGCGATCCGCGCGCGATCCGCGCAATGCGTGGTGAAGCAGGATGCCGAGGAAAAAATAGGGGAAGAAGAAAATCACCCAGACATCCCACGAAGGATCGAGGTTGAAATGAAAGAGCGACGCCAGGGCCAGCCCCCAGGTCGCCAGGGTGCCGAGGCAGCGGATGAAACCGCCAGCGGTATCGCGCAGGGTCAGGGCCAGGGCGTAGAGAAGGCTGAACTGGAGATTGATGCAGACAAACCAGAGCCCGGCCGACAAAGCGTCGTAACCGAGAATATCCTGCAGGAAAAAGAGATGGGCCACCCACTGCGCGAGGGTCACCGTGCCCCCCAGCACCTCATCCGGCAGCCAGCCGCGCGCCAGAACCAGCACCGGCAGCACGAGCAGCAAGGTCAGCAGATAGGGCAGGCCGAGCCGGCAATAGCGTTCGACGAGGTAATACCCGAAAGCCGCTCCCTGCCAGTTGCGGTGGGCCATGGTCAGTGCCGCGGCATAGCCGCCGATCACGAAAAAGACCTGGGTGCCGCGCGCGTGGTGCTCGAGAAAACTCAGCCACTCGCCCAGCCACGGCGAGGCCCACAAGGCCAGCGGCGGATATTGCGCAAAATGGTGCCAAACGATGAGCAGGGCGGCAAAGGCGCGCAAGGCGAGAAAGAAGGGGGACTGACCGTCGGGTCGGCGTGTGGCCGACGCCCCCCTGGACGAGACCAGACAGGAAAAACCGGGTGCGGACATGCTTGGCTACCAGACATCCCGGACACCCGCGCTCCCATCGCCGGCCCCTGAATGCAAAGATTGGCCGAGCCCCCCGGCCCCCCGCCGGCAGACATCGGAAAAACCGCCGATTCTAGCATTCGATGCACTGCAACAAAAGACCCGGAAGGCATTTCCGGGAATCCTCCGACTCGCCGCCCGCCGCCGCCCGCCACCGGTTAGCCGCCGGTTAGCCGCCGGTTAGCCGCTTGTCAGGCCGCTTGTCAGGCCTCCAGGCGGCGGCTATCTTGCGCTCTTTTCCCGACCACGCGACCACATGCGCTTCACCCGTCTTTTCCTCAATCGCCTGCTCGATCGCGATCCGCCCCGGGATAGCGTCGTCGTCATCGACGTACTACGCTCCTTCACCTCCGCCGCCGTGGCGCTGGCGGGCGGCGCGCGGGCCATCTACCCGGTGGAAAGCATCAGCGAGGCAATGATGCTGAGCGCCCGCCTGCCACGGGCGGTATCGGTCGGCGCCATCGGCGGCGGCGACCCGATTGCCGGCTTCGACTTCGGCAACACGCCATCGGCGCTACTCGGCGCCGACCTCGCCGGTCGCGACATGGTCCTCACCACCGCCGCCGGCGTGCGCGGCCTGCAACGCTTTCGCAGCGCCCGCCGACTCTACGCCGCCAGCCTGGTCTGCGGCCGCGCCACCGCCGAGGCGATCCGCCGCGACGGCGGCGACGAAGTCTGCTTCGTGATCACCGGCGAATGGGTGGATCGCGACGGCGAAGAAGATATCGCCTGCGCCGACTATATCGAAGCCTTGCTCAGCGACCGGCTGGCGCCGCCGGCCGAGTTCGCGCGGCGGGTGCGCCTCTCCGATTTCGGCCTCCGCTTTGGTCGCCCGGAATGGCCCAACCTGCCGGCGGCGGACCTGGACATCGCCGCCGAAATAGACCGTTTTTCCTTCGCCATGCCCGTCGACCGTGAATACGGCCTGCTGGCGATCCGCCCTTCCTGGCCGCATCGCCAGCCGCCCACCTGAAAGCCAGTCTCAGCCGCGATGGTCGAGCCAGTAAGCCAGGCCCTGAGCATTGAGTTCGAGGTCGGTGGCCAGCACCTCAATAATCTCGGCTTCCGGCAAGGTGCAGCCGTGCGCCCGCAACTCGCTCAGCAGGTAGGCGGTGATCCCCGCCTTGATCGCGGCGTGACGCCCCTCGCCGGCAGCGGCATGCTGCTCGGCAATCGCCACCAGCCGGTCGAGGCGGCGGCGCAATGCCTCGGCCTGCGCCGGCACGTCGTGCACCTGCGCGTAATGCGTCAGGTACATCGCCGTCGGCGCAAAGCGCATCAGGCGATCGATCGAGGCGTGCATCTCGACCGGGTCGAACTGCGTCGGCGAAGTGGTCGGCAGGATGAACTGACGGACATCGCCGCCGTCCCCGACATCGAACTCGCGGTACGACAAACCGAACATGTCGCCGGTAAAAATCGCGCCGCTTTCACGGTCGACCACGCAAATATGGTGTTTTGCATGCCCCGGGGTATCGATGCACACCAGTTCGCGCCCCCCCAATTTCAGCACCAGCCCATCGTGGGCATCCACGATACGCTCAGCCGGAATGGGCAAAATATCGCCGTAGACCGTGTCAACGTACGCCTGACCATAAACAGCGGTGACGCCGGCCACCAGCCTGGACGGCTCGGCCATGTGGCGCGAACCGCGCGGATGCACCACCAGCTTGGCCTTGGGCAATTCGCGCATCAGCGTGCCGGCACCGCCGGCGTGGTCGAGGTGGATGTGGCTGAGGATGATGTAATCGACCGCATCGCGACCCAGGCCCAATTGATCGAGCGCCGTCAGCACATTCGGCAGCGAATCGTTGCTGCCGGTATCGACCAGCGCCACCCGGCCGTCGTCAACAATCAAGTGGATCGCCGCCAGGATCGGACGGACATAGCCGGCGTCAAAGGCATGAATGCCGTGTTGGTAAGTTCTCCAGTCCATTTTTTTCCTTGTCATCCCCATCGAAAACACGCTTGAAATCATGCCGGATCGCCACTGGACGGCCTGCAGCGCAAGCCTCGACCGCCCCGCGCGCGGAACCCGGACGTAAAAAACCCGCCAGTCGGTGCATCGTCGAAAAGCGGGCCGGGCGGGTCACAGCGATTCTAGGGGCTCCCCCCCACCCGGTCAATTCCGAGTTCACTCCGAGTTCAAGGCTCCAAGTTCAAGGGCAAGGATTGCCGACGGCGTCTTTCTCTTGCCCCGCCCCCGGCAGCTCATGTGAAACTCATCGCCGCCCACCGGAAATACGATGCCATGGACGCTGAAACCGTAAAGATGGAGTTTTGACGCCGGCAGGCCATGCAGACGATAATCGCGCTTTCCGACATAGTTTTCCCTGGCCGGCTGCGGCGAGGCGGGCAGCCAACGGACAACCGGACGACTTACCGGAAGAACATCGCGGCAGTCAGCGGCAAGGGCTAACGAAATCAAAGGGATAGCCTTTATATGCTGCTCATGATCGACAATTACGACAGCTTCACCTACAACCTCGTCCAGTACTTCGGCGAGCTGGGGCAGGAAGTCAAGGTATATCGCAACGACGCCATCACCCTGGCGGACATTGCCCGCCTGGCACCGGATTACCTGGTGATTTCCCCCGGTCCTTGCGCGCCGGCGCAGGCGGGCATTTCACTGGCCGCGATCCGCGAATTCTCGGGAAAGATTCCCCTGCTTGGCGTCTGCCTCGGACACCAGTCGATCGGCGAAGCCTTCGGCGGCCGCATCGTGCACGCCCAACAGCTGATGCACGGCAAGGTATCGCCGGTGCAGCACAAGAATCTCGGCGTCTTTCGCGGCCTGCCCAATCCCCTGACCTGCACGCGTTACCACTCGCTGGCCATCGAGCGCGACAGCCTGCCCGACTGTCTGGAAATCACCGCCTGGACCGACGACGGCGAAATCATGGGCGTCCGCCACAAGACGCTGGCCGTCGAAGGCGTGCAATTCCACCCCGAATCCATCCTCACCGAATGCGGTCACGATCTGCTCGACAACTTCCTCAAGGAACACCGGCCATGAATCCGCAAGAAGCACTACAGCGCGTCATCGAACACCGCGAGATATTTCACGACGAAATGACCGCGCTGATGCGCCAGATCATGAGTGGCGAAGTATCGCCGGTCATGGTCGCGGCCATCGTTGCCGGACTACGCGTCAAGAAGGAAACCATCGGCGAAATCGCCGCCGCCGCCTCGGTCATGCGCGAACTGGCAACCCCGGTCAAGGTGCCGTACGACCGCCGCTTCGTCGACATCGTCGGCACCGGCGGCGACTCGGCGCACAGCTTCAACATCTCGACCACCTCGATCTTCGTTGCCGCCGCCGCCGGCGCCAAGGTAGCCAAGCATGGCGGGCGCAGCGTCTCGTCCAGCTCTGGCAGCGCCGACGTTCTCGAAGCCCTGGGCGCCAACATCATGCTCTCGCCGGAGCAAGTAGCCGCCTGCATCGAGGAAACCGGCATCGGCTTCATGTTCGCCCCCAACCACCACAGCGCGATGAAGCACGTCGCCCCCATCCGCCGCGAAATGGGCGTGCGCACCCTCTTCAACATCCTCGGCCCGCTCACCAACCCCGCGGCGGCGCCCAACACCCTGATGGGCGTCTTCCACCCCGACCTGGTCGGCATCCAGGTCCGCGTCATGCAACGCCTGGGCGCCGAACGCGTCCTGGTCGTCCACGGACGCGACAATCTTGACGAAATATCGCTCGGCGCATCGACGCTGGTCGGCGAACTGCAAGACGGCGAAATCCGTGAATACGAGATCCATCCGGAAGACTTCGGCCTGCAAATGCTCTCCTTGCGCCACCTGCGCGTCGGCAGCGCCGCCGAATCGAAGGCGATGATGCTCGGCGCCCTGGAAAACCAACCCGGCGCCGCCCGCGAAATCGTCTGCCTCAACGCCGGCGCCGCGCTCTACGTCGCCAACGTCGCCACCAGCCTCGCCGCCGGCATCGCCCTCGCCCGCGAGGCGATTGTCAGCGGCGCCGCCCGCGCCAAACTCGACCAGTTCGTGCAATGCACGCAACGACTGGCCACCTGACCCGCAACGAGCAGAGCAAGATGTCCGATATCCTGAACCAGATCATCGCCACCAAACAGCGGGAAGTCGCCGCCGCCCAGACGGAAAAGCCGCTCTCCGCCCTCGCCGCCGAAGCCGCCGCCCAGCCGGTGACCCGCGACTTCGTCGCCGCGATCCGCCACAAGCTCGATCACGGTCAACCCGCCGTCATTGCCGAAATCAAGAAGGCCAGCCCATCCCGGGGCGTGATCCGCCCGGACTTTCAGCCCGACGAAATCGCCCGCAGCTACGCCCGGCACGGCGCCGCCTGCCTCTCCGTTCTCACCGACCGGCCATACTTCCAGGGCGCGCCGGAATACCTGCGGGCAGCCCGTGCCGCCTGCGAACTACCGGTACTGCGCAAAGATTTCATGGTCGACGCCTACCAGGTCGTCGAAACACGGGCCATGGGCGCCGACTGCATCCTGCTCATCGCCGCCGCCCTCGACCTCGCCCGGATGCAGGCGCTGGAAGAGCAGGCGCGACAACTCGGCATGGCGGTACTGGTCGAAGTACACAACGGCGACGAACTGAGCGCCGCCCTGCAGCTGCAAACCCCGCTGATCGGAATCAACAACCGCAACCTGCGCAGCTTTGAAGTCAGCCTGCAAACCACGCTCGACCTGCTGACGCGAATTCCCGCCGACCGCATCGTCGTCACCGAAAGCGGCATCCTCCGCCCCGAGGACGTCGCCCTGATGCGCGCCCACCAGGTCGCCACCTTCCTGGTCGGCGAAGCCTTCATGCGCGCCGACGACCCGGGAATGGAACTGGCGCGGCTCTTCGCCGGCTAAGCGTTCCCCAGTCGCAAGGCGCGGAAGCCGGACCAGCCCGGCCCTCCGCGCCCCCCGCAGCATCAGCGAGCCGCACCCGCCGTCCGCGCCCAAAAAACAAGCATGCCGAAACGAAACACCGGCCCCATCGCCCGCCGGGGTGTTGCGAGAATGCAACAACACCGCCACGGGATTCCCCTTTTCAGGGCAATGGCGTTTGTATTGCCCGCCGCCTGTGCCAGAATCCCCCCAACTTCTCGATCCGAGAGGTAAAGCTTGGTTCCTCCCCGGAGGCGCCAAAACTAACCACTAAGGAGAAATTTAGATGCAGAAGAAACTGATCGCCCTGGCCGTCGCCGGCCTGGCTTCCACCGCTGCCTTCGCTCAAACCAACGTCACCGTTTACGGTGTCATGGACGCAACCTTCGACTACGTCGGCGCCTCCCAGAGCACCGCCGCCACCAAGGTCAAGAACGACGGCCGCGTTTCCGCCAACAGCTCCTACCTCGGCTTCAAGGGTACCGAAGACCTGGGCAACGGCCTGAAGGCTGTCTTCCAGATCGAAGGCGGCGTGAACAACGATAGCGGCGGCACCTGGGGCGGCATGAACCGTGACACCTACGTCGGCCTGAACGGCGGCTTCGGTACCGTGCTGGCTGGTAACCTGACCGGCGCTGGCCGTGCTCTGGGTGCCAAGCTCGACGTCAACGCCGGTGCTACCGGTATCGGCTATCAAGGCGCCCTGTATGGCTACAACAACGCTGGCCGCACCACCGTTGATGATCGCACCGCCAACGCCATCGCCTACGTCTCCCCGAACTTCTCTGGCTTCTCCGCCATGGCCGCCTGGGGCGCCGGTTCCGAGCAGAAGGACACCGCTACCCGTGCCGACAACGTCTGGTCGCTGGGCCTGAACTACGCTACCGGCCCGTTCTACGCCGGCTATGCCTTCACCCAGGTTGACAACGTTGCCGCCGGCAACGATGCCAAGGCCAAGAGCCACCGTGTTGGCGGCATGTTCAAGTTCGCAGCCGGTCAAGTCGGCCTGCTGTGGGATCGTACCGACCTGAACACCTCCGACAACACCGACAGCGCCCGCAACGTCTGGGTTCTGAACGGCAAGTTCAATGTTGGCGCCAAGGGTGCGGTCATCGCCGGTTACGGCAAGGCTGGCGACGTTGGCAACGCCAACAACACCGGCGCCACCCACGCCTTCGTCGGTTACGAGCACAGCCTGTCCAAGCGTACCGTCCTCAAGGCCATCTACGCTCAAGTTCGTAACGAAGCCGGTGCCAACTACAACTTCTACAATGCCGCTACCGGCCAAGTCGCTGGCACCGTTGCCGGCAACGACCCGAAGGGCTTCCAGGTTGGCGTTCGCCACTCCTTCTAATCTGACCCGTTCAGCTTAGTCAAGCCAAGCGACCGCCTTCGGGCGGTCGTTTTTTTGCGCCAGCAAAACCCCTCTCCCAGCCACGCAATGCCACGGAGATTGGCGCAATTTGCTACAATCGGCGGTTTTTCATGTCCGCCGGCAATTCATCCTCACCCATCCGGACTTGCCGCAGGCCATGCGGAAATGGAAATCGATGCCCAAAGCAAGCATGACCTCGGCCATCGCCACGATCAGCAACGACTGGCGCCTGCGCCCCCTGATCGCCAGCCTCCTCCGCCGACGGATAGAAGCAAAATTTCGCGGCTCCATACTCGGCATTGCCTGGGTTGTTCTCCTGCCCCTGGCCATGCTCGCGGTCTATACCCTGGTTTTTGAGCACTTCCTCAAGATCCGCTGGCCTGGCGCCCAAGCCTCGGGCGGCGTCGAAACCGCGCTCAGGATTTATATCGGCCTGCTGGTACTCAACTACTTCGCCGAAAATCTGAGCGTGGCGCCGCAATTGATTCTCGAACACCAGCAATTCGTCAAGAAAATCGTCTTTCCCCTGCCCGTACTCGCCTACGTTGCCACGCTCGCCAGCCTGCTCCCCTTCATCCTCGGCCTGGGAATCGCCTTCCTTTTCCTGTTTTTCCTGCCGCAAGCCCATCACCTGCCCCACCCCTGGCTCCTGCCGGCATCGCTCCTCCCGCTTCTCTTCTGGGGACTGGCCATTCAATGGTGGCTCGCCGCCATCGGCGTCTTCGTCAGGGATCTCGGACACCTGGTCGGCCCCCTGATCTCCCTGCTGATGTTCCTCTCCCCGATCTTCTACGACCGGGCCAGCATTCCCCTTCCCTGGCAGGACTGGCTACTGCTCAATCCGCTCACTCTGCCGATCGAAAGCCTCCGCGCCCTCTTCTTCGCCAGCACCCCGCCTTCACTCTCCGGGCTAGCACTCAACCTGCTGCTGGCCCTTCTGCTCGCCACCAGCGGGCGTTACCTCTTCACCCGCCTGCAACCAGGATTCGCCGATGTCATCTGAGCACCCTACCGGCGACCCCGTCCTGCGCCTCGAAAATGTCGGCAAATGCTACCGGCGCTACGCCCGTCCCCTGGACTGGGTGAAAGAACGCCTCTTCAGGAAAAACCTGGCCGTCGAACACTGGGCGCTGCGCGACATCGATCTCGAACTCCCGCGCGGCACCTCGCTCGGGCTGCTCGGCCGCAACGGTGCCGGCAAGTCCACCCTGCTGCAGCTAATCGCCGGCACCCTCATGCCCTCCACCGGGCGCATTGCAAGAACCGGGCGCATTGCCGCCCTGCTCGAACTCGGCGCCGGCTTCAACCCCGACTTCACCGGCCTGGAAAACGCCCGCCTCAACGCCGCAATCATGGGACTCACGGTCGACGAGATCGAAGACAGGATTCCCGGCATCATCGAATTCTCCGGCATCGGCGACGCCATTCACCGCCCGGTCAGAACCTATTCCAGCGGAATGTTCGTCCGCCTGGCCTTTGCGGTCGCCACGGCCAGCGACCCGGACATCCTGATCGTCGACGAAGCCCTTTCCGTCGGCGACGGTGCCTTTGCCAGAAAATCATTCGACCGGATCATGGAAATCCAGGAAAGAGGCGCTTCGCTGCTCTTCTGCTCCCACTCCCTCTACCAGATCGAACGGCTATGCCAGCGGGCGCTGTGGATCGACCGGGGGCGCCTGATGTACGACGGCCCCGCCAAGGAAGCCATCCTTGCCTACCAGGAAGCACTCGACCGCGACATCCTCTCGGAACACAAGCACGCCCCGGCACGCCCCGGAGACAACGGCACCCCACCCGCCAGCGGCACGGCGCGCATTAGCGCGGTAGCCATTCAGCGCGACGGGCAAGCCGTCGACGGAGAAATCATCGAATGCGAAACCGGCAGGACAACACTCACCCTGGACATCGGCATCGATCTCTCCCACGACATTCCCCTGCCCCGCGTGGCCGTTTCCCTGCACACCCTTTCCGGGATCATGGTTTTCGGCACCGGCAACTTCGACCAGCCCGAAGCCCTCAAGCGCGTACGTCCCGGCCATGCGGAAATTCGCTTCACCCTGCCGGCGATGCCGCTCCTACCGGGCCACTACCGTCTCGACCTGGGCGTCTTTTGCGAAAATGGCATCCATTTTTACGAAGTCATCAGCCCCCTGGCCCGCCTTCACTTTTCGCATCCCGCCCCCACCCAGGGCCTCTGCATCCTCCCGCACACCTGGAGCTGAAGCCCGGCACCACCCCCGGCAACCGCCTCGAAGACCTGCAAGAAATTCCCGGAAACACGCCAATTGACCGCCCCCTCATCGCGCCCGGAGCCGCACGGCCTGCCCCCCTACGACATCCAGATGCCCCGCATGGAGCGCCTGCGTTTTGACCTGCGCGCCCTCTGGCTGCGCCTGACCGAAAACCCGGAACAACACTGGCAACAAGTCCCCGCCGACTTTGCCGCTTTTCGCCGCTACGTCCGCGATCAGGTCTACCGCTACGCCCCGGCCTACTTCGAGCCGGTAAGCCTCGAAGCACACCCCGACGCCGAGCCCTTGCTACGCCAGGGCCTGCCAATGCTGCACTGCTTCATCCACCACGGCTTTTTCCCCCTGATCGCCTTCATCCTCACCCATCGTCTCGGGCACCCCTGCACCACCATCGGCACCGCTCCCGGCCGCAATCTCGCCCCGGCGGTCAACCCGGATCACCTCTACTGGAAATACGCCTTCTACCACCAGGCAAAACGCTGGCTGGGAACCCGCTTCATCTTCAGCGACGAACCACCGCGCGTCGCCATCGACTGGCTCAAGGCACACGGCTCGCTCACCGCCGCGGTCGACGTCATCGAAACCGGAATCGAACGCAAGACGCGCCGAGTCCTCATCGACGGCAAAACCCTGGCCCTGCCGGAAACAGCCACCCGTCTGGCACGTCTTTCGGGTCGCCCGCTCGTTGCCGCCTCGCTCTACCACGGTCAACAGGGCATCGTGCTCAAAATTGGTGCCCCCCGTTTCATTCCCGACAAACACAGCGAAGACGCCGCCTTTCAAGCCGTTGCCGAAGACCTCTTCCAACCCTACCTGGCATTTCCCGAACAGCGGTTTTTCGACCTTTTCGCCGCCTTCGCCGTCAAGGATCACCCCTGAACCACCAAGGACCCGCCATGCACATCCCCCTCTCAAGCTGGTACGACGACATTCTTGAACTCGACCCCGAGCACCTCGCCGGCTCCGACAGCTGGGCCGGACACATCCCCTTTGCCTTTTACCTGATCGCCGCCCTGGCCCCCAAAACCCTGGTCGAACTCGGCGTCTTCGCCGGCAACTCCCTCTTTGCCTTCGCCCAGGCCGCCAGCCGGCAGCAAATCGCCAGCCGCATCATCGGGATCGACACCTGGGAAAGCGACCCTCACTCCGGCGGCTACGACGGCGACAGCATCCATCGCCTGGTCTGCGAGCAGCAGGCCCGCTACCCGGACAAGGTGGAACTCAAGCGCGCCACCTTCGACGCCATACGCCCCGACATCCCGGATAACACCATCGACCTTCTGCACATCGACGGTTACCACCACTACGACGCCGTCAGCCACGATTTCCACTCATGGCGCAGCGCGCTCAAACCGGAAGGCGTCATCCTCTTCCACGACATCGCCGTCCGCCGCGACGACTTCGGGGTCTGGCGCTTCTGGGACGAAATCAAGGCCTCCCACGGCGTTGACCGTGTCATCGAGTTCTCGCACAGCAATGGCCTGGGAGTACTCTTCCTCGGCCCCGACGACGCCTACCCGGAAAAAATGCAAGCCCTGCGCAAGGCCTACGCCGGCGACCCGCAAGCCGTACAAACCTGCTTCCGCCTCGCCGGCGCGAGAATCGCCGAACATTTCGCCCACCGGCAAACCCGTCGCCTCGCCGATGAAGAAAAAGAGCGCCACGCCCAGGAACTGCACCGAGAACAAGCGGCACATACGGCGCAGCAAAACGAACTTGCGCGGCAGTTGAACATACTGCAAACCCAACATCGCCAGGTCATCGAATCCAGCAGCTGGCGATTGACCGCCCCCCTCCGCGCCCTGCGGCGAAAAACCGGTCTTTGAGGCCCGAACATGATGCGCAGATTTTTTCGCCGGGCCAGCAATGCCCTCGCCTATATCCGCCGGGGAGAGTGGAAAGAACTATCGGCCCGACTGCGCTTCATGCTGCGCCGGACCCCGGCCCAGCGCAAGCCGCCGGAAGGACCGCTTGACCGAATGTCCTGGGCCATCGTCACCCCCCCGCACGGCACCTACATCGCCACCCTCATCGCCCGGCGCTTGCAAGCCTGGGGGGTCAAGGCCGAAATCCTGCACAGCATGCCCGGCCGCTTCCATCACGACTACTACATCGTGCTCGCGCCCCAGGTATTTTCCCGCCTCCCCCCCGGAGAACGCCTGTACATCTACCAACTGGAACAGACCCTCGCCTCGGACTGGTTCTCGAAAAAATATCTGCACCAACTCGAAAACTGCCGCGCCGTACTCGAATACAAACAGGGAAACCTCCCCTTCCTCGCCGGACAAGGCATTGCCTACCCGCACGTCTACCACCTCCCCATGGGCGGCAATCCCGACCTCTTCAGCGCCGAAAACCCGCCACGCACAGCGCGCGGCGCACTCTTCTACGGAGCCTGGAAAGCCAATACGCGCCGGCGCGAACTACTCTCGGCGCTGGAAAACGTGCTGCCCATCACCCGGCACGACCAGCTCTTCGCCCCCGCCCTCTACGACGACATTCGCCGCGCATCCCCCCTGCCGGTCGTGCTCAACCTGCACCACTACGACCCGGCCCAACTGGAAACTCCGCGTTTATGGGAAGCCGTCTCGCTAGGCGTGCCGGTAGTCAGCGAAGACAGCCCCGACGGACATGAAGACCCGCTCCTGCGGCAAGCCCTGCACTGCGTCCCCGCGGGCGACCGCCAGGCACTCGCGCAAGCCCTCCTCGCTGCCGCGCATCAAGTCGTCGACCCCGCCAGCAGGCAATCCCTGATTGCCGCCGGCTGGCAACGCTTCAGCTTTTATTTCGACCGTTTTCTCCTCGCCGAAGGCTTCGTCTCCTCCGAAGACCCTCGCCTGAGCCCACAAGCCCCGGACACGCTTCCCGCCCTCGCCGATGCCCCGGAAAACATTCCGCCACGCTGGTGCCTGACCCTGCCCGAAACCGACGCCCGCTACCGCAGCGCCTGCCGGCTGCCGGTCAGCCGGCATTACGTTGGCCTGCGCAAGCGTCCGGGCTGGCAAGGCTGCGCCCTCAGCTACCGGCAAATCGCCAGGGACGCGCTCGCCCAGGGCCTGCAGGCCCTCTGGGTCTTTGAAGACGACATCTCGCTCCCCGCCGACTTCGAGGCTCGCATCGCCGAAATCTGGCAGCACCTCGCGGAGCGGGACGACTGGGATATCTGTGTCGGCCACCTGACCCTGGTAGACGCCGCACTCGACATCGCCGCCATCGACCGCCTGCCCAGCGGCAACAACCTCCTGCACGTCAACCAGTTCCTCGGCATGGCCGCCAACCTCTACCACCGCCGCGCCCTCGAAATCATGGCCGGCTGGCGCCCCGACACCGGCGACGAGTACGACAACACCATCGACCAGTACATGAAGGCGCAAGGCCTGCGCACCGTGGCTGCCTGGCCCTACCTGGCACAGCACGACGACGAACAGCAATCCACGCTCTGGGGATTCAACAACGCCCACTACCGCAGCACCATCGAAGCCACCCGCCAGCGCCTGGACGAACTCTGCCGCCCCGACCAGGCAGCAAGAAATTAGCGACAGGCATTCATGCCGGTCGGTCAAACATGTTTGGGAAGGGGTTTGCATCCCCTCCCGAAACGGTCGCCTGAAACCGGAGTTAGTCTTACGATGAATCCGAAAAAAAAAGATGATGCAGAGCAAGCAAAAGGAGAAGACGGGCACCGCTCAGTTCGGCGTCACATCCTCGCGCGCCCTGGCCAGTGCCTCCACATTGATCTGCCAGTTGCTGCCCTCGCGTATCACGGCGCCGCTGGCTTGCAATCGCTGCATGGTGCGGGTCACCGTCTCGCGGGTCGTGTTGGCGTAGGCGGCAATTTCCTGCTGCGTGATCCCGGCCGGCAGCGTGCGCAAGGGCGTCTCGCCCCCGGTCAGCACCTCCAGCACGGCAATCACCCGCTCCACCGCCGACGGCAGCGCGAGAATGGCACGCCAGCGGAAATGCGCACAACTGCGCTCGGCCATTAGCCGGATGATGCCCTGCGCGATCAGCGGATTGGCCGCGATCAATTCACTGAGCACCTCCTTGGAAACCACGGCAATGCTTGCCGCCGCCGCCGCCATGTAGCCCAGCCCCTCCGGCAAGCTGCGCGAACCGCCAAAGGCATGCAACTCCCCCAGCATCTCGCCCGGCCCATAACGCCCGAGCACGCACTCGCGGTCATCCAGACTATGGTCCACCAGCCAGATCGCCCCCTCGATCACCCAGGCCAGCGTCGCCCCCACATCCTGACCGGTCAGCACCACCTGCCGGCGGGTCAGGCGCCGCAACTCCAAACGCTCCGACAGCACCTGCAAGGGCGCATCGGGCCAATCGGCAAACTGGGGAAACTGGCGTAGCAGCAGAACGGAAACGGGCAAGCGCGACAATCCGGAAAGAAAGGAAGGCGGGATTCTATCAGCAATACTGGCAATGACGCTCGCTTGAGCCGCCAAGCAGACAAGCAGACAGGCGCGCGCCCCCCCGACACCACGACGCCTTCCCGCCGACGGCTCCCACCCGGCACCAACAGCCCGATTCCCCTGGCGGGTGACCTGCATCACATGGGCGCGGCGGCGGACTGTCTATAATTCGCCGCTCCGGGAAAGCCCCGGTTCCGTCCCCGTTCGGATTCTTCGCCGCCCAACACGCCGAAGCCCCATCCTGAACGACATGAATGACTTTTGGTGAAGGGTTGAGGTGAAAGCTGATGACCGCCATGCTTCGATTCGCGCCCCCGAGCGGGCAAACCCACCCACTTGAGGCCACGGCGCGCCCTACCGGAACGCCGTTCCCGCCGGGCAGCGCCCGTCTGCCGCTCGGCCTGACCGCCGCCGGCCCGCAACTCGCGCGCCTCTCCCTCGCTACCCTGCTCAGTCTCCTGCTCGGCCTCCTGCTCGCCTTCGCCCCTGCCGCCCCGGCCCTCGCCACGCCGGCAGCGGTCGCCGAAATCACCCTCGTCGCCGGCAGCGTCTGGCGCCACCCCGGCGAGGGCAAGGAACAAGCGCTCAAGGCCAACGACAAGGTATTTGAAGGCGACCGCATCGTCACCGGCAGCGGCGCCGTCGCCCATCTCAAATTCATCGACGGCGCCCACGTCGGCCTGCGCGAAGGCAGCGAACTCCGCATCCTCGCCTACCGCGCCCAACCAATGGCCGTCAATCTGGAACTGAGCAAAGGCACCCTGCGCCACATTTCCGGCGAATACGCGAAAAAATCCCGCGAAACCTTCCGCTTGAACACCCCCATCGCCGCCATCGGCGTCCGTGGCACCGATTTCATCACCGGCCTGCGCGACCAGAAAACCTTCGCCCTGCTCCTCGAAGGCGCGATCTACCTCAGCCCCGGCGACTGCCGCGCCAACTGCCCGCGCACCCTCATCGACCTGCCCCAGACCCTGGCCACCATGGACCTCGGCGGACGCGTCGAAACGCGCCAGATCGACCCTGCCGAAATCCGCAACCTCGTCGGCAACCAGCGCCTGGCCCAAGCCGCCGGCGACCCCGCCAATCCCCGCCAGGCAGATACCGAGAAGAACCGCTCCCTGCTCGGCAAGCTGCCGGAGGCCAAGGATTCCGTCGAACCCAAGGATCCCCGCCCCGCACTGGTATGGAGCCGCTGGCTGGCCAGCGGTCGGCTCGACGAAAGCTTCTCCCGCGAAAACGCCGAAATGGCCGCCGACCCCGCCTACCAGGCGAGGATCACCAACCTCTACTACACCCTCTGGCGCAAGGAGGACAGCGGCAGCTGGACCCCCGGCGGCGGTACCGTCAGCCTGCGTCTCGACCAGGCAGCGGCCCGCTACTACGACGGCTATCTCAACCTGCCGGTCACCGTCGAACGCGGCAGCCTCGAACTCGGCCTCAACGACCGCAGCTTCGCCACCCGCCTCGAAGGGCGACTGAGCGGCGACGTACCGCGCGGCCTCGAATCGCTGGCCCACTCGCAAACCCTGATCGATGCACGCGGCACCATCGACACCCAGGGGCGCTTCGTCTCCACCACCCCCCGCGTCGACGTCTCCGGCGTCATCGCCCTCGACAAGAACTCCGCCGGCTATCTCTTTGAAACCCCGGTCCTCAACGGCAACCTCCAGGGCGTCACCTCGTGGAAGCGTTGAAACCGTGACCAGGCTGAAAAACAGGCCGCTCGCCACCCTTGGCTGGCTCGCCTGCACCCTCCTGCTTCTGCTGGCCGCCACACCCCTGGCGCGCCTGGAGCGCAGCCTGGCCGACGCCGTCGTCCTGCGCAGCAGCCCGCCGGCAGCCGATCTCGTCCTGGTCGACATCGACGAAGCCAGCCTCACCGCCCTCGGCGCCTGGCCCTGGCCGCGCCCCCTGCTTGCCGAACTGGCGGACCGCATCGCCGCCGCCGGCGCCCGCCGCCAGATTTGGGATTTGCTCCTGACCGAACCCCGCGCCGGTGACGACATTCTCGCCTCGGCCCTCGACACCCATGCCGTCACCGTCGGCGCCGTCCCGGTCATCGACCCCGGCGTCGACGCCCCACCGCGCAGCGGCCGCATCGTCTCGCCCCTGCCCACCGTCGAGGCCACCCCCTCCGGCGCCAGCCTCTGCGCCGCACCGGTCCCCGCCAGCCACGGCCACCTCGGCCTTGCCGAATCCCTGCTCGGCACCCGCACCCACACCGGACACCTCGCCCCGCGCATCGACGACGACGGTCGCCTGCGTCGCCTGCCGCCGCTCGTCTGCGACCAAGGAACCCCGCTGCCCACCTTGATTTTGGCCCCCCGCCTCGTCGACCGTGACCACGAGCGCCCCATTGAACCCCGGCACCTCGCCCTCAATCCCGGACGCTGGCCCTGGTCCGCCCCCTGGTATCTCGACACCGGCCGCGAACGCATCCCGCTCGACGCCGAAGGCAACATCCAGCTCGAATTCCGCACCCCGCTCGCCGACTACCCCACCCTCCCCGCCAGCCACCTCCTCGCCGGCGACCTCCCGGCCGACGCCCTGCGCGGCAAGACCGTACTCCTCGGCGCCTCGGCCCTGGGCCTGGGCGACCGCGTCGCCACCCGCCTCTCCCCCATCACCCCCGGCCTCGCCGTCCACGCCGAACTCCACAGCCGCCTCGAAGACGGCCAATTCGTCCACCCGCTGCGCCAGGCCTGGCCCCTCTCGGTCCTCTTCCTCGCCCTCGCCGGCCTGCCCTGGCTTTTCCGCCCCGCCGCCGCCCGCTGGGGCCTGCCCGCCAGCGCCCTGCTCACCAGCCTCCTCGCCCTCATCCTCATCAACCAGGGCATCCGCGTCGCCCTGCTCCCCATCCTCGGCTGGCACCTCCTCTTCGGCCTCGCCCTCTTCGTCGCCCGCTTTGTCGAAGAAAAACAAGCCCGCCGCCTGCACCAGCGCCGCCTCGCCTCGATCATCCCCCCCGCCCTGCTCGAACAACTCGACCCGGACGCCCCGCAAGACATCGTCGCCGCCCGCCGCCGCCGTTTTGGCATCGTCCACGGTCAACTGCGCAATCTGCCCCAATTTGCCAACCGCGCCGACCCCGAAACCGTCCTCGCCGTCTTCCACGCCCTCAACCGCCTCGCCCAGCAAATCGCCAGCAGCCACGGCGCCCAGCTCTACCCCAGCGACATGGACGAATTCCTCCTCGTCTGGCCGGAAGTCCGCTCCGCCGACGACCCCCCGCGCATGCTCCTCGCCGCTCGTGAACTACATCGCGGCATCAGCCAGCTACTCGCCGGCCTCGAATCCGCCACCGGCCTCGCCCTCGAAATCGCCGTCCACGCCGACGACGCCCTCGATGGCTTCATCGGCAGCCGCGAACGCCGGCGCCCGGTACTCTACGGCCGCCTGCGCCAAGTCACCGCCGCCATGCTCCAACTCTCCACCGAACTCGCCTCGCCCATCCTGGTCAGCGACGCCGCGACGCCGGGCCACGCCGACGAACACGCCCTGCGCGACCTCGGCACCTTCAAGCTGGAAGACATCCGCCAGCCGCACGCCCTCTACGCATGTACCCGAACCCTGGACCCGCTGCCCGAACACGCCGCCTGAGCAGCCCGCCCGCCGCAACGGCCAATAGCCCCTGCGCCCCCTTCGCCCCCGGCCGCACCGGCGGGCATCGGCACGTCCGCCAACTGCTCCTCGCCCTCGCCTGCAGCCTCTCCGCCACTCTCCAAGCCGGGGAACCCGCCCCCAGCCAATGGCCCTGCGCCTGGGGCGATCTCCCCTGCCTCCTGCGCGAAGGCGGCACCCGGCTGGAACAACGCCAGCTCGAAGACGCCTACCTCTTCTTTGAACAAGCCGCCTTCATCGCCCCCGACGACCCGGCCATCCGCCGCGCCCTGGGCGAAACCCTGCTCCGCCTGGGCGCCACCCGCGCCGCCGCCGACCTGCTGCCGGATGCCGGCAAGGACAGCGGCGCCCAATCCCAGCGCCTGGAAATGGCCCTCGGCTACAGCAGCAACCGCAACCAGCTGCCGGAACTCTCGCAGCTCCGCCTCACCCTGCCCGGCCTCGGCAGCAGCAGCGTCCCGCTCGAAACCCCGCTCAAGCCGGACGCCGGCCCCGTCTACTGGCTCAACTACGCCCTGCGCCGCAGCAACGGCCTCGCCCTGCAAATCGGTGCCAACGCCTCGCTCGACCAGCGCCTCGGCAACCGCTGGGCACGCCTCGAACTCCCCCTCGACGCCCGCCAGCAATGGCAGTTGCGCGGCGAATACACCGGGCGCCTCGAAGACGGCTGGCAAGCCCTGCTTGCCCTGCGCCGGCGCAGCGAACTCGCCTTCGGCGTCATCGCCGACGCCGAACTCGCCCTGCGCCAGGAATCCGTCGTCGGACAATACCGCTTCGCCGAAACCCGCCTCGGCCTCTACCGCGAAGTCGGCTTCGGCGGCTTCGGCATCAACCTGCAACGCGCCACGGCCCTCGACCAAGGCCCGCCCGGCGGCGACCAATGGCGCGCCACCCTGCTCTGGGGCGGCCAATGGCGCCTCGGCAAGCTGCAATACTCGCTCGCCGCCATGCAGCGCTACAGCCGCGACGACGAAACCTACCACCCCCTCCTCGCCGCCGCCCGCCCCCGCTGGCAAAGCGCCAGCCTCCTCAGCCTGGGCCTGGAATACCCGCTCGGCCAAGGCCTCGCCCTCTGGGGACGCCTGGCCCTGGAGCGCCAGCGCAGCAACGTCGAATTCTTCACCACCCGCCGCAGCGAAGGGCTGCTGGGCCTGGCCTACGGCTGGTGAATCCGAGACAAGGGCCGAGGTGTTGTAAAAATGCTGCGTTTGTATTTTTCCTGCGATTCATAGGCCCTTCGTGTGACGCACGTCACTTGTCTGTCCCTTCGGTAGTGGGTAAAGTTCGAGCCGTCGTAGGGTAACCTGCGCTTTTTTCCATCCTAGGAGATAAATTCGATGGCTAACACGATTTTTGCCAAGACCCCTGACAGCTACATTGCCGCCCTCATGAAGGTGGTTCTGAACGCTGCCCCGGGCAACACCTACCTGAACCAGTTCCGTACCTTCGTTGCCAACAACGGTGGCGACACCGTCGGCATGCAAAAGCTGGGTAGCGCACTGGCCAACTATGCCAGCGCCGATAACGCAACTTTTGCACAAGCTGTTGTTGCAAACCTTGGCATCACCGGTGATTCCGCTGCTGCTGCAACCAACAACGTCAAAACCATGCTGGACACCTACGGTGCTGATCGTGGCAAGGCGCTGGTGCAACTGGTTGACGTCATGGTCGGTCTGCAGAACGACACGACTTGGGGCACTGTCGCCAACAAGTTCGTTGAATCCGTGAATGCCGGCCTGGTTTACTCCCTCAATACCGCCAACACCTCCACCGACCTCTCCGTCCTCTCCGGCGCCATCGGCGCCAGCCCGACGCTGGCCCTGGTAACTGGCCGCGACATCCTGGTCGGCACCTCCTCCACCGACACCTTCACCGCCGACTTCAACGGCAATGCCAACACCCTGGAGTCCGGTGACGTACTCAAGGGCGGCGACGGCATCGATACGCTCAAGGCTTTCTTGGGCAATGCGGCCAATTTCGCCATCAACGCCACGACCGAGAGCATTGAGAACGTGGTTATCCGCGCTCAGGCAACCGATGTCAATGGCAGCCAGAGCAACAACAACATCTACACCGAACAAGTGACGGTTGATGCCGACCGCATGTCCGGCGTTAGCCGCTGGGAAAGCAACAACAGCCGTGCCGACCTCGTTGTCGAAGATGTTCGCATCGCCGCCTCCCAAGTCACCAAGGACATCACCATCGCCATGGTCGACACCGATCCCGGCCATGTAGATTTCGGCGTCTATTTCGATCAACAGTCCCTGCGTGCTGGCGCCACCACCTCCGCCTCCTCCGCCAGCTTCCAGCTGCGTGATGGCTTGGCTGCTGCAGCCGAGCCCCTGGGCAACCTGAACGTCAACGGTGTTTCCTTCACCCTGAACGGTACGACGATCTCCCTGTCCTCGGCTGCCATTGATGCCGCCAAGACCTACGCAGACTTCGTTACCGCCCTGAACACTGCAATTGCATCCACCCCGGCTGCCGCTGGCCTGACCGCTGCCGTTGGCCCCGCCTTCACCTCAATCAACGGCGTGGCAGCCACTGGCAACGCCGTCGTGATCACCGATGCCCAGGGCCGCACTTTCGGCAGCCAGTCCTACACCTTCAGCACGAACCAGACCGGTCCGTTCACCCTGCTGGGCAATTTTGACGTGGTTCCTTCCACGGCCACCAATGATCCGGTAACCGCCACCATCACCCTCGACAATGTCGGCCGTGGTTCCACGGGCGGCGATCTGGTTGTAGGCGGTCTCTCCGTCGGTGACACCTCTACCTCCAAGGGCGTGCAGAAGTTCGACATCACGGTTGAGCGTTCCAGCAAGCTCCAGAACATCAACTCCACCAACGACTCCCTGCAGCAGGTGATCTTCAAGAACGGCACCACCAAGGGTGCAGTCACCGTTCTCGGCAATGCTGACGACCTCGACGCCAACGGCGTAGTCACCGTCGGTACCGCGTCTCTGCCGGGCACCGAAGCCCAGCACGACGCTTACGGCCTGAACGACGTTCGCGTCGTTGATGCCTCCGCCATGGAAGGTGCCGTCACTCTGGACGCCCTCCTCAGCGCCGGCGTCACCGCCAAGTACATGAACCTCAAGGACAGTGCAGCAGTTGCCGCTGACAATGTCCAGTTCAACTACACCCTGGGCAAGGCAGCCGATACGCTGACGCTGCACCTGGACGCAGCCAATCTGGACGCAGCCGGCACCACCACCCGCGAAGACTTCGTCCTCAACGTCGTCGGCGGTGAAGGCGATGACACCATCACCACCGATATCATCAACGCCGTCAACGGTGAAGGCAATGGCGCCAACTGGTACAACAACAGCAAGCTGAACGCCAACCTGAACATCGATGCTGGCAACGGCAACGACACCGTGACCACCCTCGGTGGCGGCGACTTCAAGATCGTCGCAGGCGCTGGCAACGACACCGTTTACGCCGACAACAGCGGTACGATGGCTCGCTGGGTTTACAACGCCAACAACAACACCCTGAACGACCTGAACAGCGCAGCCATGCCGGCAACCGCCACTTCGGTCACCGTCACTTTCTCCGCCGCTGCCTTGGGCGGTGCAACGGGCGTGACCCTGGGTGCTGCAGATGACTTCACGCTGGGCTTTGAATCGGTTGCTGCCGGTTCCGCCAACATTCAGCAGTTGATCAAGAAGGCCATCAACGAAGACGCAAACGGCGTCCTCAACAAGCTGCTGGTCGCCGAAGACGGCCCGGCCAACACCCTGGTCATTCGTTCCTTGGTCGATGGTCAAGTCAACGCTGCCGACATCGAGATCAAGGCAACCGTTGGTGGCGTGGTCCAGACCCTGGTTCTGCAGGTTGAATCCGCCAGCGCCGGTACCGCCAGCGCTGCCGCCAGCGACAACACCATCACCCTTGGCACCGGCAACGATGTCGTCGTTTTGGGCACGGGCGCCGATAGCAATGACACCCTGGTCTACACCGGCTACAACAACGGTACCGACTCGATCGTCAACTTCACCACCGGTGCCAACGCCGCCCAGGACGCTATCGATTTCAGCGCCTACGGTGTTGATGTTGTCTCCGAAGTTCGCGTCGTACGCCCGGAAGCCACCTACGTTGCCCCGAACAAGAGCGTAACCATCATTACCGGCTGGGAAGATGCAGCCAAGGCCTCCGAAAGCTTCGCCAACCTCGACTTTGCCAAGCTGCTCAAGGCACTGAACACCGATGGCGACACCAACGAAGACACCTACGGTCTGATGGATACCACCGAGCTGAGCTCCAACCAGGTTGCAGGGGCTGGTGGTGAGTTTGCTGGTGCATCCACTAAGCAAAATCACATTGTGATGGTCGAAAACGCTGCCAACAAGGGTGAGTACAAGGTCTTCCACCTCGTCTCCACCACCAACAGCGCAGGCGAATTCCTCACCAATGAAGGTGGCCTGATCGCCACCATGGACTTCGGCGCCTCCCTCGAAGCCGTCCCGGCTGCAGGTGGCGTCGTCGCAGCAGCCAATGTTGTTGCTGCCGAAAACTTCGGTAACGCTTCCAAGAACCTGGGCAGCACCTCCGGTGGCAACACCGGTGGCAACACCGGTGGCAACACCGGTGGCAACACCGGTGGCAACACCACGGTCGCCGTAGCTAACGCTACCAAGACCTACGACGCTGCCAACAGCAATGTCACCTTCACCATTGCCGAAACCGACCTTAGCGGTATCACCATCAACAACTTCGCATCTGGTGACAAGCTGGACTTTGCCGACACCCTGATGGCAAACTTCACTGCACCTGACGCAGATGTCGTGGGTGATGGTAAAGTTGTGTTTGTGGTGCTGACCGACAATGCAACGGTCGACGTCACCCTCACCGGTGTTCCGGCCAGCCTGGACGTCACCGGCGTGACCTTGGCACAGCTTGAGGCACATTACGGTTCGGGCTTCCTGTTCTAACCTGACACGCCAACAACCCGGGACTGGCAACGGTCCCGGGTAAGCAACAAATTTTTCAAGGAGCTTTAAATGGCACTTACTGGTACCTACCTGATTAGCAAGATCAAGACTGACTTTGGCGTCACTCTGGCCCCGGCTGTAGAACGGGCCTATGCCACCAAACTGCAGGACGTGATCAACGCCAACCCCACCGCAACCGACACCGAGCTGGACACCCTCCTCGTCAACGCGTTGCTCAAGCTTTCCCTCGTCAAGGCCAAGCTGGTTGAAGCTTTTGACGAAAACGGCAACGGCAAGATCGACACGCTGGCCGAACTCAATATTTCCAAGCTTGCATTGGATGGCACCGTTGACGCCGCTCAGGATGATGTTGCCAATGGCGGTGGCGCGGCTCCGGGGCAGACCTTTACGCTCACTACTGGCACGAACAACTTCACCGGTACTTCCGGTAGCGACACCTTCGACGCTGGCCTGAGCAGCTCCAGCCTGCAGACGCTGAACTCCGGTGATCGTCTTGATGGCGGCGCGGGCACTGATGATTTGGTCGCCGTCATCAACGGTTCTGTCACCCCGGCTGCGCTGACTTCTGTGGAAAACGTCATGTTCACCACAGTAACCAACTCGGCAACCTTGGATTTGACCAATTCAACAGGTCTTTCGACAGTTACTTCTGCAGGTGCAACTGGCGCTGGTAACACCGTGACCATCCAAGGTGTTAGCAAGGCTGTTGGTATCACCATCCGTGATACAGCGCTGGCCCATACTGTGACGTACAACGACGTAACCGGTACTGCTGATACAGCTACGGTTAATGTCGGTAACCTGTCCCAAGCTACGGGCGTAGTGACCTCCATTCTGGGTGTTGAAACACTCACCCTGAATGTAACGGGTAACTCCTCGAACACTGTTGCGGGTACCGGTATCGGAACCCTGACCGCCACACAAACTGCCAAGTTGAATGTGACGGGTGACAAGGCTCTGAACATCGTTGATAACCTGGAAGCCCAAGTGGTCACGGTCGACGCCTCGGCAGCCTCCGGTGGTGTCAATCTGGATTTCAACGGTACCAACATGACCGTCACCGGTGGTGCTGGTAACGACGACTTTAGCTTTGAGGCTGCTGGTAATGTTTCGGTCAATGGTGGTGCTGGTAACGACATCATCCGCTTCGACGCCGTTGGTACTTTCACGACTGCCGATACGGTCAATGGCGGTGACGGCACTGATACCCTGAGTGCCACTTCTGCGAACTTGGTTACTGTATCTGCAGCGACGCCGGCCACCTACACGGTGACTAACGTTGAGACGATTCAGGCTAATACCGCTGTCGCTAACGGTGCAGCAATCACCCTCGGCAACATTTCCACGACCGCTAACCGTCTCAATCTGACGGCTGCTAACGCTGGTACATCGACCTTTAACTTCAATGCCGGCGCCAGCACCCTCTCCAACGCGGTTGCTACGGTTGGTGCGATTGCCGTCGATGCTGCGGGTACGGCTGCTGACGACAGTCTCACGATTGTTCATGGTGCTGCATCTGCTGTTGATAGTTTGAACGGCCAGGCGCTTACTTCGACCGACTTCGAAACCGTGACCATCAACACGACTGGTACTGGTGCTGCTGGTGCCCAGACTGTCGGCACGATCTCCGTAACCGCAACTGGTACCGCCAGCCCGACGTTGAACATCACGGGCACGAACGCGCTGACTACCGGTGTGATTACCGCAACCGGCGGCGTGATCAACGCAAGTGGCATGACTGCATCTGCGGGTACCGCAGCCCTGACGATGGTGACTGGTCAGAACACGGCCAACACCATCACGGGTTCGGCTGGTGACGATATCCTGTTCGGTGCGATCACTACGGGTCGTAACCAGACTATCGATGGCGGTGCTGGTAACGATAGCATCACCGCTGGCGCTGGTAACGATGTGCTGACCGGTGGTGAGGGTGTTGACACCATTGACGGTGGTGCTGGTAACGACAGCATCGATGGTGGCGCAGGTAACGACCGCATTGTGATCAGTGCTGATGCCAACTTGGCGGCGGGCGACACCATCGTAGGTGGTGAAGGTACCGATACCATTGCATTCACTGCCAACATGACGGATGGCGCCTCGACGCTGCAAGCCATTTCCGGTTTCGAGATTCTGGAAATCGCTTCTGGTGCAACCGATACGCTGACCCTCAGCAACTTCATTAGCAACCAGACCTTCACCCGTGTTAATTTTGGTGATGCAGGTGGTGGCAATACGCTCACCGCCAATAACGCCGGGGCTGCAGTAACGGATGTGTATCTGCTCGCCGGTATCGCCGGTGATACGGCAGTGTTTGACCGTTTGGTGGATAACACCTCCAACTCGCTTAACATTTCTGCTCGTGCGGATCTGGAAACCACCGATGTTGTCACGCTGACCATTGATGATGAAGAAACTGTCACCATCTCGGGTAGTGCTGCGACCAGCGACTTCCACGTGGGTACGCTGAACGCCGCTGACATGACCAGCCTGACGATTACTGGTGCAGCCGATGTCCTGATCGACAACGCTGTGTCCAGCACGATCTTGGCAACGGTTAATGCTTCCGCCAGCACTGGCGCGGTTGAAGTTCACGCCAACAACAGCGTGGTCGCCATGACCATGACTGCTGGTAGCGGTACCGCCGAGTTCACTGGTGGCGCATTGGCTGACAACATCACCGGCGGTATTGCCAATGACACCATTATTGGTGGCGGTGGTGCAGATACCATCAATGCTGGCGCTGGCGATGACCGCACGACTGGTGGTAATAGTGCGGACGTCATCAACGTTGGTGCTGGTACCGATACCTTGGTTCTGTCTGCTGATGCTCAGACTGCAGTTTCGACTCTCGCAACGGGTAACACTTCTGCTACTGTCGAACTGACAGGAGCTGACGTGGTGACTGGCATGGCGGCTGGCGACATCATTGATGTTGAGGGCCTTGGCTATACATTGGTTGGTGCTAACGCTGCAAATACCTTGCTAGCAGCAGGTAACACCAGCCTGACTGACGGTCTGGTTGACAACACCTTTGAGCTGGTTCGCGGTAGTTGGGTTGCAGGTACTACAACAGGTTCCGGCACCTTCATTCAGAGTGCAACCGGTAACGACACTTTGTTCGTTATTGATGCAGACCAAACCACTGGCGGTCAAAGCTACGAAGCTGTTGTCTTGGTTGGCGTTGGAGCAACTCTGTCTGGTACAGCGACGACTGTTGCAAACACCATCATCACGCTTGCCTAAGCTGTAATTTAAGCATTGGCTTTACATGGCCCCGCCCCTAAAAAGGGCGGGGTTTTTTATTATGGAATTTGGATTTAAAAGCACAAACCCCAAGGAAGCACTGTTCAATCTGTTCGGCCATGTCCGGGCACGGGTTTATATCTCGGACAACCTGTACCTGGATGTCGGACGGTTTTCCTCCGGCATTCTGAGTCGTATTCGCCTGTGTTCAAACGCCAACTTTTCAGGTTTGCTAGCAAGCGTTGGTGACTACTGCGAATTTTCCGAGTGTGATGTCTTGGTTGGCGGTGAACATCACAACAGCGAAATCATCAATCTCAACTTTTCTTCTTCACCCGTCTTTCAAAAACTGCTGATTGCCAGTGGTCTGGATGTTCGTCACTCCCGCAAAGGGATAATTGAAATTGGTAACGGGGTCGTGATCGGCTACGGTGCAACTCTGCTCTCCGGTACGACGATTGGTGATGGTGCAGTGGTTGCCGCGGGTGCTGTCGTAACCCGACCGTGCGAGGCTTTTGGTATTTACGCGGGCAATCCAGCCAGACTGATTAGGAGTCGGGACATTGATCGTACTGAATTTCAGCAATTCATGCGCTCATCGGTGCAAAGTGCTTATCATCTGCTGGCAGGCAAGCCAATTCAGGACGAAGAGACAGAAGCATCTCGCAGTCGCCGAGTTGTAATACGTATCCAATATCTTGACTTCATCAAGGGTGGGCCATTCAATTTTCAGATTGTTGGTGCACTTATTGACGATGCGATTGTTCCACTACGGGAAGGCTCGGAGTTCCAGCGTTACTGTGCTCAGATTGCCTCTGAGGCGGGGAAAGAGCTGGCCTGGGTTTCCGATCCTCTTAGTCTGGAAATGTAATTCTACTTTGTCAGATTCGGCATCAGTTTGATGCCCCGAAGGTTTTGGCCTGATTTTCGTAAGCGGATTGCATGGCCTCAAGTCGTCGTCGATCAAAATCAAAAGGGGCCAGGGTCATTTATTTAAAGGGGCCAAAGGGGCCAGGGTCATTTAACAGGGCGTTGAAAAACCCCGCCGAAAACATGCATATGGTATAATTTATCTTTCGAATTCAACGAGATAGTGATTTCATGCGCAGCGCCGACGTGACCCAATCGGAGATGTTTAGCTACCGCACCTTGGAGCAGCGGATTCCTGCATCTCACCCGCTGCGCAAATTGCGGGTGCTGGTGGACGGTATTCTGGGGATGCTGCACGCTGACTTCGAGGCTCTGTACGCCAAGACGGGTCGCCCGTCGATTCCACCGGAACGTCTGCTGCGCGCCAGTCTGATCCAGACCCTGTACTCGATTCGGTCTGAGCGGCAACTGGTCCAGCATATTGACTACAACCTGCTCTATCGCTGGTTTGTGGGCCTGGATATGGATGACAAGGTCTGGGATCACAGTACTTTCACGAAGAATCGAGACCGCCTGCTCAACGAAACGGTCGCTCGCGCCTTCTTCGGCAAGGTGCTGGGTTTGGCGCAGTGGCACGGACTGGTCTCGTCCGGGCACTTCTCGGTCGATGGGACGCTGATTGAAGCCTGGGCGTCGGCGAAGAGTTTCAAGGCCAAAGATGGTTCCAAAGGAAAGGGGTCAGGGTCATTTAATTTCCGTTTTTACGTAACGCCAAATTGTGCGCATTTGCTGCCGACCGGCGGAGCCGCTAGCCGCTAGCGCTCCTGAGCAAAACTGCGCGGAGGATAAGCGAGGTGGTTTGCGCAAGCAAAATGGAGTGACGCGAATCTCAAGCGTGAATTAACCTATTTGCGAAATAAACCAGATAGGTTATAGTGAACCGATGGAAAAAGGCAAACCGCACAGCAAGTTGCCCGAGGTCAAGGCGTTGATCGAGGCCGGCTAAGTCAGAGCCACGGCTAGCGCCTTCAGTGGGGCGCGTGGACTGGGCATCAACGACTTGACTGGGATGTGCGCGGTGGTCATGGCACTGACTCCAGCCGATTTCTACAAGAGCATGACAACCCATGCCGACCATCGTATTTGGCAAGACGTGTACCGCACGCGGATAGCCGGTGGCGTTGAAGCGTACCTGAAGCTGACGGTCATTGATGATGTGCTGATTGTTTCGTTCAAGGAGCTGTGACCATGAAATGTCCTGTATGCGGCGCGGCCGAACTGATCCACGACACGCGCGACATCCCCTTTTCTTACAAGGGCGAATCCACCACCATTCCAGCGGTGACGGGTGAATACTGCCCGGCATGTGACGAAGTTGTCCTCAACCGCGAACACGGTGATCGTTACAGCGAGTTGATTGGCGCATTCCAGCGGCAGGTGAATGCGGCATTCGTCGATCCAAGCTACATCACCCGGGTGCGCAGAAAGCTCGATCTCGATCAGCGTCAGGCAGCCGAACTCTTCGGCGGCGGTGTGAATGCGTTCTCGCGCTACGAAAACGGCAAGACCAAGCCACCACTGGCCTTGGTCAAGCTGTTTAAACTGCTTGACCGTCATCCAGATTTGCTCGACGAATTGAGAGCTGCCTAACCTCGCCATCGAAGCCGAGTCCATCGGTTGGATTCTCCAGGGTGATCGAGCCTACCTGCATGTCGGTGACCCGGAAGGCAATGTCATCACGGTAGTCGGCGTGCCTGATGCGGCGATGGCGGGGATGAATGTGGTGCTGGTGGGGTGAGCCGTTGTTACACAGGCCTTCCCACCAAGGGCGGTTTTCCTTAAAGGCCTTGGGGCTGGGTCTTTACGGAAGAAACTGGGAGGTAAGGTGGACGAAGAAAAAGAACTCGCACTGAGAAAATACGACGAGCTTTACGAGCACTCGAAAGCTGTGCTTGCCGAAGAAATGGCGAGATCATCCCGCACTGATGAAAAAGCCAGCAAGTACCTGACTGCGCTGTCATTGGTGCTGAACAACGAAAATCAAAGGGGTCAGGGTCATTTAATTCGCCTCATAAGCAACATTAGGGGTCAGACCACGTTTTCCCGGTCAATCCCCTAATCCCCCAACTAACCGGGGGTAAGCCTTTCAACCCCATCCCGTCACAAGCGGGGTGGGGTTTTTCCGTGTGCGCCCAGCATGGGCGCACTCCTGCGGGTGCAAGTCCCGCCGCAAGTTGATCACAGCGAACGAAGTGAAGCGCAACTGCGTGAGGGTGACCGAGCGTGGGGAGGAAGCGTGGATCGTAATCTGCGAGCCGATGAAC
>NZ_JAKLLH010000047.1 GCF_023150235.1 Azonexus sp.
ATGCGCGGCAGTTCGGGGAGGCGTGAGATGTGTGTAATGGGATGGGTTCAACCGGATGCGAACCATGCACACCCAAAACAAATTTGAACGGCAACTGATTGCAGCCGGCGCTGATCTTCTCGACGATCACGCCGCCGCTGCGCTTCTCGACGTTTCCGCTGGGACCCTTTCTGTTTGGCGCAGTACCGGCCGCTACAACCTCCCCTTCCTAAAGATCGGCCGCAAGGTCCGTTACCGGCGCTGCGACCTGGAAGCCTGGATGCAGGCCCGCACCCGTGAGTCTGGTGCAACGGCCTGACGGGAGCGGACGCCATGACCAACAAGAAAAAGGGCCGCCCCAACGAGGGCAGCCCCAAAGACAATTTCAGCCGCGATCATAGGCCGCCGGCCGTCACCGGGCAATGCGCCGAAGTGCTTGAACTGCTGCGAACAGAGGGCGCGGTCCTGTCGTTTCGCCTGACCGCGGAGCTTGCAATTCCCGAGGCCGCAGCCCGTATTCACGATCTGCGAGGCATGGGCTTCAACATCGTCACCGTGATTCTGCCCGAAGTGGAGTTTCGCGGGCGCATCCGGCGCAATGTCGCCTTGTACAGCTTGGGCGTACCGTCTTGGCCCGCCCCCGGCTTCATGGAAGAGCCGATTGCTCCCGCTGGCGAGCATGGCTGCGACGATCTGCCCTGCGCGGGTGATGTGGATTGCACCGGGGCTTGAACATGGGACGCACGATCAATACCCCCGCCCCCACCCTGGCCCTGAGCTGGAAATGCCCGCACGGGCGCAAGCTCCCGCCGTTTGGTAAGCCGCTGGCTGATGCCGTCCTGCGTGGCCTGCAACCCAAGGGCCGGCAAGCTACGGTCTATCTCGACTGCTGGCCGCCGGAAAGCCCGCCCTTTGGCCCGGCGCTAGCCTGCCCCTGGGACGCCGACCCCGCGGCCTACGACTGGCGCATCCTGGCCGGCCTCGACGTGCTGGTGAAGGTTCCGCCCCCCTGTGACGGCGACCGCCTGCGCCGGCTGCTGGCGGAGCTGGTCGCCTGCAAGCCCCGCCGGCTGATTGTGCTGCGCAACCATGCGCCCCATGTACAGTTCATCGTGACGAAGGCCAACGGCGTGGAGGTGCAGCCATGAATGCCTTCGAGCCGATGGAAGTAGTCTTGCGGCTATCTTGCGGTTATCGACCAGAGGTGCAGCTATGAATGCCGCCTTTGAGCCGATGGAAGCCGACGCCCTCGAGACCCGCGCCGACGTGCTGCCCGAACTGGCCCCCGAGCCGTGGGGCTATCGGCGCGCGTCAAGATAGTTGCCACCTGATTCATGCAGCCAAAGGCTGTCTATTCGTGTTGCCCATTGCCATGGCGACGACGGATTCCCGCTCCGGATTGAGCGTCACCGGGCCGGCAGGAGACCAGTTGCGGGTGTGGCGTGACCAGCGCGCAGGGTGGCGCTCGCGAGCCTTGACGTACAGCGCGTGACGCGCGGCCAGAATGGCCTGGTCGGCGCCGGCGTGACGCTGGGCCGGGCTCACGTAGCGAATGCCGCTGTGGCGATGCTCGACGTTGTACCAGTGCACAAAGTGACTGGCCCACGCGCGCGCTGCCGCCAGATCCTCGAAGCCCCTTACCGGAAACTCAGGCCGGTATTTGGCGGTGCGGAACAGCGCTTCGGCAAAGGCGTTGTCGTCGCTGACCCGGGGCCGCGAGTAAGAGGGTTTGATGCCCAGCCAATGCAGCATCGCCAGCACCGTGGTGGCCTTGAGCGTCGCACCGTTGTCGCCATGGAGGACGGGCTTGTCAGCCAGGGCGGCAATGCCTTCGGCCAGTGCGGTCCGGCGAACCAGATGGGCAGCGTGTTCGGCCGCATCGGTCTCATGGACTTCCCAGCCGACGATCTTGCGGCTGTAGAGATCGAGGATCAGATACAGGTGAAACCAGCGCCCGGCCACGTTGGCGGGCAAATAGGTCATGTCCCAGCACCACACCTGGCGCGGCGCCGTGGCGATGTGGGTCGTCGGTGGGCGGGAGGCCGCAGGCGCCTTGGCGCGGCCCCGGTGGGCCGTTTGCCCGGCTTCGCGCAGAAGGCGGTGGAAGGTCGATTCGCTGGCCAGATAGACCCCCTCGTCAGCCAGCATCGGTACGATGCGCGCCGGTGGCAAGTCGGCAAAGCGCGCTTCGTTGGCCACTTCGAGCACTTGGGTGCGCTCCTCTGCCGTCAGCGCATGCGCCGGCCGTGGGCGCACCGCTTCAGGCCGTCGATCCCCCCGGGTGAGGCCCTCTTCGGTCTTCCAGCGTTGCAGGGTCCGAACATGAATGCCGGCTGTGGCGCAGGCCACACGCAACCGCGCACCGGCGTGCAGAGCGGTATCGATATCCCGGGCCAGGCTTTGGCGATCTTCGAGGCCGATCATTCGTCCTCGCCCCTGTTGAAGATCGCCGCCACTTTTTTTGAAAGCACAAGCAGCGCTGCGGTTTCGGCCAGCGCCTTGTCCTTGCGCCGCAGCTCCCGTTCGAGCTCCTTGATGCGGCGTCTGTCCTGCTTGGTCTGCTGAGGACTGGCGCCACGCTCTTCCGGTTCCGCCAGGGCCTGCGTCGCCGTCTGACGCCACTGGGCCAGCTCTTGCGGATAGACCCCGTGTTCGCGGCACCAGGCACTCTTGCCCGCTTCGTCCAGCGGCGCCGTCGTGAGGACCGCCTCAAACCGGGCCGCCGCTGTCCAGGCCCGCTCGCGAGCGGGCCTGGACAGCGCATCACTCCTCCAGCGCTCCAGGGTCGAAACCCCTACACCGATTTCATGCGCAACCGACTCCACCGTTGCACTCTCCGGCGGCAACAACCGCGCCACCGCTCTGTCTTTGAAGTCTTGTCCGTATCGCGCCAAGTCGTTCTCTCATCATCGCCCCCGAATTCAGGATTCTATCGAGGTGGCAAGTATTCTGACGCGGGGGGCTATCCGCTGCCGATTCCCTCGATGCTGCTGCCCGTGGAGCCGTTCGACGCAGCCCTGATGCCTGCCGCTCTGGGGTCCATGGGTGACTGATATTGCAGACCGGATGCAGTGCCCGCCCGACTTCCCCGCCGTGGCCGCCGTGGTGGCGTTGTCGTCGGTGATCGGCAGGAAGGCTTGCATTGCACCGAAGCGGCGGGACAGCTGGCGAGTAACCCCGAACCTGTGGGGCGCTGTCGTGGGCAGGCCCGGCGTGATGAAGTCTCCCGCGCTTGCCGAGGCCATGAAGCCATTGGGCCGCCTGCAAGCCGTGGCCGGCGATCTTCACGCCGAAGCGATGCGGGACCACGGCATCAAGCAGAAGCTCGAAGGCATGGGCGGCAAGGCCACCGAGGACAAGGCGCAAAAGCTGGTGAAGGCCGGCAAGCTGGAAGAGGCCCGGCACCTCCTGGCGGAAGCCGCCGACTTCGAGGCATCCAAGCCGCCGGCCTTGCGCCGCTACGTGGTGACGGATGCCAGCGTGGAAGCCTTGGGGGAAATCCTGATCGAAAACCCGTGGGGCGTGCTGGCCTACCGGGACGAGCTGAACGGGCTGCTGCGCGGTCTCGACAAGGAAGGGCAGGAAGGCGCGCGGGCGTTCTACCTGCAAGGCTACGACGGGAACAAGGCCTACACCTTTGACCGCATCGGGCGAGGGCGGAATCTGCATATCCCCGCCGTCTGCCTGTCTCTGCTGGGCGGCATCCAGCCGGGCAAGCTGCAAGCCTACATCCATGATGCGGTATCGGGCGGAGCTGCTGACGACGGCCTCCTGCAACAGGGCCTCCGCACTCGCCCATCATAACGGCTGAATCCCCAGCATTTTCATGCGGATATCGTCATCCCAGGCCGCTCGCTTGCGCTTGAGGCGAAGGCTCGTCTTGGCGGTGTCGGTTTTGTCTGCACGAATCAAATTGA
>NZ_JAKLLH010000004.1 GCF_023150235.1 Azonexus sp.
GTCGGATAGCATTCATGGGGCGGGCGTTATGATGTTGGCTTCGAGAACCGCATCATGCCAGAAATGGCCGCCCGCACCTTCCGTTTTTCCACTCCAGAGCGGAAAATCCCGCTCGCAAGCAGCCTTTTGCAAGAGGCTCAGCTGTTTATGATTTATTGAGCAATAAGCCGTCCTTCATCGGTTGGTGGGCGAGCCATTCGCAGCACTAAGGATGGTCTGCATAAATGCTGAAAATCGGACTTGGCGTTCTACAACCTATTGATTTTCATTCGTCCAGTTTTTCGAAGAGCCGCTTGTTCAGACAATCCCTAAAGCTCAGTTCATTCCTGTGCTTTCTTTCTCACATATTTCATTCCGAGGCCCGCTTTGTAGAGTTGTCTAGCCCGTAGTTCGCCGGGGTAACCAGAGCGAGCCTCAAACATTCCAATTTTTTGCATGCCGCTCAGGGATCGGCGTATCACATCAGCAGGAATCTGCGCCCGTTCTGCCAGTGTTTCGATGATTTCCTCGACAGAAAATGGTGTCTGAAGTCCGTTGAATGCAGCGATTAGTCGATCTACAGCTGATTTATTTGACTCAACATTGGATTCGATGTTGAGGAATGAATACAACTCTGTCCTTACGTCGCTGATGAAGGACTGTGAAGCTTGGTCGTAGGCAAGAAGGACGCTCTTGCTGGAGAGTCGACCGTTGACCAGTTCGGTCCCTTCTTCGGCGTTATCCGCCAATTTTCGTAAAAATCCGTCAAATAGCCTTGGATAGAACGCCGAGTCTGTGCCTGTATCGCCTCCCGCGTCTGAAAAATAGGAGGCAAAGAACGTCGTCGTTTTCAGGCGATTGCGTTCTAGACCTGCAGGAAAGATTTCCAGCAGCAAAGACTCTGAATCATCGTCTGACAAGGATCCTCGCGAGATAAGGTCAGTCTTGCTCTCTATACGACTGCAGACACTGGCGAAGTGCCTCTTGAACCAAGGCAAGCTAATAATCCGCGCAAGTGCAAAGTTAAGAATGGTGGTCTTGTTCCAGTGAAGATAGAGCACAGAACCTTCAATTTGCTGTTCAACGTTCTCTGCGGCTCCAGTGGCAAGGTCGGAACGCAGTAGCAGCCGTATCGTGAGCAGCTTCGAATAAGTTCTATCGAACTGAACTGCAGCAAGAAAGCGGAACAAGGCTTCGACGAAGGAGCGAAGGTCGCTCGCCGGAACCGCTGTTTCTACGCCATCAATCACAAAAACACGCTTTTCTGTGCGGCTCGTGAAAGCCTGTGGATCAAGACGATCGAGTGCATCTGGACTCACGGCAAGAAGATCTATCTGTTCCTGAACAGCGGCTTCCAGAATCCCTCCTTCACCCTTAGTGTTCGGCGTCGAGAGGGCGGCGCTCAGCAAGAGCCACCAAAATTTTTCAAAGTTCCGGTTACACGCGGACAGCGCAGACTGGAAAATACGGCTTGCGCTTGGCAGCCCGCCTGCACGGGAGTCGTTTGCGACGAGCAGCGGTTCAGCTAGGTTGCGATGCACTAGCTCGGTTAGCAGTCTGGTCTTGCCCGTCCCCTTCCGGCCAAATACATATGTGTACGGACTGTCTGGGCTGAACAACTTGGCTAGCCCTGGCGTCAGGATAAAGTGCCCATCGTCCGTTGAGCCGCTGCTCGTCAGCGTGCCCTGCTGCATTGGGGTAACAGGATTTCCGCTTAGGCCCAGTACGGAGCGCAGCTGGCCGACAGCTTCTCGGTTGGCGCTCGACATGTCGCGCGGATTCGGCTGTTGCCCGTCGACGAAACTCTGGTCGTGCCTCCAGAACACCCAGTAAGAATCTAGATCCTGAGGGTCGATCGCATCCTCCTCGATCTGCATTGCATCAGCAACTTTGCCAAGCAGGCTCTCAATAAATCGTGAGTTCTGATTACGGGTGTCCTTTGCGCTTTTCTTGGGGTCAAGTGAAAAGCTGACGAAAGCCCCGGGGGATTCAGGGTCATGAGCCAGTAAGGTATCGAGCAGCCGCGAATTCAGGATATGCTGTGCCATACCGTCTGGACGGACAAAAATCACGGCTGGCCCAGGCCAAGCTTCCATGATGGGAAGAACAGAGGGGGCGAGTCCAGTTCGATGATCGAAAAGTACTATGTCGTATCTCGGTAAGCCGTCTTCGGCTGCTGTATCTATCTGCCGCCGGAGAGCCGCAACTGCCAGTTGTAAAACTGAGGCATCTAGCGACGCGTTCAGCAGGAATGCCGCGAAATCCATATCGAAGCGGGCTGCAACAGGGCGCGCCGACACAAGGTCAACATATCCGGTATATCCGGTGACTGATTCGCCAACGTACGTGCGCGAAAGTGGTGTCAGCGTGGTGCCTGGCGTTGCTAGGCCCATCAATGTTGCTTCAATGTCTGCAGCGGCGACGTCAAACATCGCATCCAGCGAGGGGGCTTCAATATCGGCATCGACTGTAAGTACGCGATAGCCCGCATCGGCCAGCACCTTTGCCAACGCCACCAACACAGTCGATCGTCCTTGACCCCCCTTGTATCCGTAAAAATGAACTGCCTTCGCTAAGCGCTGGCTGGGTGAGGCGTTGCCGGCATGATCGTACTGATCTGCCCTGATGGTTGGTGACATCATCGCCATCTTGTTGTGCGGGTTGAATGCGCTCAGCCAACTAGTTCCAGCGTCGCCAGAATCCAGAAAGCCGAACTGTTCCTGACGTTCCCTTTCTGTTAGCAGTGCTAATTCGATCATTGGGCTCGCGGTAACCGATGCCACGTCATCCTCGGACATGCCAACAGTCTTGCAAAACGCCATGAGTCTGGCTTCGGTAGCCATTCCCTCAAATGAACCGTGGACACATAGGATAAAGAGCGTCGGATGTGCGTATTTAATCTCGACCTTGATGCTGTCGATGTGCGAAATGAATTCAATGAACTCGGATATTGTCATGGCCGGATCACAGTGGTTTCTGGAATTTAGTTGTGAGGTAAGAGCGGGTGCTGCAAACGAGCTCAGCGAGCGTTTTCACCTGTTCATGGGTCGTCGACGGGGATGACCAGCCGTCGGCTGCGTGTCGCGTATAGCGGATATAGGGATAGGACTCCGAAGGAGCAAACCGCGCCAGCCCGTCCTTGCCTTGAACACTGATCGATTTCAGGGCATTGCTCAACTGGGTTGACAACGCATTGAGCCGGACCTTGCAGCCTTGCTTGTTGCCCACGGCAAAACGGTGTGCAAACAAATTGAGCGCGCTTGGGATATTATGATCGGTCAGTCCGGTTACCTGTTTAAGGACCAGCTCGATTGCAACCATACCGCAATACGCCCTAACCATCTCATCGGCACTTGATGTTGCGGCGACGACAAAGGCACGGATGTTCGTTGTGTGTTGGCTCATTGGTTTTAGGATATTTGCTTGTCGGAAAGGTCGTGCCAGAAATTGATATGTTATCAAATCAACGATGTGCGGGACTTTACTCCTATGGCGATTCTATGTGTCTATCCAGCACTGAGCATCGCGTCTTCTCAAGAAGGGGCTAGCATAAAGGACGATTGTGGCCGCTATGCTTGATCCTCCTTCCGTAACCTGTCGAGACCGACCATGAGCCTGCCCCAAGCAAAACCGCCGTTTGGCCCCGCCGATTATCTGGCCTGGGAGTCGGTGCAGGCTGAGCGCCACGAATATCTGGATGGTGAGGTCTTTGCGATGGGAGGGGCGTCGGATGCCCACGGGACGGTGGCCGGGAATCTGTTTGCCGCGCTGCACGCGGCCTTGCGCGGCAAGCCCTGCCGCCCCTTCATCGCCGACATGAAGGTACAGGTGGCGACGGCCAACTGTTTTTTCTACCCGGACCTGCTGGTCACCTGCGACCCGCGCGACCGCTTGCCCGAGGCCAGCCATGCCAAGCAGCATCCACTGCTGGTGGTTGAGGTTTTGTCGCCGAGTACCGAGGCCTATGATCGCGGCCGCAAATTTGCGCTGTATCGCCAGCTTGAATCCTTGCAGGAATATGTGCTGGTCAGCCTCGATGCGCAGTGCATCGAGGTGTTTCGCCGCGATGCCTCGGGTTTCTGGGTTTTTCACCCTGTGGCCTTGGCTGATGAGCTTGAGCTGACCAGCATCGATTTTCGCTGCCCGGTTGCCGAGCTTTTTGTTGGGGTGGCGGCGGGTGAAGTCTAAGCCGGGCGCTGCCGGTCTGGCCGCCTGCCGGGTGGTTTGGCAGGGGAGCGGTTGCTACCGGTTTGCTTGCCCCATGCTTGGCGCCTTCCACGGTCGACCGGCAAAAAAGCCGTTTTTCGCCGGTCGACCGTGAAAGTGGTCGGGGTTTCCTGCTGATCCGGTGACGGTGCCTGGCGAAGTACTGACGCCTTGGCTTGCTTAAATGATTGGCATGCATCTTGCGTCGGCTGGGCATGAGGTCAATGCGCTGAGGTCAGTCATGCAGGTTTTACGCTCAACCACGTTGTATGCCGCCAATAGTCCGCTGTCGGGTGCCCGGAATGCCAGCGCAATCACGCCGGCAAATCCTGCCCAGGCGGCGGCAAACTCGTCGTCCATCGTTTCGATCTCGCCGGCGGCCCGCGCTTTGGCCGAGCAAGGCGCGGCGGCAGGCCAGGCCGGGCCAGCGGCGACGGACGATCCGGTGGAAAACTACCGCCTGCCGAATTGGTATGCCGGTTTGTTCGGCGAAAATCTGCAACCCATCGATGGCGCGGCCATTGACCGGGAAATGCAGAGCTATTGGGGGCTGGCCGAGCAGTTGTCGGCCGATGGGCAGCTTGATCAAGCCGATCAGGCCCGACTCGCCGCCCTCGACCGGCCGGCCAGCCGGGCCTGGGATGCCGGCAACGAGTTCCGCGCGCAATTCCGGCAGGAACTCGATGAATTCCAGAAGATTTTTGATTCGGCCTGGTCCGGGGCTTTGCGCGAGCAAGGCGTCAATACGCATCAGGACTATGTCGAAAAAGTCCTGCGGGCGCCCGGCGATAATTCGGCGCTACGCAACAGCGTGGTCGAAAAGACACTGGCCAATCCGCGGGCGCTTGCGCTGATCGATCAACTGGGCTGGAAAAGGCCGGCATTGGCATGAGTGCGCGGCAACCGGCTGCGTCCACGGTCTACCCGTAAAAACCGGCTTTTTCCCCGGTCGACCGTGATGGCGCGGTAGCGTGGCGGCTCTCGTTGCTCGCTGCCGTGCCCGAGGCGGACGGCCGGATCGGCAGGCGGTTCGGCCGTCGGGGATTTCATCTCCCGGACAGCGCAATTTGTCGACATTTCCGTTGGCAAAGACGGTTAGAATCCCGCCTTTGTTTTTTGTCGACCGCAGCAGGGAAAAATGGCTATCAAATCAGACAAGTGGATACGGCGCATGGCGGAGGAGCACGGCATGATCGAACCCTTCGAGCCGGAGCTGATTCGCGAGGCGAATGGCCAGAAGATCGTCTCCTACGGTACTTCCAGCTACGGCTACGATATTCGCTGCGCCCGCGAATTCAAGGTGTTCACCAATATCAATTCGACGGTGGTCGATCCCAAGGCCTTCGATCCCAAGTCCTTTGTCGAAATCGAGTCCGACGTCTGCATCATTCCGCCGAACTCGTTCGCGCTGGCGCGCACCGTCGAATATTTCCGCATTCCGCGCTCGGTGCTGACCGTCTGTCTCGGCAAGTCGACCTATGCCCGCTGCGGCATCATCGTCAACGTCACCCCCTTCGAGCCGGAGTGGGAAGGCTACGTGACGCTGGAGTTCTCCAACACCACCCCGCTGCCGGCCAAGATCTACGCCGGCGAGGGCTGCGCCCAGGTGTTGTTCTTCGAATCCGACGAAGTTTGCGAAACCTCGTACAAGGATCGCGGCGGCAAGTACCAGGGTCAGGTCGGCGTGACCTTGCCCAAGATCTGACCTCAGTTTGTAACGAACCTGTCTTACTGTTCGACCCGCTGCGGCGGGTCGCCGCTTTTTGAGAGAACCAGCCATGCGCTTCCACTTCCCCGTCATCATCATCGACGAAGACTTTCGTTCCGAGAACGCTTCCGGTCTCGGTATCCGCGCACTGGCCGAAGCCCTCGAAAAGGAAGGCCTGGAAGTGCTCGGCGTCACCAGCTACGGTGACCTGACTTCGTTCGCGCAGCAGCAGAGCCGCGCCTCGGCCTTCATCCTGTCGATTGACGACGAAGAGCTGGCGATGGAGCCGGAAGAAACGCTGACCGAGCTGCGTTCCTTCGTCGAGGAAATCCGCCATAAAAACGCCGAAATCCCGATCTTCCTGCACGGTGAAACGCGCACCAGCCGCCATATCCCCAACGACATCCTGCGCGAGCTGCATGGCTTCATCCACATGCACGAAGACACGCCGGAGTTCATCGCCCGCAACATCAAACGCGAGGCCAATGCCTACCTCGACAGCCTGCCGCCGCCTTTCTTCCGCGCGCTGACGCATTACGCGGCCGATGGCTCCTACTCCTGGCACTGCCCCGGCCACTCCGGTGGCGTCGCCTTCCTCAAGAGCCCGGTTGGTCAGATGTTCCACCAGTTCTTCGGCGAGAACATGTTGCGTGCCGACGTCTGCAACGCGGTTGAAGAACTCGGCCAGCTGCTCGACCACACCGGCCCGGTCGCCGCCTCCGAGCGCAACGCGGCGCGCATCTTCAACGCCGATCACCTGTTCTTCGTCACCAACGGCACCTCGACCTCGAACAAGATCGTCTGGCACTCGACCGTTGCGCCCGGCGACATCGTCGTTGTCGACCGCAACTGCCACAAGTCCAACCTGCACGCGATCATCATGTGCGGCGCGATCCCGGTCTTCCTGATGCCGACCCGCAACAACTTCGGCATCATCGGCCCGATCCCGAAGAGCGAGTTCGCCTGGGAAAACATCCAGAAGAAGATCGACGCCAACCCTTTCATCACCGACAAGACCGCCAAGCCGCGCGTGCTGACCATCACCCAGTCGACCTACGACGGCATCCTCTACAACGTCGAGGACATCAAGGAAGAGCTGGACGGCAAGATCGACACCCTGCATTTCGACGAAGCCTGGCTGCCGCACGCCGCCTTCCACGATTTTTACGGCGACTATCACGCGATTGGCGCCGACCGTCCGCGTTGCAAGGAGTCGATGGTCTTCTCGACACAATCGACGCACAAGCTGCTCGCCGGCCTCAGCCAGGCCTCGCAGATACTGGTCCAGGATTCCGAGGCGCGCAAGCTCGACCGCGATGCCTTCAACGAGGCTTACCTGATGCACACCTCGACCTCGCCGCAATACTCGATCATCGCCTCGTGCGACGTGGCAGCTGCCATGATGGAAGAGCCGGGCGGCACTGCCCTGGTCGAGGAATCGATTGCCGAAGCCCTCGACTTCCGCCGCGCCATGCGCAAGGTCGACGAGGAGTGGGGCGCCGACTGGTGGTTCAAGGTCTGGGGCCCGGACGATCTGTCGGAAGAAGGGATCGAGGAGCGCGACGCCTGGATGTTGAAGCCCGGCCACCGCTGGCACGGCTTCGGTAACCTCGCCGAAGGCTTCAACATGCTCGACCCGATCAAGGCGACCATCGTCACCCCCGGCCTCGACGTCGACGGCGATTTCGCCGACGAATTCGGCATCCCGGCAGCCATCGTCACCAAGTACCTCGCCGAGCATGGTGTCATCGTCGAGAAGTGCGGCCTCTACAGCTTCTTCATCATGTTCACCATCGGTATCACCAAGGGCCGCTGGAACTCGCTGGTGACCGCGCTGCAGCAGTTCAAGGACGACTACGACAAGAACCAGCCGCTGTGGAAGGTACTGCCCGAGTTCGTGCAAAAGCATCCGCGTTACGAGCGGGTCGGCCTGCGCGAGTTGTGCACCCAGATCCACAAGGTGTACAAGGAAAACGACATCGCCCGCCTGACCACCGAGATGTACCTCTCGGACATGGTGCCGGCGATGCGTCCGGCCGATGCCTTCGCCAAGATGGCGCACCGCGAGATCGAGCGCGTGCGTCTCGATGAGCTCGAAGGGCGCATTACCTCGGTGCTGCTGACACCTTACCCGCCGGGGATTCCGCTGTTGATTCCGGGCGAGCAGTTCA
Source organism: Azonexus sp. (assembly GCF_023150235.1). Taxonomy (GTDB): domain Bacteria; phylum Pseudomonadota; class Gammaproteobacteria; order Burkholderiales; family Rhodocyclaceae; genus Azonexus. The sequence goes on from NZ_JAKLLH010000004.1 coordinate 8,065, forward strand.
ACGCCACCATCGTCCGTTACCTCAAGTTCGCCCGCGATTTCAATGCCGGCTTCCCCGGCTTCGAGACCGACATCCACGGTCTCGTCAAGCGTGAGGACGGTGAGTATTATGTCGATTGCGTGCGCTGATCCCGGCGCCGGCGCCAGGAGACGACGATGAAAGAATGGTATCTGAAGGAAGCCAAGGCGATGCTCGACGTGATGGTCAAGTCGCAGCCAGCATTGATCCATCCGCACCACGCTTCGGAAGATACCGGGCGCTTGCTGACCGATTTCTGTGCCGCTTTCGTGCGCCAGTACGCCAGTCACCTGGAAGCGCTGGACCAGGAGCAGTGTCCCGGCTGAGTCGCCGGCAGGCATGGGCAGGATCGCAAAGGGCGCCGCTGGCGCCCTTTGTGTTTTCAGTCAGGGATGTTCTCGATCAGCGAGAACAGGCGCTGGTAGAAGGCCGGATCATCGACCGTTTCTTCGCCGACCTTGACCAGCGTGCCGCTTTCGGACGACGGCCAGGGGAGCGAGATCGAGCCGACGCCGGCAACGCTGAGGCCGCTGCTGCTGGTGTTGGCACGCAGTTCGTGCGAGGACTGCAGCGCGTTGGCATAGATCGTCGAGCCGCCGCTGCTCGGCAGGCAGACCAGGGTGATCCGCAGTTGTAGTTGCTGATTGCTCTTGGGCATGAAGAACTTGACGCCCTTGACGGCATTTTCGCCTTGTTTTTCGCTGAACTTTTCCAGTTCGTAGCCCTGGCCGAGCAGGGCGCGGCGGCCTTTTTCGCAGGCCGCTTCCGGCCCTTGCGTGCTGTGCCAGAGAAAGGGCGTGGCCTCGTTGTCGAAGCTCTCGCTCTTGTAGGCGGCTGGCGGCTTGCTGCCGGGGGTGGTGCAGGCGGCGAGCAGCAGCAGCGGGAAGAGCTGCGCCAGCAGCCGCAGCGTAGGGCGCTGGTGCGGGCGGAGGAGGGCGGTGGTTTTCATCGCGCAGGGGTCAGCGACGGCGGCGGTAGCTGACGAAGTGGCAAGCGGGCGGGGTGCCACGGTCGACCGTGCGTTTTTGCACAATTTCCCAGTCGACCGTGGAAATCTCGGGAAACCACGCATCGCCCTCGGGGGCCAGTTCGACTTCGGTGACTTCGAGGCGGTCGGCCAGCGCCAGCGCCTGGCGGTAGATCTGTTCGCCGCCGATCACGAAGATTGGTCCGGGGGCGGCGGCATCCACGGTCGACAGCCGGGCCAGGGCATTTTCCAGCGAGTCGGCGAGTTCGGCGCCGGGGGCGGCGTAGTCTGGCTGGCGGCTGATCACGATGTTGCGCCGGCCGGGCAGCGGGCGAAAGCGCGGCGGCAGCGATTCCCAGGTCTTGCGCCCCATGATCACCGGCCGGCCGCTGGTCATCGCCTTGAAGTGGGCCATGTCCTCGGGGATGTGCCAGAGCAGCTGGTTGTCCTGGCCGATGACGCGGTTTTGCGCGACGGCGGCGATGATGACGATTTCCGGTTTCATGACATCCTGAATTGGCGCAAGTGGGTGATCAGGCCGGCGGTCGAACTATCTAGACTGTGGTCGTCGGCCTCGCCACGCACCACCGGGGTCAGCCGGCTGGCCAGCACCTTGCCGAGTTCGACGCCCCATTGGTCGAAGGAATTGAGCCCCCACAGCGCGCCAAGGCAGAACACCTTGTGCTCGTAGAGCGCGATCAGCTGGCCGAGGGTGTAGGGCGTCAACTCGCCGAGCACCAGCGTCGTCGACGGCTGGTTGCCGGGGAAGGTACGGTAGGGCAGCAGGTGCTCGGGGATGCCGTTGGCGCGTGCTTCTTCGGCGCTCTGGCCGAAGGCCAGCGCGGCCGATTGGGCCAGGCAGTTGGCGAGCAGCGCGGTGTGGTGGCCGTGCAGCGGGTAGTCGGATTTGCCGAGCGCGATGAAGTCGCTGGGAATCGGCTGGCCGCCCTGGTGCAGCAGCTGGAAGAAGGAGTGCTGGCCGTTGGTGCCGGCTTCGCCCCAGATGATCGGGCTGGTCGCGACGTCGATGTGGCGGCCGTCGCGGTCGTAGTACTTGCCGTTGCTTTCCATCTCCAGCTGCTGCAGGTAGCGCGGTAGCAGCGACAGCGACTGGCTGTAGGGGAAGATGCCGTGGCTGGCGGCCTTGAGGAAGTCGGTGTTCCACAGGGTCAGCAGCGCCAGGGTCAGCGGCAGGTTCTCGGCAAAGGGGGCGCTGACGAAATGTTTGTCGAGGTCGTGCGCACCGGCCAGCAGTTCCCTGAAATTGCGGTAGCCGATGGCCAGCGCGATCGGCAGACCGATCGCCGACCACAGCGAAAAGCGGCCGCCGACCCAGTCCCAGAACTCGAAAACGTTGGCATCGTCGATGCCGAAATTGCGGGTGGCTTCGAGGTTGGTCGAGGCGGCGACAAAGTGCTTGGCGACCGCGCCACCGGTCTGACCGGCGGCGGCGAGCAGCCAGTCGCGGGCAGTGCGGGCGTTGGTCAGGGTTTCCAGCGTGGTGAAAGTCTTGCTGGCGACGATGAATAGCGTCGTGCGCGGGTTGAGCTGGGCCAGCGTCGCGGCGAGGTCGGCGCCGTCGAGGTTGGAAACGAAATGAAGCTTGAGATCGGGCAGGTGGTGCGCGCTCAGCGCCTGTACCACCATGCGCGGGCCAAGGTCGGAGCCGCCGATGCCGAGATTGACCACGTCAGTGATGTATTCGCCGGAAAAGCCGCGCCAGTGGCCGCTATGCACCGCATCGCAGAAATCGGCCATGCGCCGCAGCACGGCCTTGACCTCGGGTGGCGCGGACTCGCCGTCGCGCAGGTCCATGTGGCGGACGGCGCGTTGCTCGGTGTGGTTGATCGCTTCGCCGCTGCGCAGGCACTTGATCCAGCCGGCCAGGTTGGCGCTCTCTGCCAGCCCGTGCAGCAACGTCAGCGTCTCGGCGCTGATCCGCTGCTTGGAAAAGTCGAGTAGCAACTTGCCGTGGCGCAGGCTGAAGTGGTCGAAGCGGGCACGGTCGCCAGCGAACAGCTCGCGCAAATGGGTCGTGCGGATGGTTTCGGCGTGGGCGGCAAGAGCTTGCCAGGCGGGGGATTGCGTCAGCATGGGCAAAGTGTGGACGGCGCCGCGGACTCAGACCGCGACCGGCGCCGCGATGTGCGGATGCGGGTCGTAGCCGTCGAGGCGGAAATCCTCGAAGCGGAAGGCGAAGAGATCGGTGATGACGGGGTTGATCCACATGGTCGGCAAGGCGCGCGGCGTGCGCGTCAGCTGCAGGCGCGCCTGCTCAAAATGGTTAGCGTAGAGATGGGCGTCGCCAAAGGTATGCACGAATTCGCCCGGCTGGTAGCCGCAGACCTGCGCCAGCATCAGGGTCAGCAGCGCATAGCTGGCGATGTTGAAGGGCACGCCGAGGAAAATGTCGGCACTGCGCTGGTAGAGCTGGCAGGAGAGCCGGCGCTGGCCGTCGGTATCAGGCGGCGAGACGTAGAACTGGAACAGGCAGTGGCAGGGCGGCAGCGCCATCTCGTCGACGTCGCCGGGGTTCCAGGCCGAGACAATGTGGCGGCGGGAATCCGGGCTGTGCTTGAGGCTGTGCACCAGCTGGCCGAGCTGGTCGACCAGGCGTCCGTCCGGGGTCTCCCAGCGGCGCCACTGCTTGCCATAGACCGGGCCGAGGTCGCCGTTCTCGTCGGCCCATTCGTCCCAGATCTTGACCCCGTTTTCCTGCAGGTAGCGGATGTTGGTGTCGCCCTGAATGAACCACAGCAGTTCGTGGATGATCGACTTCAGGTGCAGCTTTTTGGTGGTCAGCGCCGGAAAACCGGCGGCGAGGTCGAAACGCATCTGCCAGCCGAACACCGAGCGGGTGCCGGTGCCGGTGCGGTCGGCCTTGTCCTGGCCGTGGTCCAGCACATGGCGCATCAGGTCGAGATAGGCTTGCATGCGGGCGCTTCCTTAGTTCGGGCGGGCAGGGCGCTGCGCGCTCTTGGGGCGGAAGGCCTGGATCACCGCGGCGTCGGTTTCGCAGTAGGGGCCGCCGATCAGGTCGAGGCAGTAGGGCACGGCGGCGAAGATGCCGACGTGACGCACCGTGCCATCGGCGTGGCGCAGGCCTTCCAGGGTTTCCTGGATCGCCTTGGGCTGGCCGGGCAGGTTGATGATCAGCGCTTGCTTGCGGATCACCGCGACCTGGCGCGAGAGGATCGCGGTCGGCACGAAGTTGAGGCTGATCCGCCGCATTTCCTCGCCGAAGCCGGGCATTTCCTTGTCGGCCACCGCCAGCGTCGCTTCCGGGGTCACGTCGCGCAATGCCGGGCCGGTGCCACCGGTGGTCAGCACCAGATGGCATTGTTCACGGTCGACCAGCTCGATCAGGGTATTTTCAATCTCCGCCTGCTCGTCGGCGATCAGTCGGGTGACGCCGGTCCAGGGCGAGGCCAGCGCCCGGCTCAGCCAGTCCTGCAACGCGGGAATGCCCTTGTCTTCATAGACGCCGGTCGAAGCGCGGTCGCTGATCGAGACCAGCCCGATTTTCAGCGTCTCACTCATCGGCGGCCTCGGTGGGCTCGGCGGGGGTCGCACTGGCGCCGCCCCGGTCGTGCTCCTGGAAAATCTGGAAAATGGCGCGGAAGGCCTTGGGCGGCTTGCCGGCTTCCTGTTCCTTGAGCGCATTGCGGCGCAACTGGCGCATTTGCTGCTGATCGATGCCGGGCCACTGGGCGACGATGGTGGCGAGCGTGCTTTCGTCTTCCAGCAGCTTGACGCGCAAGCGTTCGAGCCGGTGCAGGCGGGCGGTTTCGGCTGAGGATTCGCCGCGCAGCATGGCCAGCCCGGCACGGATCGGCTCCTCGTCGACGCCGCGCAGCAGCTTGCCGAGGTATTGCAGCTGCCGTTTGTGGGCGCCGTGGGCGGTGATCTTCTGGGCTTCACGCGCGGCGGCGAAAATTTCTTCCGGCAACTGGATGCGCTTCAGTTGCCCGACCGACAGTTCGACCAGTTCGGCGCCGAGGTCGCGCAGTTCCTGCATCGCCTCCTTGCGCTTGGTTTTCGAGGGGCGCGAGTAATCTTCGGCAAAATCGTCGTCGGACAGCGCCTTGGCGCGGGCTTTGGGTGCGGGCATGGGGGAATCTTGCTGGCTGCGCCAGTGGGTCATACAGGGCCTGCTATGATAGCGATTTTCCCGCCTCTTTGCGCTCTGCCGCCATTCTATGTCCACCGATTCCACCGCTTTTTCCTATGCTCATGCCACCTTGCAGCAATTGGCCGAGGATGTTCTCAAGCACGCCCGCAACCAGGGGGCGAGTGCCTGCGAGGTCGATGTCTCGGAAGGTTTCGGGCAATCGGTGACGGTGCGCTGCGACGAGGTCGAAACCATCGAGTTCAACCGCGACAAGGGCATCGGCGTCACCGTCTATGCCGGTCAGCGCAAGGGTTACGCCAGCACCTCCGACTTTTCGCCGCAGGCCCTGCGCGATACCGTCGATGCCGCGCTCAAGATCGCCCGCTTCACCGCCGAAGATCCGTGCGCCGGCCTGGCCGACGCGGCCTTGCTGGCCCGCGATTGCCCGGAGCTGGATTTGCATCATCCCTGGGCGTTGACCGTGGAAGCGGCGATCGACATCGCCCGCCGCTGCGAGCAGGCGGCTTTCGCGGCCAGCCCGCTGATCGAGAATTCGGAAGGCGCATCGGTGTCGACGCAGCAGGCGCATTTCATTTCCGCCAACAGCCTCGGCTTCATGGGCGGCTATCCGAGCTCGCGGCACTACGTCTCGTGCTCGGTGATCGCCGGCGAGGAAGACGGCGAAGGCATGCAGCGCGACGACTGGTACACCACCAACCGCAATCCGGCCCTGCTCGACGCTGCCGATTCGGTCGGCCGGCGCGCCGCCGAGCGGGCGACCGCGCGGCTCGGGGCGAAGAAGGTCAAGACCGGCGAATACCCGGTACTGTTCGATGCCACGCTGGCCGGCGGCCTGCTCGGCAGCCTGGTCCATGCCGCCAGCGGCGGCGCCTTGTACCGTAAGGCTTCGTTCCTGGTCGGCCAGCTCGGGCAGAAGATCATGCCCGACTTCGTCCGTATCGACGAACGGCCGCACCTGCGCGGCGCGCTCGGTTCGGCCGCATTCGACAGCGACGGCGTTGCCACTCGCGACCGCGCGGTCGTCGAGGGTGGCGTGCTGCAGGGCTATTTCCTCTCCGCCTATTCGGCGCGCAAGCTTGGCATGCAGACCACCGGCAACGCCGGCGGCGCCTACAACCTGCTGCTGCAGCCGGGCGAGCTTGATTTCGCCGGCCTGCTCAAGCAGATGGGGCGTGGCCTGCTGGTCACCGAACTGCTCGGCCACGGGATCAATTACGTGACCGGCGATTATTCGCGTGGCGCCGCCGGCTTCTGGGTCGAGGACGGCGAAATCGTGTATCCGGTTGAGGAAATCACGATTGCCGGCAATCTGAAAAACATGTTCGCCGGCATCGCCGCGGTCGGGAACGATGTGCTGGTCCGCGGCTCGAAGCAGTCGGGTTCGATCCTGCTCGAGCGGATGACGGTCGCCGGCGAGTGAATCCAGGGATCGGTGCTGGCGGCGGGCTATAAGGGTTTTCCTCAGCTGCCAGGATGCCGACTTTGGTTAGAATCGAACTGTCACCCTTGATGTGATCGACTACACCCCTACCGGAGGAGACAAAATATGCAACGTCGTGATTTTCTCAAGAAAGCCTCGCTCGGCGCCGCTGCCGGCGCTGCCGCCACGGTTGCGGCACCGGCAATCGCCCAGTCGCTGCCAAATATCAAGTGGCGCCTGACGTCCAGCTTCCCCAAGAGTCTGGACACCATCTACGGCGGCGCCGACGTGCTCGCCAATCGCCTGCGTGAAATGACCGGCGGCAAGTTCGACATCCGCGTCTTCCCCGGTGGCGAAATCGTCCCCGGCGGGCAGGCGCTGGATGCCGTGCAGCAAGGTACCGTCGAGTGCTGCCATACCTGCTCCTATTACTACGTCGGCAAGGACAAGACCTTCGGTTTCGGCACCGCCGTTCCCTTCGGCATGAACGCTCGCCAGATGAATGCCTGGATCTACTACGGCGGCGGTCAGAAGCTGCTCGACGAGTTCTACGCCAACTACAACGTCGTCTCCTTTGCCGGCGGCAATACCGGCACCCAGATGGGCGGTTGGTGGCGCAAGGAAGTGAAGACCCTCGCCGACCTCAAGGGCGTCAAGATGCGCATCGCCGGCCTGGGCGGTAATGTCTTTGCCGAACTGGGCATCGTTCCGCAGCAGATCGTCGGTGGCGATATTTATCCGGCGCTGGAAAAAGGCACCATCGACGCCGCCGAATGGGTCGGCCCCTACGACGACGAAAAACTCGGTTTCTACAAGGTCGCCAAGAATTACTACTACCCCGGTTTCTGGGAATCCGGCCCGACCATCCACTTCTTCGTCAACAAGAAGGAATGGGACAAGCTGCCCAAGGAATACCAGGCCGCCTTCCAGGCCGCCGCGTACGAAGCCAACGTCACGATGATGGCCGAATACGATCACAAGAACCCGATTGCCCTGTCCAAGCTTCTGCAAAGCGGCGTCAAGCTGCACTCCTTCTCCGACGAAATCCTGGAAGCCGCCTACAAGGCCGCGCAGCAGCTTTATGCCGATGAAGCCGGCAAGAATCCGGCCTTCAAGAAGGTTTATACCGAGTGGGACAAGTACCGCAAGACGCAGAACGCCTGGTTCAGCGTCGCCGAAATGCGGATGGACCGCTTCCTGCAGACGCACAAGTAAGCAAGCCGTGCCGTCAGGCCCATTGCTCATGGGCTTTCACGGTCGACCGGCGGTAAAGTAAAAAAAGCCTGGATGATTTCCGGGCTTTTTTACGGGGTGCCGGTCTCAAAGCCGGTGAATGATTCGAGCGCGCCCGAGCGAAGTGTCCGGGCTCGCCAGATATTTTGCGGGCTCTCAGTTCTCCAGCAGGCTGCGCAGCATCCAGGCGTTCTTTTCGTGGATCTGCATGCGCTGGGTCAGTAGGTCGGCGGTCGGTTCGTCGCCGGCCTTGTCGACGATGGCGAAGATGCTGCGGGCAGTCTTGGTCACGGCTTCCTGACCGGCGACCAGTTGCTTGATCATTTCTTCGGCGCCGACCTTGCCTTCACTCTCCTTGATCACCGTCAGCTTGGCGAATTCGCGATAGGTGCCGGGGGCGGCGACGCCGAGGGCGCGAATCCGTTCGGCGATCAGGTCGAGCGCGTTCCACAGCTCGGTGTATTGGTCCATGAACATCACGTGCAGCGTGTTGAACATCGGGCCGGTGACGTTCCAGTGGAAATTGTGCGTCTTCAGGTAGAGCGTGAACGAGTCCGCCAGCAGGTGTGACAGACCGTCGGCAATTTTTTCACGATCCTTCTTGCTGATGCCGATATCCATAGTGTTTTCCTCCATCGTAAGTTCAACTCCAGGTTTTTCTGGTCAAAAAACCCTTTGCACCCGGGATTTCGGGGTTGCGGCCGCGCTTGCGCCAGGAGCGGAAACGCCCGGCCCGGCAGCCTTTGCCGGGTAATGAGTGCACACCGTTCACTATGGCCTGATTTCTGATTTTGCCCAATTGCTTGCGCCAAGGTGTTCGATAGTTTTTTTCTATTTTTCCGTGCTTGTTTTCAGCCTGGGGGGCGGCCATGGCTATTGCCGTCGCTCGGGCAGCCCGCTGGCCAGCGGGCTGCCTGCTCCGCCCTTGAGGTAGGCCGCCAGTTCCTTGAGCGTTGTTTCCAGCGTTTCGGCCAGGGAGAGGGCCAGTTTTTCGCAATCATCCTGGCGCTGTCGCGCGGCTTCTTCCATCTTGGCGCTCAGGGCGCGGAGGGCATCGGCCTGCAGGCTGCCCGCGGTTCCCTTCAGCATGTGAGCCAGGCGGGCCAGAGTTTCCAGGTCTCGCCTCCCGCTGGCTCCTCGCAGATGTTCGGGAATCTGGCGGTTGGCCTCCAGGGCGGCGGTGACGATTTTCCGGACAAAATCCTCGCGCTCTCCGAAGCGGGCGAGCAGGCCGGAAAAATCGACATGGCCGATTGCTACGGCGGCGGCCCGACTCGGAAGATTGCCGGCCTGCTTGTCGTTTTCGGCAGGGGGCGGCATTGCCGTTTCGATGTCGGGTGGGCGGGAGAGGTGGGCGCGGATGGTGGCGACGAGGACTTCCATTTCCACCGGTTTTCCGAGGTGGGCATTCATGCCGCAGGCCAGGCAGCGTTCCTTTTCTTCCTGCATGGCATGGGCCGTGAGTCCGATGATCGGCAATCCGGGGCGTAACTGCCTGATCTCGCGGGTGAGCAGGTAGCCGTCCATGCGTGGCATCTGGATATCGGTCAGAACCATGTCCCAGCGGTCGGGAGGACTTTCCCTCAGCCTTCCCAAGGCTTCGATCCCGTCGTTGCAGCATTCGAGTTCGGCACCTTCCAGCGTCAGCATCTCGTTCAGTACCAGTTGATTGACCGGATTGTCTTCCGCCGCCAGGATGCGGCAGCCGCGCAGGCGGCAGCGCGCCTTGCCCGTTGTGTCGCTCTGCTGGCGCGGCGGGTAGGCGTTCTCGGCCTGTTCATCGCCGGGGGGCGCGATTTCGTGCAAGGGCAGGGTGACGGTGAAGGTGCTGCCTTTACCCAGGCTGCTGCGCACATGGATGTTGCCGCCCATCTGGCGGCTCAGGCGGCGGCTGATGGCCAGGCCCAGGCCGGTGCCGCCAAAATTTCGGGTAGTCGACGAATCGGCTTGCTCGAAGGGGTTGAACAGCCTGTCGGTTTGTTCCGGGGTCATCCCGATGCCGGTATCGCTGACGGTGAACAGCAGTTGCTCCCGGTTACGCGCCACTTCCAGGCGAACCTCGCCGCGGGTGGTGAATTTGATGGCATTGGAGAGCAGGTTGCCAAGAACCTGGGCGAGGCGGAGAAAGTCGCCGGAGATCCATGCCGGGACATTCTCGGCTCTGACTATTCCGAGGGCGACGCCCTTGTCCAGGGCCGGGCCTTCGGCCAGTATGCGCAAGTGTTCGAGAAGTCGCACGAGGCTGACCGGCTCGGTTTCAAGGTGCAGCTTTTCGGCGTCCATCTTCGAGAAATCGAGGATGTCGTTGATCACGCCGAGGAGAATTTGCCCGGAGTCCAGCATCTGGCAAAACACTCGCTGCGTTTCCCGGCCGTGGTTTTCGCGCAGCCCAACTTGTGCCAGCCCGAGAATGGCGTTGAGCGGGGTCCGAATCTCGTGCGACATGTTGGCGAGAAACTCGCTTTTCACCCTTGCCAGCCTTTCCGCTTCTTTTTTTGCGGTTTCCAGTTGCAGCGTTCGTTCCCGGACTTTCTCCTCGAGCTGCGACTTGTAATCGGCAAGATCGGCCTGAGCCTGTCTTTCTTCCGTGACATCGAGTCCCGAACTGATGACGCCGGTGGCTTGTCCCTCGCCATTGCGCAGGATATGGCGCCGGAAGGAAATGATGCGCTCGCTGCCGTCGGCGGTGATCACCGGGTATTCACAGAGGGTTTCGGGTTCTTCATATCCTCGCATCATGCGGGAGAAAAGTGTCTGCCAGGCGGTGCGCACCGCCGCCGAGCAGAAGTCGACCCAGTGCCGTCCCAAGAGGATTTCCTCGCGGTAGCCGAGAATTTCGCAGGCTTTGCGGTTGACCAGCTGAATGCGGGCTTCCCGGTCGATGGCGACGATGAAAACTTCGACTACCTCCAGATACATCTGTGCCCGGTCGCGTTCTTCCTGAGTCTGCAATTCGGCACGGCGCAGAGCGGAAACGTCGCTGATCAGGCCCAGTGCCTGGCGGGGGCGGTCGTGGTCGTTACTCTCGAAGCGGGCTTGCGTCCGGATCCAGCGTACTTCTTCGCCGGCGAGGATGCGGCAGGTCATGTCCAGCGTGCCGGAATGGAGAAAGGCTTGCCAGGTCCAGTAGCTGAGTTCGTAATCCTCGGGATGGATACGCTTGGCGATATCCGCGATGCTTGGGCAGGTGCCGGTGGGCAGGGCGAAGATGGTGAAAAACTGCGTGGCACCGCTGAAGCAGTCTTCGTCGAAGTCGTAGCACCAGGTTCCGACCTGAGCGATTTCCTGGATTTTCTCCAGCTGCATCTGGTTCTCGCAGCGTGCTTTTTTGGTGCTTTCATTGTTGAGCGGCAGCTCAACCCCCGCGCCGATTTTTCTCAGTGGATCGAGGTCGACCGTGATTTTCCTGCGCAGCCGGCGGCAGCGGGCCGGTTTCGTCTTGCCGTGCCAAGCGGGAAATAAACGGGACATGGGGCGACTCCCTGGGGGCTGCGCGTTGATGTCAGTGGGACGAGCCGAGCTGGCGCAAGCGGCCGACCACGGTGCGCAACTGCTCCGAGGCCTTGCGATTCTCATCGATGAACTGGCTGAGTTTTTCACCGATGACCTGGGCCAGTTGGCCAAGCTCGACTTCCTGCTTTTCGCTCAGGCCGAGGTGCACGAAAGCACGGCTGAGTTCGGTGGTGTAGTCGCAGGCGAGTGCGATGAGGCGCAGGCCGTTTTCTTCCTGGTGTGCGTCGATATGTGCCAATACTCCGGTCAGCTCACCGGTGCTGTTCAGTATGGCCCGTGATTGGCGTTGGCGCAGGAGATCGCCGGCGAGGGCGGAAATTCTCGCCTCGGCGGCCTGGACGAGCAGGGCGAGATGATCGCGCAGCCGACCGACCAAGGCTTCGTCGGCGGGAAGATTCTTGACGACCAGGGTGGCGTGCGGGTAGGTCACGGAGAGCTGCGAACTGAAGCGGAAAACCCGGTCCAGCTTGCGGGCATGCGCCAGGATGGAGCGTTCCAGCGGCGTGCTCGGGCCATCGCTGCCAAAGCAGGAGAGCTCGTCGAGGCAGCGGAATTCGAGAACGCCACTGAGACCGTATTGCGCACAGGCGTGCAGGAGGGCGCGCGCCAGTGCTTCGGGGGAGGTGCAGGCAAAGGACTCCTGCATGAACTGGATGACGATGCCTTGTTCGCCCATGGACGACATGGCGGTGAATGCCACCTGTTGCGCCATTTCCTGGCGGTAAAGCAGCGTGTTCTGTTGCTCGGCGGCCTTGCGTGCCGCCTCGATCTTCAGGCCCAGCTCTTCCGAGGCGAAGGGTTTGACCACGAAATCACTGCCCCCGGCTGCGTAGGCGGTAAGCCGGGTTTCCAGATCGTCGTGGGCGGAGATGAAAATGACCGGAACCCGCTCGTCGCCCCCGGCCCGGAAGCGGCGACAGGCCTCGATGCCGTCGATGCCCGGCATTTCGATATCGAGCAGGATCAGATCGGGTGTCTCGCGACTTGCCAGGAAGGCGTCGCCGCTGGCGAATTCCCTGATTTCGTCACGCTCGGCGTCGGTGGCATCGCCGGCAATCAATCTTTGGACGGGGTCGTCATCAACGATGAAAATTCGCATGTCGTGCTCCTTCGCCGAAATGGAACTTCAGCATAGGTGGGCATGCTCAAAGGATCAAGGGCCTTGCCGATAGTCTATCGACAAGGCCCTTGATCGCTTTTTCGGCGGAGGGTTTCGGCTTATTTCGCCTCGCCGCCTTGCAGGTTTTTCAGGAAGTCGGCGCCGGGTTCGTCCTGCTTGCCGCTATCGCTTTCCTGCATCAGCGAGCCGAGATCGACGCCACCGCCCTCGCCGGCTTGCTCGATGCGGGCACGTTCGGCCGGGTCGCCGTAGCTGACGATGTTGGGGAAGGCGATGACGATGGTGACCATGATGATCTGGATGCAGACGAAAGGTATGGCGCCCCAGTAGATGTCAGTGGTCTTGATCGAGGCTGGCGCGACCGAGCGCAGGTAGAACAGCGCGAAGCCGAATGGCGGGTGCATGAACGAGGTCTGCATGTTGACCGCGAGCAGCACGCCGAACCAGATCAGGTCGATGCCCAGCTTGTCCGCCACCGGTGCCAGCAGCGGCACGATGATGAAGGACAGCTCGAAGAAGTCGAGGAAGAAGGCCAGCAGAAAGACCAGGATATTGACCACGATCAGGAAGCCCATTTGCCCACCCGGCAGCGACAGCAGCAGGTGTTCGACCCAGAGGTCGCCATTGACCGCGCGGAAGACCAGGCCGAAGACGGTCGAGCCAACCAGGATGAAAACGACGAAGGACGAGAGCTTGCCGGTGGTGGCCATGGCCTGCCTGAGCAAGGCCCAGTCGAGGCGTTTGCGGGCAATCGCCATGATCAGTGCCCCGGCTGCACCCATCGCACCGCCTTCGGTCGGCGTGGCGATGCCGAGAAAGATGGTGCCAAGGACGAGGAAGATCAGCGCCAGCGGCGGGACCATGGTGGTAATGACACGAATGAAGAGCTTGAGGCCGTGCAGGGTGCGGGCTTCGGGCGGCAGGGCCGGCGCCGAGGTGGGTTTGATGATGGTCAGGAGGGCGACATAGCCGACATAGAGGCTGGTCAGGATCAAGCCCGGAATCAGCGCGCCTTCGTACATGTCGCCGACCGAGCGGCCGAGCTGGTCGGCCATGATGATCAGCACCAGCGACGGCGGGATGATCTGCGCCAGTGTGCCCGAGGCGGCGATGACGCCGGCGGCAAGACGCTTGTCGTAGCCGTAGCGGAGCATGATCGGCAGCGAGATCAGGCCCATCGAGATCACCGAGGCGGCGACCACGCCGGTGGTCGCGGCGAGTAGTGCGCCGACGAAGATCACCGCGTAGGCCAGACCGCCGCGCATCGGGCCGAACAGCTGGCCGATAGTGTCGAGCAGGTCTTCGGCCATGCCCGAGCGTTCAAGAATCAGTCCCATGAAGGTGAAGAAGGGGATGGCCAGCAGCGTGTCGTTGGCCATGATCCCGAAAATTCGTTCCGGCAGGGCCTGGAACAGTGCCGGCGTGAGCAGGCCGAGTTCGATTCCGATCAGGCCGAAGACGATGCCGTTGGCGGCCAGCGCGAAGGCGACCGGGTAGCCGAAGAGGAGGAAGAGAACCAGCGCCCCGAACATCAGCGGCGCCATGTTGGCGATGACCCATTCCATTATTTGGCCTCCTTGGCTTTGGCGGCGGCGATGGCTGCGGCCAGTTCTTCTTCCGCCGAGGGCTTGTTGTCCTTGGCGTTCGGGTCGGCGATCAGGCCCTGCAGGAAGGCGATGCGCTTGATCAGTTCGGAAATCCCTTGCAGCGCCAGGAGCAGGAAGCCGATCGGCAGCAAGGCCTTGACCGGCCAGCGGATCAGGCCGCCGGCGTTGGCCGAGATTTCGCCGATGCGGTAGGAATTGGCGACCAGCGGCAGCGAGAGCCAGAGGACCAGAACGACCATGGGCAGCAGGAAGAACAGGGTGCCGATGATGTCGATGATGGCCAGGCCGCGCGGCGAGAATTTCCCTGAAATCACGTCGATGCGGACGTGTTCGTTTTTTTGCAGGGTGTAGGGAGCGCAGAGCAGGAAAACGGCGGCAAACAGATACCACTGGATTTCCAGCAAACCGTTGGAGCTGTCGTTGAAAGTGAAGCGGTAGGTTGCGTTGCCGGCGCTGATCAGGGTCATGATCAGTACTAGCCAGAATGCGCCCTTGCCGACACGCTCATTGATCGTGTCGATCAGTCTGGCGAGCGAAATTAGGGGGGTCACGTCTTTTCCTCCTCGGTTGGTAAAATGACCGCCTTGGTGGCGGCACGAATAAGTCATCCCATCTTTGCAATGTACAGCCTGGAGTCAGCCCGGACCATGCAGGAAATCCCTAGTCAAATCACCCGCCTGTGCCTGATTCGTCACGGCGAAACCGAATGGAACGCCGAGCGGCGGATCCAGGGGCAGATCGACATCGGCCTCAATCCGGCCGGCCTGGCCCAGGCTCGTGCGGCGGGACGCTGCTTGCGCGGAGCCGGCATTGTCGCCCTCTACAGCAGCGACCTCAAGCGTGCCGCGACGACGGCCGATGAAATTGCCGCCGAACTCGGGTTGACCGTGATCCGCTGTCCCGACCTGCGCGAGCGTTGCTACGGCATCTTCCAGGGGCTGACTTATGTCGAGGCAGCGGCTTGCCATCCCGACGGTTACGCCGCATTCGAGGGGCGCAACGCGGACTATGCCTTCGAGAACGGCGAAAGCCTGAAGGCGATGCACCTGCGGGTGACCGCCAGGCTGCGTGCGATTGCCGCCGCGCATGCTGGGGCGACGGTCGCCGTGGTGGTGCATGGCGGCGTGCTCGATATCGTCAATCGCTTTGTGCGCGGTACGCCGCTGGAACGGCCGCGCGACTTCCTGATTCCGAATGCGGGCCTGAACTGGATTTCCACGGTCGACGGCGAAAAGGGAGAGAAATGGGTCATCGATTCCTGGGGAGAAACAGAGCATCTCGAAGCGGGTGCGCTGGACGAACTTCCTTCGTGATAAAATCCGCACCCTTTTCAATGGCTTGAGGCATTCCCCATGTTTTCCGCGAAAGATACCCTGGCAAAAGTTGATCCCGAACTCTGGCAGGCCGTCGAGGCCGAGAATCTGCGTCAGGAAGAGCATATCGAACTGATCGCGTCCGAAAACTACGTCAGCAACGCAGTCATGGAAGCCCAGGGCTCGCAGTTGACCAACAAGTATGCCGAAGGCTATCCCGGCAAGCGTTACTACGGCGGTTGCGAGCACGTCGATGTCGTCGAGCAGATCGCGATCGACCGCCTCAAGACCCTGTTCGGCGCCGATGCCGCCAACGTCCAGGCCAACTCCGGTTCGCAGGCCAACCAGGCCGTGCTGATGGCCTTCGCCAAGCCGGGCGACACGATCATGGGCATGAGCCTGGCCGAAGGCGGTCACCTGACCCACGGCATGGCCCTGAACATGTCCGGCAAGTGGTTCAACGTCGTCTCCTACGGTCTCAACGAGAAGGAAGAGATCGACTACGACAAGATGGAAGCCCTGGCCCGCGAGCACAAGCCGAAGATCATCGTCGCCGGTGCCTCCGCCTACGCGCTGCGCATCGACTTCGAGCGTTTCGCCAAGGTGGCCAAGGAAGTCGGCGCGATTTTCTGGGTCGACATGGCGCACTACGCCGGCCTGATCGCCGCCGGTTTCTACCCCAACCCGGTCCCGTTCGCCGACGTCGTCACCACCACCACTCACAAGACCCTGCGCGGTCCGCGCGGCGGCGTGATCCTGATGAAGGCCGAGCACGAGAAGGCGATCAACTCCGCCATCTTCCCGGGTCTGCAGGGCGGTCCGCTGATGCACGTCATCGCTGCCAAGGCCGTGGCCTTCAAGGAAGCCGCTTCGCCGGAATTCAAGAACTACCAGGAGCAGGTGATCAACAACGCCCGCGTGATGGCCAAGGTACTGGGTGAAGAGCGCGGTCTGCGCATCGTCTCCGGGCGTACCGAAAGCCACGTCTTCCTGGTCGATCTGCGCCCGAAGAACCTCACCGGCAAGGACGCCGAAGCCGCGCTGGGCCGCGCTCACATCACGGTGAACAAGAACGGCATCCCGAACGACCCGCAGAAGCCGATGGTTACCTCGGGTATCCGCATCGGTTCGCCGGCGATGACCAGCCGCGGTTTCACCGAGATCGAAGCCGAAACCATCGCCCACCTGATCGCCGACGTGCTCGATGCGCCGAACGACGAAGCCGTGGCCGCCAAAGTGCGTGCCAAGGTTTCCGAGCTGTGCAAGAAGTTCCCGGTGTACGGCGCCTGAGCAGGATTCAGGGTTGAGGATCGAGTTGCTGACAACAGCACTCGATCCTTGATCCCCGATCCTCGATCCTCATCATGAAATGTCCTTTCTGCGGTCACGATGAAACAGCGGTGGTCGATACTCGTCTGAGCGACGAGGGCGACATCGTGCGGCGGCGCAGGAAATGCAACGTCTGCGACAAGCGGTTCACGACTTACGAAAAAGCCGAAATCCGCTTGCCGCAGGTGGTCAAGAAGAACGGTTCGCGGACCGAGTTTTCCCGCGACAAATTACGCGGCAGCTTCGAGCTGGCGCTGCGCAAGCGGCCGGTGTCGACCGAACTGGTCGATGCGGCAATTGCCGAAATCGAAGAAAAATTGCTTTCCGCCGGGCTGCGCGAAGTCAGTTCGCAGCAGGTCGGTGAGTTGGTGATGGCCGAGCTGAAGAAGCTCGACAAGGTCGCCTATATCCGCTTCGCCTCCGTCTATCGCAATTTCGAAGACATCGATGCCTTCTCCAAGGCGATCCGCGAAGTGTCGCCCGTTTCCTCGCGCAAAAAATAATGGATTTCTCCGCCGAAGACTTTCGGCTGATGGCGCACGCGCTGCAGCTCGCCGAGCGCGGCCTGTGGACGACGTCGCCCAATCCGCGCGTCGGCTGCGTGCTGGCGCGGGGCGGTGAAATCGTCGGTGAGGGCTGGCACGAACGCGCCGGCGAGCCGCATGCCGAGGTTCATGCCCTGCGTCAGGCCGGTGAGCGGGCGCGCGGGGCGACCGCCTACGTCACTCTCGAACCGTGCAGCCACCACGGGCGCACACCGCCTTGCGCCGAAGCCTTGATCGCGGCCGGGGTGAGCCGGGTGGTGGCGGCGATGCAGGACCCGAACCCGCTGGTCGCCGGGCGCGGCCTGGCGCTGCTAGGGACCGCCGGAATTCCGACCGCCTGCGGGCTGCTTGAAAGCGAGGCGCGGGAACTGAATATCGGCTTCGTTTCGCGCATGGAACGCGGTCGACCGTGGTTGCGCTTGAAAACCGCCGCCAGCCTTGATGGCAAGACTGCGCTCAACAATGGCCTCAGCCAGTGGATCACCGGGCCGGAGGCGCGGCGCGACGGGCATCGCTGGCGGGCGCGCGCCTGCGCCATTTTGACCGGAATCGGCACGGTGCGCGACGACGATCCACGGCTCGATGTGCGCGAGGTCGAAACCACGCGCCAGCCCTTGCGGGTGATTGTCGATAGCCGCCTGGAAACGCCACCGCAGGCGCGCATCCTGCAGGGGGGCGGGCCGGTCCTGATCGCGGCTGCGGTCGACTCTCCGGAGCGGCGCAAAATGCTGACCGCCGCCGGCGCCGAAGTGCTGCTCCTGCCCAATCCGGCGGGCAAGGTTGAACTGTCTGCTTTGCTGGCCGAGCTCGGGCGGCGCGGGATTAACGAAGTGCACGCCGAGGCCGGCTGGAAGCTCAACGGCTCTTTGCTGCGCGAGGGGCTGGTCGACGAATTGTTGCTCTATCTTGCCCCCTGCCTGCTCGGCCATCTCGCTGCTGGCTTGTTCAACCTGCCGGAACTGACGGCGCTGGACGGCAAGCGCGAAGTGCGGATCGGCGACCTGCGCCAGGTCGGCAACGATATCCGGATCGTCGCCCGTTTGCGTTAACTTGGCGGTTTTCGCCGATTTTCACGGTCGACCGTGAAAAACAAGAATTTTCCCGGGAAGGACTGGCTTTGTTGCCGTCTCAGAGTTGGCAGGCGCGTCCCGGGGCGTTTTCGTCCGCTGCCTGCCAGTCGTTGCTGCGGACCGGAGAATTCTCGGCGCAGACGGCGCATTCCGGGTCGCGCCGGAACTTGACGGTGCGCCATTCCATGCTCAGCGCGTCGAGCAGCAGCAGCCGGCCGTTCAGCGTCTGGCCGATACCGGCCGCCAGCTTCAGCCCCTCGGCCGCCTGCATGCTGCCGACGATGCCGGTCAGCGGGGCGAAGACGCCCATCACTGCGCAGCGCACTTCCTCGACGTCCTCGCCTTCGGGAAACAGGCAGTGATAGCACGGCGCGTCGTCGCGGCGCAGGTCATAGACGCTGACCTGGCCGTCGAAACGGATCGCGGCGCCGGAGACCAGCGGCTTGCGGTGATGCACGCAGGCGCGGTTGATCGCATGCCGGGTCGCGAAGTTGTCGGTGCAGTCGAGGACCAGGTCGGCACTGGCGACCAGTCGGCTCAATTCAGCCCCCGCCAGGCGGCGGATCAGCGGCACGACTTCGATTTCGGAATTGAGCGCTGCCAGCGCCAGTCGTCCCGATTCGGCCTTGGCCATGCCGACCCGGGCTTCGTTATGCATGATCTGGCGCTGCAGGTTGGTGAAATCGACGCTGTCGTCATCGACCAGGGTGATCTTGCCGATCCCGGCCGACGCCAGATACAAGGCCGCCGGCGAGCCGAGCCCGCCGGCGCCGATGATTAGCGCGTGGCTGTCGAGGATGCGTTGCTGCCCTTCGACCCCGAGAGCGTCGAGCAGGATGTGGCGGCTATAGCGGAGAAGTTGCTGGTCGTTCATTTTAGGATCAAGGATCAAGGTTGCGCTTGATCCTGGTGGCTGGGTCCTTGATCCTATTTGTATTCCCGCCATTCTGGCGGGGTGTCGTCGTGGTCGCCGTGGGGGTGGTGTTCCCAGGCCTTGACGTAGGCGTGCTGCGAGGAGCGCTTGAGGCGGGTTTCCGGTGCGTCGAGGTTGTGCAACTGAGTGTCCTCGACATAATGGATCAGTGCGCGGGTCAGCTTGCTCATCAGCGTGTTGTCGAGGTGGTAGCCCTTGTCGACCAGATGATCCTCGAGTTCCCGCAGGGTGTGCTGCTGCAGGTCGTAGCCGACTTCCAGCGATCGCTGCTCGTAGCACGGTTCCACAGCCACCTCGTCGAGGTGGCTGAGGTCGTCGGCGGCTTCCGGTACCTGGCCGGGAGGAAACTTGGCGAAGAGGATTTCCCGCTGTTTCTTCAGGTCTGCTCTGTTCATCCTGCCCTCCCTTGGGGTGCGTTCAGCGTGACTTATTCTCCACGATCTGTCCGCCCTTGAGAAGGGTCAGTGCTTGCTGGAACTGGTAGTCGCTCTTGCTGGCGTATTCAAGGCGCTGCGGCGGTTCGTCTTCGCCTTCCGGCTTGTCCTTCTTGTCCCCGTTACCCGTCTTGGCGCCTGTCGTGGCTGGCTTCGCCGCTTCCTTCGCGGCCTCCTTTGCGGCGGCGGCCTTGGCTTCTTCCTTTTCCTTGTCGTTCATCAGGTGGCGGTCGAGGTCGGCTTCACGCAGGCGCTGACCATTGCTGCCGTTCGGCGTTTCCTCGATCACGATGTCGGGCGTGATGCCCTTGGCCTGGATCGAGCGACCGTCCGGGGTGTAGTAGCGGGCGGTGGTCAGCTTGATCGCAGTGTTGCCGGGCAGCGGCAGCACCGATTGCACCGAGCCCTTGCCGAAAGTCTGGGTGCCGACGATGCGGGCACGCTTGTAATCCTGCAGTGCGCCGGCAACGATTTCCGAGGCCGAGGCCGAGCCACCGTTGACCAGGACCACCATCTGCACCTTCTTGACGTCGGCTGGCAGTGCCTTGAGCGGGTCTTCCTTGACGCCACGCAGGTAGTCGCGCGGGCGGGCGAGGAACTCCTGGCGGGCGTCGTCGGTACGGCCGTCGGTGGACACCACCTTGACGTCGCTCGGCAGGAACGCGGCGGAAACACCGATTGCGCTGTTGAGCAGGCCGCCCGGGTCGTTGCGCAGATCGAGCACGAGGCCGCGCAGATTGCCCTCCTTGTACAGGGTGTTCAGGTGGCGGGCGAGTTCGGCAGTGGTGTTTTCCTGGAACTGGGTGATGCGGACCCAGCCGTAGCCGGGTTCGATCAGCTTCGACTTGACGCTCTGGACCTTGATGATTTCGCGCACCAGCGTGATGTCGAGCGGTTTGCTCTCGCCCTTGCGCAGGATCGAGATCTTGAGCGAGGTCTTGGGCTTGCCGCGCATCTTCTTCACTGCCTCCGACAGCGTCAGGCCCTTGATCGGCGTGTCGTCGAGCTTGAAGATCAGGTCGCCGGACTTGACCCCGGCGCGGTAGGCCGGCGTGTCCTCGATCGGGGAAATGACCTTGACCAGGCCGTCTTCCATTCCGACTTCGATGCCGAGACCGCCGAATTCACCCTGGGCGCCGATCTGCAGATCCTTGAAGGCATCGGCGTCGAGGTAGGCCGAGTGCGGATCGAGATTGGAGAGCATGCCGGCGATGGCATTGGTGATCATTTTCTTGTCTTCGACCGGCTCGACGTAGCCCTGCTTGATTGCGCCATAGACTTCGGCGAAAGTGCGCAATTCGTCGATCGGCAGACCGACCTTGGTCTCCTTGTCGGCAAAGGCCGGCAGGTGCAGGCTGATCAAGGCGCCGGCGACGAAGCCGCCGAGGACGAGGCTGAAGGTTTTGGCTTTGCTCATTTCAAACTGGCCCATTTCATCGGGTCTACGGGTTGCCCCTGGTGGCGAATCTCGAAGTATAAACCGGATTCCGGATTGCCCCCGCTGTTGCCCACGCTGGCCACGGTTTCGCCGCCGCGAACGCTCTGGCCGACCTGTTTGAGCAGGGATTCGTTATTGCCATAAATCGAAAGATAGCCATCGCCATGGTCGACGATGAGCAGGTTGCCAAAACCGCGCATCCAGTCGGCAAAGACGACGCGGCCATTGGCCACGGCCTTGACTTCGCTGCCGCTGGCGGTACGGATGAAAAGGCCGCGCCAGGTGCCGCCGCCTTCGCGCGGGGTGCCGAAACGTCCGGCGACGCTACCGCGCACCGGGAGCCGGAGACTGCCTTTTTGTCGCGCAAAGCTGCCATCGCTGGGAGCAGGTTCGTAACGGTTCTCGGCTTCGACCGTCTGGCTGCGAGGAGGTTCGTGGGCATTGCGCGTCGGCATTTCCTCGCCGCGCTTTTTCTGGCGAGCCGCTTCGGCGGCAGCCCGGCGATTGGCTTCCGCCGTCTTTGCGGCTTTCGCCGCTTCGGCTGCCCGTGCGGCCGCCTGGGCAGCCAGAATTCTGGCCAGGCGGTCGATGAGTTGCGACAGGCGTTTTTCGTTTTGCTGCAGGTTGCCGATTTCCTTGCGCTGTGCGCTGACCTTTTCGGAAATTTGGGCGTAGATCGCCTTGCGCTGCTCTCTCTGTTTTTGCAACTCGGCATGGCGTTTCTGTTGCTCGGCCTCGATCTCGGCCATTTCGCCGGCTCGCGCCCTCGTTTCGCTGGCCAGGGCCTTTTTGCGGGCCAGATTTGCCTTCAGTTCGCCCAGCAATTCGCTGCGTGCCAGCGCTATGGCCGAGAAGTAATACAGGTCGCGCGCCATCTGGTTGGGGTCTTCGCCGTTGAGCAGCGATTGCAGGGTATCCGGGTGGCCACGCAAGTACTGGCGATGAAGCAGGCGTTCGAGCTGTCCCTGTTGCGCATTCAGGGTATTCCCGAGTTCAGTGGATTGCTGTTCGAGATTTTTCAGCTTTTTCTGCAGTTGACCGCGTTGCTCGCCCAGTTCATGTACTTCGCGCTGCAGGCGCGAAATGTGACGCTCGGATTCGCGCAGTCGGTCACCCGCATCGGCCTTGCTCTCCTCGCTGGCGGATAATTCCTTGCGCAGATTATCGATGCGACCGCGCAACTCGCCCAAGTCAGCCTGTTTTTCGGCAATTTCGGGGGCTGCGGTCTTGCCATTGCTGGCTCGCGCTTCTCCGGTCGTCGCCAGGAACAGGCAGAGCGCGCAGCCCAGCGCGACGGAAAGGCGGGCGCGGCGAGCGGTCTGGGGGCGGTAGCTGCTGGGCGGCGGCGCGCGCACGCGAATTCCTCAAGGTGATATGGATTAAGGTCTGCGAAACCGAATCCCTTATTTTATAATGATCCATTCACCAAACAGAGGTTTTGATCTTGGAAGCACCTTCGTTCAATCTGATCGACAAGCAGGAGCATATCGAACTCGCTGCTCGCGCATTGAAGGCCATTGCGCATCCCTTGCGTCTGAAAATCCTCTGTGTGCTGGGAGATCAGGAAGCCTGTGTCCAGGAAATCGTCGATGCGGTCGGAACCTCGCAGAGCAATATCTCGCAACACCTGGCCATCCTGCGTGAAAAAGGCGTGCTGCTGACCCGCAAGGACGCCAACCGGGTTTTTTATCGTGTCGGCGATCAGCGTACGCTGCAACTCGTCGGTATGATGCGCGAAGTTTTTTGCGGCGTGGAGGAATAAGCGGTGCCGATGGATTTTGTGTCTCAGAACATCCTGCTGATCTCGATTGTCGTGATCAGCGCGGCGGGCCTGGTCTGGCCCGCCTTTGTCCGGCGAGCCGGAAATCCGGTCAATCCGGCAGGCGCTACCCTGCTCATCAATCGCGAGAATGCGCTCGTGCTCGATGTGCGCGAGCCGGATGAATTTGCCCAGGGGCATCTGCCCGATGCAATCAACCTGCCGGCCGGCAAGCTGGCCGAGCGTGTCGCTGAAATCGAGAAATACAAGGAGCGGCCGTTGATCGTCTGCTGTGCTGCCGGCATGCGTTCCGGTCGTGCTTGCCGCGATCTCGGCAAGCAGGGTTTCGGCAAGCTCTACAACCTCGATGGTGGGGTCGATGCCTGGGTTGCTGCCGGCTATCCGATCAAGAAAGGGCTGCGCAGCAAATGAACGCCAGGGTACTAATGTACACGACGGCGGTCTGCCCCTATTGCATCCGCGCCAAGCAGTTGCTGGTGGCGCGCGGCGTCGGCGAGATTGAGGAAATTCGCATCGATCTCGATCCCGATCGTCGTGACGAGATGATGCAGCGGACCGGGCGTCGTACCGTGCCGCAAATCTATATCGGCGATACGCACGTCGGCGGTTGCGACGACCTGGTGGCGCTCGACCGGGCGGGAGGCCTCCAGCCCCTGCTCGCTTCCGCCACCTGAGGGCGTTTGCCAAACGCCCATTTAATTTCACAGTCAAGAAAGAACATCATGGAACAGACTCAACCGATCTTCGGTATCGAAAAACTCTATGTCAAGGATATTTCCGTCGAGGTGCCGAATGCACCCGAGATCTACCTGGAACAGGAGACGCCGCAGGTCGAAATCCAGTTGAATACCAGTGGGCGCGGCCTGGGCGATGGTGTGTTCGAGGTCGTCCTGACGGTTACCGTTACCGCTACCGCCGGTGAAAAGACCGTCTTCCTGGTCGAAGTGGGTCAGGCCGGCATCTTCCGCATCATGAATGTGCCCGAGGAACAACTGGAGCCGCTGATTGCCGTGGCCTGTCCGAACATTCTCTTTCCGTATGCCCGCGAAGTTGTTTCCGACGCCGTTACCCGCGCCGGCTTCTCGCCCATCGTGCTGCAGCCGGTGAATTTCGAGGCCATGTACATGCAGCGTCAGGAAGAAATGGCCAGTGCTTCGGTGCCGGCGGAAACCACGGTCCAGTAAGAACATGCCGCGTCTGCCTTCCTTCTTCGTCGCGCTCCTCTGCATGGCGGCAGGCGCGGCTCAGGCTGTCGATTACCGTTCGGTCGAGCCGGCGGCGGCGATTCTCTACGACACGCCGTCGCAAAAGGGCAAGAAGCTCTATCTGATCAAGGCGCTGACGCCGGTCGAACTTGTCGTCCGCCTTGAGGGCTGGAGCAAGATACGGGATGCCGAGGGAACGCTGGCGTGGATCGAATCGAAGTACCTCGTCGAAAAACGCACCGTGCTCGTCACTTCGACACGTGGAGAAGTGCGGCAGTCGGATCATCCCGAGGCGGCGCTCGTGCTGGAGGTCGATAAGTGGGTGGTGCTGGACTATCTCGACAAGGCAACTACCGGTTGGGTGAAAGTGCGGCACCGCGACGGAGTGACCGGCTTCATTCGTAGCCAGCAGGTGTGGGGTTTATGAAAATTTCCGTGCTTGGCGCCGGCGCTTGGGGAACCGCCTTGGCGCTGGCCTTTTCCGGTCGACACGCGGTGACTTTATGGACCCGTGAGGCCGAGGTGGCCGAAGATTTACGGTCGACCCGCGAAAATCGACGTTTTTTGCCTGGCTATCGCCTGCCCGAGGCGCTTGCCGTCGCTACCGATTTTGCCGCTGCCGCGGGCGATGCCGAATTGCTCCTGCTGGCAACGCCGGTGGCTGGTTTGCGTCCGACGCTGCAGCGCCTGCACGACGAATCGCTGGTTCGCCCCCTGCTCTGGGTCTGCAAGGGTTTTGAGAGTGGCAGTGGCCTTCTGCCGCACCAAGTAGTGGCTTCCGTTCTCGGCAAAGGCGTGCTGTCCGGCGTTCTGTCCGGACCGAGCTTTGCCCAGGAGGTGGCGGCGGCTCGCCCGACAGCAGTTGCATTGGCGGCCAATTGTGCCGATTTTGCCCGTCTTGCCGCCCGTGAATTGCATGGCCAGCGCCTGCGCGTTTATGCCAATGACGATTTGGTTGGCGTCGAGGTCGGTGCCGCGGTGAAGAATGTACTGGCGATTGCCGCCGGTGTCTGCGACGGCCTCGGCTTGGGTTACAACGCGCGTGCCGCCCTGCTTACCCGTGGCCTGGCCGAAATTGCCCGCCTGGGCGAGGCACTCGGCGCGCGGCGCGAGACCTTCATGGGCCTGGCGGGCATGGGCGACTTGATTCTGACATGTACTGGCGATTTGTCGCGCAACCGGCGGGTTGGCCTCGCGCTTGCCGAGGGTAAATCGCTGCCGCAGATTCTCGATGAACTCGGACATGTTGCCGAGGGGGTGCATACCGCCCGCGAGGTGGTCGCACTGGCGGAAAAGCTGGCGGTCGATATGCCGATTTCGCAGGCCGTGGCCGCGCTGCTCGATGCCCGTTGTAGTGCAGGCGAAGTGCTCGAATCGCTGATGGCGCGTGATCCGCGCGAGGAAGTCGCCTGATCCCGTAGTCTGCAACCGGCTTGCCACGCTGACGTTTCGTCACTGTCGCCCTCGGTGGCGAGCTTGCTTGCCATGCGGTATACCCCGGCGCACACTGGGAACCTCGACGGCACAGGGCCGTTAGTGAGGTGAAATCATGATCATGAGTGCAAGCCAGCTCAAGGAGCGAGTCGATTCGGGTTGGCCGTTTTTTGGCATCGGCCCCCAGGGCGATGTGCTCGCCCGCTATGTTCCCTTTGGTCCGGTATTCATTTGGCGGCGCAACCGGATGGTGCCGCTGCCGCTGCAGGGGAGCGATCTGTGCTGGTTGCTGCAGGCGGCGGACGAGGAGGCGCATGCCCTCGGCGAAAATCCGGAGCGTCGGGTTTAGTCACTGACCAAGCGGAGCTGATCGCATTTCCGCCTGGTCGATCGCCTGCTGTCGCATTTTTTGCTTGCCAGTATTCAGTGGTTCGCGAGCAGGCTGCCGGCAAAGTCATTTTGCCGCCAAGCCTCGAACAGCGTCACCGCCGCCGCGTTCGACAGGTTGAGGCTGCGCTGCCCGGGGCGCATCGGTAGCCGAAGTTGCCGTTCGGGAGGAAATTGCTCTCGCACTTCCAGCGGCAGGCCCGCGCTTTCCCGTCCGAAAACGAATACATCTCCGGGTTGAAAGGCGGTCTCGTAGGGTGAAGCGAGGCCCTTGGTCGTCATTGCAAACAGGCGTCGTCCGATCAGCGCGGTCTGGCAGGCGACCCAGTCCGCGTGGCGTTGCAGGCTTGCGTATTCGTGGTAGTCGAGCCCGGCGCGGCGCATGTGCTTGTCGTCGAGGCTGAAACCCAGGGGCTCGACCAGGTGCAGATCGCTCCCGGTATTAGCACAGAGGCGGATGATGTTGCCGGTATTGGGGGGGATTTCCGGCTGGAAAAGAACGATCGCGAACATGGCAGGCGTGATGGGGCTGGATGAAGGGCGGGCCGGATTTCGATGTGGATGCTGGCGGGGGCTTCTCTTTTACTGCGCCCGGATGCGCTCAGCCTGTTCCACGGATTCCGTGTTGATACTGGGTTTTCCGGGATTAGAGCACGGAAGTGCGATCCTGCAGCATTTTACGGTCGTCACGCAGGGCGCGGGCGACGACTGCGAGCCGGACTTCGGTGGCGCCGTGCAGGCGCAGGATGCGGGCTGCTTCGCGCAGGGTCGCACCGGTCGTCATCACATCGTCGACCAATAGTAGCCGTTGTCCGGACAGTTTGCCGCAGCTCTCGAAGGCATCCCGGACATTGGCTTGGCGCCGGCGGTAGGGCTGGCCGGCTTGTGGGGGTGTCGGGCGGCTGCGCTGCAGACTGTCACGGTCGACCGGCAGATTGAGGCAATTTCCGAGGGCCTCGGCAATCAGGACCGATTGGTTGAAGCCGCGTTCCGCCAGTCGTTGCGGGTGCAAAGGCAGGGGAACGATGCTGTCGATGTCTTTTGCATCAATCGTGGTGGCGAGGATTTCTCCAAACCAGGTGCCGAGCGGCAGGCAATGCCGGTATTTCAGGGCCTGGATCAGGCGGTCGGCGGGAAAGGCGTAGCGCCAGAGCGCCTGAGTACGGGAAAAGGCCGGTGGCCGGCGCAGGCAGCGACCGCAGGTGCTGCCCAGCGTACTGACCTCGCCGCAACAGGGGCAGGCATGGTGAGCGGAAAAGAGGGGGAGATCAGCGGCGCAGGCTGGACAGATCGGAGCGCTGCCGCTGTTTTCGCCGCAGAGCAGGCAGCACGAAGCGAGCAGTCCGCTCAGATTGGTCGGGAGGCAGTGGCTGCGGGAAAGCGGCCGCTGGATGAGGGGAAGGATGGTGTGCAGGAACGTCAAGGCAGTCTCTCCCGGCTGGGGTAAAATTGACAGCTGATCCTTCGTCTTGGATAATTCATAATTACAGGCGCGCTTCGCCGCTGATTTTCAACGTTTTTTTTGCAAGGCCAGTCATGTCCGCTTGTTCTACCGCCGCCGCCACTCCGCAATCATTATCGGAGTCCCGTCATCTCTGGACGGTCGAGGAAATCCTCGCTCTTTACGACCTGCCCCTGATGGACTTGATCTGGAAGGCGCAGACGGTGCATCGCAAGCATTTCGATGCCAATGCCATTCAACGCTCAACGCTGCTTTCGGTCAAGACCGGCGGTTGTTCCGAGGATTGCGGCTATTGCTCGCAGTCGGCCCGCTACCAGACCGAGACCGAGCGCGAGCGCCTGATGCCGGTCGACGAAGTGGTCGCCGCCGCCCAGGCCGCCAAGGCCAAGGGGGCATCCCGCTTTTGCATGGGCGCGGCCTGGCGCGGTCCCAAGGATGGCGACCTCGATCACGTCCTGGAGATGGTGCGCGGCGTCAAGGCGCTGGGGATGCAGACTTGCGTCACCCTGGGCATGCTCAAGGATGGTCAGGCCAGCAAGCTGAAGGAAGCCGGTCTCGACTATTACAACCATAACCTGGATACCGACAAGGAATTCTACGGCCAGGTGATCAAGAGCCACACCCACGACGACCGCATCGATACCCTCGGTCAGGTCCGCGACGCCGGGATCAACGTTTGCTCCGGCGGCATCATCGGCATGGGCGAGTCCCGCAAGAACCGCGCCGCGCTGATCGTGCAGCTGGCCAACCTGCCTAAAGCACCGGAGTCGGTGCCGATCAACAACCTGGTGCCGATACCGGGCACGCCGATGGCCGATAATCCGCGTCTCGATCCTTTCGAGTTCGTGCGCACCATCGCCGCCGCGCGGATCGCGATGCCGACTTCCTGGGTCCGCCTTTCGGCCGGTCGCCAGGAAATGAGCGACGAGTTGCAGGCACTGTGCTTCCTGGCCGGCGCCAATTCGATGTTCTACGGCGAGCGCCTGCTGACGACCGGCAACCCGGACGTTGACCGCGACGACCAGTTGTTCGCTCGCCTCGGCCTGACAGCGGTTTGAGCGGCCAGCCCGCTACCGCCGCGTCCGGCGGCGGCTTTGTCGATCGCGACCAGGTTGCCCGCCGTTTCGGTCGGGCGGCCGCGTCTTATCGCGAGCACGATTTCCTGGTTCGGGAAATCGACCGGCGCATGTACGAACGGCTCGATTACGTACGTATCGAGCCGCGCCGCATGCTCGATCTCGGCTGCAGCGCCGGAGGTAGTTTCCCCGTGCTGACCGCGCGTTATCCGCAGGCGGAATGGCTGGGGCTGGACCTGGCGCCAGCGATGCTGGCACAAATCGATGACCGGCGTAGCGGCTGGCAACGCCTGCTGGGGTTGGGAAAAAGCTGGCAGCCGCTGAAGCTGGCCGCCGATGCTGCACAATTGCCGCTGGCGGCACGCTCGGTCGATCTGGTCTGGTCCAATCTGCTGCTGCACTGGCTCGACGATCCGCTACCGGCCTTGGCCGAGGCACAGCGCGTGCTCCAAGTCGGCGGTCTGCTGATGTTTTCGACCCTGGGGCCGGATACTTTGCACGAACTGCGGACTGCCTTTGCCGACGGTTACGCACACACTCAGCGCTTTGTCGATATGCACGACCTCGGCGACATGCTGGTCGCCTGCGGTTTTGCCGACCCGGTGATGGATATGGAAGTGATCCGGCTAACCTACGACGACTTCGACCGAATGCTGGCCGAACTGCGCGGTGCCGGCTCCGCCTGCGCGCTGAAAATGCGCCGCCACGGCCTGACCGGGCGTGGGCACTGGCAGTCGGTGCGTGCGGCGTACGAGCGTCTGCGCGAAAACGGCAAACTACCGGCAAGCTTTGAGGTGGTCTACGGCCATGCCTGGAAAGTTGCGCCGAAGCAGACCGGCGATGGTCGCGCGGTGGTCAACCTCGATGGTCTTAAGCGAAAAATCGGCTGAAAACAAGGTTGACCGTGGTAATGCCGTTTGCGTGATTTTGTTCGCGGCTTTGCCGCGGTCAACTGGTCAAACCGGCTTTTTCGGCGTCGAAAGAGAGGGGGTCAGCTTGAAATGTAGCGGGCGAGTTCATCGATGATGAACTGCTGAGAGCTGATGGTTTCCTTGACCAGGTCGCCGATCGAGATAATGCCGGCGACACTGCCGTCGGTATTGAGGACGGGAAGGTGGCGGAAGCGCTTCTCGGTCATCAGCGCCATGCATTGATCCAGCGTTTGGTCCAGAGTGACGTAAACCACGCGATCACTCATGATTTCGCGCACGGCGATGTCTTTCGAGGCCTTGCCTTGCAGGATGACCTTGCGCGCATAGTCGCGTTCCGAAAAAATGCCGACCAGATCTTCTCCGTCAAGCACCAGCAGGGCGCCCACTTCATGTTGGGCCATGATGCCAAGCGCGTGAAAAACCGTGTCGGCCGGAGAAACGACAGCCAGCGGATGCTGCTTTTCGGCCAGCAGTTGCTTGAGTGTTTTCATTTTTACTCTCCTCTATCGGGTAGGCGGGCGGGTGGTGCGTCTGCAGTCTAGCCCCGTCGGGCCGGGCTCACAAGTCTCCAGCGCTTCGGTAGAGGCTTACCCTGTGTTCGCCCGGAATTTGCGTTGGAACCAGGCTATCCGGGAGGGCGGGTCTTGTGCAATTCAAGGGCTGGGCATTATCCAGGCGGGCGATTTTGTCGAAAAAAAAGCAGCCCCGCGAAGGGCTGCCCTTTGGACCGGGTGAGCGATGCTCAGCGAAGGCCGGCGGCGTATTCCGAGACAGCCTTGATCTCGGCATCGGAGAGCTTGGCGGCAATCATGCGCATCATCTTTTCCGGGTCGTTGCCACGCTCTTCGAGACGGAAGGCCTTGAGCTGAGCTTCGGTGTACTCGGCGAACTGGCCGGAGAGGCGCGGGTACTGGGCCGGCATGCCGGCGCCAGCCGGGCCGTGGCAGCCGGCACAGGCCGGGATGCCCTTCTTGAAATCGCCCTGACGCCACAACTTCTGGCCGAGTGCAAGGGCGGCTTCGTTCCCGGCGGTGGCCGGATTCAACTTCTGGCTGGAGAACCAGGCCGCAAGGTTCTTCATGTCTTCTTCGGAGAGACCGGCAACCATACCGCCCATGATTGCGTTTTCGCGTGCGGCGGGTTTGCCGTCAGCTGCCTTGAAATTCTTCAGCTGCTTGAAGAGATAATCCTCGATCTGCCCGGCCAGGTGCGGGTTGGCCGCAGCCGCGCTGTTGCCGTCGGCGCCGTGGCAGGCTACGCAAACGGTCTCGGCGATAGCCTTGCCCTTGGCAGGGTCGGCCTTGGCCTTGGCTTCATTGGAAGCATGGGTAACGAAACTGGTGGCGAGAAGGATTGCCATTGCCGCGGTACGAATCATTTTTCGGACTCCTAGTGCGCGTTTTTGGGCGCTTTGACCGGAACGGAAGTTACAAACCTGCTATTCTATATCACTTTGCCGGCGACTTGGCGGATATTGCGAGTTTTTTATGCCTCTGTTCCAGAAAGCAGTTTTTCATACGACGGTCGCGCATCTGCGCGACCTGCCCGGCGATGCGCTGAGCGAGGTCGCCTTTGCCGGGCGCTCGAATGCCGGTAAATCCTCGGCGATCAATACTCTGGCCGGGCGGGTGCGCCTGGCTTTCGTCAGCAAGACACCTGGGCGAACGCAGCATCTGAATTATTTCACCCTGGCCGAGGGAAAATATTTCGTCGATCTGCCCGGTTACGGTTTTGCCAAGGCTCCGGAAGAAATCCGGGCGCAGTGGGAGGGGCTGATCGGGCCGTATCTGACCCGACGTGGTCCCCTGGTTGGCCTGGTGCTGATCATGGATATCCGCCGTCCCTTCACCGATCTCGACCGGCGCATGATCGACTGGTTCAGACCGACGGGCCGGCCGTTGCATATCCTGCTTTCAAAGGCCGACAAACTCAGTCGTCAGGATCAGACCAAGGTGCTGCGTGCGGTGCGCGCGGAAATCGCCAGTTGGGGCAGCGAGAAGGAAGCCGGCCGCTATTCGGCGCAATTGTTCTCGAGCCTGAAACGGACGGGGATCGAGGAGGCTGAGCAGGTGCTGGCCGGCTGGCTCGGGATTCCTCTGCCGGAATCCCGTTCGGTCGTTACGAAGCCCGAGACGGCTGCGGCGAAACAGCCTGTGGAAAAACAAAAAGCCCCCGGATAAGGGGGGTCCGGGGGCAAAAATGCCCTGACAGGATCAGGGCACCCGCTCAGGGAGGTAAAGCGGGAGACAGCGCGTGCCATCTGGGAGCTCTGACCCGGG
The DNA here is from genome assembly GCF_023150235.1 of Azonexus sp. Classification (GTDB taxonomy): domain Bacteria; phylum Pseudomonadota; class Gammaproteobacteria; order Burkholderiales; family Rhodocyclaceae; genus Azonexus. Next base: position 39,693 of record NZ_JAKLLH010000004.1, read on the forward strand.
TCAAGGTAAAAAAGTTCCGGATGGCGCACCATCTTCTTTTGTATTGATTTGTGGAGGTAGACCATGGCCGGTGTTTTTTCCGCTACCCGTATGCGCCGTATGCGCCGCGATGATTTTTCCCGCCGCCTGATGCGCGAGTCGGTACTCACGGTCAACGACTTCATTTACCCGGTTTTCGTTCTTGAAGGCGAGGGACGGGTGGAGCAGGTGGCGTCCATGCCCGGTGTCGAGCGTCAGTCGCTCGATGTTTTGCTGAGAACGGCGGAGCGCGCGGCAAAACTTGGCATCCCGGCCTTGGCCTTGTTCCCGGTGGTCGATGCTTCCCTCAAGTCGCTGACGGCCGAGGAGGCTTACAACCCCGATGGATTGGTACCGTGTACCGTGCAGGTATTGAAGCGGGAGTTTCCTTCGTTGGGCGTGATTACCGATGTGGCGCTCGATCCCTACACCAGTCATGGTCAGGATGGCCTGATCGATGCAAGCGGTTACGTGCTCAACGACGAAACCCTCGAGGTACTGGTCAGGCAGGCTTTGTGTCACGCCCAGGCCGGGGCCGACGTGGTGGCGCCCTCGGACATGATGGACGGGCGGGTCGGTCGTATTCGTCAGGCACTGGAGCGCGAGGGGCTGATTCATACGCGGATCCTGGCCTATTCGGCGAAATATGCCTCGGCCTTCTACGGCCCCTTCCGCGATGCCGTGGGTTCGGCCGGTAATCTCGGCAAGGGCAACAAGCAGACCTACCAGATGGACCCGGCCAATAGCGACGAGGCCCTGCGCGAGGTGGCGCTCGATCTCGAGGAGGGGGCCGACATGGTGATGGTCAAGCCAGGGATGCCCTACTTGGACATCGTGCGCCGGGTCAAGGAAAACTTCAAGGTGCCGACCTATGCCTATCAGGTGAGCGGCGAGTATGCGATGTTGAAGGCGGCGGCACAGAATGGCTGGCTGGATGAACGGGCTTGCGTTCTCGAAAGTCTGCTCGCCTTCAAGCGTGCCGGCGCCGACGGTATCCTGACCTATTTTGCCCTCGACGCAGCCGAGTATCTGCGTCAGGGGTGAAACGCCACGGTCTGGCGTCGGGAGGTGAAGGATATCCCGGCGCCGCCTGTCGCCGAATTTTCAAGAGTTACCGGAGTCGACCGTGGCAGAGGGGCAGTTCCAGCACCGAACGCAGCTTGAGGTCGACGAATGGCGACTGTCGCGTACCGCGATCGATCCAGACCGTTTTCATCCCCATCTTCTTGGCGGTGACCAGGTTTTCCAGGCTGTCCTCGACCAGGATGCAGCGGCGTGGGTCCAGTCTTTCGCAGCGCAGGAGCCGCCGGAAGGCTGCTGGAGCCGGTTTTGGCTGAAAATCTAGCTGTTCAATGGCGTAAATGCACTTGAAATGGCGATCCAGTCCTGTCAGGTCGAGAATGCTGCAAGCGTATTCCTGCGGCCCGTTGGTGAACAAAATCTTGTCGCCGGGCAGGCGTTTGAGCGCATGCAGCAAAGGCTTTTCAAAGACGATCATTCGCTTCAGATCGGGAAAGCAGTGGGTTTCGCGCAGGAAGTGCCGGGGGTCGGTAGCGTGATGTCGAACCAGTCCGAGCAGGGTGGCGCCGTAGTGTTGCCAGTAGTCGATCCGCAGTCGGTCGGCGGCGGCGCGCTCAAGTCCGAGATGGCGTTCGATGTATTCCCGCATCGAACGGTTGATGTGCGGAAAAATCCGCGCCGATGCATTGTGCAGGGTGTTGTCGAGATCGAACAGCCAAGTAGGATGCCGCATCGGAAAACGGGAGTGATCCGCGGGGGGGCGAGCCCGCTGAATGCGGGTTCGCCAAGCCCGTGGCAAAAACTCAGTGCGACCGGATCATCGTGCCGACGCCGTGGTCGGTGAGGATTTCCAGTAGCAGGGCATGTTCGACGCGACCGTCGATGATGTGCACGCTCTTCACTCCGTTGCGGGCCGCATCCAGCGCCGAACCGATCTTCGGCAGCATGCCGCCGGAGAGCGTCCCATCCTCGACCATGTCGTCGATTTCCTTGGGGGTGATGCCGGTCAGCAACTTGCCGGCCTTGTCGAGCACGCCCGGGGTGTTGGTCAGCAGGACCAGCTTTTCCGCCTTGAGCACTTCGGCGATCTTGCCGGCGACCACGTCGGCGTTGATGTTGTAGGTCTCGCCTTCCTTGCCGACGCCAATCGGGGCGATTACCGGGATGAAGGCGCCGGATTCGAGCAGGCCGATCAGCGAGGGGTCGACCGAGGTGATTTCTCCGACCTGTCCGACATCGATCAGGTCGCCCGGGTTGTCCTTGTTTTCCAGCATCAGCTTCTTGGCGCGAATGAAATTGCCATCCTTGCCGGTCAGGCCGACGGCCTTGCCACCGTGCTGGTTGATGAGATTGACGATGTCCTTATTGACCTGGCCGCCAAGGACCATTTCGACCACTTCCATGGTTTCCGCATCGGTGACGCGCATGCCCTGGATGAACTCGCCTTTCTTGCCGACACGGGCCAGGAGGTTTTCGATCTGCGGGCCACCGCCATGGACGACGACGATGTTGAAGCCGACCAGCTTGAGCAACACGACATCGCGGGCGAAACACTGCTTCAAATGCTCCTCGGTCATTGCGTTGCCGCCGTATTTGACGACGATGGTACGACCGTGGAAACGCTTGATGTAGGGCAGGGCTTCGGCGAGAACGGCGGCCTTGATGCCGGGGGCAAGATTTTCGAGACTCATGGCGGGCTCCAAAAGGGATCGCCGCGGATTGTACAAAGAAAAAGGCCGGCGCGGGGCCGGCCTCGGGCAATTTGGTTGCCCACCCGTGGTGGTCGATGGCCTGGGGCGCATTTGCTGGTGCTTGGCTGCCCACTCCACCCGCGGCGGGCTGTGCCCGGTGGCTTTCAAGAGCGGCTGGGCAGTGCTTCGATGGCGTCGCGGTTGCTGGCGGAAAAACAGCACTCAGCGGCCTCTCTCCACGGTAGCCAGCGGTAGTCGCGATGTTCGTCCGGCGCAATGCGCACTTCCCGCCGTTCGGGCAGGCAGAGGGAGAAGACATGCTCGACGTTCTCGGTGATCCCCGGTGCGTAACGATGGCGCCACTGTGGGTAGATTTCGTAGCGGTTCTGTTGTTGCCAGTCGAGTAGCAAATGTTGTCGGCAGTCGATCCCGGTTTCTTCGAGCACTTCGCGCTGAGCGGTGAGTCGTGGCGATTCGTCGTTTTCGCGGCTGCCGGTGACCGACTGCCAGTAACCGGGATGGGCGGCGCGCTCCAGCAAGAGGATGTCGAGTGTCGGCGTATGAATGACCACGAGTACCGAGATGGGTTGCTTGTACGCAGGCAGCGCACGGCCGCTCTCGGTATTCATCGTAAGACTAACTCCAGTTTGAAACCCCGCCCTTCAGGGCGGTGGGAGCCGACCCCGGCCTGAAGGCCGGGGTTTCAGGCGACCGTTTCGGGAGGGGATGCAAACCCCTTCCAAAACATGTTTGACCGACAGGTATGAATGCCTGTCGCTAATTTCTTGCTGCTCTGGAATCGGGTAAAGGATCGAGGTCCAGTTGCGCTACATCGAAGAGCGCCCACAGGCGGCGGTTTTCTTCGCGCCACTCGTCGGCTGCGGCTTGCAGTACGGCAATCAAGGTATCGAGCCCTTCCTCGCCCAGGGGGTCGAGCCGTCCGAGGCAGAGTACCAGAGTCTCCTGCGGCAGCAGTTCGCGGTCGCACAAGGCATCGAAGAGCGCGTCGAAATTGGCGCCAAAGCTGGTAGGGAAAGCCAGCTTGCGCCCGAGTTCGGCCAGCCAGTCGGCGCCGGTCTCGGCATGTTCGGGGGCGATTTCCCGTACCTCGACGAGCGGCGGGCTGCCGAGTGTGTCGAGCAGGGCGGTGCGGCGAGCTGGAGGCAGCCAGTACGGGCCGGCGAGCTCGGTGCGTTCAAGAATGGGATCGGCCACGGAGCGGCTCCTGATGTCAGCCGCTCAATCCTGGATGCGGCGGAAACTGTTGTAATGATCGTCGGTGTAATAGAAGACCGAGGGCGGTGCGCCACCGGTCACGAGGCGGCGGGCGCCGCGGCTGCGTTCGCCCGGCGTCTTGACCGTGTATTCGCGGTAAAAGCCGCGCGCCGCCTTGGGCAGGCGCTTCTCGAAGTTGCGAAACTCGATCCCGTCGCGGTCGTACGGAAAGGGGCCACCGCGCAAGATCAGCGCGTGCGTGTCGCGGGCTTCGCGCGGCAATTCGGCGAGTGCCACGGTCGACCCGGAAAAAAGCGAATTTCCGCCTTTTTCGCTGTCGACCGTGAGCGAACCGCCGTGGCCCGCATGGTCGCGGGCGACAGCGGCGCTGGGTAGCCACTGCGCCGCCAGCGCCAGCCAGAAAGCCAGGAGCAGACGAATGACGGCACTCATGGCGGCTTAGCCCTGGCTGATTTCGACTTGCGTTTCGACCTTCTGACGCAGGCGGACGTGCAGTTCGCGCAACTGTTTCTCGTCGACCGCCGACGGGGCGTCGGTCAGTAGGCACTGGGCGCGCTGGGTCTTGGGGAAGGCAATTACGTCGCGGATCGACTCGGCACCGGTCATCATGGTGACGATGCGATCCAGGCCGAAGGCCAGGCCGCCGTGCGGCGGGGCACCGTACTTGAGCGCGTCGAGCAGGAAGCCGAACTTGGCCTGCTGTTCTTCCGGACCGATGTTGAGGGCGGAGAAAACCTTCTCCTGAACGTCGGCGCGGTGGATACGCACCGAGCCGCCGCCGAGTTCCCAGCCGTTCAGCGCCAGGTCGTAGGCCTTGGCCAGGCACTTGCCCGGATCGGTCGCCAGCAGGTCGAGATGCTCGTCCTTGGGGCTGGTGAACGGGTGGTGGCAGGCGGTCCAGCGCTTCGATTCGTCGTCGTACTCGAACATCGGGAAGTCGATGACCCACAGCGGCGCCCATTTGGCGCCGGTGACGAAGCCTTTTTCGTGCCCGATCTTGATCCGCAGGGCGCCGAGAGCATCGCTGACGATCTTGGCCTTGTCGGCGCCGAAGAAGATCAGGTCGCCGGACTGGGCGCCGGTGCGCTCGATGACGGTACGCAGCGAGGCTTCGGAGAGGTTCTTGACGATCGGTGACTGCAGGCCGGTTTCATTGACCTGGGTGACGTCGTTGACCTTGATGTAAGCCAGACCCTTGGCGCCGTAGATGCCGACGAACTTGGTGTATTCGTCGATCTCGCCACGGGTCAGCGAGGCGCCGCCCGGGATGCGCATGGCGGCGATGCGGCCGCCCTCGCTGTTGGCGATGTTGGCGAAGACCTTGAAGGCGACGTCCTTGAAGGCGTCAGCGACATCGACCAGTTCCAAGGTGACGCGCAGGTCCGGCTTGTCCGAACCGAAGCGGCGCATGGCTTCGGCGTAGGTCATGCGCGGGAATTCCGGCAGCTCGACGTCGATCGCTTCCTTGAACACGGTACGGATCAGCTTTTCCATCAGGGCGGTGATCTCGGCCTCGCTCATGAACGAGGTTTCGATATCGACCTGGGTGAATTCCGGCTGGCGGTCGGCGCGCAGATCCTCGTCGCGGAAGCACTTGACGATCTGGTAGTAGCGGTCATAGCCGGCAACCATCAGCAGCTGCTTGAATAGCTGCGGCGACTGCGGCAGGGCAAAGAACTGGCCTGCATGGACGCGCGACGGGACCAGGTAGTCGCGGGCACCTTCCGGAGTCGACTTGGTCAGCATCGGTGTTTCGACGTCGATGAAGCCGTTGTCGTCAAGGAAACGGCGGAAGGCGCGCGCCGTCTTGTAGCGCAGCATCAGGTTGTTCTGCATCTGCGGGCGGCGCAGGTCGATGACGCGATGGGTCAGGCGGACGTTCTCGGAGAGGTTTTCCTCGTCGAGCTGGAACGGCGGGGTGACCGATGCGTTCAGGACTTCGATTTCATGGCAGAGGATTTCGATCTCGCCGGAAGCCAGGTTGGCGTTGGTGGTGCCGGCCGGACGCGGGCGCACCTTGCCGGTGATTTTCAGGCAGAACTCGTTGCGGACCGATTCGGCGATCTTGAAGGTGTCGGCGCGATCCGGGTCGCAAACGATCTGGGCCAGGCCTTCGCGGTCGCGCAGGTCGATGAAGATGACGCCGCCGTGGTCGCGACGACGGTGGGCCCAGCCGCACAGAGTGACGATCTGGCCGTCGAGGGAGGCGTTGAGTTGTCCGCAGTAATGAGTACGCATGGAAAATCCGTGGGGTGCTTGATTAAGAATGAGTGTTGGCATGGCGGGTCACGATGTGTGGCCGCTTGGGGGGCGCGACGACCCCCATCGAAATGACGTATTTCAGGGCTTCGTCGACGGTCATGTCGAGTTCGACGACGTCGCTGGCCGCCATCATCAGGAAAAAACCGGAAGTGGGGTTAGGGGTGGTCGGAACGTAGACGCTGACGTAATGGCCGGGGAGATGATTGACGATATCGCCGCCGGGGTTGCCGGTGAGAAAGGCGATGGTCCAGCTCCCCTGATGTGGGTACTGGACCAGGAGAGCTTTACGGAAAGCGTTGCCATTGGGAGCGAACAAGGTGTCGGAAACCTGCTTGACGCTCTTGTAGACCGAATTGACGACCGGGATGCGGGAGAGCAGCTTGTCCCACCAGCCGACCAGCTTCTGGCCAATGAAATTGGCGGCGAGCAGGCCGGTGAGCAGGATCATTGCCAATGTCAGCAGTGCGCCGGCACCCGGAATGCTGAAACCGAACAGGCGTTGCGGATGGATGGTTTCCGGCAACAGGCGCAGTGATTGATCCAGGGTGCTGACGATGATCGACAGTACCCAGGCGGTAATCACCAGCGGAACCCAGATCAGGAGCCCGGTAATGAAGTAGCGTTTGATCAGCTGGCCACGCACGACGAACAGCTTCCTTCACCGGTTTGGCACGGAGGCGGCGGTACTGCCTTGCTGGCCGTGCTGGCGCCCTTGAAATCGGTGGCGTACCAGCCGCTGCCCTTGAGCTGGAAGCCAGCTGCGGAGAGCAGCTTGTTATAACTTTCCTGACCACATTCCGGGCAGGCGGTCAGTTGCGGGTCGCTGAGCTTTTGCAGATGTTCCTTCTGGAAACCGCAGGCGTCGCAGCGATATTCGTAGATCGGCATGGGAATCCTCCAAAACCTTGAATTATATAACCGGGTGCCGCTCAATGTCGGGGCAGGCGCAGCAATTTCAATTCCCCACCCTATTGGTTGCTAGAGCAGGCCGAGGTAGTTGCGATTGATCGTTTCGCCCCAGAGCAGCGCGATGACCCCGGCTGCGGCAAGGTAGGGGCCGAAGGGGATCGGTACATTGCGCCCATGGCGGGCGAAGGCGATCAGGGCAATGCCAACTCCGGCGCCGACCAGCGACGAGAGCAGGATGATGGTGGGCAGCATGCTCCAACCCAGCCAGGCGCCGAGAGCCGCGAGCAACTTGAAATCGCCGTAACCCATGCCTTCCTTGCCGGTGGCGAGCTTGAACAGCCAATACACGCTCCACAGCGAGAGGTAGCCGGCGATGGTTCCGATCACCGCTGCTTCGAGAGAGACGAAATGCCCCTGCAGATTGAAAACAAGGCCCAGCCACAGCAGTGGCAGGGTGATGCTGTCGGGCAGAAGCTGTGTATCGAGATCGATCATGGTCAAGGCGATCAGCGACCAGACCAGCAGCAAGGCGCCGGCAGCCTGCCAAGTGGCACCGAAATGCCAGACAAGCACTGCCGAGAGCACGCCGGTAAGCAGTTCGATCAGCGGGTAGCGCACCGATATGGCGGTGCCGCAAGCCGAACAGCGGCCGCGTAGCAGGAGGTAGCTGAGCACCGGAATGTTCTCATGCGCACGGATGGGGTGCGCACAGACCGGACAGCGCGAGCGGGGACGGGCAAGCGACAGCTTTTCCACGGTCGACGCGGCATCCGGGCAATTTTGTCCGAGCAATTCAGCGCATTGTTCACGCCACTCGTGATCCATCATCTTCGGCAGGCGATGAATCACGACATTCAGGAAACTGCCGACACAGAGGCCGAGCAGCGCGGCAGCGGCGATGAGTCCGCCCAAGGTTTCCGGCATCATCCGATGATGCTCCCCATCTTGAAAATTGGCAGGTACATGGCAACGACCATGCCGCCGATCAATGTACCGAGAATCACCATGATCATCGGCTCCATCAGGCTCGAGAGTGCTTCGACGGCATCATCGACCTCGGCCTCGAAAAAGTCCGCCACCTTGGAAAGCATGGCGTCGAGCGCGCCCGATTCCTCGCCGATGGACACCATTTGCGTCACCATGTTCGGGAATAGATTGACGTTCTGCATGGCCTGGGTGAGGTTGGTTCCGGTCGATACCTCGGCCTGGATTTCCCGGGTTGCCGCCTTGTAAACGTGGTTGCCGGCCGCGCCACCAACCGAATCCAGGGCTTCGACCAGCGGTACCCCGGCGGCAAACATCGTCGCCAGCGTGCGTGTCCAGCGCGCGATGACCGATTTGCGGATGACTTCTCCAAAGATAGGCAGGCGCAGGAGCAGGCGATCCATGATCATCTGCATGTTCTCGGAGCGCTTCCAGGTCTCGAAGAAACTGTATAAAGCGCCGCCCATGCTGCCAAAAACCAGCCACCACCATTCGACGAAAAAGTCGGACATCGCGATCACGATCAGCGTGGGCATCGGCAGATCGGCGCCAAAGCCGGTGAAGACTTCCTTGAAGGCCGGGATGACGAAAATCATGATCACGGCCGTAATGATGATGGCGACGGCAATCACGGCAATGGGATAAAAAAGTGCCGATTTGATCTTGCCCTTGATCGCCTGCATCTTTTCCTTGTAGGTTGCCAGCCGGTCGAGCAGGCTGTCGAGGATGCCCGCGGCTTCGCCGGCGGCAATCAGGTTGCAGAACAGGTTGTCGAAGTAGAGTGGATACTTGCGGAAGGCCTGCGACAGGGAACTGCCGGTTTCGACCTCGGACTTGATGTCGAGCAGCAGCTTGCCGACTGCCGGATTGGCGTGGCCTCGACCGACGATGTCGAAGGATTGGAGCAGGGGTACGCCGGCCTTCATCATCGTGGCCAGCTGGCGGGTGAAGAGCGTGATGTCCTTGTCACCGATCCTGCCGCCGGACTTGAATTTGAGTTTCTTGACCGTGGCCTTGAGGACTCCCTGGCGACGCAGGGTGGCCTGGACCACGGATTCGCTGGCCGCGCGCATCTCGCCGCGAACGATTTTGCCGTCGCGACTCTTTCCCTCCCACTGGAAAATACTTTCCTTGACGGCGGGAGCCTTGCTCTTGCTAGTGATCGCCATGTCTGCCCTCTCTCTCAGGCGTTGGTCGTACTCAGCACTTCATCGAGCGAAGTGACTCCCTGTTTCACTTTCAAAAGTCCCGACTCGCGCAAATCCTTGACCCCTTCCTTCCTGGCCTGGGCAGCAAGATCGATGGCGTTGGCGCCACTCATGATCAGGCGTTGCATGTCTTCGCTGATCGGCATCACCTGATAGATGCCGACCCGGCCCTTGTAGCCGGTGCCCTTGCAACGCTCGCAGCCGCCGGGGCCGTAGAGCGTCCAGGAACCATCGAGTTCTTCCGGGCGGAAGCCGGCATCGATCAGGCTTTGCTCGGGAACTTCCATCGGCTGTTTGCAGTGGCAGAGACGCCGGGCCAGGCGCTGGGCGGTAATCAGCAGGATGCTGGAGGCGATGTTGAAAGTCGGAATGCCCATGTTCATCAGGCGCGTCAGCGTCTGCGGGGCATCGTTGGTGTGTAGTGTGGAAAGCACCAGGTGGCCGGTTTGTGCTGCCTTGATCGCGATTTCGGCTGTTTCCAGGTCGCGGATTTCGCCGACCATGATCACGTCCGGATCCTGGCGCAAGAAGGCCTTCAGTGCCGAGGAAAAAGTCAAGCCGGCCTTCTCGTCCACGTTGACCTGGTTGATGCCGGGCAGGTTGATTTCTGCCGGATCTTCGGCTGTTGATATGTTGACGCCGACCTTGTTGAGCATGTTCAGGCAGGTGTACAGCGAGACCGTCTTTCCCGAGCCGGTTGGCCCGGTGACCAGAACCATGCCGTATGGACGGCTGACCGCGTCGAGCAGCAGGGCCTTCTGTTCCGCCTCGTAACCCAGTGCCTCAATCCCCAGGGTGGCTGAACTGGGGTCGAGAATACGCAATACGATCTTCTCGCCCTGCAGCGTCGGCAAGGTGCTGACACGAAAATCGATGGCCCGGCTTTTGGAGAGTACCAGCCGCATTCGTCCATCTTGCGGCACTCGCTTTTCGGCGATGTTGAGACGCGAGATGACCTTGATGCGGGAGGCCAGTTTTTCCTTGATCGCCAGCGGCGGAGTCGCAACCTCGCGCAGAATGCCGTCTACGCGAAAGCGGATACGGTAGAACTTCTCGTAGGGCTCGAAATGTACGTCGGAAGCTCCGTCTTCGATTGCGTCGAGCAGCATCTTCTGGATGAAGCGCACGATGGGGGCATCGTCGACCTCTTGATTGGCGATGTCCTCCTCTTTGTCCTCTTCTCCCTGGCCGTCGAGCAGATCGAGGTTCAGGTCGTCGTTGCTCAGAGCTTTAAGGGCCTCCTGTTGCGTTTCCGAATGCTTTTCAACCAGCGGTGCGAGCTTGTTGGCTTCGACGACGACAGGATCAACGGCCAGCCCGGTCTGAAAACGAATTTCGTCCAGCGCCCGCAGGTTGGTCGGGTCGGACATTGCCACCGCCAGACGGTTGCCGCGCTTGTTGAGTGGAATGACTCGGTGGCTGGCAATCAGTTTGCGATCGATGGCGTTGGGCGGAATCTGCAAATCGTCGAAGGCATCGAGATCGAGCAGAGGAAAACCGAAGGTCTCGGCAATGAAGCGGGCCAGTTCGGCGGCGGGTAGCGAATGCGTACCGAGAAATTGCTCGGCAAGAGTCTTCTTGTTTGCAGCCGCCTGCTGCAATAGTTGTTCGGCATCGGCTTCGGTAAGCTGGCCGGCTTGAACAAGGGCGCGGGCCAGGCCGCTCAGCGAGGAGTTGGGTGGTGTGGCTACCATGAATGCCGGGGCGGTTTTGCGTCGTTGGAATGTCGGCGGATGATGCTACGCAGCGTTGGCTTTGTAAAGCAGCCCGCCTTGCCCGGAAAAAGGGGCGTCAAGCAGGTGGCGGGCGGTAAATGCGTACGGTGACGATACTGCGATCCTGAGTCTGCAGAATTTCGAGCGCAATGCCATTGATCTTGAGGCTGAGGTCGGCTTCGGGAATGTCCTGCAGATGCTCCAGGATCAAGCCATTGAGTGTCTTCGGGCCGGTAAGCGGAAAGTCCAGGCCCAGCATGCGGTTCAGCTGGCGCAGCGGGCGGGCGCCTTCGACCACGGCGTCGCCATCCGTGCTCCAGGCTAGCGCCTGTCCCAGGCCGGGGAGGGATGTGGTGAATTCGCCCACCATTTCTTCGACGATGTCCTCCAGCGTCAGCAGGCCAAGGATTTCGCCATATTCGTCGACGACGAAACCGATGCGCTGGCGGGTTTCCTGAAATTGTGCGAGTTGCGAAAAAACAGCGGCACCCGCCGGGAGATAGTAGGGCGACTGTACGTGTTCGAGAAGAGTGGCTTCGTCAAAAACGGGATCGCTGAGCTGGCCAAGCAGGCGGCGGATAGGCAGCACGCCAAGTAGACGGTCGAGGGAGCCGCGGCAGACTGGCAGGCGGCTGTGATGGCAGGTTTCGATCTGACGGCGGACTTCGTCCCAGGGTTGGTCGAGGTCGAGGATCTCGATCTGGCCGCGCGGGGTCATGATGTCCTCGACCGAAATACTGTTCAGGTCGAACAGGCTGTTCAGGATCGCCCGGTGCTTCTGCGGCATCACGTGTGAGGATTCGAGGACCAGGCTGCGCAACTCCTCCGGTGATAACTGGGCGGTCTCGCCTTCGGGCATGCGTTTCAGGCGGAGCAGACGCAGCAGCGCGCTGGCAAACAGGTTGATGAACCATACGGCAGGCTGGAACAGGCGCAGCAGCGGCGTCAGCAGGTGGCCGAGCAGGGGAGTGAGGCGGTCGCTGTAAGTGGCGCCGGCAATCTTGGGGGTGATTTCGGAAAAGACCAGGATCGCAAAGGTCACGGCCAGGGTGGCGGCGCCGAGCGCCCATTCTTCCTCGCCAAACAGTTCGATGGCGATCAGGCTGACCAATGTGGCGGCGGCTGAGTTGATCAGGTTGTTGCCGAGCAGGATCACGCCCAGCATCTTGTCGGTCTGGCCAAGCAGGACCAGCGATTTTTGCGCGCCGCGGTTGCCGGATTGCGCCAGGTGGCGCAAGCGGAAGCGGTTGCTGGCCATCATCGCGGTCTCGCTGAGCGAGAAGAAGGCCGACATCGCCAGCAGGACGGCGAGCGCCAGCAGCTTGGTGCTAAGGCTGATTTCGTCCAATTAAACGCGTCCGAGGATCACTTCGGCGACGAAGCGGCTGCCGACGTAGGCCAGGATCAGCAGGGCGAAGCCGGCCAGGGTCCAGCGCAGCGCACGTTTGCCGCGCCAGCCCCAGGCATGCCGTCCGAGCAGCAGGGTTGCGAAAATTCCCCACGAGGCGAGTGCGAACAGGGTTTTGTGTTCGAGAACGAAGGGTTTGCCGAACAGGTTGTCGGAGAAGAAAACGCCGCTGCCGACGGTCAGCGTCAGAAGGACGAAACCCAGCGTCAGGATGCGGAACAGCAGGCTCTCCATCACCAGCAGTGGTGGCAGGCTGGCCAGGCTGCGGGTCAGGTTGTGCTTGTGCAGCGCGTTTTCGGTGAAGCCCATGAAGATCGCGTGCAGGGCCGACAGGGTCAGCAGGCTGTAGGCCAGCATTGCGGTCAGGAAGTGCAGCTTGAAACCCAGGGCGTGTGCGTTGGCAACCACGTGGACATTGGGGAAGATCACCGGGAGGGCGGTGCAGACCGCGGCCAGCGGCAAGACCATTGGCTGCATTCCTTCCATCCGGGCCATGAAGCCTTCGAGCCAATAGATCAGGACGGCCAGCCACATCATCACCGAGAGCGCGAAACTGAAGGAAAAACGCATTCCAGCTTCGGCGAACAGCGCGGCCTGCAGGCCGCCGCCATGGATCAGCAGGGCCGCAGCGATGGCGGCACGTTCCCAGGGACGCATCGGGCAGGCAAGGCATTGGGTTTCGCTTTCGCGCCAGCGGGTGTTCCAGAAGTGGAAACCGAGCGCACCATATAACAGTGCGGCAAGAATGTGCGGGGCAAGGTGAATTACAATATCGGCCATTCGCAAATTCTACTAGAAGCCCAAGTCACATGCTCGACAACCTGACCCAACGTCTTGCCCGCGTCATGAAGACGCTTAAGGGCGAGGCTCGCCTGACCGAATCGAATATCACCGATGCACTGCGCGAGGTGCGCATGGCGCTGCTGGAGGCCGACGTCGCGCTGCCGGTGGTCAAGGATTTCATTGCCGCCGTCAAGGAAAAAGCCGTCGGCGAGGAGGTGATCGGTTCGCTCTCGCCGGGCCAGGCGCTGATCGGCGTCGTCCATGCCGAGCTGACCAAGGTCATGGGCGAGGCGCACGAGGGCCTGAACTTCAATACCCAGCCGCCGGCGATCGTGTTGATGGCCGGTTTGCAGGGGGCGGGCAAGACCACCACGGTCGGCAAGCTGGCCAAGTTCGTCAAGGAAAACCAGAAAAAGAAGGTGCTGGTGGTTTCCTGCGACGTTTATCGACCGGCCGCGATCGAGCAGTTGAAATCGGTGGCGGCGCAGGCCGGGGTCGATTTCTTCCCGTCCGACGTCGGACAAAAGCCGGAGGAGATCGCGCTGGCCGCGATCGACTGGGCCAAGCGGCATTATCACGATCTGCTGCTGGTCGATACCGCCGGTCGTCTGGCAATCGACGAAGCGATGATGGCCGAGATCAAGCAGCTGCACGCAGCGATCAAGCCGATCGAAACGCTGTTCGTGGTCGACGCGATGCTGGGGCAGGATGCGGTCAACACTGCCAAGGCCTTCAACGAGGCGCTGCCGTTGACCGGCGTGGTGCTGACCAAGCTCGACGGCGATGCGCGCGGTGGCGCGGCGCTGTCGGTGCGACACATTACCGGCAAGCCGATCAAGTTTGCCGGGGTCGGCGAAAAGCTGACCGGGATCGAGGCTTTCCACCCCGAGCGGATGGCGTCGCGCATCCTCGGCATGGGCGACGTGCTGTCGTTGATCGAAGAGGCGCGCAAGGGGATCGACGAGGAAAAGGCCGTTGCCTTTGCCAAGAAGCTGAAGGCCGGCAAGGGGTTTGATCTCAATGATTTCAAGGAACAGATCGGGCAGATGCGCAACATGGGCGGTCTGTCCTCGCTGATGGACAAGCTGCCGGCGCAGTTCTCGCAGATGGCCGGACAACTGCCGGCTGGGGCGGAGAACAAGATCGTCGGTCGGGTCGAGGGCATCATCAATTCGATGACGCCGGCCGAGCGCGCCAAGCCCGAGCTGATCAAGGCCAGCCGCAAGCGCCGGATCGCCGCCGGTGCCGGGGTGCAGGTACAGGAAGTCAATCGTCTGCTCAACCAGTTCGAGCAGACGCAGAAGATGATGAAGCAGTTCTCGAAGGGCGGAATCGGCAAGCTGATGCGCGGCATGAAGGGTCTGATGCCCGGCATGCGCTGATTTCACCCGCGCCGGTTTTTGTCGTTTTTACCGGTCGACCGTGTCGTTCGCGGTTGTCGGTTTACGCAAGTGGGACTGCAAGAAAAAATAGCCGCCGGATTTTTCCCGCGGCTATTTTTTCTATCATCGAAGCCGAGTCAGCGGGTTTGGCCTGCGAGGCGCAACGGTGGCCGGTAGTCCCACTGGTTTTGCCAGGCGGCGCGCACCAGGTTCGGGTATTCCGGTTTGCCCAGGCTGCCGTTGTAGCGGCCCAGGGCGCGGTAGAGGTCGCCTTTTTCCAGATCCAGGTAGTGACGGAGGATCGTGCACCCGTAACGCAGGTTGGTGCGCAAGTCGAACAGCGAATCCTCCGCTCGCCCGAGCAGCTTGAGCCAGAAGGGCATGACCTGCATGTAACCACGGGCGCCGGCAGAAGACACTGCGTATTTGCGAAAGCCGGATTCGACCTGGATCAAGCCGAGCACTAGTTGCGGATCAAGCCCGGCACGGGTGGCCTCATAGTGCACGCTGCGTAGCAGGTCGAGCCGGTAGTTGCGGTCGGGGATCCGCTTTTCCAGGCGCGGCGACATCGTTGCCAGCCAGTCGGTCGCTTCGAGCGGGGTCTTGAACGAACTCACGGCTGGCCGACTGTCGGAAACTGCCTTGTGCAGGGCAGCCTGAACGCTGGCCGAGAGCGGTTCGTATTTCTGTGCGCCGGCCAGGGCGGCCGACGCACAGAGGTAAAACAGCGCGGCGATCAGGCCGCGCACAGCTTCCCTTGCAGGAAGGCGAGGATTTCGCCTTGCGCGATCATGGTGGCTTCAGCATCGCTGCGGCCCTTGTATTCGAGCTGACCTTCCTTGAGGCCGCGCTCGCCGATCACCACGCGATGCGGGATGCCGATCAGTTCCATGTCGGCGAACATGACGCCGGGGCGCTCGTTGCGGTCGTCCAGGACAACATCAATGCCGGCTTGCTTGAGCTCAGCGTAAAGCTGGTCGGCGGCAGCCTTGACGGCATCGCTCTTGAAATAGCCCATCGGCACGATGCTGACCGCGAACGGTGCAATCGAGGCCGGCAGGATGATGCCGCGCTCGTCGTTGCCCTGTTCGATGGCGGCGCCGACGATGCGCGAGACGCCGATGCCGTAGCAGCCCATTTCCATGATCTGGCTCTTGCCGTTTTCGTCGAGGAAGGCACAGTTCAGCGCCTTGGCGTATTTGGTGCGCAACTGGAAGATGTGGCCGACTTCGATGCCGCGGCAGATCTCCAGCGTGCCCTTGCCGTCCGGCGACGGATCGCCGGCGACGACGTTGCGGATGTCGAACACCTCAGGCTCCGGCAGGTCGCGGCCGAAATTGACCCCGGTCAGGTGGAAGCCGGCTTCGTTGGCGCCGCAGACGAAGTCGCTCATTGCAGCCACCGTGCGGTCGGCGAAAATTGCCACTTTTTCACGGTCGACCGCGACTGGACCAATAAATCCGGGAATGCAGCCGAGGTATTCCTGGATTTCGCTGTCGGAGGCAAAGCGGAAATTGCCGAGCGCGGCAATCTTGCCGGCCTTGATTTCGTTCAGTTCATGGTCGCCACGCAGCAGCAGCAGCGCGAACTTCTTGCCGCCGTCTTCCAGTTCGCTGACCACCGCGATCGATTTGACGATGTTTTGCAGGTCGACCGTGAGAAAAGCGGCGACATCGGCGCAGGCAGCCTTGCCCGGCGTGGCGACTTTGGTCATGGCTTGACCGGCGGCGGCACGCGGGGTGGTCGGGGCGACGGCTTCGGCCAGTTCGACGTTGGCGGCGTAATCGGAGTCGGCGCAGAAGGCGATGTCGTCTTCGCCCGAGTCGGCGAGGACGTGGAACTCGTGCGAGCCATCGCCGCCGATCGAGCCGGTGTCGGCCGCGACGGCGCGGAACTTGAGGCCGAGGCGGCTGAAGATGCGGCTGTAAGTGGCGTACATGTTGCCGTACTCGCGCACCAGGTCATCGAACGAGGTGTGGAAGGAGTAGCCGTCCTTCATCAGGAATTCGCGGCCGCGCATCACGCCAAAGCGGGGGCGGATTTCGTCGCGGAACTTGGTCTGGATTTGATAGAGGTGGAGCGGCAGCTGGCGATAGCTCTTGACGTCGCGACGGACGATGTCGGTGATCACTTCCTCGTGCGTCGGGCCGATCACGAAATCGCGCTGGTGACGATCTTTGAAGCGCAGCAACTCCGGGCCATAGGCCGGGCCGCGTCCGGATTCTTCCCACAGCTCGAAAGGTTGCACGGCCGGCATCAGCAGTTCCTGGGCGCCGGCGGCATTCATTTCTTCGCGGACGATGCCTTCGACCTTGCGCAGCACGCGCAAGCCGAGGGGCATCCAGGAGTAGATGCCGGCTGCCGAACGCTTGATATAGCCGGCACGCAGCATCATTTTTTGGCTGATGACTTCAGCGTCGGCGGGAGCTTCCTTGAGGGTGGTGAAGAAAAACTGCGAGGTGCGCATGAGATGCTCTTGAATTCGTTTAGTAAATAGGGGACAAGCGGGGAGCCAAGCGGCGATTTTACACCGGGTCCGTTCTTTGCATGCGGCGCCCCTTTGTGAAAGAATTGCGCCAACTAAACATTTTTGCAGGACTTTTATGCTCGACCGCGAAGGCTATCGCCCGAACGTCGGCATCATCTTGTGTAACGCGAAAAACGAGGTTTTTTGGGGTAAGCGCATACGGGAGCATTCCTGGCAGTTTCCACAGGGCGGCATCAAGCGGGGTGAGTCCCCGGAAGATGCGATGTACCGCGAACTGTATGAAGAGGTCGGGCTGTTGCCCGAGCATGTGCGCATCCTCGGAAGGACCAAGGGCTGGCTGCGTTACGATGTGCCGACCCAATGGATCAAGCGCGAATGGCGCGGTTCCTACAAGGGGCAGAAGCAGATCTGGTTTCTGCTGCGCCTGGTGGGGCGGGATACCGATGTTTGCTTGCGTGCAACCAACAAGCCGGAATTCGATGCCTGGCGCTGGAACGATTACTGGGTGCCGCTGGATTCGGTGATCGAATTCAAGCGCACGGTCTACCGGCAGGCATTGAATGAATTGATCCGCTTCCTGGGGCAGGATCGTCGCCCGCTGCTTGCCGAGCCGGCGTCCTGGCCGCTGGATGAGCAGGAGGGGGAGGAATGAAATTGCGTGGCTTGTTCGGAATGTTGCTCGCTTTGTCGCTGTTGTCGGCATGGGCAGGAGAAGATGATGCCGAATCGCGTCCCTGGCAGGAGCGCGAGGCGGTGTTGCCGGAGTTTCCGCGCCCGGGAGATTGGCTTCCCTTTGCCGTCAGCGCCGCAAGTAGCAACCGCTTTTTCGTCGATGCGCGCAGCCTCAGAGTCGATGATGACGGAGTCGTCCGCTACGTGCTGTTGGTCGAAACGGCGGAAGGCGCGCGTAACCTGACTTTCGAGGGGATGCGTTGCGAAACCCGTGAGCGGCGTCTGTATGCCTCGGGGCGCGGCGATGCCTCTTGGTCGCCGTCGCGCAACAGGGCGTGGCAGCCGATTCGCGATGCTGTTGCCAATCGTCATTACGCTGCCTTGTTCAGTGAATATTTTTGTCCTGTCGGCGTGATAGTCCGGGATGCCGCCGAGGCGTTGCTTGCGCTCAGGCAAGGGGTGCATCCGCTGAACGAGCGGATCGGAAATTGACGGAGCGTTTTTTCGACCGCCTGATACCGGAGTTTGATCGTGCCTTGCGCACTCTGGTATTGCCGGCTCGTACGCGGCGGCCAATACCGGGGGGCGATCAGCCTGAGCCGGTGCTCGATATTGGCGAGCGCCGGCATGTAATCGCCTTGATGCGAGTCAATCACAGTGGCGAGGTGTGCGCACAAGCCTTGTATCAGGGGCAGGCGCTGAGTTCGCGCAATCCAGTGTTGCATGCCGCTTTGCGTGAGGCGGCCGACGAGGAGACCGAGCATCTTGCCTGGACCGAGGCGCGCATTTCCGAACTTGGTGGGCGGAAAAGCTGCTTGAATCCCCTGTGGTACCTTGGTGCGCTGTCGTTCGGCATCGTGGCCGGCATTCTTGGCGACCGCTGGAATCTCGGTTTTCTTGCAGAGACCGAACGGCAGGTCGAGGCGCATCTTGATCGCCATCTGAAAATACTGCCCGTGCAGGATGGGCGTTCGCGGGCCATTGTCGAGCAGATGCGCGTGGACGAAATCAGGCATGCGGAAACGGCCGTTCACCTTGGCGCGGCCGATCTTCCGTCACCGTTCAGGTCGGTCATGATGGCCATGGGCCGGGTAATGACGGCAACCGCTTATCGCGTCTGAAAATCCTGCGGCGGTCTGCTGCCGGTAGTCGAAAGGCCTGCTTGCTGCCAAGTCTTTCGATCATTCGGCTTCAGATGTTCTCTTCGATGATTTCAAAGTCGTAAGTGATGTCGGCAGTCTCGCCAAGCATGATCGAGGCGGAGCAGTATTTGTCCTTTGATAGCTCAATGGCGCGGGCAACCGCTTCGGGCTTCAATTGCCGCCCCTTGACGCGATAGTGGAAGTGAATCCTGGTAAAAACCTTAGGATCGCTTTCGGCACGTTCCGCTTTCAGGCGGACATCGCAGGCGCTGACCTGGTGGCGCCCTTTTTTCAGGATCAGTACCACGTCAAACGCGGAGCAGCCGCCGGTGCCCGCAAGCAGCATTTCCATTGGGCGCGGCGCCAGATTGCGGCCTCCGGCTTCTGGGGCACCATCCATCGCCAGCATGTGGCCGCTGCCGGTCTCGGCAATAAATGACATTCCGGCATCGCTGCCCATCCATCTGACAGTGCATTCCATCGATCTCTCCTGAAAAAAACGGGAGGCAATTCTAGCAGTCTGCCGGGCTTGGTGGATTGTGGCTTGCCATGAGTAAAAGCGGCCTGCTTTGTCTGCTGAGGCAGGATGAAGCACTTCCTGTTGCACGAGAGGGACAGGGGTTTGCTTATGTTGCGGCGCAGCATGATTGCGGGGTGGGGTGATCAAAAACGAGGGGTTGTGGACTTAATCATGCGGAAAGTGATTTACTGATTGCTTGTATTTCTGTTTATTATCAGTGTAATTTTATTTATTAATGAAATTTATTAATGGATTTCTGTTTTTTGTTGTGCGATGCACAAAAAATCTTGTGCGAACGTGCGGGGTCGGGCATAATGCGAAGCGTACGAACCAAGTTCGGTTCAGATTTGTCTCCTCCACCCTCCTCCTTTG
Organism: Azonexus sp.; assembly: GCF_023150235.1. Taxonomy (GTDB): domain Bacteria; phylum Pseudomonadota; class Gammaproteobacteria; order Burkholderiales; family Rhodocyclaceae; genus Azonexus. Next base: position 59,503 of record NZ_JAKLLH010000004.1, read on the forward strand.
GTGTGGATTTAGCGCGGCTCACCGAGCCGCGTTTTTTTTGCCTCGAGAGGAAAAGCTGCGATCACATGATTGACAGCGGGTGTTTGTTGTGGATAAAATCCACGACTTTCTTAATTCTGCGCCCTATTTTTCAGGACGGCACTCACATGAAAACGTTTTCCGCCAAGCCACATGAGGTGAAGCGCGAGTGGTTTGTGGTAGACGCCACAGACAAGGTGCTCGGCCGCCTCGCATCCGAAATCGCTCATCGTCTGCGTGGCAAGCACAAGGCCATCTTCACCCCGCACGTCGACTGCGGTGATTTCATCGTTGTGACCAATGTCGACAAGATCACCGTTACCGGTAACAAGGCTGACGACAAGAAGTACTTCCGTCACTCCGGCTATCCTGGCGGTATTTACGAAACCAACTTCAAGAAGATGCAGCAGCGCTTCCCGGGACGTGCCTTGGAAAAGGCAGTCAAGGGCATGCTGCCCAAGGGTCCTCTCGGTTACGCCATGCTCAAGAAGCTGAAGTGCTACGCCGGTGATCAGCATCCGCATACCGCCCAGCAGCCCAAGGCTCTGGAAATCTAAGGGGTCATCATGGCAGAAGCTTATTTCTACGGTACCGGCCGTCGCAAGAGCGCCGTTGCTCGGGTTTTCATGAAGCGTGGCACGGGTGCCATCGTTGTCAATGGCAAGCCGATCGACGAGTTCTTTTCTCGCGTGACCGGTCGCATGATCGTCCGTCAGCCGCTCGAGCTAGTTGAGCAACTGACCGGTTTCGATATCAAGGTTAACGTTTGCGGTGGTGGTGAGTCCGGTCAGGCCGGTGCCGTTCGCCACGGCATCACGCGTGCCTTGATCCAGTTCGATGCCGGCCTGAAGGCTGCCCTGTCGAAAGCTGGTTTTGTTACTCGCGATGCTCGCGAAGTCGAACGTAAGAAAGTCGGCTTCCACAAGGCCCGTCGCCGCAAGCAATTCTCCAAGCGTTGATCTTCCGGAGAAGATTGCATTCCAAAAAACCGCCTTTTGGCGGTTTTTTCATGGGTATTTTTCAGCTTGGATACAGCAAGGCTCACCCTCCGGCTCAATAAACAACCGGTAGCCACTCTTGCGTACGATGCAGGCTGCAGCACTCTTCCCGATTGCTTGCTGATGATGGATATGGGAATGTCTGTTTTTGGCGCCATAAAAACAATCTGATCACCTGCATTGGGGCGTGCCAGTGTGGCCCGGATAGCAGCGTACAGTCCCTAGTAAGCACTATCTTGACTGCTCCGAGCCGGGGTGGGCGATGTAATGCTCCTGGCTGCGTGTAATCATGGTCTGCTCCCTTTCTTCTTGCGCAATCAACGCCAAGGCCTCCGCACTCCGCATAGGCAGGGAGCATTACCGGCATTGAGTGCCTTGCTCCGGCCGATGTTGATGCGAATCAATCCGGCGGGCCGGAATTGAAACCCATGCCGGCGCTGGTGGAGATCAGAAAGGCATCGCCTGGACATCAATTTGGCGGCGGTTTTAAGGTGCTTTATTCGGGCTCGAGCCATAGATCTGGCTGTGGCTCGATCAGGCTTTCACACTTGACGGTGAGTCGGACCAGAACCCCCTTGCGGCCGATCGCCTCGACAATGAAGCGCCCGCCTGATGCCTCGGCGATGACCCGCATGTGCCGGCGCTGACTGCCCGAACGGCCGAGGTAGGTGGCGAGTTTGCCAGGAGACGGGTGCCAAGGCGGCATGATGGATCGGGGGTGTTTTAATGTCATGGTGGCCTGTCCCCAAACAGGTTTGGTGAAGTTGGCAAACATCGTGCCAGAAAACTCGAATCCCTACACCCTGCCGTGGTCGCAAGTCGGCAAATCGTGCGCGGCGTATTTCGGATTTGACTTGTGCTGGCAACGCGGCGCTGTCGCATGAATTGCTCCACCCCCGCTTCCGAGGTGGCAAATACTGACGAAGCCACTTTGCCAACTGCTCGAAGCTGCTGCGCTCCTTTTTACTCAAGTCGGGCTTGGGCTACCCACCCTATCCGTCGAACGTCCTCAATGCACCGCTGGAGTCCCAGCCCTCAAGAGAGGGCCGGGCTGCGTGAAACATCATTCCAGATTCTGAATTTGTTCACGCATTTGCTCGATCAATAGCTTTAAATCCATCGAAGCTTGCGAGACCTCGACGAGTGCGGATTTTGATCCCAGCGTGTTGGCTTCACGATTAAGTTCCTGCATCAGAAAATCAAGCCGCTTGCCGCAGGCGCCACCTTGTTTCAATACTCGTTCGACTTCGTCGAGATGTGTCATCAAGCGGCCGATTTCCTCGGCAATGTCGATACGAGCGGCAAATACGGCGACTTCCTGCAGGATGCGTTCTTCGCCGGCTTCACCTTCCAGTGCCTCGTGCAGGCGTTGGCGCAGGCGTTCGGCGAATAGGGCTTGGGCTTCTGGAATGCGAGGAGCTACCGAGCGTACGATGTCGCGCATTGCGTTGACACGGTCAACGATGAGTTGGGCCAGTTTTTCGCCCTCGCGGGCTCGACTGGCGGTGAATTCGTCGAGTACCTCACGTGCCAGTATGCTGACCTGCGGCATCATCGCGGCAAAATCGATGCTCTGGTCGCCAAGGAGCCCCGGCCAGCGCAGTATTTCGCCGACACTGAGCGGCTGTGCGTTCGGTAGTGTGGCCAGCACTTGCGACTCCAGGGTCCTGAGGGTTGTCAGTAATCCGGGGTTGGCTTCCATCTGGTCGCTGCGGGCACCGTTTTGATTGAAGGACAGGCGGCATTCGATCTTGCCGCGGGTCAGTCGGCCGGAGAGCAATTCGCGGAGCGGCATTTCCAGTGCGCGCAATTCTTCCATGACGCGAAAGTGGAAGTCGAGGTAACGAGAATTGACGCTTTTCAGTTCAAACTGCAGCGTGCCACGCTCAAGATCGCGGGTTTTTACCGCATATCCGGTCATACTGCTAATCATCAGGGGGAGCCTCCAGCTTTACAGGGCGGGCAACACGCCCGAAAATGCCCGAAACTGCATCATAACCGTGAGATTGATGGCGCAACAAGCCAATCACCCGCTTCCCGACGGCCACCGCCTCGAAGAATATACGATCGAATGTCAGCTCTCCTTGGGGGGGTTTTCCATCGTCTATCTCGCCAGCGATCCGGCCGGCCACCAGGTGGCAATCAAGGAATATCTGCCCAACAGCCTGGCGCTGCGTGCGGCCGGAGAGTTGCGTCCCAATATTACCGAGGAGCATCTGGGGGCTTTTCGCTATGGCATGAAGTGCTTTTTCGAGGAGGGGCGGGCGCTGGCCCGCCTATCCCACCCCAATGTTGTTCGCGTGCTGAATTTCTTTCGTGCCAATGACACGGTCTACATGGTCATGGAGTATGAAAAGGGCCGTACCTTGCAGGAACATATCCTCAAGTATCGTGACCGGGTTTCCGAGCGCTTCATCAGGGGGTTGTTCACCCGCATGCTCAATGGCTTGCGTGAAGTGCATGCGCACAAGTTGCTTCACCTCGATCTCAAGCCATCGAACATCTATCTGCGTGGTAACAATTCGCCGGTCCTGATCGATTTTGGCGCTGCTCGCCAGACCCTGGTTCAGGATCAGCCCATGCTCAAGCCAATGTACACGCCAGGTTATGCTTCCCCGGAGCATTATGGCGAACGTCGCGATCTCGGTCCCTGGAGCGATATCTACAGCGTTGGAGCGTCGATGTACGCCTGCCTGGCCGGCAAGGCGCCCCCGGCGGCTGACGAGCGCCAGAAGGAAGAGTGCTATTTTCCCGCCGTCGAACGCTGGCAAGGGCGCTATAGCGAACACCTGCTGCAGATTATCGACTGGTGCCTGCATCTCGATCATCTGCAGCGCCCGCAGAGTGTTTTTGCCCTGCAGAAGGCGCTGGTCGAGCAGGTGCCGCCAGCCGTGCATCATCCGGTAGCTGGCGAAAGCGGCTGGCTGGACCGGCTGGTAGGTATTTTCAGGACACAAGACAAATGAAATTCACGGTTTATCAGGAGAGTCGTCAGGGTGGGCGGGGCAATAACGAGGATCGTACCGCGTACAGCTATACCCGCGATTCGCTGTTGCTGGTTATCGCCGATGGGATGGGGGGGCATCACCATGGCGAAATTGCCGCCCAGATCGCGGCTCAGACCCTGGTGAATGGATTCCAGCGCGAGGCCAAGCCACAGTTGCCTGATCCCTTCCTTTTTTTGCAGCGCGCAATCAACCATGGGCATCGGGCAATTCTCGATTACACCGCGCAGAAGCAGCTCGTCGAATCGCCCCGTACCACCATTGTTGCCTGTGTCGTGCAGGATGGAATTGCCTACTGGGCTCATGCCGGGGATTCACGCCTCTTCCTGATGCGGGGGGGGCGGGTAATGGCGCAGACCCGCGACCATTCGCGGATCCGCCTCCTGTTGGAGGAGGGCATGATTTCAGAGGCCCAGGCGGCTCGCCACCCGGATCGCAACAAGATCTACAGTTGCCTCGGCGGAGCCACCGCGCCGGAAATCGAATACTCGCGCAAGACGCCGCTCGAACACGGCGACGTGCTGCTGCTAGCCACCGACGGCCTCTGGGGCGTCACCTCCGGCGATCTGATGGCGGTGGCGCTGAAGGGTGCCAACCTGCTGCAGGCAGTACCGATGCTGATGGCTCAAGCCGAGGTCAAGGGCGGTCCGCATGGCGACAACCTCTCGGTGGTTGCGATCCGCTGGGAGGAAAGCCCGGAGGCCGGCGAAAGCTCGATTTCGACGCAAACCATGGCGCTGCACGAGGTCGCGACGCAAATGGAAGAATTCGGCCGCACGCCGGCCTACAAGGGCGAACTGTCGGACGACGAGATCGAGAAAGCGATCGAGGAAATCCGCTCCGCCATCGAAAAATACAACCCGCGAAAACAAGGACAATGAGCATGCGCCCCAGCCAACGCCAACCGGACCAACTGCGTCCGGTCCGCATCACCCGCAATTTCACCCGCCACGCCGAAGGTTCGGTCCTGATCGAAATGGGCGACACCCGCGTGCTGTGCACCGCCTCGGTCGAGGAAAACGTGCCGCCCTTCCTGCGCGGCAAGGGCCAAGGCTGGGTCACCGCCGAATACGGCATGCTGCCGCGTTCGACGCATACCCGCTCGGCGCGCGAGGCAGCCAAGGGCAAGCAGACCGGCCGGACGCAGGAAATCCAGCGCCTGATCGGACGCAGCCTGCGTGCCGTGACCGACCTGGTGGCGCTTGGCGAACGCCAGATCACGCTCGACTGCGACGTCCTCCAGGCCGACGGCGGCACCCGCTGCGCCGCGATCACTGGGGCCTGGATCGCGCTCAACGACGCCTGCGAGAAATTGGTGCAAAACGGCAAGTTGACCGTGAATCCGCTGCGCGACCATGTGGCGGCGGTCTCGGTTGGGATTTTTGCCGGTGCGCCGGTCCTTGATCTCGACTATCCCGAAGATTCCGAGTGCGATACCGACATGAATGTTGTCATGACCGGGCGGGGTGGGATTGTCGAAATCCAGGGAACGGCCGAGGGAAATCCATTCAGTCGCGAACAGATGAATGTTCTGATGGATCTCGCCGAAATCGGTATCCGGCGCCTGGTGGCGTTCCAGGAAAGCGCGCTCGGCACCTGATTCCGGATTGACGGAAAACGGGTGGGAAAAACTGGGCGGGCGGGAAAAACCGGGGCGAGAAAAAAGTGGTAGGGGATCGCCGAGTGCAGGATCGGGCAATCCCCTGAGCCGCGCGGATGAAACCATGCGGGCTCCAAAGACCATAAAAGGAGAACAGCGCGCGGATTATACTGCGAACGGCTTACAATTGACTGACGTTACATTGATCTTTTCTTGGGTTCTGGAGATAAATGCGAATATTGATCGCCGAGGATGATCCGATCATTGCCGACGGATTGACCCGTTCTTTGCGTCAGGGGGGGTATGCCGTGGATTGGGCGGCCAATGGCCTGGAGGCCGATACCGCACTGCTTACGGCGACTTATGACCTGCTGATCCTCGATCTGGGCTTGCCCAGGCTGCCTGGACTCGAAGTCCTCAAGCGCCTGCGAGGGCGGAATTCCCAACTCCCGGTGCTGATCCTGACAGCCCTTGACGGCACGGGGGATCGCGTTCGCGGTCTTGATTTGGGGGCGGACGATTACATGGTCAAGCCATTCGAGCTGGCCGAACTCGAAGCACGGGTAAGAGCTCTGACGCGGCGTTCGGCGGGTACGGTTCCAACGATGCATTGCGGTGCCTTGAGTTACGATCAGGTCGGTCGAGTGGCGCAAATTAACGGTCAGGCGCTTGAATTGTCGGCCCGCGAAGTGGGTTTGCTCGAGATACTGCTCATGCGCATGGGGCGCCTGGTCAGTAAGGACCAACTGGTTGAGCATCTGTGCGGTTGGGGTGAAGAAGTCAGTCACAACGCTATCGAAGTTTATGTGCACCGTCTGCGCAAAAAACTTGAATCGGGCGGGGTGAAGATCGCGACGGTACGTGGCCTGGGATATTGTCTTGAGCGCCCCGCCAGCGAATGACCGGGCGGCGGGCGACAGCGAGCGCTCGCTGTTCGGAGAAATTCTCGACTGGATGCTGGCCCCGCTGTTGTTTGTCTGGCCCCTGAGCATCGCCTTCACGCATTACTTCGCCAATAACGTTGCCAACTTCCCTTATGATCAGTCCCTGCGCGAGCATGTTGTCGCTCTGGCGCGCCAGGTCAAGCTGGTCGGAGGTAAACCGGTTCTTTCCCTGCCGGCCTCGGCAAGAGCCATGTTGCGTGCCGACGAGACCGATACCGTCTACTTCCAGGTGATGACCTTTGGTGGCCGCCTGCTGGCTGGCGATCGGGGGGTTGATTTGATGCCCGATCCAGAAGCAGGCGAAACCGTGTCCGGCGAGGTTTATCTCCGCGATATCGAATCGCACGGACAGGATTTGCGTGTTGCCTACACCTATCTCAGCGAACCGCAGCAGCCGCGCGAGCGCTGGGTTGTCGTCGCGGTCGCCGAGACGACGGAGAAGCGGACGCAGTTGGCCAATAAGATCGTCGCCAGCGTGATTTTGCCGCAATTCGTGATCATTCCCTTGGCGGTCATGCTGGTCTGGTTTGGTTTGTCACGCGGTCTTCGTCCCCTGACACGCCTGCGCCAAACCATCGAAACACGCGAGCCGGCAGATCTTTCGCCAATTGCAACCCGGCGCGTCCCAGAGGAGCTTGAGCCCCTGGTCGAGGCTTTCAATGCCATGCTCGAACGAATGAAAAAAAGCGTCGAGGTGCAGCAGCGCTTCATCGCCGATGCCGCGCACCAGATGCGGACACCGCTCACGGGCCTGAAAACCCAGGCGCAACTGGCTATTCGCGAAACCGATCCGGAAGCCTTGCGCCACGCCTTGCGCCAAATTGCTTCCGGGGTCGACCGGGCTGGACGTCTGGTCAATCAGCTCTTGACCCTGGCGCGTACCGAGGGGAGTGAAGCGCAGCAGGCGCATCAGGTGCTGGATCTGGCGCCACTCGCGCGCGAATCGGTCGAGGATTGGGTCATGCTTGCCATGAGCCGTGGCATCGACCTGGGTTACGAACATGAGGGCGAGACTCTCATCGTCGGCAACGCCTTTCTGCTCCGCGAGCTGGCAAAGAACCTGCTCGATAACGCGCTGCGTTATACCCCGCAAGGTGGGCACGTGACATGCCGTGTGATCGGAAAAAACGACCGGGTTCATTTCGAGGTCGAAGATGATGGCATCGGTATCAGCGAAGAGCAGGCCGAATTGGTATTCGAGCGCTTTTATCGGGTTGATGATTCGGCGGGGGAGGGGAGTGGCCTGGGATTGGCGATAGTGCAGGAAATTGCCATGCAGCACGGAATTCGTGCCAGTCTGCGCCCCAATCCCAAGGGGCGTGGCGCCTTGGCGAGTGTTCTCTTCCCCGCCTGGCGCCCCCCTGAGCCTCCGCAGCCGCCGGAAGACTACGCAGAACTCTATCGCCAGTCCCCTCCTATCGGTACTTGAAAGAAATATTTCAGAATTTGCAGAAATTTCTTGCCATGCCCGGATGTGTAGTCTATAATGCGGTCTTCTTTGGCCAATTAGCTCAGTTGGTAGAGCAGCGGATTGAAAATCCGCGTGTCCGTGGTTCGATTCCGCGATTGGCCACCAAAATTATTACCGGCAAAAAGGCAACCTGTAGAGGTTGCCTTTTTGCTTTTGGCGCTAAATTTTTCACTGGCCGAGATGAGGCTGTTCCGGCTGCGGTTCGTGCGTTCACTGCGGTTCGTGCGTTCAGTGTGCCAGATGAACGCGGGGCCTCCGAAGAGGCCCCGATTGGTGCGGGTTTTGGCCCGGAGCGCTTGTAGTGCTGCCGGGGCCAGCGCTCAGGAGCGCTTGTTGCCGGTCAGTCGCTCATACTTGGCCCAGAGCTGATCTTCGCTTTCGGCGTGGGCTGGATCCTTGGGAATGCAGTCGACCGGGCAGACCTGGACGCATTGCGGTTCGTCGTAGTGGCCGACGCACTCGGTGCACTTGCTCGGATCGATGACGTAGATCTCGTCACCTTGCGAAATTGCTTCGTTCGGGCATTCCGGTTCGCACACGTCGCAGTTGATGCACTCGTCGGTAATCTTCAGGGCCATGACTGGTTCCTCTCTCTATTTGGCTGAAATGGACGCCCGCAGGCGTTTTTCGACACAAGGTTGAACAAATTTGCTGACATTGCCGCCAAGACGGGCGATTTCGCGCACCATTGTGGCTGAAATGAACATGTATTGCTCGCCGGGGGTCAGAAACACGGTTTCGACCTCGGGGAACAGGCTGCGGTTCATGCCCGCCATCTGGAACTCGTACTCGAAATCGGAAACGGCGCGCAGGCCGCGCACGATGACCTTGGCGCCCTGCTCGTGCACGAAATCCATCAGCAGGGTGTTGAAGCCGACGATTTCGAGATTCGGCACGTCGGCCAGGATCTCCTGCGCCATCTCGACCCGGTCGGCCAGGCTGAAGCGGGGCTGCTTGCTCGGGCTTTCGGCGATCGCCAGGATCAGCCGGTCGAACAGGCTGGCGGCACGGCGGACCAGGTCTTCGTGGCCGCGGGTGATCGGATCGAAGGTGCCCGGATAGATCGCCACGCGGCGGTCGAGTTTGCAGGAATTGGAATTGGCCGGCACAGTCGGTTCAGTCGTTCGGTTGGCTCGGCTCGCGCCGCATCAGGTGAAAATGCACTTCGCCCGCTTTGCCCCGGCGTACGGTCTGCCAGGCGCCCAGCGTTTCGATTTCGTTCTCCGCCTCGAGGTAAAGCGCCCCATCTGCGTGCAGCGCGGCGTCGAGCAGGGGCTCCAGCCGGGCGATCCAGCCCTGGTGATAAGGCGGATCGACGAAGATCAGGTCGAATTTCAATCGCGACGAAGACAAATATTGTAGCGCATCCCCGCGAACGATCTCCACCGCCGGCGGTTTATGCAGCAATTCGTGGTTTTCCTGCAACGCTGCGAGCACCCGCGGCGCCTTCTCGATCATCACCACCCGGGCCGCGCCGCGCGACGCCGCCTCGAAGCCGAGTGCGCCGCTACCGGCAAAGAGATCGAGGCAGTGCCAGCCGTCGAGCTCCTGGCCGAGCCAGTTGAACAGGGTCTCGCGGACCCGGTCGGGGGTCGGGCGCAGGCCTGCGCTGTCGGGAAAGCGCAAGACCCGGCGGCGGAACTCGCCGCCGACGATCCGTACCGCGTTGCTGCCGGGACTGGCTTTGCTCTTCACTCGCCGGCCACCGTCACGGTGGTCAGGTAGTCGCCGCGGATGTGGCGGGAAAATGCCTTTTTCACGTCGTCGACCGTGACTGCCGCGACCCGTGCCTGGTAAGTGTCGAGATAATCGAGCGGCAGGCCGTAGAAGCCGATCACCGCGGCGTTGTCGAGCAGCTTGCGGTTGCTGTCGAGGCGCAGCGGGAAGCTGCCGGTCAGGTTGGCCTTGGCGGCGGCCAGTTCCTCGGCGCTCGGGCCGTTCTTGACGAAGTCGTCGAGGATGCCGCGGGCCAGCTTGATCGCGTCGCGGGCCTGGCTGCGCTTGGTCTGCAGGCCGATCTGGAAGGGGCCGGGCTGCTTCAATGGCGCGAAATAGCTATACACGCTGTAGGCGTAGCCGCGCTTGTCGCGGACTTCCTTCATCAAGCGCGAGACGAAACCGCCGCCGCCCAGGGTGTAATTGCCGACCACCAGCGGGAAGAAATCGGGGTGGCCGCGCTCGATTGCCGGCAGGCCGATCTGGACGTGCGCCTGCGAGGCCGGGTGGGCGATGTTCTTCTGGCTGCCCTTGACCGCCACCGGCGGTGCCGGCAGCACGGCGGCGCTACCGGTCGGCAGCGCGGCGGCGAGTTCGCCGGCGATGCGTTCGGCGCTGGCGCGGTCAAGGTCGCCGACCAGGGTGATGGTGGCGTTGGCGGCGACGTAATACTGCGCATGGAAGGCGCGGGCGTCGGCGCGGCTGAGTCCGGCGACGCTCTCCGGCGATGCCTGGCGGCCGTACGGATGCTTGGGATAGAGCGCCTCCCAGAAGGCCTTGCCGGCGATGCTGTCGGGCCGCGTCTGCGCTTCCTTCAGGGCCGATACGGTGCGGGTCTGCTCGCGGGCGAAGATCTCGTCGGCGAAGCGCGGGCTGGCCAGCACCCGGCCGAGGATGGCCAGCGCCGGCGCCAGCTTGTCGGCTGCGGTCAGCGTGCGCAGCGAGACGCTGGCGCGGTCGGTGTCGGCGCCGCCGCCGAGTTGCGCGCCGAGGTCGGCGAGCTGTTCGGCAATCGCGGTCTCGTCGAGGTCGCCGGCGCCGAGATCGAGTGTGCCCCGGGTCAGCGCGGCGAGGCCGGACTTGCCGGGCGGGTCGAACATCGAACCGGCGGCGAAATCGACCTGCACGTCGAGCATCGGCAAGGCGCGGCTGGCGACGAAATAGACGCGGGTGCCGCCCGCCGTCTGCCAGTGTTCAATGGCGACGCCGGCGACGGCTGGCTGGCCGGCAAGCAGGGTGAAAAAAGCAAAAACTACGGTCAACAAGCGTTTCATGGCAATTTCTCGGGCGCGCGTTTGGGGCGTTGTGGGGCTGGGCGGGAACGCAAGCAGGGCGGCTCAATCCCGGCTGCCGGCCTGGGCCGGACGACGCGGCGCCTGCGCCAGCGGTTGCGGGTCGAGGACGCCGACGGTCAGCGTATCGTCGGTAAAGTACTTGCGGGCAGCGGCCTGGATGTCTTCGGCGCTGACCTGCTGCAGTTTTTCCAGCATCTTGTCGATGCCCTGCCAGGGCAGGTTGGCGGCTTCGGTCTGGCCGATTTCCATCGCCTGGCCGAACATCGAGTCCTTTTTGTAGATCTGCTGCGCCAGCAGCTGGGCGCGTGCCCGCTTCAATTCGGCCGGGCTGACGCCGTCCTGCTGGATGCGGGCGATTTCGGCGCGGATCGCGGCTTCCAGGTCGGCGATGCTGCGTCCTTCCGACGGCGTGCCGGTGATGTAGAGCATGCCCGGGCCGCGGGCGCTGCCGTCGTAGCCGATATCGACCGAGAGTGCGACCTTGTCCTCGCGCACCAGCTTCTTGTTGAAGCGGGCGGCGTCGTGGCCGTCGAGCACGGCGGTCAGCATGTCCAGCGCGTAAGGGTCGCGGTCGCGCTCGATGTCGCGCAGCACCGGTGCCTTCCAGCCCATGATCAGCGCCGGCAACTCGGCCGGCGCCTTGACGCTGATCCGGCGGATGCCTTCCTGTGCCGGTTCGCTCTGCGGCCGGCGCGGCGGCAGCGGGCGGCTTTCGAGGACGCCATAGTGCTGCTCGGCGAGGGCGAAGACGGCCTGGTGGTCGACGTCGCCGGTGATCACCACGTAGGCGTTGTTGGGCATGTACCAAGTCTCGTACCAGGCCTTGGCGTCGGCGGCGCTCATGTTTTCCAGGTCGTTCATCCAGCCGATGATCGGCCGGCGGTAGGGGTGGGCCTGGAAGGCGGCTGCGTTCATCTGCTCGAACAGCTTGGCCTGCGGGTTGTCGTCGGTGCGCATCCGGCGCTCTTCCATGACCACCTTGATCTCCTGCGCGAATTCCCGGGCGTCGACGTTGAGGTGACGCATGCGGTCGGCTTCGAGTGCCATCATCTCGGGCAGCTTCTCTTTCGGCACCTGCTGGAAGTAGGCGGTGTAGTCGCGGCTGGTGAAGGCGTTGTCGCGACCACCGGCAGCGGCGACCCGTTTGTTGAATTCACCCGGGCCGACGCTGGGCGTACCCTTGAACATCATGTGTTCGAGCACGTGGGCGACGCCGGACTGGCCGTCGACCTCGTCCATGCTGCCGATCCGGTACCAGACCATCTGCACCGCGGTCGGCGCCCGGCGGTCTTCCTTGACGATCACCCGCAGGCCGTTCTTGAGCGTGGTTTCGTAGGGGTTGGCCTGGACATTCACGGTCAACGCCGAAAAAAAGCAGAAAAGAGGGAGCAGGTGTCGGATTCGTTGCGTCTTCATCGAAAAACAAGTCCTTGGCGAAAAGTGGCAGGCAGGGGCGGGGAGGGCTTCTGCTAAAATCGGCGCCTGTTTCAACGGCAATCCGGGCGGCATCTTAGCGGCTTGGCGCAGACCTGTCAGCCCATTACCGCCCAGCCTGCGAGCCCACGTTTCAGATACCCCGCAAACGCTTCCTTTCGACTGGTTCATCCATGTTCAGTTTCCTGAAGAAAAAGATATCCGGTGACAGCGCGCCGACTGCCGGAGGCGACCAGCCCGCCGCCTCCGCTCCATCCGCTGCCTCGCCCGCCGAGCCGGCCGTCACCCCGGCGCCGGCACCCTCGTGGCGCGAGCGCCTGTTCAAGGGCCTGGCCAAGACTCGCGCCCAGCTCGGCGGCAAGCTCAAGTCGCTGTTCTCGCGCGGCAAGGTCGACGACGAACTGCTCGAAGAGCTGGAAACCCTGCTCCTGACCTCCGACGTCGGGATCGAGGCGACCACCCACCTGCTCAACGAACTCAAGGCGCGCGCCAAGCGCGACAAGCTCGATACCCCGGAGGCGATCCAGAAGGCCCTCTCCGACGCGCTGCACGAAACTCTGCTGCCGCTCGAACAGCCGCTCGACGTCTCCGGCCATAAACCCTTCGTGATCATGATCGCCGGCGTCAACGGCGCCGGCAAGACGACCTCGATCGGCAAGCTGGCCAAGTATTTCCAGAACCAGGGCAAGAGCGTGCTGCTGGCCGCCGGCGACACCTTCCGCGCCGCCGCCCGCGAACAATTGCAGACCTGGGGCGAGCGCAACAACGTGACGGTGATCGCGCAGGAATCCGGCGATCCGGCGGCGGTGATCTACGACGCCATCTCGGCGGCCAAGGCGCGCGGCATCGACATCGTGCTTGCCGACACCGCCGGCCGTTTGCCGACCCAGTTGCACCTGATGGAAGAAATCGCCAAGGTCCGCCGCGTGATCCAGAAGGTCGACCCGACCGGTCCGCACGAAACCCTGCTCGTGCTCGACGCCAACATCGGCCAGAACGCGCTGCAGCAGGTCAAGGCCTTCGACAAGGCGATCAACGTCACCGGCCTGGTCGTGACCAAGCTCGACGGCACCGCCAAGGGCGGCGTCATCGCCGGCATCGCCCGCCAGTGCCCGAAGCCGATCCGCTTCATCGGCGTCGGCGAACAGATCGACGACCTGCGCCCCTTCGTCGCGCGCGATTTCGTCGATGCGCTGTTCGAGTAGGATCGAGGATCGAGGATCGAGGATCAAGGATCAAGGATCAAGGATCAAGGATCAAGGATCAAGGATCAAGGATCAAGGATCAAGGATCAAGGATCAAGGATTCAGGATTCAGTGGGGGAGGGGGGTTCCCCTCTAGCGCCTAACATCTAACCGCTACCAGCTAAAACATGATCGTTGCCAGCAACCTGACCAAGCGCTACCCCGGTGGGCTGCAGGCCCTGCACGACGTCAGTTTCGAGATTTCGGCGGGGGAGATGGTGTGCGTGACCGGCCATTCGGGGGCCGGCAAGACGACGCTGATCAAGCTGGTCTCGACCATCGAGCCGCCGACCGCCGGCAGCTTGCTGGTCAATGGCCAGAACCTCGCGGCCTTGCGCCGCAGTGCGCTGCCTTTCGTGCGGCGCAATTTCGGCCTGATCTTCCAGGACCAGAAACTGCTGTTCGACCGCAGCGCGCTGGAGAACGTGCTGCTGCCGCTGGAAATCGTCGGCCTGCCCTACCGCGAGGCGGTGCGCCGGGCGCAGGCGGCGCTCGACAAGGTGGGCCTGCTCGAACGCGCCAAGGCCAACCCGGTGGCGCTGTCGGGCGGAGAACAGCAGCGGCTGGCGATTGCCCGGGCGGTGGTCAACCGGCCGGCGGTGCTGGTCGCCGACGAGCCGACCGGCAACCTCGATACCGAGTCGGCGGAGCAGATCTTCGCCATTTTTGAATCCTTCCACCAGGTCGGCGTCACCGTCGTGATCGCCACCCACGACCTTGGCTGCATCCGCCGCTTCGAGCCGCGGGTGCTGCGTCTCGACCACGGGAGGCTGCTATGAACTCCTGGCTGGCCCAGCATCAGGCCGCTTGCGGCCGCGCCGTCCGCCGCCTGCTGGCGGCGCCGCTCAACACCTTGCTCTCGCTGCTGGTGATCGGCATCGCGCTGACCATTCCCGCCTTCGGCTACCTGGTCCTCGACAGCTTGCGCCAGTTGGGCCATGGCGCTGCCGGCGCCCAGCAGGTCAGTGTCTTCATGCAGCTCGACGCGAGCAGGAAGGAAGTCGCCGAGATCGAGGCCCGGCTGCAGGCCGTGGCGCCCGCTCGCTGGCGCTTTGTACCGCGCGACGAGGCGCTGGCGCGGCTCAAGGGCAACGAGGGGATGGTTGAAATCGTCGCCAGCCTGCCGCGCAACCCCTTGCCCGACGCGTTCGTGGTCGAACCGCCGAGTCTTGCACCAGATGCGGCGCCGGAGGCGCTGGAGGTGCTGAAGAAGGAAATCTCGGGCTGGCCCAAGGTCGAGCATGTCCAACTTGACTCGGCCTGGGTGCGGCGCTTCGACGCCTTCATCCGGATCGGCCGGCTGGCGCTCGGGATGCTGGCGGCGGTGTTTGCTGCCGGCTTGATCGCGGTGACCTTCAACACCATCCGCTTGCAGGTTCTCGGTCATGCCGCCGAGATCGAGGTGGCGCGGATGATCGGTGCCACCGACACCTTCATCAGCCGCCCCTTCCATTATTTTGGTGCCTTGCAGGGGGCTGCCGGCGGTCTGCTCGCGGCCTTGCTGGTGGCGCTCGGATTGGCGCTGCTGGCTGGCCCGGTCGGCGAACTGGCGGCACTCTATGGGGCCCAGTTCGCGCTGCGGACCTTGGGCCTGGCCGAAGTCGCCGCGCTGGTCGGCTGTGGCGGCCTGCTCGGCTGGCTCGGCGGACAGTTGTCGGTGCGTCTGTCGCTGCGCCAGTTCGACTAGCCGCAGCGGGGCGGCGGATGAGTGTTTCCAGCCGTTTGCTCATGTCTTTCCGGCTGCCCGGCGGGCCGCGTTTTTGCTCAAAATTCACGGTCGACCGTGAAAAACGGCATTTTTGCCCCGGCCGAGGGGCCGGGCTTGCGTTCGCTGGCCGCGCCGGCGGTGCTCTCTCTTCCTTTTTCCCATCCTGATGCGGCGGCGCGACTTCCTCCGCGTCGGGAGTGCCGGTCTGGCCGGTCTGGGGCTGGCCGGCCTCGGGGCGACGCTTGCCGCTTGCCAGCCTCGCCGGCCACCCTTGCCGCCGGGTGAGTTGCTGGGGGGCAACCCTCCCGCCGCCCATCGTTTGCGCAACGGAGACTTTCCGGCACCCGACGAGTTTCGCCGGGTCGGCACGGTGATCGTCGGCGGCGGGGTGTCCGGCATGTCGGCCGCCTGGCAACTGAACAAGGCCGGGATCGACGATTTCGTCGTGCTCGAAATGGAATCCGAACCCGGCGGCAATTCGCGCGCCGGTCAGTCGCCGTTGTGCGCCTATCCCTGGGGGGCGCATTACCTGCCGCTGCCGGGCAGCGAGGCGCGGCTGGTGCGCGAACTGCTGGCCGAACTCGGCGTGCTGCACGGCGATCCCGGCGCCCGGCGCCCGACTTACGACGAGCGCTACCTCTGCGCGACGCCGCAGGAGCGGGTCTTCCGCGACGGCCTGTGGGAGGAGGGACTGTTGCCGCAGCTCGGGCTCGCTGCCGACGAGCGGGCGCAGCAAAGGCGCTTCGCCGAAACCGTCGAAGCCTTGAAGCAGCAGCGCGGGCGCGATGGCCTGCGGGTTTTCGCGCTGCCGCTGGCACTGGCCAGCCGCGACCCGGCCTGGCGGGCGCTCGACCGGGTCAGCTTCGCCGACTGGCTGCAGGCGCAGGGTTTTAGCGCGCCCAGCCTGCACTGGCTGGCCAACTACGCTTGCCGCGACGATTACGGGCTGAGCCACCACGAGACCTCGGCCTGGGCTGGGCTGCATTACTTTGCCTGCCGCAACGGCGAGGCGATGAACGCTGCCGGCGACTGCGTGCTCACTGCGCCGGAGGGCAATGCCTGGCTGTTGCGCGGGCTGGCTGCGCACGCTGCTGGCCGGATCGTCACCGACGCGCTGGTATGGCGTATCGATGAGGAAAAGGACGGATTTACGGTCGACTGCCTGAGTGGTGAAAAATCCCGCCGCTATCACGCCAAAAGGCTGCTCTGGGCGGCGCCGGCTTTCGTCCTGCCGCGCGTCTGGCGCAACGTCCCGGGGCCGCTCAAGGCCGCCGCCGGCAGCGGCGATTACGCGCCCTGGCTGGTTGCCAACCTGCATCTCGAACGCCTGCCGCAGCAGCGTCACGGCGCCGCGCCGGCCTGGGACAACATTCTTTACGCCAGCGCGCTCGACGGCAGCGCCGGTCTGGGCTACGTCGACGCCTCGCATCAACTGCTGCGCCGGCACCAGGGCGGCAGCATCTACACCTACTACCGGCCGCTCTCCGCGCTGGCGCCGGCCGCCGCCCGCCAGTTGCTGCTGAGCGCCACACAAGCGGATTGGGCCGACGCCATTCTCGGTGAGCTGGAGCGCGTTCACCCCGACCTGCGCGAAGTGGTCAGCCGCCTCGACGTGATGCGCTACGGCCACGCCATGCGCCGACCAGTGCCGGGCAGCCTGTTTCATGGCCAGCGACGGACCCTGCTCGCCTTCCGCCATCCCCGGCTGGCGCTGGCGCATGCCGACCTGTCGGGAATTTCCCTGTTCGAGGAAGCGCAATACCGGGGGGTTCTTGCCGCGCGGCAACTGCTGGGAGAAAAGCGGCGGCTACCCAGCTGATCGGCGATAGTTCACGGTCAACCATGCTGGTGAAGCAATTTCCCGGCCTTATTCCGCGTCGCTCCGGGGGGGATCTTCCCGGCCTCGTGGCGCGGTGGCAAGAATGCGTTGGATTGCTTCCGAGGCAGCGATCATTCCGAACACCGAGGTGACGCAGACTGAAGAGCCGAAGCCGGCACAGTTGAGGCCGGGGGCCGTCTTGTCCGTTGCACAGTTCCCCCGGTTTTCCGGGTAGCGCATGGCTTCGTCGGAATAAATGGCGGCGATGCCGAATTTCTTTTTCGGATCGCGGCTGTAGCCTTGCTCCCGGCGCAGTTGCGAGCGGATTTTTGCCAGCAGGGGATCCTGAACGGTCTGGGCGAGATCGCCGCAGATCACTCGTGTCGGGTCGATTTTCCCCCCCGCGGCACCGACCACGACGATGGGGCGGCGGGCGGTGCGGCATTGACGGATCATCGCGATCTTGGGCTTGACTTGATCGATGGCATCGACCACTACGTCGAACTCTCCGGCGAGCAAGGTTTCGCAATTCTCGGGGGTGACGAAATCCTCGATGCAGCGAACTTCACAGGCCGAATTGATCCGGGCGATCCTGTCGCGCATGGCGTCCACCTTGGCCATGCCGTAGAGACCTTCCAGCGCGTGAATCTGGCGGTTGGTATTCGATTCCGCCACCATGTCCAGATCGATCAGGGTGAGCCGGCCGACACCGCTCCGGGCCAGTGCTTCCACGGTCCACGAGCCAACACCGCCAATTCCGACGACGCAGGCATGCGCTTCCCGGAGCCTGTACGCCGCCGCGTCGCCGAACAGGCGTGCCACGCCGCCGAAGCGGCGTTCGTTCCCGGACTCCACGCTCATGCACTCTCCAGGGTTTTGCGGATCACCGTATTGAACGGCTCGATCCACTCCGGGGCAAATTGCTTGTTGCCGGCGTTGATTTCGGCCACGGCGCGCAGCACGGAGCGGTTTTTGCCCCGGTGGATATGCTTGAGCATCACTGCCTCGAAGGCATCGACGATGGCGAGAATTTTGGCTCCCGGATTGATCTGTTCGTTCTTCAATGCCATGGGATAGCCGCCGCCATCGTGCATTTCGTGATGCTGGGCCACCATTTCGGCAGCGGCATCCCAGCCGGGAATACGTTGCAGCAGACCGGCGGCAAAGCCGGGGTGGCGGCGGAGGATGGATTTCTCCTCGTCGCTCATGCGACCCAGCTTGAGCCAGACACTCTCCGGAAGCATCATCATCCCGATATCGTGGATATAAACAGCTGCCTCAAGCTGGAGCGGGTCGGCCGGCGAGCCGGCAACCTTGTTGGTCTCCAGCGCCAGGCGCAAGATACGCGCGGTACGCCCCTTGAAAAGTGGCGAGCGGCTCTCGAATTGCAGTGCCAGCGAGCGGAAAAACGCCAGGTCGTCGTCTGGCCCGCCTTGCTCGATGGCCTGCGGCGGTAGCGGGCGCGCCGCAGGCGGCATGGGCGAACCGCTGATCGGACGAAAGCCGGTGACCGCCTCGATCAGGTCGGCCGCCAGTGGATCCAGCCTCTCTGCCGGTGCGCGGGAAACTTCCTCCAGGCCGCGCAGCAGCGTCTCCAGGCGCAAATGCTCAAGCGAACGGCCCGCCAGCGTGGCATCGGTCGCCAATTCCAGACGGTCGACCGAGAGCAGGATCAGTTCGGCGAGGAGCTCCGAGAAGGGGAACTCGCCATCGCGAAAACGCGACATCAGGCTTTCGATCGGATGGGCGAGAAGCACCCCGATCTGGAATTTGCAGAGCGCCGCATCGCCCTTGATGTTGTGAATCGCCCGGAAAAGATCGGCCGTGACCTCGCGGTCGGCGGCACCGCCCTTCAGCCGGGTTACATCGCGCTCGACCTGCGGCGCGCGGTCGCTCAGCACATCGGCGAATTCTTCCATTGCCTCGCGGTCCTGGATGGCCGGGGCGGTAAATGAACGCGTGTTCATGGTGATTCTCCCTGCGACGCAGTCAATGGTGGGTGAAGCTGCTGTTTTTGCCAGTTTAGCCGAAAGCCGCCCTTCTTCGTGCGATTCGGCGATCCCGGCGCGCTCTTGCCAACCCTTGACGCCAGGGTATCCGGGCGCCTAACATTCCGCGCTTCGCCAATGGGTTACCCACCGTGACACTGGAACAGCTTTACGCCCTGATCGGGCAGGACATGAAGGCCGTCGATGCGGTCATCCGCGAACGGCTTCATTCGGATGTCGTTCTGGTCAGGCAGGTGGCGGAGTACATCATCAACAGCGGCGGCAAACGCATGCGCCCGGCCTTGCTGTTGCTGGTTGCCGGAGCGCTCGCCTACCGTGGAACCCGGCATCACGAACTGGCCGCCGTCGTCGAGTTCATTCACACCGCTACCCTCCTTCACGACGATGTGGTCGACGAGTCGGCCTTGCGCCGTGGTCGCGATACGGCCAATGCCGCCTTTGGCAACGCCGCCAGCGTGCTGGTCGGTGATTTCCTCTATTCGCGTGCCTTCCAGATGATGGTTGCAGTGGATGACATGCGCGTCATGCGGGTCCTCTCGGATGCGACCAATGTCATCGCCGAGGGCGAAGTCCTGCAGTTGATGAACTGCCATGACGCCGATGTCGACGAAGCGCGCTACATGCAGGTCATCCACTACAAGACAGCCAAGCTGTTCGAGGCAGCAGCCCGTCTGGGGGCCATTCTCTGTGCCGCCCCTCCCGAACTGGAAGAGGCGGTGGCCAGCTACGGGATGCACCTCGGTACCGCCTTCCAGCTGATCGACGATGTCCTTGATTATTCCGGTCAGGAAGCAGATACCGGCAAACATCTGGGAGACGACCTGGCCGAGGGCAAACCGACCTTGCCGCTGATCTACGTCATGCAACACGGCACGCCGGAGCAGGCGGCCTGTGTGCGTGAGGCCATCGAGACCGGTGGTCGCGATGCTTTCCCCGAAGTTCTCGCCGCCATTCGCGCCACCGGGGCGCTGGGGCATGCCCGCATCTGTGCTCAGCGCGAGGCAGATGCCGCCAGGGCCGCAATTTCCGGGCTGGGGGCTTCCCAATACCGCGAAGCCCTGCTAGAATTGTGCTTCTTCGCTGTTGAGAGAAACCACTAAGGTTCTCGGCAGAAGTCGGAGTGTAGCTCAGCCTGGTAGAGCACTGCGTTCGGGACGCAGGGGTCGCATGTTCGAATCATGTCACTCCGACCAACATGAACCCTCGTATATCGATCGATTGCGAGGGTTTTTGTTTTTTTGCTCCCGGCGAGGTCACCGCGATGAAATACCTGCTCCTGCTGCTTTTGGTCGCTGTTCTGTGGTGGTTCCTGCGGCGTTCGTCGCGCTCCGTGCCTGAGCGGGCGGATGTCCGGCCGCAGGTGGTCGAGGATATCCGTCGTTGCGACCATTGCGGTGTCCATTTCCCCGTTAGCGATGGCGAAGAAGTGGCTGGCCGTTACTACTGCTGCAGCGAGCATCGCCGGGCTGCCGGGCAGTGAGGCGCGACTGGCTGTCCTCCACCTGGGAGGCCAACTGGCGTTCCTTCCAGTATTTCAACCTCTATCGCCTGATCCTGACGGCGCTTTTTTTCCTGGCCATTGTGACGCCGGGCGATTGGGTCATCCGTCCGCTCGGGCTGCCGACCCAGGGGCTGATGTTTCCGGTAGCCTTCTACGGGGTGCTCGTGGTCGCCGGTTTGCTGCTCTCCATTCACTGGCAGCAACATTTCAATACTCAGCTATCGATGCAGGTCCTGGTCGATGTGCTGGTATCCGGCCTGTTGCTGCATCGTGCCGGCGGGGTGGTCAGCGGCCTCGGAGTCCTGATGCTGGTCAGCCTGGCGGCGGCGAGCCTGGTCGGTCGTGGACGGCTGGTCCTCTTCTATGCCGCGCAAGGCACCCTGGCACTACTGACCGCCCAGGTGGCGCTGATCCTGAACAACGAGGCGGATTTCTCCTCCCTGTTTCATGCGGGTCTGATTTCGGCGGCTTTTTTCGCGACGGCGATTCTTGCCCGCTTGCTCGGGCAACGCCTGATGGCCAACGAAGAACTGGCAAAAAGACGGGGTGTCGCGCTCGAAAATCAGATACGGATCAGCCAGCGTGTGGTTGAGCGAATGCAGGATGGCGTGCTCATTGTCGCCCGTGGTGGCCGGGTAGTGCGTAACAATCCGATGGCGGCGCAGATGTTGGGGGCGGGGGGGGACGGCATGGTCCGCCTGCCCATGGCGGTCGATGCCGGCCTGGCGGCGTGGCGTACCGGCAGTGGGCCGGCCAGTATCGAATTTTCCCTGCCGCAGGCTGGGGAGTGGCGCGCGCGTTTCGAGTCTACCGACAGCAGCGATGGCGAAGCCCTGATTTTTTTCGAGGACCTCGGGCATGTCCGGGCGCAGGCGCAGCAACTCAAGCTGGCAGCCCTGGGGCGCCTGACGGCAAGTATCGCTCACGAAATACGCAATCCCCTGGCCTCGATTGCCCATGCCGGCGAGCTATTGCGTGAGGAGTGCCGTGACGAATTGCAATTGCGCTTGCTGCGCATCGTCGGAGACAACGTTGCCCGTCTTGACCGTATCGTGCGCGATGTGCTCGATCTGGGGCGGCAGCGCCAGGCCACGCCGGAATGTTTGCCACTCGGCGAATTCTGTCGTGCATTTCTTGAAGAATTTTCAGCCAGCGAGCGCTTGCCCACGGTGAGGATCGGTTTCGGCGACGCCAGCGATCTCCGCCTCTATTTCGATCCATCGCAATTGCACCAGGTGTTATGGAATTTGCTGGTCAATGCGGTGCGCTATGCTTCGGACCGGCCGGGGGCGGTACAGCTTGCAATCCTCCCGGGCAACCTGCCGGGGCGGGTAGAATTGCACTTGAGGGACGATGGTCCCGGGGTCTCGCCGGCAGACAGGGAGAAGATATTCGAGCCCTTTTTTACCCGGCATCATCAGGGGACCGGATTGGGGCTGTTCATCGCGCGCGAATTGTGCGCTGCCAATGGCGCGACGCTGGACCTGCTTCCAGGGGAAGGCGGTGCGCATTTCATCATTGCGGGGAGGGGAGGGCCGTGTCGGCAGCCAGAAACGAACGTAGCGGGCGACCTGCCATGAATCGCGTCCTTGTCGTCGACGACGAGGCCGATATCCGCGAGCTGATCGACCTGACGCTGTTGCGCATGGGTTTGGCCGCCGAATGCGTCGGTTCCGTAGCCGAGGCGCGGGCGGCGCTGGCGGTGGGGGGCTTCGATTTGTGCCTGACCGACATGCGTCTGCCGGATGGTGAGGGACTGGAAATCGTCCGTTACATTCTTGAGCATTGCCCGCGCCTGCCGGTTGCGGTAATTACTGCTTACGGCAGTGCCGAGAACGCCGTGGCCGCGCTCAAGGCAGGGGCTTTCGATTACCTGGCCAAGCCGGTAGGGCTGGAGCAGTTGCGGACCCTGATCAAATCGGCCCTGCGTTTGCCCGAGGCCTTGCCGGAAAATGGAGCACGGGACTTGCTTCTCGGTCATTCCGCCGCCATGCAACAGGTACGGGAAACCATTGCCAAGCTCGCTCGCAGCCAGGCGCCGGTTTATATCTCCGGCGAATCCGGCAGCGGCAAGGAACTGGCGGCGCGCCAGGTGCACGCCCTGGGGACGCGGAGCGGAGCGGCATTTGTACCGGTGAATTGCGGGGCGATTCCAGACAATCTGATGGAGAGCGAGTTTTTCGGCTATCGCAAGGGGGCGTTTACCGGCGCGGATAGCGACCGGGAGGGCTTTTTCCAGGCGGCCGGCGGCGGTACCTTGTTTCTTGACGAAGTCGCCGATCTGCCCTTGGCCATGCAGGTCAAGTTGCTGCGCGCCATTCAGGAAAAAAAGGTGCGCAAGGTTGGTAGTGTGGTCGAGGAGCCGGTTGATGTAAGAATCATCTGTGCCACGCACAAGAATCTCCGCGAATGTGTCGAGAAGGGGCTCTTTCGTCAGGATCTCTATTACCGGCTCAATGTCATCGAGCTGCACATGCCACCCTTGCGCGAACGCCCGGAGGACATTCCGGAGCTGGTCGTTTCCTTGTTGCGGCGGCAACTTGGCGAGCAGGGGCCAAGCCTGACGCCGGAGGCCATGGCCCAACTGCAGCACTATGCCTTCCCCGGCAACGTGCGCGAGCTGGAAAACATCCTCGAGCGCGCCGTGGCCTTGGCCGGGGGGGAGTATATCGAGCCCTGCGACCTGCGGCTCGACCCGGCCTGCGGAACGAGCCGGCAGGAGGCTTCGGCGGGCCATGTGGCGGAGAGTCTTGAAGACTACCTCAATCGCCTGGAGCGTGAGGCCATTGTCGAAGCCCTGCGCCAGTGCGACGGTCATCACACGGCGGCCGCTCGTCTACTCGGGCTCAATCTTCGTTCCCTGCGCTATCGGCTTGAACGGCTGGGTGTCGAATGAAGCTGAAGTTTGAAGCAGCGGTTTTGACGCAGATGACGCGGACCCATCGCTGATGGTGCGGATTTTTCGGCATTTGGAACGTATGCGGGTGCTCACCTGGCGGGTGCTTTGGAAACGCCGGGACAAATCATTGGAAAATCTGCGTGTATCAGCGGAGCCTGCGTCTAAACCGAGGTGTTCAGGAGCAAGAAATTAGCGACAGGCATTCATGCCTGTCGGTCAAACATGTTTGGGAAGGGGTTTGCATCCCCTCCCAAAACGGTCGCCTGAAACCCCGGCCTTCAGGCCGGGGTCGGCTCCCACCGCCCTGAAGGGCGGGGTTCCAAACCGGAGTTAATCTTACGATGAATGGAGCGGGCGAGACTGGTCAGTCTTCCTTGTCCTGGCGGGCGGATGGCTGGCTGCTCGGCGCGCGCTGGTGCCTGTCGCCCAATTTCAGCTTACGGCCGGCGTCGACCGTGGTTGACCTGGTGGTGCTGCACAATATCAGTTTGCCGCCGGGGCAGTTCTCCGGGCGCTGGGTCGAGGCTTTTTTCCAGAACCGCTTGCCTGCTACGGTCGACCCGTATTTTGCGCAGATTTCCGCGTTGCAGGTCTCGGCGCATTTTTATATCCGCCGCGACGGCGAGTTGGTTCAATGCGTCGCCACCGATCGGCGGGCTTGGCACGCGGGGCAATCGCAGTGGCTGGGGCGGGATAACTGCAACGATTACTCGCTCGGGATCGAACTGGCTGGCTCCGACGACCAGCCTTTCAGCGCCGCCCAGTACGCCAGCCTGTGGGCGCTGCTGGCAGCCCTCCGCGAGCGTTATCCGTTGACCGCGATTGCCGGCCATGAGCATGTCGCGCCGGGGCGCAAGAGCGACCCCGGCCCGTATTTCGACTGGGCTGCGCTGCGTGCCCGTCACCCGGACCTGCGCTTACCGCCCGAAGTAGCTGCGTAGCCGCTCGACCGCTTCGGCCAAGCGAGGAATACTGGTCGTATAAGCGAAGCGGATGTGACGTTCGGGTTGATTGCTGCCGAAATCCAGCCCCGGTGTTGCCGCTACCCCGGCTTTTTCCAGTAGGTCGCGGGCTAGCGCAAAGCTGTCGGTGGCGAGCGCCGAACAGTCGCAGTAAAGGTAGAAGGCGCCTTCCGGGCGTGCGACCACGCGCAAGCCGAGCGCTTCCAGCGCCGGCGCGAGAAAGTCGCGGCGGGCGCGGAATTCGGCGCGCCGGGCTTCAAGCAAGGCGATGGTTTCCGGGGCAAAGGCCGCGAGTGCGGCATGTTGTGCAATGGTTGGCGGGCACAGGGTCAGGTTTTGCGCGAGCTTCTCGACGGCGCGGACGTAGGCCTCCGGAATCACCATCCAGCCGAGGCGCCAGCCGGTCATCTGGAAATATTTCGAGAAGCTGTTGATGACCCAGATATCGTCTCCGGCGGCGCAGGCCGTCGGTGTTTCTCCACCGTCGGCGGCTTCCGGGTAGGTCAACCCGTGGTAAATCTCATCGACCAGGAAATGCCCGCGGCGCTGTCGGATGCTGTCGGCCAGAGCCTTGATCTGCCCCAGGCTGAGCAGGGTTCCGGTCGGATTGGCCGGCGAGGCGACCAGCAGGCCGGCGGTGCGTTCGTTCCAGGCAGCCGCGACCTGTTCCGGCGTCGGCTGGAAGTTGCTTTCGGGCCCCACCGGCAAGGCACACGGTCGACCTTCGTAAGTGCGCAAAATGTGACGATTGCAAGGATAGCCGGGATCGGCCAGCAGCCACTCGCTACCGGGGTTGGCCAGGCAGGCGAAGGCCAGGTTGAGCGCCCCGGACGCGCCGGCAGTGACCGCGATGCGACTCGCCGGTACCTCGACGCCGTAGCGCGTACGGTAGAAATCGGAGATTGCCGTCCGCAGCTCGGGTAGGCCGAGAGCCGGTGTGTACAGAGTCTGGCCGGCGCGGATCGCGGCGATGGCGGCATCGGCAATCGGCGGTGGGGTCGGGAAGTCGGGCTCGCCTACTTCCATGTGGATGATGTCGCGGCCTTCCGCTTCCAGCTGGCGAGCTCGGGTCAGCAGCTCGACGACGTGGAAGGGTTCGATGTCCTTGAGACGCTCGGCGGCGGGTGGGGGTGTCAATGAGTTCATGCGGGGACTAGAAAATCGGAGGGGCGCCAATGCTGCGGCGGGAAAGTTGCTTGCAGTCGCTGTGCGTCGGCAGGAAGAGCTGGCGCATGCGTTCGACCAATGCCGCGCCCTTGGCGGTATTGTCGTTCAGGTGATTGCAGACATAAACGTCGAGGGCGACGAAGTGCTGCTCGGGCCAGGTGTGCACCGACAGATGCGACTCCGCCAGCAGCACCACGCCGGTCACGCCGACCGGATCGAACTGGTGGAACAGGCTGCCGACGATGCTCAGGCCGACTTCGCGGCAGGCGCTGGCGCAGAGGTCTTCGAGTTGCTGGCGGGCGGTGAGCAATTCCGGGAGGCAGGCGCAGCCGGAGAAATCCAGGGTCCAGTGTTGTCCGCGGACTTCAGGGGGCGTCGGACCGGGCGCTTCAAGCGGCATGGTGTCGATCTCTTGGCGAAAGGAAAAAAGGCCGCAGATTGCTCTGCGGCCTTTTCGAGTGATGCCGGAACGATCTCAGGCGGCGTCCTTGAACAGTGCCATTTCAAACAGTTCGCGCTTCAGGTTGAATTCCTTCGGCAGCTTTTCGCCCATCTTGTCGAACCACTCCTTGTGGCCGGCAAGCTCGGACTTCCAGGCATCAGCATCAATGGCGGTCAGCGCAGCGAATTCTTCCTTCTTGATGTCGAGGCCACTCCAGTCGATATCCTCGAACTTCGGCATCCAGCCGAGCGCGGTTTCCTGGGCGGCTACCTTGCCCTTGCAGCGTTCGACGATCCACTTCAGGACGCGCATGTTGTCGCCGAAGCCCGGCCACATGAATTCACCCTTTTCGTTCATGCGGAACCAGTTCACGCAGAAGATCTTCGGTGTGGCATCGACGGTCTTGCCCATCTTCAACCAATGGTTGAAGTAGTCGCCCATGTGGTAGCCGCAGAAGGGCAGCATCGCGAACGGATCGCGACGGACCACACCTTGCTGGCCGAAGGCGGCGGCAGTGGTTTCAGAGCCCAGGGTGGCGGCCATGTAAACGCCGTAGTTCCAGTTGAAGGCCTGGTACACCAGCGGCACGGTGGTGGCGCGACGGCCGCCGAAGATGAAGGCGGAAATCGGCACGCCAGCGGGGTCTTCCCAGGCAGCGTCGACCGACGGGCACTGGTTGGCCGGAGCGGTGAAGCGGGAGTTGGCGTGGGCGGCCTTCTTGCCGGCCTTGCCGTCTTCCGGGGTCCAGTCGTTGCCCTGCCAGTCGATCAGGTGGGCCGGGGCTTCCTTGGTCAGGCCTTCCCACCACACATCGCCATCGTCGGTCAGTGCGACGTTGGTGAAGATGATGTTTTCCTTGAGCGTGGCCAGGGCGTTGAAGTTGGTCTTGGCCGAGGTGCCCGGGGCAACGCCGAAGAAACCGGCTTCCGGGTTGATCGCGTAGAAGCGGGTGACGCCGTCGGCATCGACGCGCGGCTTGATCCAGGCGATGTCGTCGCCGATGGTGGTGATCTTCCAGCCGTTGAGCGGCTCGGGCGGAATCAGCATCGCGAAGTTGGTCTTGCCGCAGGCCGACGGGAAGGCGGCGGCGACGTAGGATTTTTCACCTTCCGGCGATTCGACGCCGAGGATGAGCATGTGTTCGGCCAGCCAACCCTGATCGCGGGCCATGTTGGAAGCGATACGCAGCGCGAAGCACTTCTTGCCGAGCAGGGCATTACCGCCGTAACCGGAACCGTAGGACCAGATTTCGCGGGTTTCCGGGTAGTGCACGATGTACTTGACGGTCGGGTTGCACGGCCACTTGGCATCCTGCTGGCCCGGTTCGAGCGGGGCGCCGACGGTGTGGATGCAGGGAACGAATTCACCGTCGCTGCCGAGCACGTCGAATACGGCCTTGCCCATGCGGGTCATGGTGCGCATGTTGGTGACGACGTAGGGGGAATCGGTGATTTCAAAGCCGATATGAGCAATCGGCGAGCCCAGCGGCCCCATCGAGAAGGGAATGACGTAAAGGGTACGACCCTTCATGCAGCCCTTGAACAGTTCGTTCAGGGTGGCGCGCATCTTGGCCGGCTCTTCCCAGTTGTTGGTCGGGCCGGCGTCTTCCTTGTTGGCGGAGCAGATGAAAGTGCGGTCTTCGACGCGGGCAACGTCGGACGGATCGGAGAAGGCGAGGTAGGAGTTGGGGCGCTTTTCCTGATTCAGCTTGATCAGCGTACCGGCTTCAACCATTTCGGCGCACAGGCGGTCATACTCTTCCTGAGAACCGTCGGCCCAGTGGATGCGGTCGGGTTGGGTCAGCTCGGCAATCTGCGTCACCCACTGTTTCAGGCCTTCGTGTTTGACGTAGTCGGGAGCGTTCAGCGGTGCGGTCATGGCGGTATGTCTCTCTATATAGGTGACTGAAATAGATTGGTTTCACGCCAGTCGCCGGGAGCTGCCACCTTCGATTCGAGCGGCTGAGAGGCCGTCGGCTGGGAAGCCCGTAATTATGCCTTAACTCAAGGGAAACATCTACTTGACTTTGTCGCCTAAGTAATAGCCGCAGTTGTTCCGTCGCGCAGTGAACATGCTATTATTTGCCGCGATTTGAAATTGCATTTCACGATACAAAAAGGAGGCAGACATGGATGCAAGGCAATTGCGCGAAGCAGCGCTCTATTACCACCGCCAGCCGAAGCCGGGCAAAATCGCGGTTACCCCGATCAAGCAACTGACCAACCAGTACGATTTGTCGCTGGCTTATTCCCCGGGCGTCGCCTACGCCTGCGAGGAAATCGTCGCCGATCCGGCCGAAGCCAGTACCCTGACCTCGCGCGCCAATCTGGTCGGCGTCATCACCAACGGCACCGCCGTCCTCGGCCTCGGTCCGATCGGTCCGCTCGCCGCCAAGCCGGTGATGGAAGGCAAGGGCGTGCTGTTCAAGAAATTCGCCAACATCGACGTCTTCGACCTCGAAATCGACGAGCGTGATCCCGACAAGCTGATCGATACCATCGCCTCGCTGGAGCCGACTTTCGGCGGCATCAACCTCGAAGACATCAAGGCGCCCGAGTGCTTCTACATCGAGAAGAAGCTGCGCGAGCGGATGAAGATTCCCGTCTTCCACGACGACCAGCACGGTACCGCCATCGTCGTCGGCGCGGCCATCCTCAACGGTCTGCATTTGATCGGCAAAGACCTGTCGACCGTGAAAATCGTCACTTCCGGCGCCGGCGCCGCCGCCCTGGCCTGTCTCGACCTGCTGGTGATGCTCGGCGCACCGGTCGAGAACATCTGGGTCACCGACATCAAGGGCGTGGTCTATGAAGGCCGCGTCGAGGAGATGGACGAGATCAAGGCGCGCTACGCCAAGAAAACCGACGCCCGTACCCTGGGCGAAGTGATCGAAGGCGCCGACGTCTTCCTCGGCCTGTCGGCGGGTGGCGTGCTCAAGCAGGACATGGTCGCCAAGATGGCGCCGACGCCGGTGATCATGGCGCTCGCCAATCCGACCCCGGAAATCCTGCCGGAGCTGGTCAAGCAGGTGCGCGACGACGCGATCATCTGTACCGGCCGCTCGGACTACCCGAACCAGGTCAATAACGTCCTCTGCTTCCCCTTCATTTTCCGTGGTGCGCTCGATGTCGGCGCGACGACGATTACCGAAGAAATGAAGATGGCGGCGGTCAAGGCGATTGCCGAACTGGCGCGCGCCGAACAGTCGGAAGTCGTCGCCTCGGCTTACGGCGAGAAGATTTCCGGCTTTGGCCCGGAATACCTGATTCCCAAGCCCTTCGACCATCGCCTGATCGTCAAAATTGCGCCGGCGGTGGCCCAGGCCGGTATGGATTCCGGTGTCGCTACCCGTCCGATCCAGGATTGGGACGCCTACATCCAGAGCCTCAACGAATTCGTCTACCACTCCGGCATGATCATGAAGCCGGTGTTCTCGCAGGCCAAGCTGGCGCCCAAGCGCATCGTCTTCGCCGAGGGCGAGGACGAGCGCGTGCTGCGCGCGGTGCAGGTGGTGCGCGACGAAGGCATTGCCCGTCCGATCCTGATTGGCCGCCACGCCGAGATCAACCGGCGGATCGAGGAAGCCGGTCTGCGCATCCGCGAGGGCGAGGATTTCGAGATCGTTCATTCCGATAACTGCGCCTTCTTCGACGAGCATTACGAGGAATTCTGGCGCACCTATCACGAAATCATGGAGCGCAAGGGGGTTTCGCCCGACTACGCCCGCCGCGAAGTCCGCCGCCGCAATACCCTGTACGGTGCGTTGATGGTCCGCCTGGGTTACGCCGACGGCCTGATTTGCGGCACCTTCGGTCGCCACGAAACCCATCGTGAATACGTGCAGAGCGTGATCGGCACCCGCGACGGCCTGGATCGCTATTACGCGATGAACCTGCTGATGCTGCCGGGGCGCACCGTGTTCATCGGCGATACCTACGTCAATTACGATCCGAACGCCGAGCAGTTGGCCGACATGACGCTGATGGCTTGCGAAGAAATCCGCAATTTCGGGATTACGCCCAAGGTTGCTCTGCTCTCGCACTCGACCTTTGGTACGGACGACACGCCGACCGCCAGCAAGATGCGCGAGGTCTTGCGCCAACTTCAGGCGCGGGCGCCGGAACTGGAGGTCGAAGGCGAAATGCACGGCGATGCCGCGCTCGACGAGCAGATCCGCCTGAAGGCCTTCCCCAATTCGCGCCTCAAGGGGCAGGCCAACCTGCTGGTGATGCCGACGCTGGATGCGGCCAACATCTCGTTCAACCTGCTCAAGGTGGCAGCCGGCGACAACCTGACCGTCGGGCCGATCCTGCTTGGCGCGGCCAAGTCGGTGAATATCCTGACGCCGACGGCGACCGTGCGGCGAATTGTCAATATGACCGCGTTGACCGTGGTCGATGCGGGTTGAATGATCGGCTGGGCGTGCTGTGGCTGGCGCGCCCGTTGTAAAATGTAAGGTTGCGCTTTAGCTCTTGCTTCTATCTTGTTATTTTGATTGTATTTTTTATCTCTCCTGATAAACTGCGCTAGAATCCCGCGACGTTTTCAGGAGGGTTTTGATGAAACAATCGATCAACGCCGTTGCAATTGCTGCCGCGCTCTTCTTGAGCAGCATTGCAAGCGTGGCGCTGGCAAGCCAGGACAGAAAGGTCCAGGGAGCCGGAGGCAGGAAGCCGGTCGTGGTCTCCGCCAAGAAGACTGCGCCGACGACGCAGAAAGTAGCGGCCAAGGCGCAGCCGCAGGCGCGCGCACCGCAAAAACTGGCTGGCAGGGCAGCGAAGCCGGGGGGCAAACCGGGGAAGGCGGTCCTGGCCGTGGCCGAGGCGTCGCACAAGCCGCTTCGTCGCATCTCCGCCAGCGATTTCGAGACGGGTCGCCTGGCCCTCGGTTCTGCTTCGGCGCTGGTGATCGATCAGAGCACCGGGCATCCGCTGTTTGAGAAAAGTCCGGACGCGGTGCTGCCTATTGCCTCGATTTCCAAGCTGATGACCTCGATGGTCGTCCTCGATGCCAAGCTCGACATGCAGGAAGTGATCAGCATCGGCGAAGCCGATGTCGACACCTTGAAAGGAACTCGCTCGCGCTTGCCGGTCGGGACGACGATGACTCGCGAGACGGCCATGTTGCTGGCGCTGATGTCCTCGGAAAACCGGGCCGCCAATGCGCTGGGGCGGCATTATCCCGGCGGACTTCCGGCCTTTGTCGCCGCGATGAACCAGAAGGCTCAGTCGCTCGGCATGTATCACTCCCGCTTCGAGGAACCGACCGGTCTTTCGAGCAACAATGTCTCGACGGCCCACGATCTGGCTCGCATGGTCACGGCGGCGGCACGTTATCCGGAAATCCGCACTTTTTCGACGACGGCGGAGGCCAAGGTCGAATTGAACGGGCGTGTCCGCGATTTTGGCAATACCAACGCCCTGGTGCGTAACGAACGCTGGGATATCGGTGTATCGAAAACCGGTTACATCTCCGAGGCCGGACGTTGCCTGGTGATGCAGGCCCGGGTTGCCGACAAGCCGGTGGTGATCGTGCTCCTCGATTCGGTCGGCAAGATGACCCGTGTTGGCGATGCAATCCGCATCAAGCGCTGGATGGAAAGCGCCAGTCTGGCGACTGAGCGCCGCAACTCCTGAGCCTGTCCGGCAGACAGGGAAAAGCCGCTGCTTCTGTCGGAACAGCGGCTTTTTTCATCGTAAGACTAACTCCGGTTTGGAACCCCGCCCTTCAGGGCGGTGGGAGCCGACCCCGGCCTGAAGGCCGGGGTTTCAGGCGACCGTTTCGGGAGGGGATGCAAACCCCTTCCAAAACATGTTTGACCGACAGGCATGAATGCCTGTCGCTAATTTCTTGCTGCTCAATGCAGTATCAGTGCTGCCAGGGCGCTTTTTGTTCCAGCCAGGCCCCGACCGCTGCGGGCAGGTTTTCCAGCAGCAATTGCTGACGACCGGCGATCCAGCCGTGGGCGATGCCGGGGTCGTTCTTGCCCGCTGCGGCGTCGATCAATATTTCAGCGGTCGCGTGATCGTTGAGTCGTCCCAGTTCGTCCTGCAGGCCGCTGAGGGCGGCAAGATAGGGCGAGAGTTTTTTCTCCGGCCACAGGGGAGCAAAAAATTCCAGGGCGTAACGCAGTCTCTTGAAGGCAATGCGCATCTTGTGCCGTTCGGCGGCATCGAGTTCCGGGAGACGGCTGGCCAGTTTTTGCGCTCGCCGGGCATGGAGGCTCAGACGTTCGCCGGCAAATTCGGCGAGGGAAACGGCATGGGTGTCGTTGAGGGCGTAAACCGCAGCGGTGAATTCGAGCAGCAGGCAGGGATATTCCCGCACCGAAAGCAGCTCGGCGATGTCGTGGCGTGCGGCACGGGCACGCTTGTCGGCTGCGTTGCGCAGTCGCCGGGTGTCGCGGTGATTGCCGAAACAGGTGACGATGGGCGGCAGGGTCTCGCCGATGAAAACATCCCAGTTGCGTGCATCGCCGAGGGCAGTGGCCAATGTCTGCCAGGTCCGGCCGTAGGCCTGGACAAAATTGTCGGGCAGGACCGGTGCGAACAGGCGGATGGCCGAGCGTAGCCGGCGCAGGGCGACGCGGGCCTGGTGGACGAATTCCGGTTCGCTGCCGGCCAGCAGACCCTCTTCGTTGCGCTGGAAGTGTTCCAGGCAGCCCAAGGCAATGGCACGGAAAGCTTCGACCGGCGTCTGCCCGGAATGAACGCCCGCCGGCTTGGCTCGCCAGGGTTTTACCGGCGTGTCGAGGTAGGCGCGATAGCCGCGCTCGGCCTTGCTGGCGAGCGCCGGATACAGGGTCAGATCTTCCTGGAGGCGGCGAGCCAGGACGAAGAGATCGTCAACTTTGCCGGAAAGCAATTCAAGCTCGATTTCGCAGATGGGCAAACTGCGGTCGCGGCTGTCGATGCTGCCTTTATCGACAGCCATTTCGATTTCCGAGTCGCCGTAGGAAATTTGCCAGATGTGGCGCTCGAAATGTGTGGTGAATACTGGTTCCAGCAGTTCGCGGCGCAAGCCGAGAAAGTCGCGCAAGGCTAGGTCGTCTACATGGCTGAAATCGAATTCGCCGGGGCGGGCGGCGCTTTCCCATTCGCTGCGCAGCGCCAGGCCACCGCTTGCCGGTTCCGCCGTTTTCACGGTCAACAGCCATTCTTCGCCTTTTTTGCGAAAGCGCAGTGCGATCCGGCGGGCATGCAACTCGAGTGCCGGGGTGTCGTAGTAGGTGTTGAGCAAGTAGAGCTTTTGCGGTGTCAGGCCGCTCAGTAGCGGGTGCTCGCGCAACTTGCGCGCGGCCTTGGCGGAAATTTGCAGCTTGAGTTCGATTTCGGTGCTCATGGTCGCAAGGGTGGCGGCAGGGATGCCGGATTATAGAGAGCGGCGCGGCAAAGTGCGATCTTCCCGTCGAGTTGATGGCTGCTAGAATCGGCCGCTCGCGGCAGCATCGCCGCGTTCGATTACAACAATATTTTTGGTGGAGAACATGCTCAATCTGACCCCCGAACAGAAACAGCGCCGCTGGCTGGCGCTCGGTATCGTCGCCTTCGCGTACGTCCTGTCCTTCTTCCAGCGTTTTGCCCCGGCCGGTATCGCGCAGGATCTGGCGGCAGCCTTCAATACCTCGGCAGCCTCGCTCGGTGCCCTGGCCGCCACTTATTTCTACGTCTATACGGTAATGCAGGTGCCGACCGGCATGCTCGCCGATACTCTCGGCCCGCGCCGCATCCTGATGCTCGGTGGCCTGATCGGCGGTGTCGGCAGCTTCTTGTTCGGCTTTGCGCCCAGCTTCGAGATTGCGCTGTTTGGCCGCACGTTGATCGGGCTCGGCGTGTCGGTGACCTTCATTGCCATGCTCAAGCTGATCGCCGTCTGGTTCGAGGAAAGCCGCTTCGCCACCCTGGTCGGTGTCTGCATGCTGATTGGCAATCTTGGTTCGGTTCTCGCCGGTGCACCGCTCTCGGCTGTCGCCCAGGCCACCGGCTGGCGCGGGGTGTTCATCGGTATCGGCGTGCTTTCGCTGCTGCTCGCCGCCGCCTGCTGGCTGATCGTGCGCGACCGCCCGGAAGGCGTCGGCACGCCGCCGGCGGTCAAGTTCGACCGCACCGTGCTGTTTACCAGCCTGCTTTCGGTGGTCAGGAATCGCGACACCTGGCCGGCGATTCTGGTCAATACCGGCACCTGTGGCGCCTTTTTCACCTTTGCCGGCTTGTGGACCGTGCCTTACCTGATGCAGGTGCATGGCATGGAACGCAGCACGGCGGCCTCGCATCTGTCGCTGTGGTTCGGTGGCTTTGCCGTCGGCTGTCTGCTGCTCGGCTCGCTGTCCGACCGCATTCGCCGTCGCAAACCCGTGGTTATCGCGGCCACCCACGTGTTTGCCGCCGTCTGGCTACTCCTGCTGGTCGGCATCAGCCTGCCACTGCTCGCTTCCTACCTGCTTTTTGCCCTGCTCGGGCTGGCGACCGCGGGTTTCAGCCTGACCTGGGCCTGTGCCAAGGAGGTTAACCCGCCGATGTTGTCGGGGATGTCCACCAGCGTCACCAATATGGGCAGCTTCCTTGCCGCCGCCCTGTTGCAGCCCCTGGTCGGCTGGATCATGGACCAGGGCTGGCACGGCGAGACGCTCAATGGCGCCCGTATCTACGACCTCACCGCCTGGCGCGGCGGTTTGTTGGTCGTCGTCGCCTGCGCCCTGGTCGGCGCGCTTTGCTCATGGTGGATCGTTGAAACCGGTTGTCGGAATATCTGGGCGGAACGGCAGAAGGCGCGGGGGTAGGTGGACGGTTCGGGTATCGACAAGACTCGTTCCGCTTGGGCGGAGGAATGCTGGCAATCGCCGGTATTGCGCGAGCCCCATCGACCTGAACGCGTTTTCTGGAATTGCCCATGCCGAGTCGCCTGAATGACGGCTTTGGCCGTGCGGCTCCTGTTCGGCACATGTCTTGATCGGCCGCGGTAATCCGGGAACTGGCGTCCGTTGGCGGGGATGGCAACGATTGAGCCAGCCGGGGGGGCATGAAACCGCTCTTTGGCAGGCGAAAAACTGCAGGGAGCTCACAGGGGCGTCTTGCCGCTTTGCGGTAAAATCGCCTTTTTTCTCCCCGAGAGCTTCCCGTGACCGGCATCACCATCGCCCTCTCCAAGGGCCGCATTTTTGACGAAACCCTGCCGCTGCTGGCTGCCGCCGGTATTGTCCCGACCGAAAACCCGGAAACCTCGCGCAAGCTGATCATCGAGACCAATCAGCCCGACGTGCGCGTCGTCATCGTCCGCGCCACCGACGTGCCCACCTATGTCCAGTATGGTGCCGCCGACCTCGGCGTGGCCGGCAAGGACGTGCTGATCGAGCATGGCGGCGAAGGCCTCTACGCACCGCTCGACCTGAACATCGCCAAGTGCCGGATGATGGTTGCCGTGCCGGAGGGCTTCGATTACGCCAACGCGGTGCGCCAGGGCGCCCGCCTCAAGGTCGCCTCGAAGTACATCAAGACCGCCCGCGAGCATTTCGCCAGCAAGGGTGTGCACGTCGACCTGATCAAGCTCTACGGTTCGATGGAACTGGCGCCGCTGGCCGGCTTGGCCGACGCCATCGTCGATCTGGTGTCGACCGGCAGCACGCTCAAGGCGAACAAGCTGGTCGCCTGCGAACACATCATGGACATTTCCTCGCGCCTGGTGGTCAACCAGGCGGCGCTCAAGGTCAAGCGCGAAACCTTGCAACCGATCATCGATGCCTTTGAGCGGGCGGCGGAGAAGTAAATGACGGTCACCATCCAGCGGCTTTCCACGGTCGACGCCGATTTTTCGGCAAAACTGAAGACCCTGCTCGCCTTCGAGGCAGCGGCTGACGAGAACATCGAGCGCACGGTTGCCGGCATCCTGGCCGACGTCAAGACCCGGGGCGACGCGGCGGTGATCGAGTACAGCAACCGCTTCGACCGGCTTGCCGTCACGGCGATGGCCGACCTCGAACTGTCGCGCGGCGAACTCGAAGCCGCGCTCGCCGGCCTGCCCGCCGAGCGCCGTGCCGCGCTCGAAGCCGCCGCCAGCCGCGTGCGTGCCTACCACGAGCGGCAGAAGCTGGATGGCTGGTCCTACACCGAAGCCGATGGCACCCTGCTCGGCCAGATGATCACCCCGCTCGACCGCGTCGGCCTCTACGTGCCAGGTGGCAAGGCGGCCTATCCGTCGTCGGTGCTGATGAACGCGATTCCGGCCAAGGTCGCCGGGGTCAAGGAACTGATCATGGTGGTGCCGACGCCGGGCGGCGAGAAGAACCCGCTGGTGCTGGCCGCCGCCTGCCTGGCCGGAGTGGACCGGGTGTTCACCATCGGCGGCGCGCAAGCTGTCGGTGCACTGGCCTACGGCACCGACAGCGTGCCGCAGGTGGACAAGATCGTCGGCCCCGGCAACGCCTACGTCGCCACCGCCAAGCGCCGCGTTTTCGGCATCGTCGGCATCGACATGGTTGCCGGTCCGTCCGAAATCCTGGTCGTCGCCGACGGTTCGGGCAACCCGGACTGGGTGGCGATGGACCTCTTCTCGCAGGCCGAGCACGACGAACTGGCGCAATCGATCCTGATCTGCCCGGACGCCGCTTTCATCGAGCAAGTGCAGGCCAGCATCGACAAACTGCTGCCGAGCATGCCGCGCCAGGACACCATCCGCACCTCGCTGAACAACCGTGGCGCCTTCATTCTGGTTCGCGACATGGACGAAGCGGTGGCCATCGCCAACCGCGTCGCTCCCGAGCACCTCGAACTGGCGCTGGCCGATCCCGATCCCTGGGTCGAAAAAATTCACCACGCCGGCGCCATCTTCATCGGCCATTACACCTCGGAAGCGCTGGGCGATTACTGCGCCGGCCCCAACCACGTGCTGCCGACCTCCGGCTCGGCGCGCTTCTCGTCGCCGCTTGGCGTCTATGACTTCCAGAAGCGCACCAGCCTGATCAAGGTGTCGAAAGCCGGGGCGCAGACCCTGGGCCGCATTGCCGGCACGCTGGCCGACGGCGAAGGCCTGCCGGCACACGCCGCGTCGGCGCGGCTGCGCCTGGAAAACTGAGCTTTTTCACGGTCGACCGTGGAAAACCACCAAAACGCTGCTGCCGGCTCCGGCAGCCGCCCGCGCCCGGATCTCCGGGCGCTTTTTTTCGGCTTTTCGAGCGTCGGCCTGTCCGGCTTCGGCGGCGTGCTGCCCTTTGCCCGGCGGATGCTGGTCGAAGATAAAGGCTGGCTCTCGGCCGAGGAATTCAACACCCAGCTTGGCCTCTGCCAGTTCCTCCCCGGCCCCAACGTGATCAACCTCGCGGTGGTGGTCGGCAAGCGCTACGGCGGCCTGGCCGGTGCCTGCGTCGCGCCGCTTGGCCTCTTGCTCGGGCCCTTCCTGATCGTGCTGCTGCTGGCGCTGGCCTACGACACCTGGGGCGAGTTGCCGCGCGTCCAGGGCCTGCTGCGCGGGATTGCGGCGGTCGGCGTCGGGCTGTTGTTCGCGATGGCCTGGCGGATGGCGACGGCGCTCAAGGATAAATTCCTTTTTTTGCCGTTTACCGCGTTGACCGTGATCGCCATCGCCGGCCTGCGCTGGCCTTTGCCCTGGGTGATGCTCGCCGGGCTGCTGGCGGCGGGCTCGCTGGCTTACCGCCGGCTGGGCCGGCGGCGCGATTGAGGGACGCCGATGCTGCTCGACCTGTTCCGCGAATTTGCCATTCTCGCTTTCGTCGCCTTCGGCGGCGCCACCGCGCTGCTGCCGGAAATGCACCGGGTGGTAGTCGAGCAGCACCATTGGCTCGACAACACCACCTTCACTCATCTCTATGCCATCGCCCAGGCGGCGCCAGGGCCGAACGTGCTGGTGGTGACGCTGATCGGCTGGCAGATCGCCGGCCTCGCCGGGGCGGCGGTGGCGACGCTGGCGATGTGTCTGCCGATGAGCGTGCTGATCTATCTGTTGATCGACCGCTGGCAGGGCTTTGCCGGCCGCCGCTGGCAGCAGGCGATCAGTCTCGGCGTGGCGCCGCTGGCAGTCGGGCTGGTGTTTTCCGGAGCGACCCTGATTGCGCAGGCGGCAGCTTTCGGTCCGGCAGCCTGGGCGCTGGTGGTGCTTGCCGGCGGGCTCAGTCTGCGCACGCACTGGCATCCGCTGTGGCTGATTGCGGGCGGGGCCTTGTGCGGCGCATCGGGCTGGGTCTGAGAACCTGCGAACGATTTGTTCACAGCCGCTCCCCGCACCCGGACGAGCCCGCTTGGCCTTGCAATGCTCGCCATGGCCCGAGCCATGACGGCACTTTGCGCCTTGATCGTGCACGCCTGGACGCGTTGCTCGGGCGTGCCCGGATAATTCACCGGTCCTGAGCCGGGAATCGGGGGAAGTCCCGGCTTCCACGGGGGGCATTGCGGCGCTATCCTGAGCAGGTTTTCTGCCGATGAGCCGGGGTGATGCCGTGCGCGCCTATTCGATCCGTTCCCGCCTGTTGTTGCTGGTCGTTGCCCTGGCCTTGCCGCTGGCGCTGATGATCGCCTACGCGGTCCACCAGCAAATGCAGCTCAATATTGATCGTGCCAAGGAATCGCTGCGTACCCTGGCCGGGGTGATGGCGAACAATACCGGCGAGCACATCGCCCAGGCTCGGCAGACGCTCGAAATGCTGGCCGCCCGCCCCCTCATCCGCCAGCTCGATGCCCATCGCTGCGATCCCTTGCTCGACGAGCTGTTCACCTTGATGCCCGCCTACGCCAACGTCGTCTCCACCGATCTGGCGGGTCGTACCCTGTGTTCGGCCTTGCGCTCACCGGCGGGGACGCTGCCCGATGTTGGGGCCATGCCCTGGTTTGGCGAGTTCAGGGACAAGGGACGTTTCGCGGTGGGTAGCCCGCATTGGGGGCCGATCAGCGGGAAATGGGTGTCGGTGATGAGCATGCCGGTGCTCGACGGAGAGGGGCGCCTGGCCGGTGGTATTCATCTTCCCATCGATCTCTCCCTGTTCAACCCCGGTTTGCCCGAGGGCGCCTTGCCGCCGGGGAGCCGTTACGGTTTTGTCGATGCCAGGGGGGTTCTGGTCTGGCGCAATGTCGACCCCGAAGGCAGCGTCGGACAACGCCTGAATTTGCCCGCATTCGTCCGTGCCATGCCGTTGCGTGAAGGTGAGTTCGAGGCGGAAGGCACCGATGGGGTTCGCCGCTTCTTCGCCGTTCGTCCCTTGCCGGAAGCCGGCTGGACCGCTTTCATCGGCATGCCGGTGGAGCATATCTACGATCAGGCGCGGCATGGCGCCTTGCTCGCAACGGTGGTGCTAGTTGTTCTGCTCTTGCTGCTGGCGGCGATTTCCTTGCGTATTGCCCACGGTATCGCCAAGCCGGTGGCCGACCTGGCGGGTGTCGCCCGCGATATTCACGCCGGCAGGATCGTGCGCGCCAGGCGGGAGGGACCGGCTGAAGTGGTTGCCGTGGCCGATGAGTTCAATGCCATGCTCGATGCCAGCGGCGAGAGCGAGCGCCGCTTGCGGGCCTTTCTCAACAATAGCGCGATCATTGCCTGGCTCAAGCGCGAGGATGGTCGCCTGCTTTTCGCCAGCGACAATTTTTTGGCGCATTTCGGTTTGAGCGGCGAGGAAGTGCAGGGGCGCAGCGATCGTGAAATCTGGTCGCCGGAGATCGCCGATACCTTCCAGCGCAGCGATGCCGACCTGCTCGCACGCGGCGGTTCGCACGAGCTGGTCGAGCTGGCGGTGACGCCGGATGGGCGTCGCAGCTGGTGGTTGAGCAATAAATTCGTTTTCGAGGGGCGCGATGGCGAACGCTATCTGGGCGGCGTCGCCGTGGATATTACCGAGCGCAAGCAGGTGGCCGACCGCAACGAGGAAATCTTGCGCACCGCACTTGACGGCTATTGGCTGGTTTGTCGCGACGGTCGCCTGCGCGAGGTCAATGTGCGCGCTTGCGAGATGCTGGGCTACAGCAACGAGGAAATGCTGCGGCTCGGTATCGAGGAAATCGATGTGGCCGAGCGGCGCGAATTGATCGTGAGCCGCATGCAGCAGGTCGTCGAGCGGGGCGGGCTGATTTTCGAGTCGCTGCACCGGCGCAAGGATGGCGGGGTCGTCGCCGTCGAGATTTCGGTCGGTTTTTTGCCGGAAGAGGGTTTGTTTCCTGTTTTCATCCGTGACATCGGCGAGCGCAAGCGGCACGAGCGGGCGATTGGCGAGCTCAATGCCCGCCTCGAGCGTCGGGTGGCCGAGCGCACCGCCGAGTTGCTGGTGGCCAAGGATGCGGCCGAGGCGGCAAGCCATGCCAAGAGCGCCTTCCTGGCGAATATGAGTCATGAGCTGCGGACGCCGATGAACGCGATCATGGGCATGCTCGCCCTGCTCATGCGGCGCGGCGGCGATGAGCGCCTGCTTGAGCAATTGCGCAAGATCGACCGTGCATCGCGGCATCTGCTGGGCATCATCAACGACGTACTCGACCTGTCGAAAATCGAGTCCGGGCATTTTTCGCTACTGAATGCGCCTTTCCGTCTGGAAGAAGTGTTCGAGCAACTGCGCAGCGTGCTTGTCGACGGTGCCGCGGAGAGAGGTCTGAGCTTGCGTATCGAGGCGCCGCCGGCGCTGGTGACGCGCCAGTTGCAGGGAGACGCCCAGCATTTGGCGCAGATCTGGATGAATTTTGCCGGCAATGCAATCAAGTTTTCCGAGCGCGGCGAGGTGGTGCTTGCCGTCGAATTGCTGGCCGAAGACGAGCATGCCCTGCTGATTCGCGGCGAGGTCCGCGACCAGGGGATAGGGATCGAACTCGATGTCCTGCCGCGCCTGTTCTCGGCCTTTGAGCAGGCCGACAACTCGATGGCGAGAAAATACGGTGGAACCGGCCTGGGGCTGGCGATCAGCAAGCGCCTGGCGCAGATGATGGGCGGCGAGGTCGGGGTCGAAAGCGTACCCGGTGCGGGCAGCCGCTTCTGGTTTACCGCACGCCTGGCGCTGGGAGGGGCGGGAAGGGCGCGACGTCCCCGGCCGCAGCGGCTGCCCTCCGAAGAAATCCTGCGCCGCGATTTTGCCGGGCGCATGGTCCTGCTGGTCGAGGATGAGCCCGTCAA
This sequence comes from Azonexus sp., assembly GCF_023150235.1. Classification (GTDB taxonomy): domain Bacteria; phylum Pseudomonadota; class Gammaproteobacteria; order Burkholderiales; family Rhodocyclaceae; genus Azonexus. The sequence goes on from NZ_JAKLLH010000004.1 coordinate 100,828, forward strand.
TCAGGAGGTGTCGCGCACCTTGCTGGCCGAAGCCGGCTTGCGGGTCGATCTGGCCGACGATGGGCTTATCGCTGTCGAGCGTGCCACGGGGTGCAAATATGCCTTGATCCTGATGGACATGCAGATGCCGAACATGAACGGACTCGACGCCGCACGGGCGATCCGCGCCGCCGGTGCAAACCGGGAAACGCCGATCATCGCGATGACTGCCAATGCCTACGACGAAGACCGGCAGCGTTGCCTGGTGGCGGGAATGAATGCCCACATCGGCAAGCCGGTCAGTCCGCAACTGCTCTTCGATACCCTGCTCGATTGGTTGAGCCGCGAACGCCGGGCTCAGGATTCAGGCGGGGAGGAGGGGTAGGGGTTGTGCAGCGCGGCGACGATGCCGGCAAAGACGCTGCGAACCTGTGCCTCGTCGCATTCCATCAGGAGTGCATCCTCAAAGGCATCCTGAGCCATCTGGCGCAGTTCTTCGAGATTTTCGCTCAACACCTTGATTTTTTCGGTACAGGCGACGATGGAGCCGTCGGGCCGACGCCAGATGATTTGTGGTTTGCTCATGTTTTTTTCTCCGGCGGGGCGACCTGGATTTCTCCATCGACGATCTGCAGCGGAATCGCCAGCAGCCATTCGCCGACGCAGTCGCCGTATTCGCAATAGCCATCCTGCCAGCGGTAGCGCGCGTAGTGCACGCAGCAGTGGATGCTGGTGTGCGGTTTGACGCCGAGGTGTTCGAGCTTGCTGGCCAGCGGTACGCCGAAGTGGGCGCAACGATTGACGTAGGCGTAGATCTGTTCGCCGCTGCGCAGCAGGATGTAGCGGAAGGGTTGGGCCGGGTCGCCCAGTTCGTGCAGCGCGGCGGCGCCGTCGGCGAGTTCGTCCACGCAGCCGAGGCGGCTGCCCGGCGCCGGGGCACCGGGGACTTGATGCCAGGCGGCGATCTCGCTCATGCCCGGATCAGCCGAGGATGTCGCGCAGGGTGCTGGTCAGCGCGGCGCACTCGTCGTCGGTGCCGATGGTGATGCGCAGGAATTGGTCGATGCGCGGCAGCTTGAAATGGCGGACGATGATGTTGCGCTCGCGCAGGGCCTTGGCCAGTTCGCCGGCGTCGCGTTGCGGGTGGCGGGCGAAGACGAAGTTGGCGCCGGAGGGCAGGACCTCGAAGCCGAGCCCGGCCAGTTGCTCATTCAGCAGGTCGCGGCTGGCGATGACTTTGCGGCAGCAGTCGGCAAACCAGGCTTCATCCTCGATCGCGGCGACCGCGCCGACAATCGCCAGGCGGTCGAGCGGGTAGGAGTTGAAGCTGTTCTTGACCCGCTCCAGCGCTTCGATCAGGTCCGGGTGGCCGACTGCGTAACCGACCCGTAGCCCGGCCAGCGAACGCGACTTGGACAGGGTGTGGATCACCAGCAGGTTGTCGAAGCGGGCGGTCAGCGGAATCGCCGTCTCGCCACCGAAGTCGATATAGGCCTCATCGACGATCACCACCGAGTCCGGGTTGGCGGCGGCAATTTCGGCAATCGCGTCGAGCGCCAGCAGGCGGCCGGTCGGTGCATTCGGGTTGGGGAAAATGATGCCGCCGTGGCGTTGACCGTGGACGGGGGCGTAATCGGCCGAACGCAGCGTGAAATCGTCGGCCAGCGGGACGCAGCGGTAATCGACGCCGTAGAGCCCGCAGTACACCGGGTAGAAGCTGTAGGTGATATCCGGGAAGAGGATCGGCGCATCGTGCTTGAGCAGCGCCTGGAAGGCGTGCGCCAGCACTTCGTCTGAACCGTTGCCGACGAAGACCTGCGCCGGCGTCACCGCGTAGCGGCGGGCGACTGCCTGCTTGAGCAGGTCGGCGTTGGGGTCGGGGTAGAGGCGCAGGCGGCCGGCATCGTCGCCGAGCTCGGCCTGGATCGCAGCCAGCGCCCTGGGCGATGGCGGATAGGGATTCTCGTTGGTGTTGAGCTTGATCAGGTTGGCGATCTTGGGCTGTTCGCCCGGTACGTAGGGGGTGAGGTCGCGGGCGACCTGGCTCCAGAAGCGGCTCATGGGATTCGATCGAGAGTGTTGAGTGGCGGCGGACGCCGGGCTTGCAAGTCCGGATGCGACCGCATCGTCGTGGGGGGAATGCAGGGCGAAATGGTATCATGCCCGTCTGTCGTCCTTTCTCGCGACCCTTGACTCTCTTACTTTCGACTCAACATGCGGCAAGCCGAAGTTACCCGTAATACCCTGGAGACGCAGATCACCGTCCGGGTCAATCTCGATGGCAGCGGCCAGGGCAAGTTCGCCACCGGCGTTCCCTTTCTCGACCACATGCTCGACCAGATCGCGCGGCATGGCCTGATCGATCTCGACATCGTCGCCAACGGCGACCTGCATATCGACGCGCACCATACCGTCGAAGACCTCGGGATCACCCTCGGCCAGGCACTGGCCAAGGCCTGGGGCGACAAGAAGGGGCTGGCCCGCTACGGGCACAGCTACGTGCCGCTCGATGAAGCCTTGTCGCGAGTGGTGATCGACCTCTCCGGGCGACCGGGGCTGACCTACAACGTCGAGTACACGCGGGCGATGATCGGCAGTTTCGACGTCGACCTGTTCAGCGAATTCTTCCACGGCCTGGTCAACCACGCCGGGATGACGCTGCATATCGACAACCTGCGGGGTCAGAACGCCCACCATCAGGCCGAGACCATCTTCAAGGCCTTTGGCCGCGCGCTACGCATGGCGGTGACGCCGGACGAGCGGATGGCCGGCCTGATGCCCTCGACCAAGGGGACGCTCAATGGCTGAGACAATTGCCGTTATCGACTATGGCATGGGCAATCTGCGTTCGGTGGCCAAGGCCATTGAGCACGTCGCCGGCGCCGCCAGCGTCGTCGTCACCGCCGATCCGCAAGTGGTGGCAAGCGCCGACCGCGTAGTCTTTCCCGGTCAGGGCGCGATGCCCGACTGCATGCGCGAACTCGAAGCGCGTGGCCTGCGCGAAGCGGTGATCCAGGCCGCCGCCAGCAAGCCCTTCCTCGGGATTTGCGTCGGCGAGCAGATGCTGTTCGATCATAGCGAGGAGGGCGATGTGCCCGGCCTCGGCATCTTCCCCGGCCAGGTGCTGCGGTTTCCGACCGAAAAGATGGTCGACCGTGACGGTGCCCGGCTCAAGGTGCCGCACATGGGCTGGAACACGGTGCAGCAAAAGCCGCATCCCTTGTGGCGTGGTATCGCTGATGGGGCGCGCTTCTACTTCGTGCACAGCTATTGCGTACAGCATGTCGACCCGCAACTGACCACCGGCACCTGTGACTATGGCATCCCCTTTACCTGTGCGGTGGGGCGGGATAATATCTTCGCGGTTCAATTCCACCCGGAAAAGAGCGCCCGCGACGGCCTGCAGTTGCTGAAGAACTTTGTCGAGTGGCGTCCCTGATTTTTCTCTGTGCGCCCTGTCGTCGAGCCGAACACAGAACTTTTCCTTCAGAATTTTCCCTCTCAGGTAGCGATTTTCGCCTCCGCTCATTCGTTTGACTCCCATGCTGATTATTCCCGCAATCGATCTCAAGGACGGCCAGTGCGTGCGTCTCAAACAGGGCCTGATGGAGCAGGCTACCGTGTTCTCGGAAAGCCCGGCTGAACAGGCCCGGCACTGGCTGGAACAGGGGGCACGGCGGCTGCATCTGGTCGACCTCAACGGCGCCTTTGCCGGCAAACCGAAGAATGCGGCCGCGATCAAGGACATCCTCAAGGAAGTCGGCGACCGGATTCCGGTGCAACTGGGTGGCGGCATCCGCGACCTCGACACCATCGAAGCCTGTCTCGACGGCGGCCTCTCCTACGTGATCATCGGCACGGCTGCGGTCAAGAACCCCGGTTTCCTGCACGATGCCTGCACTGCCTTCCCCGGCCACATCATCGTCGGTCTCGATGCCAAGGATGGCAAGGTGGCAACTGACGGCTGGTCGAAGCTGACCGGCCACGACGTGGTCGATCTCGGCAAGAAGTACGAGGACTACGGCGTCGAGTCGATCATCTATACCGACATCGGCCGCGACGGCATGCTCTCCGGGATCAATATCGAAGCCACCGTGCGCCTGGCGCAGGCGCTGACCATCCCGGTGATCGCTTCCGGCGGTCTTTCCAACCTCGACGACATCCGCAACCTGTGCGCGGTCGAGGGCGAAGGCGTGGTCGGTACCATTGCCGGCCGGGCCATCTACGACGGCTCGCTCGACTTTGCCGCTGCGCAGAAACTCGCCGACGAGTTGGGCGCCTGATGCTCGCCAAACGCATCATTCCCTGTCTGGATGTGACTGCCGGTCGCGTCGTCAAGGGTACCAATTTTGTCGGCCTGCGCGATGCCGGTGATCCGATCGAGATCGCCCGCCGCTACAACGAGCAGGGCGCCGACGAAGTGACCTTCCTCGACATCACCGCCTCCAGCGACCAGCGCGACATCATCCTGCACATTGTCGAGGCCTGTGCCGAGCAGGTTTTCATCCCGCTCACCGTCGGTGGCGGCGTGCGCAAGGTCGAGGACGTGCGCCGGTTGCTCAACGCCGGGGCCGACAAGGTGTCGATGAACACGGCGGCGGTCCAGAACCCGGATCTGGTCTTCGATGCCTCGTCCAAGGTTGGCTCGCAGTGCATCGTTGTCGCCATCGACGCCAAGCAGGTGGCACCGGGTAAATGGCATGTATTCACCCACGGCGGCCGCAACGATACCGGTCTTGATGCCATCGCGTGGGCGCAGAAGGTTGCCGCCCTCGGCGCCGGTGAAATCCTGCTCACCAGCATGGATCGCGACGGGACCAAGAACGGCTTCGATCTGCCGCTGACCCGTGCGGTCTCCGACGCGGTCAGCATCCCGGTGATCGCCTCCGGCGGTGTCGGCAATCTGCAGCATCTGGCCGACGGCGTTTCCGAAGGTCGCGCCGATGCGGTGCTGGCGGCTTCGATCTTCCACTTTGGTGAATACACCGTGCGTCAGGCCAAGGAGTACATGGCCGGGCGCGGGATCGAGGTGCGCCTGTAATGGCCGATCTCGATCCTTCGCTGCCGCTTTACGAGGCGCTCAAATGGGACGCCGACGGGATGATCCCGGCGATTGCCCAGGATGCCGAGGGGCGGATCGTGATGTTCGCCTACATGAATCGCGAGTCGCTGGCCGAAACCCTGGCCTGCGGCAACGCTGTTTACTGGTCGCGTTCGCGCCGCCGCTTGTGGCGCAAGGGTGAGGAATCCGGGCATTTCCAGAAAATTCTCGGCATCCGCACCGACTGCGATGGCGACGTCTTGCTGCTGACCGTCGAACAGGTGGGCGGAATCGCCTGCCATACCGGTCGCGCCAGTTGCTTCTTCAATGAATTGCAGGGGGACCGCTGGGTTCCCGTCGATCCGGTTATCAAAGACCCGAAGGATATCTACCAATGAGTACCCATGACATTCTGCATCGTCTCTCCGAGACGCTGGCTTCGCGCCGCAACGCCGATCCCGAGAAGTCCTACACCGCCAAGCTGTTTTCCGAAGGCCCGGATTCGATCCTGAAGAAGATCGGCGAGGAATGCGCCGAGCTGATCATGGCTGGCAAGGAAGGCAAGCGCCTCAAGATTGTCTGGGAATCGACCGACGTGATTTACCACGTGCTGGTCCTGCTCGCCTTCTACGGCCTGTCGATCGAGGATGTGTCGCAGGAAATGCGTCGCCGCGAAGGCATTTCCGGGATTGACGAAAAGGCTGCACGGAGCCAGGGCAAGTGAGCGACTGCCTGTTCTGCAAGATCGTGGAAGGGAAAATCCCATCTTCCAAGGTTTATGAGGACGACGATATCCTTGCCTTCAAGGACATCCATCCGGCGCGCCCGGTGCATATCCTGATGATTCCGAAAAAGCACATCACGTCGCTGGCCACGGTTTCACCGGAGGATGCACCGGTGCTCGGCAAGATGCTGGCCAAGGCCAACGAAATTGCGCTGGCTCAAGGCAGCCCGGACGGGTTCCGCGTCATCATCAATACCGGTCGTGTGGGGCAGCAGGAAGTGCCGCACCTGCACATGCACATCGTCGGCGGCCCGGACCCGGTCGGTCCGATGCTCAAACGCGTTTAAGCTTCAGGAGAAATTCAATGGGCAGCTTTTCCATCTGGCACTGGCTGATCGTTCTGGTCATCGTCATGCTCGTCTTCGGTACCAAGAAACTGCGCAATGTTGGCCAGGATCTCGGCGGTGCGGTCAAGGGCTTCAAGGACGGCATGAAGGAAGCCAGCGGCGACGCCGCACAACCCGCTGCGTCCGTCGCGCCGCAGTCGACGCAGCAAGTATCCGGGCAGACCATCGACGTCGAAGTCAAGGAAAAGACGAAAGGCTAAGAAGCGGGCAATCCAGGATCGAGGATTCAGGATCGAGGCGCGAGCAACTCAGCCCCCTCGATCCTCGATCCTGAATCCTGAATCCTAAACAACCATGTTCGACATCGGCTTTTCGGAACTTCTGGTGATCGGGATCGTCGCCCTGGTGGTGATCGGTCCCGAAAAATTGCCCAAGATGGCGCGTACGCTCGGGCATCTGCTCGGGCGCGCCCAGCGCTATGTCAACGATGTCAAATCCGACATCAATCGCGAGATGCAGCTCGACGAGCTGAAAAAACTGCAATCGCAGGTGACCGAGTCGGCACGTTCGCTCGAGGACTCGGTACGCAAGGAATACGAGTCGGCGCGCAGCAGCGTCGCCGCGCCGGTCGAGGCCGCGCAGGCGGCAGTCGGCGATCTGCAGTCCTCGCTCAACGAATCGTTTGCTTCGGCGCCGGCGCTCAGCCCGGAACCGGTGCCGACCACTCCGCCGCTGGCTAGCGTGCCAGTCGGCGATCACAAGGCTGTATGACCGACGCTCCCGAAGAATCATTCATCTCGCACCTGATCGAGTTGCGCGATCGCCTGTTGCGCTCATTGATCGCGATCGGCGTGATCATGGGCTTGCTCTGTCTTTATCCAGGCCCGGGGGCGATCTACGATTTGTTGGCCGCTCCGCTGACCCAGGCCTTGCCGGAAGGGACCAAAATGGTCGCGATCGGGGTCATCACCCCGTTCATGGTGCCGCTGAAGGTGACCGCGATGGTCGCTTTCGTCCTCGCCCTGCCGTTCATCCTGTTCCAGGTCTGGGGCTTCGTCGCGCCCGGTCTTTACGACCACGAAAAACGCCTGGGCTTGCCGCTGATCGTTTCCAGCACCTTGCTGTTCATGCTCGGCATGGCCTTCTGTTACTTCTTCGTCTTTGGCCAAGTCTTCAGTTTCATCAACAGCTTTGCACCGAAGAGCATCACTCCGGCCCCGGATATCGAAGCCTACCTGTCCTTCGTGATGACCATGTTCCTGGCCTTCGGCATCGCCTTCGAGGTGCCGGTGGCGCTGGTGGTGCTGGTCAAGCTCGGGGTAGTGACGGTTGAAAAGCTGGTCGAATGGCGCTCCTACTTCATCGTCGGTGCTTTCGTCGTCGCCGCGGTGGTGACGCCGCCGGACGTGGTGTCGCAACTGGCGCTGGCGATTCCGATGTGCCTGCTCTACGAACTGGGCATCCTCGTCTCGCGCCTGGTCAGTCAACCGGCGGCAGTTGCCGGCTCCGACACGGTCGACCTCGTGGCAACGCAAAAAACGGATCGGAAGGCAAGGCCCGATCCCGAAGCCGCTCTCGGCGCCGAGTTGGAGAAGGCTGACGAGGACTGGCGCAAACTGTCCGGCCCCTGATGACCGGGGCTGCTTCCCGGCCTGCTTGAAAATATCATTGCTGGCCTGGCCGTGGGTCAGGCCAGGCCAGATCGGCCCGGCCTTGCCGGCATCTTATTCTGCTGCTTCCTTGACCCGGCGCGCACGCACGGCGGCGGCCAGCTGGTCCATCACCCGGACGCTGTCCTCCCAGTGGATGCAGGCATCGGTGACGCTCTGGCCGTAGGTCAGCGGCTGCCCGGGAACCAGGTCCTGGCGCCCTTCGACCAGGTGCGACTCGACCATCACCCCCATGATCCGCTCCTCGCCGGCGGCGATTTGCGCGGCAACACTGTCGCTGACTTCCATCTGCAGCTTGTATTGCTTGCGGCTGTTACCGTGCGAGAAATCGACCATCAAGCGAGCCGCCAGGCCAGCCTTGGCGATCTCCTTGCTCGCTGCATCGACGCTGGCGGCGTCGTAGTTCGGTTCCTTGCCGCCGCGCAGGATGACGTGGCAATCCTCGTTGCCGAGGGTGGAGACGATGGCGGTATGCCCCGACTTGGTCACCGAGAGGAAATGGTGCGGCGCGCTGGCGGCGCGGATGGCATCGACGGCAATGCGCATGTTGCCGTCGGTGCCGTTCTTGAAGCCGACCGGGCAGGAGAGACCGGACGCCAGTTCGCGGTGCACCTGCGACTCGGTGGTACGGGCGCCGATCGCGCCCCAGGCGATCAGGTCGGCGGTGTATTGCGGGGTGATCGTATCGAGGAACTCGGTGGCGCAAGGCAAGCCCATTTCATTGACTTCGAGCAGGATGCGGCGGGCCAGGCGGATGCCTTCGTTGATGCGGAAGGTATTGTCCATCCGCGGATCGTTGATCAGCCCCTTCCAGCCAACCGTGGTGCGCGGCTTTTCGAAGTAGACGCGCATCACCACGATCAGGTCGTCGGCGTGGCGCGCCGCTTCCTTCTCCAGCCGGCGGGCGTATTCCATCGCCGCGTCGTAGTCGTGGATCGAGCAGGGACCGATCACCACCAGCAGGCGATCGTCGGCACCGTGCAGGCTGCGGTGAATGGCCCGTCGCGCGTTGTAGGTCGTCTGCGCCGCCCGTGATGAGGCCGGATACTCGCGGAAGACGTGGGCTGGCGGTACCAATTCCTTGATCTCCTTGATACGTACGTCGTCGGTGTTCGGCTTGCTCGGCGATGTCATGAGTGCGACCTCTCTGGAAAAACGGAAAAGGACGATTTTAACGGAGCACAGCCGGATTCACCGTGCCGGCTGGGTTGCACTGACAAGAATTCGAGCTGGAAAAAGGCAAAAAATCGCAAAAAAGGGGGAATAAGGCACGAAAAAGTGAGGTAATCCCCGGTTTTGTGTATCGAAAATGCCTCTTCAGGCGGTTCCGCCGACAGTGAGGCCGTCGATGCGCAGGGTCGGCTGGCCGACGCCGACCGGAACGCTCTGGCCTTCCTTGCCGCAGGTCCCGACCCCGGGATCGAGCTTGAGATCGTTGCCGATCATCGAGATCCGGGTCAGCGCATCGGGACCGTTGCCGATCAGCGTCGCCCCCTTGATTGGACGGGTGATCTTGCCGTTTTCGATCAGGTAGGCCTCGCTCATCGAGAAGACGAACTTGCCGCTGGTGATATCGACCTGGCCGCCGCCGAAATTGGCGGCGTAGATCCCCTTGTCGACCGAGGCGATGATTTCCTGCGGATCGTGCTCGCCGGCCAGCATCATGGTGTTGGTCATGCGCGGCAGCGGCAGGTGGGCGAAGGATTCGCGGCGCCCGTTACCGGTCGGCGCGACACCCATCAGCCGGGCGTTGAGACTGTCCTGCATGTAGCCCTTGAGGATCCCGTCCTCGATCAGCACGGTGCGCTGGGTCGGATTGCCTTCATCGTCGATATTGAGCGAGCCGCGCCGGTCGGTGATGGTGCCATCGTCGATCACGGTGACGCCCTGGGCGGCAACGCGCTGGCCGATCCGACCGGAGAACGCGGAACTGCCCTTGCGGTTGAAATCGCCTTCGAGGCCATGCCCGACTGCCTCGTGCAGCAGGATGCCGGGCCAGCCGGAGCCGAGCACCACCGTCATCTGACCGGCCGGCGCCGGCTCGGCGTGGAGGTTAACCGCCGCCTGGTGCACCGCTTCCCGCGCATAGCGCTGCAACACCTCGTCGCTGAAATAGGCGAAATCGAAACGGCCGCCGCCGCCGGCCGCACCCTGTTCGCGCTTGCCGTTCTCTTCGATGATCACCGAGATCGAGCAGCGCACCAGCGGCCGGATGTCGGCGGCGAGGCGGCCGTCGGAACCGGCAACCAGCATCACCTCGTACTCGCCGGCGAGCGAAGCCATCACCTGCACCACGCGCGGATCGAGGGCACGGGCGAAGGACTCCAGCCGTTCGAGCAGGCTGACCTTGGCCTCGGCCGGCAGCGAGGCGAGCGGGTCGTGAGGCAGATAAAGCCCGGCATTCACGGTCGACCGTGAAAATTGGCCAAAACCGGGTGCGGCCAGCGCGCCGTCGTGACCGGCGGCGCCGATGGCCCGCACCGCCGCCGCGGCATCGCCAAGGGCGCGCGCGCTGATGTCGTCGGAGTAGGCAAACGCCGTCTTTTCGCCGGCGATGGCACGCACGCCGACGCCCTGGTCGATATTGAAACTGCCCGACTTGACGATGCCCTCGTCGAGGCTCCAGGCCTCGGAACGCGAGTACTGGAAATAAAGATCGGCGTAATCGACCTGTTTCTGCATGATCTGGCCGAAGGTCCGGGCCAGGTCGGATTCGCCCAGCGCAAACGGCGCCAGCAGCAGGGATTCGGCTTGCGCCAGAGCCTCAGAGGAAGACATGGGATAACTCCAAAATTCAGCGTAACTTGCGGTGAGCGAGCGCCGGCAGGCTCTCGCGGATTTCGGCGAGGCGTGCCGGGTCGAGATCCGCGACGACGACGCCCTCGCCCTTCTGCTTGCGGTCGAGAATCTCGCCCCAGGGATCGACGATCATGCTGTTGCCGTGGGTGACCCGGCCGTTTTCGTGGCGCCCGCCCTGGCCGGCGGCGAGCAGATAACACTGGTTCTCGATGGCCCGCGCACGCAGCAGGATTTCCCAGTGCGCGCGACCGGTGGTGTCGGTAAAGGCTGCTGGCATGACGATCAGGTCGACCGGCCCGAGCCCGCGGTAGAGCTCGGGAAAGCGCAGGTCGTAGCAGATCGACAGGGCAATTCGGCCAAACGGCGTGTCGACCGTGGTCGGCGTGTTGCCGGCCTCGATGAAGGCGGCCTCGTCGTAGCTTTCGTCGCCTTTGCTGAAAGCGAACAGGTGCAGCTTGTCGTAGCGCTGCACGCATTCGCCTTGCGGATCGTAGACCAGGGTGCTGTTGCACATCTTGTCCGGCGAGGCAGCCGCCAGCGGCAGCGAGCCGGCGATCAGCCAGATACCGTGCCGGCGCGCGGTTGCCGCCAGCCAGTCCTGCACCGGCCCGCCGCCAAAGACCTCGCGGGCACGCACCCGGTCGGCATCGGCAGCACCGATGATCGGAAAGTATTCGGGCAGCAGCACCAGTTGCGCGCCCTGGCGGACGGCATCGGCGACCAGCCGTCCGGCTGTCGCCAGGTTGTCGGCCACTCGTGGCCCGGAGACCATCTGCACCGCGGCGATCCGGGTGCTGGATTTATTGCGCATTGCCGAGCGCTTCCTTGTTGTCCTGCATGTCCTTCTCCTGTCCCGTCGCGTGGTCCTTGTCGGCCTCGCCGGCCGGCGGCGGCGTACTGCCGCTTTTCTTTTCGACCACCGGATCGCTCCAGGTTCCCGTCACCTGGTAACGATAGCTGAACAGACGGTTGAGCGGGCTTTGCCCGGCCGCCCCGGCGAGCAGCGAAACGGCGCCGGCAACCGGGTTGATCAGGGTTGCGCCGATGGTGGTCAAGGTACTCAATTCCGGGCGCACCAGCACGTCGAGCGACTGGGTTTCGTTCTTCAGGTCGGTCTCGCCGTTGATCTGGATCAGCGCCGCCGGCGCCTTGATCTGCAGCGGCCCCTGAGTGCGCAGAATGCCCCGGCGCAGGTTGAAGCGCCCCTCGACGCTGTCGAAAGCCAGGCCCTCGCTGAAGATGTCGCGGAAATCGAGGGTCAGCCGGCGCGGCAGCGACTGCAGCGAGATCAGGCCGAGCAGTTTGCCCACCCCCGGCTCCAGCTTGTTGAACTGGCCGCGCTCGGCATCGAGCCGCATCTGCCCGGACAGGCTGGCGTAATCGATGGCGGTCAGCGGCCCATTCCACTGCAACTGCCCGTTCAGCTTGGCGGTTCCGCGGCGCAAGCCTTCCGGGTAGCCCAGGCGCTCGAGCAATTTGCCGGCATCGCGGGCTTCGAGGTTGAATTCGAGTGCGGTACGGTGGGTATTCCCCTTCTGCCGGGGTTTTTCCCAAAGTCCCTGGCCGCGCAGGCTGCCGTCCGGGTTCTGCAGTTCCAGGCGTTCCAGTCGCCACACGCCTTTTTCGTTACGCGCTCGCAGATTGAGGCGTCCGAGAGATTTCTCACCGAGCAGGAAATCGTCGACACCGAGCTGCATCCCTGGCAGCGAGTCGATCAGGTTCTGGCTATTGCCCCCCGCTTCGGCTTCCGCCCCCGGCTGAATGCTCAGGCGCCGGAAATTGCCCTCGACCCAGCCTTCGCCACTGCCTTTCCAGAACAGGTCGCCAACTGCCTCGCGGGTATTGATCCCGATCTGCCAGCCGCCGTCGCGCGGGCGCAACGCGACATCGACTTGGTGATAGTCGCGCTCGAGCAGGCGCAGGGTAGCGGCCTTCAGGGTCACCGCATTCAGGCTCAGGCCCGATTCGCCGCTGCTGCCGTTGGCGGGGGAGTCCGCCGACAGATGGCTGCGCCAGGCATCGGCATCGATGAAATTACTGCCGACACGTACCGTCAGGCCGCGTTCGGGGAGGCGCAAATCACCCTCGCCAAGCACGAAGCTTCCCCGTTCCCATTGCGCATCGCGGCGCACGATCAGCCCTTGCGCTACCTTGCCCAGGGTGATCCGGTACTGCTCACGGCTGGCGTCCGGTGCCGAACGTTCGATTCGCAGCGGTAATGCCATCGTCGCATTCTTGTTCAGCGGTTCGGGCAAGGGCGAGCTGATGCCGAGCAGATCGGATTCGACCACTACCGAAGCATTGCGCTGGCGGATGTCGATATTCGCCTTCCAGCCGGTCGAGCCGCTCAAACGGTCGAGCAGGGGCCAGCCAAAGTGCTGCCCAACGTCCTGGATCGCCGCCGTGCCGGCAGCCTGAACGCCGACGCGGGCACCCTGGCTGCGGACCTGGACCTTGAAGGCGCCACCGAAGGCGCGGCCTTCGACATCCTTGGCTTGCACGCTGTTTTCCGTGATTTGCAGGTGGCCGTTGACCTGGGTCAGCGGCGGTAGTCCCGGCACGACCTGCAGCTGATTGTTGCGGAAGGCGTAATCGGCGCGCAAGCGGGCGTCGGCCAGGCGGCGTAGCGGCAGGTCGAGCTTGAGATCGAGTGCTCCCTGGCCGTTCGCGCCCATGCCGTCGGTAAAGCGGTCGATCTTGTCGGCCACCGGGCTTTGCGCGATGAAGCGCAGGAAGTCGGCGGTCTGTCCCTCGGCACGGCCGCTTACCTTGAGCATTTCGTCGTGCGACTCGAAATCGGGAATGCTCACCTGCACGTCCGAGAGGCGGGCGGCGAGGATTTCGCCGTGCCGGGCCTCGATCTTCATGCCGATGCCGAAGCTCATGTCGGCGTCGACGTGTTCGATTGCCGGCCAGCCCGGCGCGTAATCGATGCGCACGTCCGCCGCCTTGGCGGTGACGCTGAACTGGCCGCGAGCCGGGTCGCGGAAGGGAAAGTCGCGCAGGTCGCCCTTGAGCACCAGGCGACCGTCGTAGCCGCGGCCACTGACGATGCCACGCCGGATCCAGTTGCGGGCATCGGCATTGACCGCATGCGGCATGTAACGCCAGACCGCCTTGCCGTCGGCGCGGTCGACGTGGGCGACCAGGTCGATGCTGCCGGGGCCTTCGCCCTCGTTCATGTAGCTGCCGTGCGCCGAGCCGGCGGCATCGGGGCCGGCAAAATCGAGACGCTCGAGCTTGACCTCCAGCCGCCGATGTTCGCCCTGTGGTTGCAGGCGCCAACTGGCGCGGGCCTTGAGCTGATCGAATGCCATGCTGGAAACCGGAAATACCGCTGGTAGGTCGAGGGCGGCTTGCTGCGCATCGAGCGTCAGTTCGCCGCCGCGCTCGTTGAGGTCGATCTGCCCGGAAAGTCCCGTCGCTCCCGGGAAATAGGCTTCGGGACGCAAGCCCAGGCGGTCGAAGGAGGCCTTGAGCGCGTAACGCTGCAGGTTTTCATCGTGCAGGGTCCAGCTGGCCTTCAGTTCGCTGACCCGGCCTTGCGGTCGATAGGTCTGCAGCAGTTTACGGCTGGCGGGGTCGAAAGGCACGTGGCCGGCCAGGTGTGCCAGCGCGCCGAGATCGAGGAAGCTGGCGCTGGCCCGTCCTTCGACCGTACCGCTGGCGGTGTCGTCGCGCCATTCGAGGCGGAAATCGCTGGGGGCGATGCGTAGCCCGTCGTCGGTCTGCAATTCCAGGCGCTGCCCGGCCAGCGACCATTCTCCGGGGCGATAGCGGGCCTCGATACGGCCGCGCAGGCTGGCGAGATCGAGCTCCGGCAATTTCCGCGCCAGGCGGATGCGCAATTCCTCCAGGGCCAGGTCGGCCGTCAGGCGGCTGCCGCCGTCGCGCATCTCGCCCCACAGGCGCAGGGCGCCGCGTCCGTAGGGCAGGTCGACCGGGTAGTCGATCCAGCGTTTCCAGCCGGCCAGGTCGGCGTAGTCGAGCTGCAGGTAGAGACGGGCGGCGAGGTCGGCGAACTGCCCCGTTTGCAGGGCCTGCAGCAGGTCGCCCCTGAGCTCGCCACGCAGGTCGAGACGGTCGGCGAGGGCGCTCGGCGGTAGGGCCGACAGCCCGAGACGATGACGGTGGCCGCGATTGTCGAGGCCGAACTGAACTTCCTCGAGTACCAGCGGCGGCGCCTGTCGCTGGCGATCTTCCCAGACCAGGGTCGCATCGCGGATTCGGATATGCGACTGAGCGAGCAACCATTCCAGGGCCGCCGGATCGCTCCCGCCCTCGGCCTCGAGGCCGGCAATTGAAATCCGCCCGTCGATGCCTCGCCGGACATGCAGCACGGGGTGCTCGAAGGCGAGTAGGGCCAGCTTGAGGCGCATGCGCACCAGGCTTTCCCAGGAGAGCACCGCTTCGACCCGGTGCAGGGCGAAGACCGGATGGCCTTCGCGGTCGGCAATCGTCACCCGGTCAAGCACGAGATCGGGATTCAGGCCTTGCCAGCGCGCTTCGATGCCACCGATGCCGATTCGTAAGCCGACTGCCCGGCTGGCGGCTGCCTCGATTTCGCTCTTGTAGGCGCCGATGCCCGGCAGGATGGCATAGCGCAGGGTGAGCACCAGGGCAACGAAAAGCAGCCAGGCGGCAAAAAGCGTCCAGCCGCACAGGCGAAGTCCACGGTCCACGCCCGGCCGGGCCAGAAATGCCCGCCAGGACGACCTGGAAGGGGCCGGTGTCAAAGGCTGCGCAGCGCCGTCGGAAGCGTGCCGCTTATCCATGCATGCAACTCATGGAGTCGGCCGCTTTGCCAGAAAGGGTCATAGATCACTACAATCGGGAGATCGCCAAGACTGCCATTTTATCCTGTTCGGCCCGGTGCTGCCGGACAGCAGCCGGACAAGGGCAGCGGCGCCACAACAACGAGAAGATCCCATGCATACGCTGCCCGACCCGCTCCCCGATCCGCGCTGGCAAGCCGCGCTCGACCTCAGCCGCTACCTCAAGCAAACCCTCTCCGCCCGCCCGGAACTGATCCCCGAACTCGCCGCCAGCTGGCTGCACCCACTCTCCGACGACCTGCTGCTGGCGCCGCTGCGCCGTCATTTCGCCGACGACAACGAGGTCAAGAGCGCGCTGCGCCGGGTCCGCCAGCGAGCGATGGCGCATATCGCGCTGCGCGACCTGTGCGGTCTGGCGCCCTTGTCCGAAGTGGTCGAAAGCATGACCTTGCTCGCCGACCTGACGACCAATTTCGCGCTCGACTACTACCACCGGCAACTAGTCGAGACCCACGGCGAACCGCTGGACCGCAACGGCCGGCCACAACGTCTGCTGGTGATCGGCATGGGCAAGCTCGGCGGCCGCGAACTGAACGTCTCGTCCGACGTCGACTACATCTTCGTTTACCCGGAAGAAGGCGACACCACCGGCGTCGAAGGCCGGCGCAGCATCGAGAATTTCGACTTCTTCACCCGCCTCGGCAAGCGCGTGATCCAGGCGCTCGGCGACCTCACCGCCGACGGCCAGGTTTTCCGCGTCGACATGCGCCTGCGCCCCAACGGCGACTCTGGCCCTCTGGTCTGCTCGCTCGATTCGCTGGAAAACTACTTCGTCAGCCAGGGCCGCGAATGGGAACGCTATGCCTGGATCAAGGCGCGGGTGATGAATGCCGGCGCCAATGCCGAAGGCGCCGCACTCGGCGAATGGATGGAAGCCTTGCGGCGGATTTCGCGCCCCTTCGTTTTCCGCAAGTACCTCGATTTCGGCGCGATCAACGCGATGCGCGACCTGCACGCACAAATCCGCCGCGAAGTCGCGCGCAAGGACAAGGCCGACCACATCAAGCTCGGCCCCGGCGGCATCCGCGAAATCGAGTTCATGGCCCAGGTTTTCCAGCTGATCCGCGGCGGCCGCGACCCCGGCCTGCAGATCCGCCCGACCCTGTCGGTGCTGCAGCGCCTGGTCGAGCGCCAGCTGATTCCGGCCGACACCGAGCAGGAACTGCGCGCCGCCTACGTTTTCCTGCGCCGCCTCGAACACCGCCTACAATATGTCGAGGACAAACAGACCCACATGCTGCCGGGCGACGCCGGTGACCGTGAACGCATCGCGGCAAACATGGGCTTTGCCGACTGGGACGCCCTGCTGGCCGAGCTCAACGCGCACCGCGCCCGGGTCAGCCAGCACTTTGAGGCGGTTTTCTCCGACCCCGAGGGCGGCGAACATCCTCTGACCGGCGTCTGGCTCGGCCAGTGCGACGACGACAGCGCGCTGGAAGCCCTCGGCAACCTCGGCTACCGCCGCCCGCAGGAGGCGCTCGCCCGCCTCGCCGACCTGCGCGCCGCCAACCGCTACCAGCAACTGCCGGCAAGCAACCGCAGCCGCCTCGATGCGGTCGGGCCACGCCTGCTCGAAGCCGCCGCCCATACCCCGGCCCCGGAAACCACGCTCGCCCGCGCCCTCAGCTTCCTCGAAGGGATCGCCCGCCGTGGCGCCTACCTCGCGCTGCTGCAGCAATATCCGCTGGCGCTGCGCCGCGTCGCCGACATGGTCGGCGCCTCCAGCTGGGCGGCCGAATACCTCAACCGTTACCCGCTGCTGCTCGACGAACTGCTCGACCCGCGCCTCTACGAGATGGCAACCGACTGGGCCGGCTTCAGCGACAGCCTGCGCCGGGTGCTGGCCGACCACGCCGGCGACACCGAGCGCGAAATGGACATCCTGCGCGAGATGCATCACGCCCAGGTCTTCCGCCTGCTGGCGCAGGACATCGCCGGACTGCAGAGCATCGAAAAACTCTCCGACCACCTCAGCGAACTGGCCGACACCCTGCTCCGCGAAACCCTGCCTTTATGCTGGTCGACCGTGAAAAAGCGGCACTGTGCAACCCCGCGCTTTGCCATCGTCGGCTACGGCAAGCTCGGCGGCAAGGAACTCGGCTACGCTTCCGACCTCGACCTGGTTTACCTCTACGACGACGACGACGCGGACGCGCCGGAGAACTACACCCGGCTGGCCCAGCGGCTCAACACCTGGCTGTCGAGCCAAACCTCGGCCGGCATCCTGTTCGAGACCGACCTGCGCCTGCGCCCCAACGGCGACGCCGGCCTGCTCGCGGTCTCGCTCTCGTCGTTCCGCGACTACCAGCGCAACAACGCCTGGGTCTGGGAACACCAGGCGCTGACCCGCGCCCGTTTCTGTGCCGGCGACCCGGCCCTGGGCGACGCCTTCGAGGCAGTGCGGATCGAAATCCTCCGCCGCGAGCGCGACCTGACTGCGCTCAAGCAGGAAGTCCTCGGCATGCGCCAGAAAATGCTCGACGCGCACGCCTCGAACAGCGACACCGAGTTCGACCTGAAGCACGACAGCGGCGGCATCATCGACGTCGAATTCATCGTCCAGTATCTGGTCCTCGGCCACGCCCGCCAGCACCCGGAACTGGTCGGCAACCTCGGCAACATCGCGCTCTTGCGCATTGCCGGCGAGCTCGGCCTGATCGACCGCGAGCTGGCCGCCGCCAGCGGCGACGCCTACCGCGAGTACCGCCGCCTGCAACACGCCAAGCGCCTCTCGGCGACGCCCAAGAGCCGCGTCGCCCGCGAGGGTATCGAAAAGCACATTGCCACGGTCAACCGCCTGTGGCAGACCGTTTTTGCCTGAGGAAACATCGCCATGACTGCAACCGGTTCAAACAACAACACCGCGCACCGCTGGCGCTTTTTCAGTGCCGGCGGTTTTGACCAGGTCCGCCTCGACCGTGGCGAAGACCTCGCCTGCCTCGGCCAACTCGACCAGAAGCTGTGGGTCGCGCTGTCCTGCCCGGTCCAGGGACTGGAATTCGACAGCCGGACGCTGGCGCTGCTCGACAGCGACAACGACGGCCATATCCGCGCCCCGGAGCTGATCGCCGCCATCGAATGGGCGGTGGCCCGCCTGAAAACCCCGGACACGCTGATCGCCGGCGGCGCCTTGCCGCTGTCGGCGATCAACGACAGCGACGAACTCGGCCAACGCCTGCTCGCCTCGGCGCGCCAGATCCTCAATAGCCAGGGCAAGGCCGACGCCGGCCATATCGACGCCGAGGACACCGCTGACAGCGCCCGCATCTTCGCCGGTATGCCCTTCAACGGCGACGGCGTGATCGCCGCCAGCGCACTCGACGCCGACCTGACCGAGACCTTCGGCGAGATCGTCGCCAACTGCGGCAGCATCGCCGACCGCAGCGGCGAACCCGGCATCGACCAGGCCACGCTCGACCGCTTCTTTGCCGATGCCGCCGCACTCGCTGCCTGGCGCCACGCGCCCGATGCCGAGCCGGCACTGCGCCCGCTCGCCGACCCGGCTGCCTGCAGCGCCGCCTACGCCGCCTTCGTCGCGGTGCGCGACAAGGTCGACGACTTCTTCACTCGTTGCCGGCTCGCCGCCTTCGACCCGCGCGCCGGGCAGTTGATGAACGGCAGCGAGGACGAACTGCGCGCCCTCGCCGCACGCAACCTGGCCGAGGCCGGCGATGCGGTCGCCGCCTTGCCGCTGGCGCTGGTCGAAAAAGGCGCGGCGCTGCCCTTGACCGCAGGCCTCAACCCGGCCTGGGCCGCCGCCATCGCCACCCTGCGCGACGCGGCCGTGACCCCGCTGCTCGGCGCCCGCGAACAACTCTCCGACGCCGAATGGCAGCAACTGCGCGGGCAACTCGCCGCCTATGGCGAATGGCTCGCCGCCAAGCCAGTATCGGCGCTGGAAACGCTGGCCCCGGAACGCCTCGACACGCTGCTTGCCAGCGACCACGCCGCCCGCCTGGCTGCGCTGATCGCCCGTGACGCGGCGCTGGCTGGCGAAGCCGAAGCGATTGCCGACGTCGACCGGCTGGTCCGCTATACCCGCGACCTGGCGCAATTGGCCAACAACTTCGCCGCCTTCACCGACTTCTACACCCGCCGCGACCGCGCCGTGTTCCAGGCCGGCACCCTCTACCTCGACGGCCGCAGCTGCGAACTCACGGTCAAGGTTCTCGACGCCGGCAAGCACGCCGCACTGGCCGGGCTCTCCGGCGTCTATCTCGCCTACTGCGACTGCGTCCGCGGCGGCGACAAGATGACCGTCGCTGCCGCCTTCACTGCCGGCGATTCCGACCAGCTGATGGTCGGCCGCAACGGCGTCTTCTACGACCGCGACGGCCGTGACTGGGATGCGAGCATCGTCAAGATCGTCGAGCACCCGATCAGCATCCGCCAGGCCTTCTGGTCGCCGTACAAGAAGATCGTGCGGCTGGTCGCCGAACAGGCCCAGAAACTCGCCTCGGCCCGTGCCAAGGCCGCCGACGACCTCGCCGCCAACGCCGTCGCCGATGCCGGCAAGAAAGTGGAGAGCGGCGCCAAGCCGGCCGCCCCGGCACCGACGCCGTTCGACGCCGGCAAGTTCGCCGGCATCTTCGCCGCCGTCGGGCTCGCCCTTGGCGCCATCGGCACCGCGCTGGCCTCGGTGGTTACCGGCTTCCTCGGGCTCAAGGCCTGGCAGATGCCGCTGGCGCTGGCCGGGCTGATGTTGATGATTTCCGGCCCGGCGATGGCGATGGCCTTCTTCAAGCTGCGCAACCGCAACCTCGGCCCGATCCTCGACGCCAACGGCTGGGCGGTGAATACCCGCGCCCGCATCAACCTCCCCTTCGGCACCGCGCTGACCCAGACCGCGCGCCTGCCCGACGGCGCCGAACGCGCACTATCCGACCCCTACGCCGAGAAAAAGACGCCGTGGAAGCTCTATCTGCTGCTCGGCGCCATCGGCATGGGCCTGCTGCTCTACGTCGGGCGTAGCGTTTAAGTCCGGCCGGTCACCACGGTCGACCGACGCCGGCGGCAAAAACCGCCGACAAAAAAGGGAAGCCGCAGCGGCTTCCCTTTTTCATTCACCCGTCGCGGCTGCCACGGCCCGCCTCAACCGCCCAGCTTACGCAGCCGCTCGTGGGCGGCGAGCAGGGTCGCTTCCTGCTTGGCGAAGCAGAAGCGGACGACGCGGTCGTCGCGGCCGTCGTGGTGGAAGACCGAAATCGGGATCACCGCAACGCCGATTTCGCGGGTCAGCCATTCGGCGAATTCGCGGTCGGGCAGATCGGAAATCCGCCGGTAGCCGGCGAGCTGGAAATAAGTGCCGCGACAGGGCAGCAGCTCGAACGGCGTCTCGGCCAGCAGTTGTCGGAAGAACTCGCGCTTCTGCTGGTAGAAAGCCGCCAGCCCGAGGTGGCGCGCCGGCTCCTGCATGTATTCGGCGAGCGCCAGCTGCGACGGGGTATGGACGGTGAACACGTTGAACTGGTGCACCTTGCGGAACTCGGCCATCAGCGCCGCCGGGCCGACGATGGTGCCGATTTTCCAGCCGGTGATGTGATAGGTCTTGCCGAAGCTCGACACCACCAGGCTGCGCGCTGCCAGCTCCGGGTCGGCGCAGAAGCTGGCGTGTTCGGCGCCGTCGAAGACGATGTGTTCATAGACCTCGTCGGCGAGCACGACGATGTCGGTGCCACGCAGCAAATTGGCCAGTTTTTGCCGGTCGACCGTGGATAACAGGCTGCCGGTCGGGTTGTGCGGCGTATTGACGATGATCATCCGCGTGCGCGGGGTGATCAGCGCCGTGACTTCGTCCCAGTCCGGCGCGTAATCGGGAAAGCGCAGGTGGGCATGCACCGCCTTGCCGCCGACGGTTTCGATCGCCGGTACGTAAGAGTCATAGACCGGGTCGAAGACGATCACCTCGTCGTCGGGCCGGACCAGCGCGGCAATCGCGGTGAACAAGGCCTGGGTCGCGCCGGCGGTGACGGTGATTTCGCTGTCGACATCGTAGCGGGCGCCGTACAGCGCCTCGATCTTGGCCGCGACGGCGGTGCGCAGCTCGGGCATGCCGGCCAGCGGTGCGTACTGGTTGCGGCCGGCGAGCATGTGGCGATGCACGGCGTCGAACAGCGCCGGCTCGGCCTGGAAATCGGGAAAGCCCTGCGACAGGTTCACCGCGCCGCAATCGGCGGCGAGCTTGGACATCACGGTGAAAATGGTCGTTTCCATCGTCGCCAGATGCGGTCGCGAAACAAAGTTCAATGTCTTCATGTCGGTAGTGGTGCCTCGAAAATCAACCCTGAATATACTGCGCGGTGCGTCATGGCGATATCAGGAGCGGATTGGCCTGATTTTGACCAGCAAACGATCCAGCTGATTGGCGAACGCCTGCTTGTCCGCCGTTGACAGTGCCGAAGGCCCTCCTGTGTCAACACCGCTGTTACGCAGGCTTTCCATGAAATTGCGCATGCTCAGCCGTTCCTGGATATTGCCCTTGTCCAGTAATTCGCCGCGCGGATCGATCACCCACGCCCCTTTGGCAACAACCAGGGCCGCAAGTGGCACATCGGCGGTCACCACTACGTCACCCGCTGCAGCCTCTTGCACGATGCGCTGATCGGCCACGTCGAAGCCGGAAGGGACCTGTAAAGCCTTGATCCACGGTGAAGGCGGAACACGCAACATCTGATTGGCAATCAGCGTCAGTTCAATCCCGGTACGGTTGGCGACTCGATAGAGAATTTCCTTGATCGCCACCGGGCAGGCGTCAGCATCCACCCATATCTTCATCGCTTTTTCCCTGTGAGCTGGCCTGTATTTTCGATACCGCCATGGTAACTTCTCTGAAACTGCTGGAGGATTTGATGTGGATCAGACGTCTGGCGGTCAGAAAACAGCCGGTGTATGTCAAGTGATGGGGAGTCGTCTACGGTCGAGTGATGCCGCCATGCACCTGCCGATTTTTCGGCCCGGCCTTGTTACTTGCGCCAGGGCAGCCGAACTAAAAAGACTGATGGAAGATGTCGTGTGACCACCAGGCGGCATATTGCAGAAGAGATGAAGTGTTGGTACGGATTACCCCTGTCAAACGCAATGCCGGATGTAGAGTGGTTTCGCAATTGGGGTATGTATGCGGCTCAGTATTACATCGACCAAATTCTCTTGCAAAGTTCTTGCATGGTACGCTGAAAAGAAAAAGCCCCGGAGGTTATCCGAGGCTAAGTCTTTGAATCTGTTGGTGGTGATGGGCAGAATCGAACTGCCGACCTATGGGTTATGAATCCATCGCTCTAACCGTCTGAGCTACATCACCACGCGATGTCGAGGGCGCGAATTATAGACAGCGGGTTTTCCTCGGTCAACCCTTTTTTTGCTGGAGTATAATCGCGAACTTTCTTTGATCGTCGGTTGCCTCTGCCCGCACCTTTGATCGCAACCCGTTTTACGCGAAGTATCTCCATGCCCAAGAAACTATTCATCCGCACTTTCGGGTGCCAGATGAACGAGTACGATTCGGACAAGATGGCCGATGTGCTCAATGCCGCCGAAGGCGTCGTCAAGACCGACAATCCTGAAGAGGCCGACATCATTCTGTTCAATACCTGCTCGGTGCGCGAAAAGGCGCAGGAGAAGGTGTTCCACGATCTCGGCCGGGTCAAGCACCTGAAGCAGAAGAATCCGAACCTGGTGATTGGCGTCGGTGGTTGCGTCGCCAGCCAGGAAGGGGATGCCATCGTTTCGCGGGCGCCGTATGTCGACGTGGTGTTTGGGCCGCAGACGCTGCACCGCCTGCCGCAGCTAATCGCCGAGCGCAAGGAAAAGGGCAAGGCGGCGGTCGACGTCTCCTTCCCCGAGATCGAGAAATTCGATGCGATGCCGCCGTCCGAGGTTAAAGGCGCCTCGGCCTTCGTCTCGATCATGGAAGGCTGCTCCAAGTTCTGCACCTTCTGCATCGTTCCTTACACCCGCGGCGGCGAAGTGTCGCGCCCGTTCAACGATGTCCTGACCGAGGTTGCCGACCTGGCGGCCAACGGCGTCGGCGAAGTGACGCTGCTCGGCCAGAATGTGAACGCCTACCGCGGCGACATGGAAGGCACCGACGAGAAGGCCGACCTGGCGCTGCTGATCGAGTACATCGCCGAAGTGCCGGGGATCGAACGCATCCGCTACACCACCTCGCACCCGCGCGAAATGACCCAGCGCCTGTTCGATACCTATCTCAAGGTGCCGAAGCTGGTTTCGCATCTGCACCTGCCGGTGCAGGCTGGCTCCGACCGCGTGCTGGCGGCAATGAAGCGCGGCTACACCGCGCTCGAATACAAGTCGATCATCCGCAAGCTGCGCGCGGCGCGACCGGATATTTCCCTGTCGTCGGACTTCATCGTCGGCTTCCCCGGCGAGACCGACGATGATTTTGAAAAGACGATGAAGCTGATCGACGAGGTCGGTTTCGACACCTCGTTCTCCTTCATCTACAGTCCGCGTCCCGGCACGCCGGCGCTGGAACTGGACGACAACACCCCGCCCGAGGTCAAGTCGGCGCGCCTGACCCGCCTGCAAAAGCGGATCGAGGAACAGGCGCAGGTGATCAGCCAGGCGATGGTCGGCAGCATCCAGCGGGTGCTGGTCGAAGGCTTGTCGAAAAAGGACGCCAACGAACTCGCCGGCCGCACCGACAACAACCGAGTGGTCAATTTCGTGGGCGGGTCTGCCAACAGCGCGCGCCTGATCAACACCTTCGTCGACGTCCGCATCACATCGGCGCTGGCGCACAGTCTGCGAGGCGAAATTGTCATCCGCGAAGACTAAGGCCGCCAAGCCGCAGGCCGGCACCCGCCCGGCCCCGAAATCGAAGCCGGTCGAGATCGCTCTCGCGCCGGTCGACAACATCCTGCTCGCCAACCTGTGCGGGCCGCTCGATGAAAATATCCGGCAGATCGAAACCGGCTTCGACGTGATCATCCGCCGCCGCAACGAGCGCTTCTCGGTTTTGGGCGAAAAAGCCCAGTTGACCGTGGATGCGCTGCGCCACTTTTACGCCCTGGCGCAAACCCCGCTGAGCATCGACGAAATCCAGCTTGGCCTGATCGAGCTGCTCAACGCCCCGGTACGCCGCATCGCCAGCCCTAGCGGCGTCAGCGACGGGCCGCAACTGGTCACTCGCAAGGCCGAACTGCACGGCCGCACGCCGCGCCAGGTCGAGTACCTCAAGCATATCCAGGAACACGACATCACCTTCGGCATCGGCCCGGCCGGCACCGGCAAGACCTATCTCGCCGTCGCCAGCGCCGTCGACGCCTTCGAGCGCGACCTGGTCCAGCGCATCATCCTGACCCGGCCGGCAGTCGAAGCCGGCGAACGCCTCGGCTTCCTGCCCGGCGACCTGACGCAGAAGATCGACCCGTATCTCCGCCCGCTTTACGATGCGCTCTACGACCTGATGGGCGCCGACCGCGTCGCCAAGCTCTACGAAAAACGCGCCATCGAGATCGCACCGCTGGCCTTCATGCGCGGCCGCACGCTCAACCACGCCTTCATCATCCTCGACGAAGCGCAGAACACCACGCCCGAGCAGATGAAGATGTTCCTCACCCGCATCGGCATCGGCGCCAAGGCCGTGGTCACCGGCGACATCACCCAGATCGACCTGCCCAAGGGCCAGAAAAGCGGCCTCAAGGAAGCCATCGAGGTGCTCTCCGACGTGCGTGGCATCGCCTTTACCCAATTCAAGAAGGAAGATGTGGTGCGCCACCCACTGGTTGCCCGCATCGTCGACGCCTATGAAAAACGCCAGCAAGCGGCTTAACCTGTCCGTGCAATATGCCTGTAACCGCGAGGGCCTACCCTTGCGGACCGATTTCGTGCGCTGGGCGCGCGCGGCGCTGGAAGGCGGCGGCCAGGTAACCATCCGCCTGGTCGATGCCGACGAAGGCCAGGAACTCAACCGCGAGTACCGGAGCAAGGATTACGCGACCAACGTGCTCTCCTTTCCCTACGAATACGAGCCGGTAATCATGGGCGACCTGGTCATCTGCCCGAGCGTCGTCGCCCGCGAAGCCACGGAGCAAAACAAGCCGCCGGAGGCGCATTACGCGCATCTGACGGTGCATGGTATGCTGCATTTGCAGGGCTGGGACCACGAGGAAGACGCCGAAGCGGAAGCGATGGAAGCGGAAGAAACACGCATCCTGGCAACCCTGGGCTACCCCGACCCCTATGCCGCCGACAAGCAGGATGCCTGAGCCCCGCACCCGACCTTTCATTTTCCGCCCCCCTCATGGACAGCGACAGTAAACCCGGATTCATCGAACGCCTGACCTCCCTGCTGCTACGCGAACCCGAAGATCGCGAACAGCTTCTCGACATCCTGCACTCGGCCTACGAGCGCAACCTGATGGACGCCGACGCGCTGACCATCATCGAAGGCGCCCTCGCCGCCGCCGACACCCGCGTCACCGACGTGATGATCCCGCGAGCCCAGATGGACGTGATCGATGTCGACGACCCGCTCGACGAAATCGTCCCCACCGTGATCGAAGCCGCTCACTCCCGCTTCCCGGTGATCGACGGCGACCGCGACAAAATCCTCGGCATCCTGCTCGCCAAGGACCTGCTCCGCCTGCAGACCGAAAAGGATTTCGACCTCCGCGACTGGCTGCGCCCGGCGGTGTTCATCCCCGAATCCAAGCGCCTCAACGTACTGCTGCGCGAATTCCGCGCCTCGCGCAACCACATGGCAATCGTGGTCAACGAATACGGTGGCGTCGCCGGTCTGGTCACCATCGAGGACGTGCTTGAACAAATCGTCGGCGACATCGAGGACGAATACGACTTCGACGAGGCCCACGACAATATCCGGCTCGACTCGACCGGCCGCTACCGGGTCAAGGCGCGGACCGAAATCGAGGATTTCAACGCCGCCTTCCACACCCAGTTCTCCGACGAGGAATTCGACACCGTCGGCGGCCTGGTCCTGCGCCAACTCGGTCGCCTACCCAAGCGCAACGAGGTGGTCGACATCGACGGCCTGCGTTTCCAGGTGCTGCGCGCCGACAGCCGGCGGCTGTATACGCTGCTGGTCAACCCGCCGCAGGAAAATCGCAACCCGCGCAGCGAAGACGTCTGAGCGCTTTTCCGCGGTGACCTTGCCCCCGATTCTGCCCACCCGGCTCCAGACCCCGGCCGGCCGCCATTTCCTGGCGCTGGTCGCGGGTGCGCTGACGGTGGCCGGTTTCGCGCCGCTGGCCTGGTTCTGGCTGCCGGCGCTGACGCTGGCCCTGCTCTTCCTCCTCCTGCGCGGCGCACCAAGCGCCCGCCAGGCCGCGCTCAGCGGCTGGGCCTTCGGCTGCGGGCTGTTTCTCGCCGGGGTTTCCTGGGTCTATGTCAGCCTCTCGGTCTTCGGCGGCATGCCGGCCTGGCTGGCGGGCCTGGCGGCGCTGCTCTTCTGCCTCTTCCTGGCGCTCTACCCGGCACTGGCTGCCTACCTGTTCCGGCGCTGGCTGCCGGCCACCGCCTGGCGGCAGGCGCTGCTCTTCGCCGGCCTGCTGACCACGGTCGACTGGCTGCGCGGCTGGATTTTCACCGGTTTTCCCTGGCTCGCGCTCGGCTATAGCCAGACTCCGCCCAGCCCGCTCGCCGGCTACGCGCCGTTGCTCGGTGTCTACGGCCTGTCGTTGCTGCTCGCGCTGAGTGCCGCACTGCTGACGCAAAGACGCGGCCCGCTGCTGCTCGCGCTCCTGCTCGCCGGCGGCGCCGGCCTGCGCCAGGTCGAATGGAGCGAAGCCGCCGGCCCGCCGCTCAGCGTCGCGCTGCTGCAAGGCAACGTTGCGCAGGAAATGAAGTTCCGCCCCGAGCGCTTTGCCGAAACCCTGAACCTGTACACGCGACTCACTGCCGACCACCCGGCGCAACTGACGCTGCTGCCGGAAACCGCAATCCCGGCCTTCATCGACCACGTACCGCCCGAATATCTCGAACGGTTCGGCCAACTCGCCCGCCGCCAGCAAGGCGACCTGATCGTCGGCAGCATCAGCGGTGACCGTAGCGACTACCGCAACAGCGCGATCAGCTTCGGCAGTTCGCCGACGCAGATTTACAGCAAGCAGCACCTGGTGCCCTTCGGCGAGTTCATTCCTGCCGGCTTCGCCTGGTTCATGGCCCAGGCCAACATCCCGATGTCGGCCTTCGGGCGCGGCGACGCGCGGCAGGCGCCACTGCAGGTCGCCGGGACGCAGGTGGCGCTCAACATCTGCTACGAAGACGCTTTCGGCGAGGAAATCATCGCCGCCGTGCCGCAGGCCGGCATCCTCGCCAACCTGTCGAATACCGCCTGGTTCGGCGACTCGCTGGCGCAGCCGCAGCACTTGCAGATCGCGCGGATGCGCGCGTTGGAAAGCAGCCGCCCGATGCTGCGGGCGACCAATACCGGGATGACTGCGATCATCACGCCGCACGGCGAAGTCGCGGCGCAACTGCCGCCCTTCACCACCGCCGCGCTGCGCGGCGAGGTGCAGCCGCAGCAAGGGCTGACGCCCTACGTCCGCTACGGCAACCTGCCGGCGCTGGCGCTGGCCGCCTTGTTCCTGCTGCTGGCCATGTGGGGCGGTAGCTTCCGCCACGATAAGGGGTAGCACACTCCGTACAGGGGAGAGAAAAAAGCTGGTGGCGATGGAAAAAGCCACCGGGGTGTTCATTTCGCCCTGGTGGCTTTTTGGTCTTTCTGCGTCGTTGACCGTGACAAGAACACTTCCCGCCGGATCGGGCGCAAGCGCTCGGAGCTTGTGAATTATTTGGGTGTGAACAAATATTGCACGGGCTCTCAGACGCAGGCGCCGTCGTCGGTCATGCCTTCGATGGTCTTTTTCTGCTTGGCGATGAACTGCTCGCGCGAAACCCCCAGCCACATCACCAGCGGGCTGGCGACCAGTACCGACGAGTAAATCCCGAAGCAGATGCCGATGGTCAGTGCCAGCGAGAAGTAATACAGCGTCTCGCCGCCGAAGACCAGCATCGACAGGACCATCAGCTGGGTGCTGCCGTGGGTGATGATCGTCCGGCTGATGGTGCTGGTGATCGCATGGTCGAGCACTTGCGGCGTGGTCAGGCCGCGAGTCTTCTTGAAGGTTTCGCGTACCCGGTCGAAGACCACCACCGATTCGTTGACCGAATAGCCGAGCACGGCGAGCACCGCCGCCAGCACCGAGAGCGAGAATTCCCACTGGAAGGCGGCGAAGAAGCCGAGGATGATGATCACGTCGTGCAGGTTGGCGATGATCGCCGAGACCGAGAAGCGCCATTCAAAGCGGAAGGCGAGGTAGATGACGATGCCGACGATCACCACCAGCAGCGCCATCGCGCCATTTTCGGCCAGTTCCTTGCCGACCTGCGGGCCGACGAACTCGACCCGCTGCTGCTTGCCGCCAGGGGCCTCGCTGGCCAATGCGTTCATCACCTGTTCACCAATCTGGTCGGCCTTTTGCTCGGCCTTGAGCGGCAGACGGATCATCACGTCCTGCGACGAACCGAAATTTTGTACTGCATAGTCGGTGAAGCCGGCCTTGCCTAGCGCGCCGCGGATCTTTTCCAGGTCGGCGGCCTGCTCGTAGCGGACTTCGATCAGCGTGCCGCCGGTGAATTCGACCGACAGGTGCAGGCCCTTGGCGAACAGGAAGAAGACCGCGAGCAGGAAGGTGAGCAGCGAAATGATGTTGAACTTCAGCGCATGGCGCATGAAGGGGATGTCGTTCTTGATCCGAAAAAATTCCATGATGCTTTTTCCTTATTTTTCGGCGTTGACCGTGGCAGAGTTGCCCGGCTTCCAGATTTGCCCGATCGCGACCTTGGTCAGCTTTTTCTGGCGGCCGTAGATCAGGTTAACCAGCGCGCGCGAGACGACGATGGACGAAAAGATCGAGGTCAGGATGCCGAGACAGTGCACCACCGCGAAGCCGCGCACCGGGCCGGAGCCGAACAGCAGCAGGGCCAGGCCGGCGATCAGGGTGGTGATGTTGGAGTCGAGAATGGTCCCGAAGGCCCGCTCGTAACCCTCGGCGATGGCGGCCTGTGGCGGCATGCCGACGCGCAGTTCCTCGCGGATACGTTCGTTGATCAGCACGTTGGCGTCGATCGCCATGCCCAGGGTCAGCGCAATGGCCGCGATACCGGGCAGGGTCAGCGTCGCCTGCAACAGCGACAGGAGCGCGACCAGAAAAAGCAGGTTGGCGGCCAGGGCCAGCGCCGAGATCAGGCCAAAAATCTGGTAATAGACGAGCATGAACAGGGCGATGGCGGCAAAACCCCACATCGTCGATTGGAAGCCCTTCTTGATGTTCTCGGCGCCGAGCGACGGGCCGATGGTGCGTTCCTCGACGATGTCCATCGGCGCGGCGAGCGAACCGGCGCGCAGCAGGAGCGCGGTATCGTTGGCTTCGCTGGTGCTCATGCGACCGGAGATCTGCACCCGGCCACCGCCGATTTCGGTACGGATCACCGGGGCGGTGACGACTTCGCCCTTACCCTTTTCGATCAGCAGAATAGCCATTCGCTTGCCGACATTTTCCCGCGTGACGTCGCGGAAAATCCGGGCACCGGCAGAGTCCAGCGTCAGGTGTACGGCCGGTTCCTGGGTCTGGTTGTCGAAGCCTGGCTGGGCATCGGTCAGTCGGTCGCCGGTCAGGACTACCTGCTTCTTGACCAGCAGCGGCTGGCCACCGCGTTCGTTATACACCTCGGTGCCGAACGGCGCGTTGCCGGCCAACGCCGCATCGAGGCCGCCGGGCGAATCGTCGACCATGCGGATTTCCAGGGTCGCGGTACGGCCGAGGATGTCCTTGGCCTTGGCCGTGTCCTGCACGCCCGGCAACTGGACGACGATGCGGTCGGCGCCTTGTTGCTGGATCACCGGCTCGGCAACGCCGAGTTCGTTGATCCGGTTGTGCAGGGTGGTGATGTTCTGCTTGAGCGCGAATTCTCCGATCTTTTTTTGCGCTTCCGGCTTCAGTGTCGCGACCAGCTTGAGGTCGCTGCCTTCGCCCTGTTCGCCCAGTTGCAGGTCGGGTTGCGCATCGGTAATCGCGTTCCTGGCCTTGCTGCGGGTTTCCGCATCGCGGAAGCGGACGACCAGGCGCTCGCCTTCGCGCGACAGGCCGGCGTGACGAACATTCTTGTCGCGCAGGGTAGTGCGCAGATCGCCGGCGGTGGCGTCGAGGCGCTTGGTCAGCGCGCCCTTCATGTCCACTTGCAGCAGGAAGTGCACGCCACCGCGCAGGTCGAGGCCAAGGTACATCGGCAGTGCGTGCAGGTTGGTCAGCCACTGCGGCGAGGCCGACAGCAGGTTGAGCGCAACGACGTATTGCGGATCGGCGACATCCGGGTTGAAGGTTTTTTCCAGCAGATCCTTGGCCTTCAACTGGGTATCGGTGTCCTTGAAGCGGGCCTTGACGCCGACGCTGTCGAGAACGATGCCGTCGTGACCGATGGCGGCGCTCTTGAGCGTCTCCTCGACGCGGGCGCGCGCCTTGTCATCGACCTTGATCGTGGCCTTGGCGCTCGAAACCTGCACGGCCGGCGATTCGCCAAAGAAATTGGGCAGGGTGTAGATGAAGCCCAGCACCAGCGCAATGGCAACGGTGAGGTACTTCCACAGGGGGTAGCGATTCATGGTGGCTCTAAAGCGACAAAGGCGGCCGCGGCCGCCTTCTGGGGAAGAAATTACAGGCTCTTCAGCGTGCCCTTGGGCAGAACCAGGCCGATGGCCGGTTTTTGTACGACCACTTCGGTGCCTTCGGCGATCTCGACGGTGACGTAGGAGTCGCCAACCTTGACGATCTTGCCGACCAGGCCACCCTGGGTAACGACCTCGTCACCCTTGGCCAGGGCTTCGATCAGCGCCTTGTGCTCCTTGGCTTTCTTCATCTGCGGACGAATCATCAGGAACCAGAGCACGACGAACATCAGGATCATCGGCAGCATCTGCATCAGGCCGCCGGTCGGGTCGGCTGCGGCGCCGGCCGTCTGGGCGTGGGCAAGACTAATCATGGTGGTTACTCCAGGGAACTAGATAAAACGAAACGGGTGATTCTAGCAGCGTTCTTCGCTCGACCGGTCATGGGCGAACTGCCGTGACCAGTCGACCAGCCTTTCTGCTTCGATTGCAGCCCGCATTTCAGCCATGATCGTCTGGTAGAAATGCAGGTTGTGAATGGTGTTGAGCATGCTGCCGAGGATTTCGCCGGCACGGAAGAGGTGATGCAAGTAGGCGCGGCTGAAGTTCTGGCAGGTATAGCAGGTGCAGGATGGATCGAGCGGGCCGGTGTCGGTCTTGTGTCGGGCGTTCTTGATCTTGATGTCGCCGAAGCGGGTGAACAGGTGGCCATTGCGCGCGTTGCGGGTCGGCATCACGCAGTCGAACATGTCGATTCCGGCTTTGACCGAATGCACCAGATCTTCCGGGGTGCCGACGCCCATCAGGTAGCGCGGTTTGTGCGCCGGCAGGCGCGGGGCGGTGTGGGCCAAGATGCGCTGCATGTCCTCCTTGGGTTCGCCGACCGAGAGGCCGCCGATCGCCATGCCGTGGAAACCGATGTCGTCGAGGCCGGCCAGCGATTCGTCGCGCAGGTCTTCGTACATCCCGCCCTGAACGATACCGAACAGCGCGTTCGGGTTTTCCAGGCGGTCGAATTCGTCGCGCGAGCGGCGCGCCCAGCGCATCGACAAGCGCATCGACTTGGCCGCTTCGTCGCGCGTTGCCGGGTAAGGCGTGCATTCGTCGAAGATCATCGCGATGTCGGAGTTCAGCACGTGCTGGATCTGCATCGAGATTTCCGGCGACAGGAACAGCTTGGCGCCGTCAATCGGCGAGCTGAACTTGACGCCTTCCTCGGTGATCTTGCGCAGGGCACCGAGCGAGAACACCTGAAAGCCGCCGGAGTCGGTCAGGATCGGTTTTTGCCAACCCATGAAGTCGTGCAGGCCTTTGTGTGCCGTGATCACGTCGAGGCCGGGGCGTAGCCAGAGATGGAAGGTGTTGCCGAGGCAAATCTGCGCGCCGATGTCGTTCAGCGCCTGCGGTGTCATCGCTTTGACTGTGCCGTAAGTGCCGACCGGCATGAAGACCGGGGTCTGGACGACGCCGTGGTTCAGCGTCAGCGTGCCGCGGCGGGCGGCGCCGTCGGTCTTCAGGAGTTCAAATCGCAGCATGGGCTTAATCCTGGTTCTTTTCCAGCAGCATCGCGTCGCCGTAGCTGAAGAAGCGGTAGCGTGCGGCGATGGCGTGCGCGTAGGCGGCGCGGATCGTGTCGTAGCCGGCAAAGGCCGAAACCAGCATCATCAACGTCGATTTCGGCAGGTGGAAATTGGTGATCATGCGGTCAACTACCTGGAAGCGGTAGCCGGGGGTGATGAAAATATTGGTCTCGGCATCACCGGCTCGCACCGTTCCGTCGGGATTGCCCGCCGATTCGAGCGCGCGCAGGCTGGTGGTGCCGACTGCGATCACCCGGCCACCAGCGGCACGGGTTGCCGTAATGGCATCGGCGGTGGCGGCGGAAATTTCAAAGCGTTCGCTGTGCATTTTGTGTTCGGCGACCTTGTTCACCCGTACTGGCTGGTAGGTGCCGGCGCCGACGTGCAAGGTCAGGAAGGCAGTGCCGATGTCCTGCTCGTCCAGGTGGGCGAGCATCGCCTCGTCAAAGTGCAGGCCGGCGGTGGGGGCGGCAACGGCACCGGGGCTGCGTGCATAGACGGTCTGGTAGCGGGTTTCGTCGGCACCCTCGGCGGGATGTTCGATGTAGGGCGGTAACGGCAGTTTGCCGTGGCGTTCGGCCAACTCCCAGAAACTGTCGTCGGGGTATTTACGGTCAACCAGCTCCAGTGCGAAAAACTCGCCGCTGGCACCGGCCCGGCCGGTGACGCAGACGGTGAAGGCATTGGCCAGATGCAGCCGGGTGCCGGGTTTGGGCGATTTGCTGGCACGGATCTGGGCGATGGCGTGGGTATCATCCGCGATGCGCTCCAGCATCACCTCGATCTGACCACCGCTTTCCTTCTGGCCGAAGAAGCGTGCCTTGATCACCTTGGTGTCGTTGAACACCAGCAGGTCGCCGCTACGCAGATAGGCCGGGAGGTCGGCAAATTGTCGGTCCGTCAGTTGTTGACCGTGGACATGCAATAAACGGCTGCCACGGCGTTCGCTGGCTGGATGCTGGGCAATCAGTTCAGGGGGGAGGTCAAAGTCGAAGTCGTCGACGGCAAACGACATGGTGCGATTCCGGGGGCGTCAATCAAAAACGGCCCCTGGAAGGAGGGCCGTGAGCAGCAGCAATCGCCGGACTATCCGGCAAGTTGCGACAGGGGCTCGCAGCATACAGGATGCGCCAACAAGGATCAATTATTCATTGGCTTAGCGCCCTGTTCGGTGCCGCTGCCGGGGTGAGAGGGGGGCTTTGGGCGATACACGGCGAAGGTCTCTTCTTGAATTTCGTCGTTTGCCCGCAATCAAGTCGTCACCCATTGTATTTTTGAAAATACCTGCTAACCTGAAGTCGTGTCTTCGAGGCAGCGCGCAGCCCGGCAGGCACGATTGGAATTCGGCGACGCCCGGTATCGTTGCCTTTTTGGGAGACTCTATGGCAGCTTCGTTTCGCAGTGTCTTTTGAAAAAATTGCTTAGCATTCATTGACGGCATTCGATGCCGAAACGCCCTCAGCCATTTCGATGAGGGCAGGCAGTTCCCCCAAAGGCCCGTGTCTGTTTCCTGCACGGGCCTTTTGATTTTCTGCGCTCGCAGGGAGTGAATTCGAGAGGGGGATGCGGGGAGTCAGCCAGTGCCTGCTTCTTCACCCTGCCTACCGGATCCCGGTCGGGTGGCCGATTCCCGCAATGTCCTCGTACGGCGCCGAATCGGGCGAATCAGGCGATAAAAGAGAGGCGATAAAAAAGCCGGACCCTTGTTTTTACTTAGGTTTCCGGCTTTCTTTGTACTGCTTCGGAATGCTGTCTGGTGCCGAGAGAGGGAATAAAACTTCTCCTGGAAAATGCCGCCGTTGCGTTGTTTGCTTTGCTTTTGTTTCTGGCATGCCCCCAAAAATGCCCCCAGCAATGCAATGCTGCCCCTGTTTTGGCATGGCCATCAGACCTTGAGGCACCCATTGAGTTATCCCGCCGCACTCGATCCGCCCCACCTCGGGGGGCGTCTCGTCAGGCACAGCCATTCACCTGGCACAAAGGACCCCGCCACGCAGGCGCCAGGTCGACGGCCATCATCATGGATGCAGGTCCGGCAAGTGCGCAGCGCAACAGGTGCGATTTCGTGCGCACCACTCTGCGCACCAGCCGCCAGCCCATACCCTGGTAATCCCGCCGCACTCGATCCGCCCCACCTCGGGGGGCGTCTCGTCAGGCACAGCCCGTCGAAGCGCCGGCACCCTTGCCTAAACCTTTACCACTCGGCGCCCATGGCTCGAACAGTAGCCCGCCGTTCTTTGCTCCCTCACGACAAGCAATGATCTTTTTCAGCAACATGTGCTTTTCGTTGCGCCTCGATCCTTTGGAAAATACATAGCCCCCCGTCCCGCCCTGTTTAAGCAGTTCCTCGATTTGCCGGAAAAATCCTTCAGCCATCTGCCGGCGTGCCGTGGCCTCTGCCGATCCGTGGTCTTTGCCTTCATCAAGCAAATACCGGACTGCCCCGAACAGAATCCAGCAAGTATCACTGCAATTTCGCAGAGCAATGATTTCGGCCAGGGTTCGTCCAAGAGCAAAGCCGCATGAACCGTCGTGATGCGGTTGCCCGAGCAGCTTTTTCGATTGGCGCAATGCTTCATCAATCAGGCTATTGATAGGGGTGCGGCTATCGCTCATTGCATCGCCTCCTTGGCCGTAACCAGTGCGAGCAGGGTAGCCCGTTCGTCCTTCTGTGCCTTCTGGTATTCGGACTGAGCCGCCGACAATGCCCGGCGTGCTTGGGCAAGGCGTTGCTCGGCTTGGTCGTGGATCGCTTGCAGGGCGGACAGGTCTGCCCGCTGGGGGGTGGGGTGTTGCATGGTTGCTCCTGGTTGAGTCTCGAAGCCCCGTTACGAGCGGGGGTGGGCAGATGTTCGTAACACGTAACCAGACGTGCCCCTATGCCTCACGACATAGAGCATCTGCCCATTGAGAAAACAACAGGCGCAAAAAATCCACGCTGACGGGGTGGGCTGCCGCTGGCTACTTGGTGTTACGAGCACCGTACGAACAGCATAGCACGCTCGCCGAATCGACGCCGACGTTTGATTAATCAAAGCGCGAAACCCGATAGTCTCCCGACTGCTGCGGCTCTTCGACCCCGTGGACCGTTCGCACCCCGCAGGGGCCCCGGCGGCTAGCCATTCATTCCGGAGGGGCCATTTGATTACCTTTTGAATAGGGCGAAATTTTCTGCGCGTGCGAAACCTGTGCGGTTACCCGCCCAAGGGCCCCAGACTTCTCAACCCCCCTCCTTGCTGCCGACAGCCTCTTTTTAGGTGCTCCCGAAATGGTGGGGCAGCTTCACAGTTCCGCCATCTCTGCGCCATTGTCGCCGCTCGATAGGCTCCAGAATCCCCAGCAAGGCTATTTCCCGCTTCTTGGAAAAGCTTTTTCGGTGCGGCCTATGGGTTGGTATTCCCGCGCCTCCTGTCGGCCCAATACGCAGCGAAAATCGCATCTTGCTAAATCCCGGCCAGCGTTCGCGACTGGCGCGGTCGTTTCGTTTTGTTTTGGCTATCGGTTTTTGCTTGGCGATAGATCACGCCACAGGCTGGCTGTTCGCCACCCAGTATTCCCGTGCTGCCTGCCGTGCTTGCTCGGCTGTGGCGTAGGCGCCCACCGGGAACAGCCCCAGGGCTGCCGAATCGTCATTGCCCATCAGCACGCGGATGGACTCCCGGTATTCGGCGATGTCCGTTTCGCTCCAGCCAGCGGCATGCCGGCCAGCAATGAACCGCTCAAAGTTGCCCCGTGCATCTGCCTTGGCTTTGGCAATCGCCAGGCTTTCGAGTGCGCCCATCACTCAAGCCCCCGCTGCTTTTTCTGTGCAAATGGCCGGTCGACCGCAGCCGGTCGCCAGTCATGGGCCAGCGTTGCAAAGCGGGTCTGGTTGGCGATGTAGGCCAGCCGCGCCATGCCGGTCGCCCCTTGCCGATTCTTGGCGACGATGATTTCCGCCGTGCCGGCATCCGGGCCGTCCGGTGAATACACCTCGTCACGATAGACGAACAGGATCACGTCGGCGTCCTGCTCGATAGCGCCCGACTCTCGCAAGTCAGATGGCAGAGGGCGGCGGTTTGTCCGTTCCTCGCACTTGCGGGAAAGCTGTGAAAGGGCAATCACCGGAATCTGCAATTCCTTGGCCAGCGATTTCAGGCCGCGGGTGATGACTTCGATTTCGCTGTTGCGGTTTTTCCCGTCACCGGCTGTCAGTTGGATGTAATCGACGACCAGCAGGCCCAAGCCGTGCAGGCGTTTGACGGACCGCGCCTTGCTGGCAATTTCGAGCAGCGACAGCCCGCCCTGCTCGTCGATCACCATTGGCAATTCGTGAAGCATGGCGGTCCCGGCAAAGATGCGGTCACCGGTATCGCCTGCCATGTTCCCGGCCAGAATGTCATCAAGCGGCACGCGGCCAGCGGCGGCTATCATCCGGTCGGCCAGTTCGGTATCCGCCATCTCCATCGACAGGAACAGGGTTGGCACGCCGGCAGATGCGGCATTGAGGGCGATACCACCTGCAAAAGCGGTTTTCCCCATGCCGGGCCGTCCGGCAACGATGACAAGGTTTCCGCGCCGAAAGCCACCGGACAGCAAGGTGTCCAGCGCCGTGAATCCGGTCGGCAGCGCCACGTCTTGGCCCGATCCTCGGCGCTCGATGGCATCCACGGCCCGAATCAATACCTCACGGATCAACTGCGGTCGGCGTGGCTCGGCTGCCTCAGTGATTGCCATGATCGCCGATTGGGCAGCGGCCAGCTTCTCCCTGGTTGCCCCAATCCCGGAGGCAATCGCCTGAATCTGGTCAGAAGCGGCAATCAGTTCGCGCTCAAGGGCCTTGTCGACCACGGCCTGAGCATAGCGCCCGACGTTGGCGGCTGACGGCGTGTTGCTCACCAAGTCGCCCAGGTAAGCCAGGCCCCCGGTTTTCTCGGACAGCCCGGCAGCCTCCAGGCGCTCGGCAACGGTCACAGGATCGACGGCAATCCCCTGTGCAGCCATGGTCAGGATTTCGGCGAATATCAGGCGGTGTGCCTCGACGAAGAAGTGCCCTGCCTTCAGGTTGCCAATCCGGTCGACGGCATTTGCGCCAGGTATCAGCAGCGCCCCCAGCACGGAGTGCTCGGAATCCGGGCTGTGCAGGCGGTAATGATCAGTCGGGCTCATGCGGCCTCCCGGTTCTCGTAGTTGCCTTCGATGATTTTGGCGAAGTTCTTTGCCTCGACTATCCAGGGCAGGCTGCAACTCCATCCCCTATCGTTCCGCCCCATCAGCAGATCGCACTTGGCGATGTACTCGAACATCCGAAGGAAGAAGGCAAGCCCTGCTTCACGGTCATGTGGCTTGCCCTTTTTCTTCAGGTCATCCAACACCCAGCGCCAACGTGCTGCAAGATTCGTTTGCCTGGCTCCTTCCCACATGCGAGGCTGCGATAGTTCAGGAAGAGTCGAGCTGTAGATCGCAATGATTTCCCGGTGTGGGCAGGTCGGCAGCGAATTGCTGGCGACAACCGATGCGCCAGCATCGGAACTAGGGAATCCGGAATCAGGAATCAGGTTAAGGGAATCAGGAATCAGCACGGCCAGTTCCGGGCTAGTACCGGGCTTGTCTGGGGAAAGCCCTAGGCTAGCCCTAGGCTTGCCCTGTTCTTGTACCGTACTTTCGCCACTCTTGGACGGTTCGGGTATCGTGCTTTTCGCCTCCCGATGGTGTGGGTTCTGGTGCTTTTCAAAGTTCAGCACCTGAATGAAACGCTGCTCGCCAAACTGGTAACGGTCGATGAAGCCGGCGTGATGAAGCTCGTCCAGCATGGCGTCGACGTTACCATCGTCGTAGGGCAAGATTTCGGCCCGGATGCGCTTCGGGCGATCCTCCAGGCGGCCGGAACGATCAGCGAGGCACCACAGGCCGGCGAACAGCAGGCGGGTCAATGGCGAACACTCCGCCAGCGTTTCATTATAGAAAAAACCAGGCTTGATATTGCGCGATCTGGCCATGCTTACCGCCCCCCTGAAAACGGATTGGCATAAGGGCCGCGACGTTCGAGTGTCGCTTGCCGGCAAGCATCCAGAATCAGGCGAATGCCACGCTCGTCGAAGTCATGAAGGAATGCCCAGCAGCGGTCATCGCGGCCCCAAACGATAATAGGGGCCTCAAGCTGCGCTGAAATGCGAAATGGCGGTCGGATGTTTTCCCAGCGAACAGGCGCATGAAACTGGATTTGCAGCGCACCCTGCCGGAGAAACTCGGGGCGGTCGAACGCGCCCCGCCCGTGAATTTGATGCCGACTCGGTTTCAGGCGGGAATCGACGCGCATCACAGCCGCACCTCCAGGGGGGCGGACATCCGGTCACCATTATTGGTGCTCATGCCTCCCCCTTCCTCGCCAGCAAAGAAGCCAGGCGCAGGCCATTCCGGCGAACCCAGGGAGTACAGCGCAGCATTGCGCCGGATGCAGCCCCGGAATTCAACAGTCGGCACGATCTGGGTACGGATGTTGAAACCCTTGGCACGCAAGTCATGCACCCGTGCAGCCGCCTCCGGGATGGCGTGGTCAGCCGTCAGCACGAACGACAGCACAGGCTGATACTGGCGGATCAGGTTCAGCACTTCCCTGCATTGCCCAGTCACGATGGGCGGTTTAGGATGGCGTTCAGCAGATGTTATTGGGGTCGCACGGTCGCCACCGTTGCGGCCCTTTTTGTCAGCACCCATTTCCGCCCCCCTCAAGCTGCCTTGCGGCTCATCTCAATTTGGGCGGTCAGCCAGCTTTCAACCTCGCTTTCCAGCCACCCGACGGGGGGATTTTTCATCCCGTGGCCCAACTCAATAGGCTTGGGAAATGTCGGGTCATAGCTTGGGGATTTCGGGTTCAGGCGGGCGTAGATGGTCGAGCGGGAAAGCCCGGTGCGGTCTTCCAGTTGCTTGCGCCGAAGGATACGGATTTCCTTCGCTTCTTTGATTGCAGCTTCGTTTCTTGCGGCCATGTTTTTTTCCTCGATTGCTGAGAAAAACCGATTCGGAATGAATCGGCACAGGCCGTATTAAATTGCCGCGCCGTGGATGAATCACCGCAGTTGCGGAGATGCCGGCCGCAATTGCGGCAAATGTCAGCCTGCGGCCAGGCTTCGCTTTGCCGCTGCAAACTTATCCTCCAGCGTCCGTGCCGATATTCCGGGCTTGCCCTCATGGTGTCCGAGTAACGCGGCAATGATCGCGGATTGATTATCGAGAACGGAATACGCCTGCCCATTTGGCGACTTGCCCAGCATTAGCGCCAGCATTGCCCCGATGATGTTCAGATATGTTGTCTCAGCTCGGTCGCCCGGTACATCAGCAGCTTTCAGCTTGGCGTTCAGTTCAACAATCTGCTTTTCCATCGCGGCAATCTGAAAACCTGTGGTTTCTGCACCCGTCCGTAGCTTTTGCACGTCCGCCCGCGCCGCATCGCGTTCGGCCTTCATGGCCTCGTATACCTTGGTTGTTATGGTTGAGTGGGCCTGTCGCTCGATTTCGTCAAAGAGAAAAGCG
This sequence comes from Azonexus sp., assembly GCF_023150235.1. Classification (GTDB taxonomy): domain Bacteria; phylum Pseudomonadota; class Gammaproteobacteria; order Burkholderiales; family Rhodocyclaceae; genus Azonexus. The sequence goes on from NZ_JAKLLH010000004.1 coordinate 140,961, forward strand.
GGGCGTTCGTTTGGAACAATTGCCTTGGCCCATTCCTTGAGATCAGCCCCGTAGACGTGACGGCGCTCATATGCGATGTGTCCGTCGACTTTGTTGCCGTCTTCTTTGCATGAATCCAGTTTGCCCGCGTCAATTGCCGCATGAATGGCCCGGATTCGTACCTCAAGGCACGAAATATAGGGATGCCGTAACGTCGCCCTGCCCAGTGCAGTCTGCCCAACAGGGGATGCGCGGCTCAATTCTTCGGTTACTTGATTGGCTGGTACTCCGCACCAAAGTGCCGCTGCTACTGGCACGTGATATATCGAGTGAGTAGCTTGGAGAATTGAACAGCTATCGTTTTCCCAAGGTCTTTTCATAGCGTCCCTTTCATGCATCGCCCTTGAATCAGAAACCACGCCAGCCGGGCAAGGGTTCCCGGTTTTCGCCCCGTCGGGCTAGGCGCGGCAAACTCGTTATGCCGCCGTATGCAGCGTGATCACTTCGGCGCCGGCCTTGAGCTTGCCCAGGTAGTCCGCCCATAGCTGCATCATTGCCTGCCGTTCCTTGATGAACTTGGTCCGGTTGTAGGCGGCGCCCAGGGCGTCCGGCACTTTATGGGCCAACTGGTGCTCGATGACTTCCGGCTTGATGTGCAGTTCTTCATGCAGGATGGTGCGGGCCATTGCCCGGAAGCCGTGGCCGGTGATTTCGGTTTTGGTGTCGTAGCCCATGCGGCGCAGGGCGGCGTTCACTGCCGCATCGCTCATTGGCTTTTGCGGGTCGCGCCCAGGGAAGACGTAACGGCCATGCCCGGTGAGGGCGTGCAGTTCCCGCAGGAGGGCAACGGCTTGGGTGGCCAGTGGAACCAGGTGGTCGGTCTTGGTCTTGGTCACCAGGTAGCGCCATTCACCTTTGTCGAGGTCGAACCCCGACCATTCAGCCTTTCTCAACTCGCCGGGGCGAACGAACAGCAGCGGCGCCAGCAGCAGGGCGCACTTGACGACAAACGTACCCCGGAAGGCGTCAATGGCACGCAGCAGTTCGGCGGCATCCTTGGGGGTGGTCAGCGACGGCATGTGTTCGGTCTTGACCGGTGGGATAGCCCCTTGCAGGTCCGGGCAGGGGTCGCGTTCAGCCCTGCCGGTAGCTACGGCGAAGCGGAAACAGCGGCTAATCTCACTGCG
>NZ_JAKLLH010000028.1 GCF_023150235.1 Azonexus sp.
CAAAACCGACGACGATATGGCGGAGATGATCACAGAACGCCATCGACGACGACTTGAAGCCATGCAATCTGCTTACGAAAATCAGGCCAAAACCCTCGGGGCATCAAACTGATGCCGAATCTGACAAAGTAGAATTAACTTCGCCACTTTTCACTGGCGACGAATTGCAGAGAAAACCGTGGCATGAGAGAGAATAGGCATGTCCTGGGACCAGTTGCTACCGCAGCGAAGTAAATATGAACACCCAGGAACCCGCGCAGGCACGCGGGAGTAGGCGTAAAAAAACCGCCCAGATAGGCGGTTTTCTTAGTGTCCTGGCGGAGAGGGGGGGATTCGAACCCCCGTCAGGATATTATCCTGAACACGCTTTCCAGGCGTGCGACTTAAGCCGCTCATCCACCTCTCCGAAAGCCGCGAATTATAGACTAATAATTCAGAAAGTCAAGACGAATTTTCGAAGTTGTAAGAGAAAAATGGTAATGCCCGTTTTCGACAAGGTGTAATGTCCGCTCGGACGGATTGGGTGTGCCTGAATCCCATGGCGATATGCCATTGGCATCTTCCGCTCGATGCTGCTCTGGCGGGTTCAGTCGGTTTCCAGTGTCAGCAGTGCTGCGCCTTCGGCGATGCGGTCGCCGGGAATGACGTGCAGGGCGGTGATGCGCCCTGCCAGTGGCGAGGGAATGTCGAGTGCAACTTTTCCGGTTTCCAGGGTGAGAATGGTTTCGTCGTAGTTCAGCCAGTCGCCGACGGTGACTTGAATATCGAGGATGAACACCTCCCCCTGTGCGCAGGCGCCACAGCTCTCCCAGCATTCCGGGGTTCGGGGCATGGAAACGATGCGAGTGGCCATGGCGTGAGCTTGAGGAAAAATGGGAAAAGTGCTTGCATTCTACACTGCGTTGCCTATAATGCGCCCTTCTTGCAGCGCGCCCGTAGCTCAGTTGGATAGAGTACTTGGCTACGAACCAAGGGGTCGGGCGTTCGAATCGCTCCGGGCGCGCCAGAAAAAGTAAAAATGGGCTCTTCTCCAGTGGAAGCGCCCATTTTTTTGCGTGTTTTTTGCCATCTGCCTTGGCCGCACTCGCTGTATTTTTGGCGGGCGCTTTCTTGCTGCCATGCATGGGCCCGTATCCTGGTGCGCGCGGGGTTTTGAACACGCTGCTACTTATTTTTCGCTGTCTTTCTTTCATGCTGTGGACGGTCGAAATTTCGAGCGGTGGGGCTTCTCCGCCTGGCCAGCCTCCCGGCATTTTCCCGGCTGACCCTTGCGGAGGCTTGCGTTGCGCTTCGGTGAATATTTTGTTGCACTGCATCAATTTTCTTGACAATGTTTTCGTTATCAATAGAATGAGGTCATGCTGCAATGCAACATTTTGCTTTCGGCACTATCAAGCAAGCAGTTTCTTCATCCCAACCCCAGGAGAAAACACCATGATCAAGCCCGAAGAATTCGCCAAGAACGGCGTCGATTTCACCCTCTTTTTTGCCAATACCGCTTTCGATGCCTTTGAAAGCCTGATCCTCTTGAACATGGCAACTGCCCGCTCGGCTTTCGAGCTGTCGCTGTCCAACCTCAATGCCTTGATCGGCGCCAAGGACCTGAACGCGCTGGTCGCGGTGCAGAAGGAACTGGCCGGCCCGTCGCTGGAAAAGAGCATCGACTACTCGCGCAAGGTGATCGACATCGCTGCCGAGACCAAGGGCAAGCTGGCCAAGGAAGTCGAAGCCAAGGTCGCGACCGCCAACGCCCAGGTTTCGCAGATCGTCGAAAAGGCACTGGCCGCCGCACCGGCCGGTTCCGAAGTCGCTGTGGCTGCTGTCAAATCTGCCATCAAGTCGGCTGGTGATACCTTCGACGGCATCAACAAGGCCGCCAAGCAAGTAGCCCAGGCTGCCGAAGCCAGCGTTTCCGCCGCGACCGAAGCCACTCTGAAGGCTGCGACCGCTGCACAGAAGGCTGCTTGATCGCGCTTTGCGTCAGCTAGCCAAGCCGGGGCGAGTCCCCGGCTTTTTTGCGTCCATTTTTTGCCATTTTCACGGTCGACCGCGGTTGTGGGGCAAAAATCACGGGCAGTTCGATGGCAGCGCCAGCAGCGGCGTCGGCATCTGCTGGCGCAGGGTTTCGGCGGGCGCCTGCAGACAGTAGCGGCGGCCACCGGGCAGGGTGACGCGGACCAGGTCGCCGGCCAGTCGCTCGACTTCCGGGCCGTCGTCTTGCCGGTTGTCGGCCGGCCTGGCGGCGAATGCCTGGCGCGGCTGGCGTTCCGTACGGGCGCTGGCCTGGCGGATTTCTTCGCGCCACGCCGCCGTACCGCGCTCGATCAGTGTCGCAGCATCGGCCCGGGCAGCGGGGGGGCCGTCGTTCGCCGGCGACAATCTGACAGCAGCAGCGAGTGGCGGCGGGCTCCGGTTGTTGGCCACAGGGCGGATACGAACGGGGGCTGGCGAGGCGGGCGCGGAGCGCGGGCGCATGCTTGCCCGAGTGTCGGGCAGGGACGGCAAAGGTTCCGCGGGCGGGCGGAGCTCGACGCGTAGCGGTGCCGGCAAGAGGTGGCCGGGCGTGCCGGCTGGTCCCATCGCCCAGTATCCGGCGCCAAGATGCAACAGGCCGGACAGCAGCAGCGATCCGGCCAGTCGTCGCACTGCCGTTTCAGGCATGCCCGCTGCGGTAGGCGGGCAAGCCGGTGGGCTCGGGCGCCTCGGCAAGGGGGAGCAGTTGCTGCAAGGCGCGGATGTAGCCGGCCAGTGCCGCCTGCCCCGCCGCCGTCAGTGCGAAGAAGGACTGCGGGCGGTTGCCGCCGTGTTCCTTGCGTACGCTGAGGTAGCCGGCGGCGAGCAGTTTCTTGAGATGGGCGTCGAGGTTGCCGTCGGAAACCGACAACTGACGTTTCAGCTCGCCGAAGGTCTGCTCGCCGGCGCCGGCGAGAAAAGCCACGAGTTGCGTGCGCAGCGGCTGGTGCAGCAGGGGGTCGAGTTCTTCCATGCGTTTACTTGAGGTTGAATTCGGCGGACATCGTGCCGGGACTGACGGCGTCCGGCCGGTTGTTTTTGAAGCCGGGCAGGCTGATGCTGAAACGGCCGCCGACGCGTTCTTTGTCGCGGCTCCAGGTTTTTCCGTCGAAGCTGAGCTGGTCGCGATAGAGATAGACGTCCTGCTTCAACCGGACCTTGAGTTCCGCCCGGTCGCTTTGTGCCAGCAGGTTGCCGTGCACGCTGACTTCGATCGGCAAATGGCTGGCCGCCGGGTAGCGGAGGACGAAATCGCCGTCGGCGGGGGCTTTCTCGCCATAGGTGACGACCGGCAGGCGGGCGATTTCCTCGGGGGTCGGTGCGCTCAGGCTGGCGCAACCCGAAACCAGGGCGGCGCAGACGATGGCGGCGGGGATCGACGGATGGGTGAAGCGGGGCATGGCGAACTCCTGGGAGGGCTGAAAAAATCGGGGCAAGTACGGTGAAAAGGGCGGCTTAGCGGTCGTCCGGGCGGAGTTGGACGATCAGCGGGCTGCGGATGCGCGGGCCGTGTTCCGGCGTCAGTTCGGCGCGGATCCAGGGAATCGTCACCCAGCGGGCGCGTCGCGAGTTCTGCCAGCTTTCTCCGGGAAAGCGCACGTCGCCGGTCAGCTTGCCGTGCCGCAGCAAGAGTTCGACCGGCTGCTGCAGGATCAGCGGCATCCGGGTTTTCCGTTCGTTACCGGCGAACAGGTCGCCGGCCAGTTCGACTTCGACCGGGATCGGCGTTCCGGCCGGCAGGGCGACGATGGCGGTGCCGTCGGCCGGCGGGTTGGTGCGGAACGCGGCCAGCGTCAACAGCGGGCCATCGGGCAGGGTACGCAAGTGGCTTTGCTGCTCGATCAGCAGCGGCAGGACCACGACGGCGGCCAGCCAGCCGCAGATCTGCAGCAGGCGCACATAGGCCGGGCGGTGGCGGCCGCGGTCAAGCAGCAGCGCAAACAGCGGCAGGCCGAGCGCGAAGACCGAGGTCGCCAGCCAGCGCAGGCTTTCGTAAGGCAGGCCGGCGATCAGGCTGACGATGCCGATGGCGATCATCAGGCCGCCGCCCCATTCGAGCAGTTCTTCGGAGAACAGGCCATGCACGTAGAGGCCGAGCCCGGCAAAGATCAGCCAGACCGAGCAGACCATGTAGCCGCCGCCGTAAAAGAACATCGCAAAGGTGGTCAGGGTGGCCAACGCCAGCAGCAACCACATCACCTTGAGCACCTGGCGGTGGATGAAGCTCCAGGTTTCGTCGCGGGTCGCCTTGATTTTTCGTGTCCAGTGCCAGTCGACCGTGACGATGGCCCCGATCACGGTGGCGAGCAGGGCCAGCCAGGAGAGCGCGCGCTGTTGCAGGTCGGGGATCTGCTCCGGGGTGAAGATCGATTCGGAGAGGGCGAACAGTAGCCCGGCCGGAATCCCGAGCAGCAGCAGGGTGTGCCGCTCCATGCGCAGATTGCGCTGGCCGGAGGCGAGCATCGCGTGAATCGCCTGAAGTTGTCGTTGCGGTGAGTTCATGAGCGGGGTGAGGTGGAGTTACTCTGTGATTCAGAGTTTATTGCTCTGGATTGCAGAGTGTCAACCCCATGTCATTGTGGTGGCCGCTCACCGCCAACTGGCAATGCCGACAGGTCGAAGAGGCGCGGGTGGCAGGCGGGGCGGATGTCCCGTTGGCGATACTTTTCCGGCCTGCTTGGCAGGGTTGGGAAAATCCCCGTTTTTACGGTCGACCGTGTCAATCCGATAATCCTGGCCGGCTTGCTCCAGGCGCTGATCTCACCGATAAACGCAGGTTTTCCAAGGGTCTGACCAAGGCATTCCACGAAGTGCATGCCGGGCAAGACTCTGTACGCGCCGAGAATGCCGGAAAATCCGTGCCATCAGCAACTGATCTGCGTCATCTGCGTTAAAACTGCTTTTTTCAAGATAATTTTTCTCGGTCCTTCGATGTTGCGCTGCAACACGGGATGTTAGAATCCAGCCTTTGATTTTTCTGGCTAAATCTACTCCCATGTCCGTTCGCCCCATCCGCAATATCGCCATCATCGCCCACGTTGACCACGGCAAGACCACGCTGGTTGACCAACTGCTCCGCCAATCCGGTACCTTCGCCGCCCACCAGCAACTGGTCGAGTGCGTGATGGACTCGAACGACCTGGAAAAGGAACGCGGCATCACCATCCTTTCCAAGAACACTGCCGTCGAATACGAAGGTATTCACATCAACATCGTCGACACCCCGGGCCACGCCGACTTCGGCGGTGAAGTCGAGCGCGTGCTGGGCATGGTTGATGGCGTGGTGCTGCTGGTCGATGCCGCCGAAGGCCCGATGCCGCAAACTCGTTTCGTGACCAAGAAGGCGCTGGCCCAAGGCCTGCGCCCGATCGTGCTGGTCAACAAGGTCGACCGTGACGGCGCCGACCCGGACAACGCCGTGAACCTGACTTTCGACCTCTTCGACAAGCTGGGCGCCACCGACGAGCAGCTCGACTTCCCCATCGTTTACGCTTCCGGCCTCAATGGCTGGGCGGCGATGGAACTCGACCAGCCGCGCGAAAACATGAAGCCCTTGTTCGACACCATCCTGCGCCACGTCCCGGCGCCGGACGCCGATGTCGACGCGCCGCTGCAACTGCAGGTCACCGCCCTCGATTACTCCTCCTACGTCGGCCGTATCGGCGTCGGCAAGATCATCCGTGGTCGCGTCAAGACCGGCCAGAACGTGATGGTGATGTTCGGCACCGAAGAAGAAGCCGCCGAACACGACCGCACCCCGATCAAGGCCAAGATCGGCCAGGTCTTCGGCTACAAGGGGCTGAACAAGATCGAAATGGAAGAAGGCCAGGCTGGCGACATCGTCCAGATCACCGGCATCGAAGATCTGGTGCTCGGCTGTACCGTGACCGACCCGGAACAGCCGGAAGCCTTGCCGCTGCTCAAGATCGACGAGCCGACCCTGTCGATGCAGTTCATGGTCAACACCAGCCCGCTGGCCGGTACCGAAGGCAAGTTCGTCACCAGCCGCCAGATCCGCGACCGCCTGCACAAGGAACTGCTGACCAACATGGCGCTGCGCGTCCATGACACTCCCAACGGCGATATTTTCGACGTGGCCGGCCGTGGCGAACTGCACCTCGGCATCCTGCTCGAAAACATGCGCCGCGAAGGCTACGAGCTGGCCGTCGGTCGCCCGCGCGTGGTCAAGAAGACCATTAATGGCGTGGAATGTGAGCCGTACGAGCAGTTGACCGTGGATGTCGAGGAAGACACCCAGGGGGGGGTCATGGAAAGCCTCGGTCTGCGCAAGGGCGAATTGCAGGACATGGTGCCGGACGGTCGCGGTCGCGTCCGTATCGAATACCGCATCCCGGCCCGTGGCCTGATCGGCTTTCAGGGCGAGTTCATGAACCTGACCCGTGGCAACGGCCTGATGAGCCACGTCTTCGACGAATACGCCCCGGTCAAGGACGGCAGCGTCGCCGAGCGCCGCAACGGCGTGCTGATTTCCCAGGATAACGGCGAAGCCGTCGCCTACGCGCTGTGGAAGCTGCAGGATCGTGGTCGGATGTTCGTCAGCCCGGGCGACAAGCTGTACGAAGGCATGATCATCGGTATCCATAGTCGCGACAACGATCTGGTCGTAAACCCGATCAAGGGCAAGCAGCTGACCAACGTTCGCGCTTCCGGTACCGACGAAGCCGTGCGCCTGGTGCCGCCGGTCCAGCTCAGTCTGGAAGCTGCCGTCGAATTCATCGCCGATGACGAACTGGTCGAGCTGACACCCAAGTCGATCCGCCTGCGCAAGCGCTACCTGACCGAGAACGAGCGCCGCCGCGCAGCTCGCGAAGGCGCGTAAGACATGCTTTGTCCGTCTTGTCCGGCTTTATGGCGGCAATGGCGGCAATGGCGGCAATGGCGGCAAAGCCACCCGGCGGCGAGCCGCCGGGTCGTTTACCTGCTGCTGCTCGCGGCATTCTTTAGCTTGCTCGGCTGGCTCACCGATCCGGTGGCCCTCCCGGGCATGTGTCGCGTCTATCCCTGATCGTCGGCCTGTCCAAAATGCTCCCGTGCCGCGCCATCCGCCAGGAAGCGCCGGAAGAACTCGTCGGCCGGTAGTGGGCGGCTATACAGATAACCCTGGGCGATGTCACAGCCGAGGCGCTGCAGTTCAGCCAATTGCCCTTTCGTCTCCACTCCTTCGGCAACCACGGTCAGCGACAGGTTGTGTGCCATGGCAACGATGGCGGCGACGAGGGAAGCCGTGCGCTGCCCTTCCGCTGTCTCGATGTCTTCGAGCGGGTGGACAAAGGCGCGGTCGATCTTGAGTACCTCGATCGGCAGGCGCTGCAGGTAGGAGAGCGAGGAATAACCGGTACCGAAGTCGTCGAGCGCAACACTGATCCCGGCGTCGCGCAGGCTTTCCAGTTCCTCGGTTGCTCCACCGTCGGTGTTTACCAGCAGCGATTCGGTGACTTCCACTTCCAGTACCGAGGCCGGCAGGCCGCTGGCCTCCAACTGGGCCAGGATTTCGCGCGCCGGCTGCCGCCGCCAGAATTGACGTGGTGAAAGATTGATCGCGATGGGCGGTACGTTGGGGCAGCGTGTTCGCCAGTCGCCGATGTGTTCCAGGCAGCGGGCGGTGACCCAGTGGCCGATGTCGAGTATCAGGCCGCTATCTTCGGCTACCGGGATGAACTGGTCGGGTGGAATCAGGCGTCCATCGTGGCGCCAGCGGATCAAGGCCTCGGCGCCGCACAGGCGCTGGTCGAGCAACGCGATCTTGGGCTGGAAGTGCAGCTCCAGCTCATTGAGCGCAATGGCTTGGCGCAAGGCGCTTTCCAGCTCGACACGCTGGCGCAGGCGGGCATTCATTTCTGCCTGGTACTGCCGCAGCCCGTTGCCGCCGGCCGCCTTGGCGGCATACATTGCGGTGTCGGCATTGCGCAGCAGCATGTCGGCATCGTCGGCATCGAGCGGGTACAGGCTCAGGCCGATACTTGCCGCGGTGAAGAAGTCGCTGCCGCGTCCGGCGAAGGGACGGGCGATCGCTTCGCGCAGGTCTTCGCCAAAGTGCAGTGCGCTGGCCGTATCGCTGCAATTGGGCAGCAAGGCGATGAACTCGTCGCCGCCATGACGGAAGAGGCGGCAGCGTTCGCCAAACAACTGCCCCAGGCGCTGGGCTACGCCCTGCAGCAGGAGGTCGCCGGCGCGGTGGCCAAGCGTATCGTTGATGTCCTTGAAACGGTCGAGGTCAATGAAAAATAATGCCAGCAGGCTCTGCTCCCGCTGATTGGCGGCAATCAGTGCCGGCAATTCACGTGCCAGTTCCAGCCGGTTGGGCAAGCCGGTCAGGCTGTCGTGGCTGGCGAGATATTCGAGATTTTCCTGGTAGCGCCGGCGTTCGGTAATGTCGCTGACCGAGCCGACCATCTGGTAAGCCTTGCCCTGGCGGTCACGCACGGCGATGCCGCGGGAACCGACCCAGCGGAAGCTGCCGTCGCTGGCGCGCACGCGATATTCGCAGTAGAAGAAATCGGTCCGTCCCTTGAGGTGTTCGGCTACGGCGTTGTTGTAGCGTTCGCGGTCGTCGGGATGGACGATGCCTAGCCAGGCATGCGTGTCGGGCAGGAAATCCTCGCTGTAGCCGAGAATTTCCAGCAGGCGCGTGCCTACCTGCAAGCGCTTGCTCAGCGGATCCCACTCCCAGAAACCGTCGTAAGCGGCTTGCATTGCCAGTTCGTAAGCCCTGGCCGTGCGCTGCAGTGCCTGCCACTCGCGCCAGCCCTGCCAGGACAGGATGACAATCACCACTCCAAGCAGGCCTTCGTTCAGCCAGTGGCTGTCGTTAAGGCTGCGCCAGGCCATGAGCAAGGCCAGCACCAGCAGCGACAGCGCCAGCCCGAGCCGGCGCAGGGAAAGCGGCGACCGGGGCAGGGGCTGGGCGACGGTTCTGGGCATCTGAGGCTGGGCGGACTCAGCCGCCGGTCATCGACATGAAGCGCACTACCTGTGGCGCCTTCATCTGCTGGGTGAAATCGTGGCCCCAGGGCTTGAGGCCCATGCTGTCCACGATGGCCTGCCGCAATTGAAGGTCATCGGCACCGGTGCGCAAGACGGCCAGCAAATTGCTGGCGTCGTTTTGACCAAGGCAGGGGTAGAGCTCGCCCTGAGCGGTGATGCGGACACGGTTGCAGGTATCGCAGAAATTATGACTGTGCGGCGAGATGAAGCCGATCCGGCTTTCGCTGCCGGGAATTCGCCAGTAACGGGCCGGGCCACCCGAGGACTCGTTGCTGGCGACCAGCGGGTAGCGCTGGCCGATGATCCGGCGCGCCTCTTCGGAGGAGATGAAGCTGCTGTTGCGACCGTGGATTTCGCCGAGCGGCATTTCCTCGATGAAGGAAATGTCGAGTTCGTTTTCCACGGCAAACTGCACCAGGTCGACGAATTCGTCGTCGTTGGTGCCGCGCATCATCACGGTATTGAGCTTGGTCCGGGTGAAGCCGGCGCTGCGGGCGGCGGCGATCCCCTGCAACACCTTGCCGAGCTCGCCGATCCGGGTGATTGCCTTGAAACGGTCGGGCTTCAGGGTGTCGAGACTGATGTTGATGCGCTTGACCCCGGCGGCCTTGAGCGGCCGGGCGTAGCGTTCGAGCTGCGAACCGTTGGTGGTCAGCACCAGTTGTTCGAGGCCGGGCAGGGCGCCCAGGCGTTCGAGCAACCACATCGCTTCCTTGCGCACCAGCGGTTCGCCGCCGGTGATGCGCAGCTTGGTCACGCCGAGGCTGACGAAGGCCGCGGCGACGCGCAGGCATTCTTCCAGACTCATCACCTTGTCGCGCGGCAGGAAACTCATCTCTTCGGCCATGCAGTAAGTGCAGCGGAAGTCGCAGCGGTCGGTGACCGACAGGCGCAGGTAAGTGATCCGCCGCCCGTATTGGTCGATCAGCGTTCCCTGTGCATGCAGCAGCTTCGCCGGATCGATCGTCGGTCGAAAATCTTGCATGCCGTCCGGTGTGTATTCCGGTTTCAGGGTTTCGTTCTGCATGGCGTGTGCGGGTAGGAGGTGAGGGAAGGCCCGGATTATTTGCGAGCGCGCTACGGTCAACCAGTAGAGAAATCAAAAAAGCCTGCAGGTTCCCGCATCCGGGCAAGAAAATACGAAAATTGCCAGAATCAGTCAAAAACCAGCGCGGCGGCAACCTTGCGCCCCTCGGCGGCGAGGATGTTGTAGGTGCGGCAGGCAGCCTGCAGATTCATGACTTCCAGTCCGATGCCGGCCGGAGCAAAGGGGCGGAGCAGGGGTGCAGGGGGGAAACGCAGGGCTTTGCCGGTGCCGAGCAGTACGACTTCGACCCCGAGCTGCCGCAGCCGCTGCATCTCGCTCTCACCGAGTTCGGTCGGGGTGGCGGCGGTCCATTCGGGGATGATCTCGTCGGGAGTGACGATCAGGCTTTTTTCGTATTTTTCCTGGTTGACCGTAACAAAACCTTCACCGTAGGCGGTAAAGATGTTGAGTCCGGCAATCGTGCTCTGATGCAGTTTCACAGCGCAAACCTCGTTCTGTCTGTAATGGATGCCGGGGGCGGCATGGACGCTGGCCGGATTATTGCACTCCACGGCCGGCTTGGTCGCATCGGCCGTGGAAAAATCGCCATCACGACGCAAGACGGAGCTGGCGGGGGCAAACCTCGCCGTGGTGGGGATGAGAGGCATGCATTCCGCCGGCTGATCCGGCTTTTCACCTCGACAAATTCCCGAAACACTGGCAACGCTTGCCGTGCGGCAGGGTAAAATCGGAAGCTTGCGGAGATTGCCGTCCGCCACCTTTTAATCGCTTTTGCTTTTTCCTCCGATACATTTCCCGTTTTTCAGGAAACCCGCCGCCGCCATGAAAATACTTGCCTCCCTGCTTGCCGCCCTGTCCGTTTCGTTTTTCGCCCAGGCCGCCGAACCGGTGCTGGTCGATGTCTATATCGACGGCCAGTTGCAGGAGCAGGTCAAGCTGGCCGGTGCCAATGCCCGTTACCAGTTCTGGATCAAGGGCGATCTCGATACCGCGCTCGAAATGCACCTGATTGCGCCCGAGCCGCTGATTGTCGATATCAGCGAGACCACTGTCGGGCGCGAAACGCCAAACGGTACCGGCCGCGTCAAGCTGGTCGGCGCTCGCGATTCCTTTTCCGTGGCCGGCCTCAAGGGCGCCGCTTTCCGTCACCAATACACGCTGGTTCGTCCCAACTGACGTTCGCATTTCCGATTCTGGCGTAATCCTGCCTGCTCAAGTAGGATGACGCCTTTTGGCAGAGGTGCCGCCGTCGGCCGCGCACCCGCCTTCCCCAACGGTCAAACCATGAAGACGATCAAGAAATCCGCCAAACTGGCCAACGTCTGCTACGACATCCGCGGCCCCGTGCTGCAGAAGGCCAAGCAGATGGAAGAAGAGGGCCACAAGATCATCAAGCTGAACATCGGCAACCTCGCCGCGTTCGGCTTCGACTCGCCCGAGGAAATCCAGCAGGACATCATTCGCAATCTGCCGAATGCCGCTGGCTATACCGACTCCAAGGGGATCTTCGCGGCGCGCAAGGCGATCATGCACTACACCCAGGAAAAGGGGATCAAGGGCGTGACGCTGGAGGATATCTACGTCGGCAACGGCGTTTCCGAGCTGATCGTGATGGCGATGAACGCGCTGCTCGACGCCGGCGACGAGGTGCTGGTGCCGGCCCCCGACTATCCCTTGTGGACGGCGGCGATCAGCCTCTCCGGCGGGACGCCGGTGCATTACCTGTGCGACGAGAGCAAGGACTGGATGCCTGATCTCGACGACATGCGCAAGAAGATCAGCAAGCACACCAAGGCCCTGGTGATCATCAACCCGAACAATCCGACCGGTGCGCTCTACCCCGATCACGTGCTCAAGGAGATCATCCAGATCGCCCGCGAGCATCACTTGATCATCTATGCCGACGAAGTCTATGACAAGGTGCTCTACGAAGACGCCGAGCACACCTCGATTGCCTCGCTGGCCGAGGACGTTCTGTTCATCACCTTCAACGGGCTTTCCAAGAATTATCGCTCCTGCGGTTACCGTGCCGGCTGGCTGGTGGTTTCCGGCGACAAGCGTCGGGCCAAGGATTACATCGAGGGCCTGGAGATGCTGGCGTCGATGCGTCTGTGTGCCAACGCACCGGGGCAGCACGGCATCCAGACCGCGCTCGGGGGCTACCAGAGTATCGACGATCTGGTGGCCGAAGGCGGTCGGATGCGGCGTCAGCGCGATCTGGCACACGAATTGATCACCGCGATTCCCGGGGTTTCCTGCGTCAAGCCGAAGGCCACGCTGTACATGTTCCCGCGCCTCGATCCCAAGATTTATCCGATCAGGAACGACCAGGCTTTCATTCAGGAACTGCTGCAGGAAGAAAAGGTGCTGCTGGTTCAGGGCACAGGCTTCAACTGGCCGCACCCGGACCACTTCCGCCTGGTTTTCCTGCCGCACGAAGACGATCTCCGCATCGCCATCGGCCGTATCGCCCGTTTCCTCGAAAACTACCGTAAGCGGCACGGCACTAATTAGCTGTTAGCTGTTAGGGGCTAGAGCTGTTAGTAAAGGCGCAGCCCTGATTCACCACTCGATCCTAATTCCTAGGCAACTCGATCCTCTCAACTCCTAAGCAACTCGATCCTCAAAATGAAACCTATCAATGTTGGCCTGATCGGCATCGGCACCGTCGGCGGTGGCACCTGGACTGTTCTCAAGCGCAATGCGGAAGAAATTACCCGTCGCGCCGGTCGCCCGATCCGGATTACTGCCGTGGCCGACAAGAACGTCGAGCTGGCAAAACAGGTGACCGGTGGCGCCGCCCGCGTCACCGACGATGCCTTTGCGCTGGTGAATGACCCCGAGATCGACGTTATCGTCGAACTGATCGGCGGCTACGGCGTGGCCAAGGAAGTGGTGATGCAGGCCATCGCCAACGGCAAGCACGTGGTCACCGCCAACAAGGCGTTGCTCGCCGTGCATGGCACCGAGATTTTCGCTGCCGCGCAGCAAAAGGGCGTGATGGTTGCCTTCGAAGCCGCCGTCGCCGGCGGTATCCCGATCATCAAGGCGCTGCGCGAAGGCCTCTCGGCCAACCGCATCGAATGGGCCGCCGGGATCATCAACGGCACCACCAACTTCATCCTTTCCGAAATGCGCGACAAGGGCCTGTCCTTTGCCGACGTGCTCGCCGAAGCCCAGCGCCTGGGTTACGCCGAAGCCGATCCGACCTTCGACATCGAAGGGGTGGATGCCGCGCACAAGGCGACGCTGATTTCCGCCATCGCTTTCGGTATCCCGGTGCAGTTCGACAAGGCCTACGTCGAAGGCATCACCCAGCTCGAAGCTTCCGACATCAAGTACGCCGAACAGCTCGGCTACCGGATCAAGCTGCTGGGCATCGCCAAGCGCCGCGAGCAGGGGATTGAACTGCGCGTGCATCCGACCCTGATCCCGGCCAAGCGCCTGATCGCCAACGTCGAAGGCGCAATGAACGCGGTGATGGTCAAGGGCGATGCCGTCGGTACCACCCTCTACTACGGCAAGGGCGCCGGCGCCGAGCCGACCGCTTCCGCCGTGGTCGCCGATCTGGTCGATGTTGCCCGTCTGGCCGACGCCGACGCCGAACACCGCGTGCCGCACCTGGCTTTCCAGCCCAACGCCATGTCCGACCTGCCGATCCTGCCGATGAGCGAGGTCGAAACCGGCTACTACTTGCGTTTGTGTGTCGAGGACAAGCCGGGCGTGCTCGCCGACATCACCCGCATCCTGGCCGATCAGGGGATCTCGATCGACGCCATGCTGCAGCGCGAGCCGGAAGAGGGCGAAGGTGAAACCGACATCATCATTCTTACCCACGTCTGTCGAGAGCGCGCGGTCGACGCCGCCATCGCCAAAATCGACGGCCTGGCCGCCCAGCGTGGCAAGGTCAAGCGCATTCGCCTGGAAGAGCTGCAGTAAGTGGGAGACGTGGTTTTTGCGATTTTCGGCGGTTGACCGTGAATGAGCGTCGATCATCGTGGATGACAAGGGGCCGGCAGGCCCCTTGGCCTTTGGCTTGTTGCCCGGTGACTTGGCAAAAGGCGAGATGAATCAAAGAGTCTATTTATATTCATCAATTAAAGTAACGCCCGGTCGCGCCATCTGGCCGTCTCTCATCCACTGGAGTACACCATGCAACACATTCACGTCTGCAACCACACGACCCCGGAAGCCATTTACCCCTTCGACGCGCGCGGTATCGCCAAGCGTTTCCGTCATGCCGCGATCTTCGGCGCGCTCGACGCCCTGCAGCCGGGTGAAACCATGCGCTTCTGCAACGACCATGATCCCCTGCCGCTGCTCGCCCAATTGCAGCAGCGCTACGGTAGCCGCCTCGATATCAATTATCTGCAGCGCGAACCGGGCGCCATCGTGATTGATTTCGCCGTCGTCGCCTGATCCAGTTTTTTCTCCGGCCGGCGACCCGGTCTGATCCGTCGCCTGCCTGCAGTTCGTTTTTCCGATTTCGCTTTCGATCCGTAGAATCCCGGCCCGGATTTTTGTCTCCTCCTCCCCCGGTTTTTCCGGGGTTTTGCGGATCACGCCATGCTTACTGTTGCCGGTTTCACGCTCTTCTTTCTTCTCGCGAGCCTTGTACTGGCGTTGATCGGCGCGCTTGCCCCCTGGCTGGCGGCGCACCTCGTATTCGCCGCCGGCGTCGTGCCGCTGATTCTTGCGGCCATGATCCATTTTGTCCCGGTACTGACCCGCAGCGGCGATCCGTCGCCGGCGATTCGTCGTCTGCCGCTCGTCGCCCAAGCGCTCGGGCTGCTCGTCCTTCCCGCCCTGGCTGGTATTTTGCCGCGATCCCTGCTTGCCCTGGTGGCTACGGTCAACTGCATTCTGGCCGGGATTTTGCTGCGCTGGATTTGGCAACGCGCCCACCGTGCCCTCGGTTCGCCGCATCCCGGCTGGCGCTGGTATGCCGCTGCCCTGATCTGTTTGATGCTGGCCATGCTCGCAGTCATCGGACAGCTGCTGTTTCCTGCCGGCTGGACGGCCTGGCGCCTGGCGCATTTGCACCTCAATACCCTGGGTCTGGTTGGCCTGGCGGCATTCGGTACCTTGCCCGTGCTCCTGCCGACCGCACTCGGGCAGCCAGACCCCGAGGCCGGACGCTGGTTGCAGCGCATGCTCTGGCCGATGCTTGCCGGGGTTGCCTTGGTTGTTGTCGGCGCACCGCTCAGTATTTTTTTTGGTCCGGGGCGCATCGTTGCCGCCAGCGGTGCCGCCGCGCTGATGATTGTCAGCATCCTGCTCGCTGCCCAGTGGCTGCGTCGCTTCGGGATGTCGCAGTTGACTGGCGACGGTGTGGCCTTGCCGCTCTTCGTTGCCCTTTCCGGTTTTGTCGGTAGCCTGCTCTTTGGTGTGGCGCACGCCTTCGGGCTGATGCCGGGCCAGCCAACCCTGCTACTCTGGCTACCAGCCTTCCTCTTGCCCTTGATCACCGGCACCCTGAGCCAGTTGCTACCGGTCTGGCGCTGGCCGGGGCCGGCGATTCCTGCCCGGCGCCAGATGCGTGCCACGCTGGCCTGGCTGGGACAGATCCGGGCCTTGCTGTGGTTGACCGCCGGCACCTTGTTCGCCGCCGACGAAATACTCACCGGTAGTCTGCTGTTGCTGGTCGGTGTCGCCTCATGGGCGCTCAATCTCGCAAAAGCCCTGCGCATTCCACGGTCAACGCAGTAAAATCGCGTTTTTCACGGCTTTCATTTCAGGTTCCGCCATGCGCTATCTCTCGACCCGCGGCCAATCCGCGCCTCAAGCTTTCTGCGACATCCTTCTCGGCGGCCTCGCCCCGGACGGCGGTTTGTACCTGCCGGAAAGCTACCCGCAGATCACCCGTGCCGAACTCGACGCCTGGCGCCAGCTGTCCTACGCCGACCTGGCCTTTGAAATCCTCTCCAAGTTCATCGACGACATCCCGGCGGCCGACCTCAAGGCGATCGTCGCCAAGACCTATACCGCTGACGTCTATCGCTTCACCCGCAACGGCGGCAACGCCGCCGAGATCACGCCGCTGACCAAGCTCGAAGACGGCCTGTACACCCAGGAACTGTCCAATGGCCCGACGCTCGCCTTCAAGGACATGGCGATGCAGTTGCTCGGCAACCTGTTCGAATACGTACTCGACCAGCGCGGCCAGTCGATCAACATCCTCGGCGCCACTTCGGGCGACACCGGCTCGGCCGCCGAGTACGCGATGCGCGGCAAGCACAACGTCAAGGTCTTCATGCTCTCGCCGGACGGCAAGATGAGCGCCTTCCAGCGTGCCCAGATGTACTCGCTGACCGACGCCAACATCTTCAACATCGCCGTGCGCGGCATGTTCGACGACGCCCAGGACATCGTCAAGGCGGTTTCCAACGACGCCGAATTCAAGGCCAAGTACAAGATCGGCGCGGTCAATTCGATCAACTGGGCACGCGTTGCCGCGCAGATCGTCTATTACTTCCAGGGCTATTTCCTGGCGACGAAATCCAACGACGAGCAGGTTGCCTTCTGCGTCCCGTCGGGCAACTTCGGCAATATCTGCGCCGGCCACATCGCCCGCCAGATGGGGCTGCCGATTGCCAAGCTGGTGCTGGCGACCAACGAAAACGACGTGCTCGACGAGTTCTTCAAGACCGGCGTCTATCGCCCGCGTACCTCGGCCGAGACCAGCGTCACCTCCAGCCCGTCGATGGACATCTCCAAGGCCTCCAACTTCGAGCGTTTCGTGTTTGATCTGGTCGGCCGTGACCCGGCCATCGTCCGCGAACTGTGGGCCAAGGTCGACAAAGGCGAGGCCTTTGACCTGTCGTCCACGGTCCACTGGCAAAACCGCGAAAGATTCGGCTTCGTTTCCGGCAAGAGCAGCCACATCGACCGCATCAACACCATTCGCTTCGCCCAGGGTCGCTACAACGTGATGCTCGACACCCACACCGCCGACGGCCTCAAGGTGGCGTTGGAAAACCGCATCCCCGGCGTGAATATGGTGGTTCTCGAAACCGCGCAGCCGGCCAAGTTCGAGGAAACCATCCGCGAAGCCCTTGGTGCCGAACCGGTTCGCCCAGCCGAGCTGAAGGGGATCGAAGCACTGGAACAGCATGTCGTGGTGATGGACCCGGAGGTGAACGCAATCAAGCAGTTCATCGTCGAGCACGTTCAGTAAAGGCCTTTGCCGATTGGGGAATCTCGGGAATCGCTTTACAGTCAGGCCCGGATACAGCGGATGGCAACCGCTGTATCCGGGCCGTGCTTCAGGGGGAGTCGCTTTTTTTCAATCCGCGTTTCTCAGGCTTGGAGCGCCGGTCTTTCCTTGGTCAGATATTTGGTCACGGCCTCGGAAAGCTGCTTGGGCTGCATCTTCGGCACATATTCGTCGACACCCACGGAAAAACCGAGTGCCTGGTTCGATTCGCCGGATAGCGAGGAGTGCATGATTACCGGAATACCGCTGAAGCGGGGGTCGGTCTTGATTTTTTTGGTTAGCAGGTAGCCATCCATTTCCGGCATTTCGATATCGGTGACGACCAGGCTGACGAAATCGCTGGTGGGCCTGCCGCTGACGGCTGCCCGGGCAGCGGTTTTTTCCAGTGCTTCCCAGGTTTCCAGGCCGTTGATCGAACCGTAGTGACGGATACCCATGGTCTCCAGGGTGCGTTCCACCATCTTGCGCGCCACCAGCGAGTCGTCGGCAAAAAAGACGGTGCCAATGCTTTCCTGCTCGATTTTCTTGATGCTGCGGTAGATCACGTCGTTTTCCGGTGGGCGCAATTCGGCGAGTACCTTTTCCACATCGACCATCATCAACAGGCGTTTGTCGGCAAGCTCGGTGACCGCCGTGACCAGCCCCCCCTTTTCTGCCGTGAGAATCGCCGGCGGCACACGCATCCTGCTCCAGTCGAGCCGCTGAATGGTTTCGACGTTCTCGACCAGAAAGCCCTGGGTGTGGCCGTTGTACTCGGTGACGATCATGATGTTGCGCGGATCGGCCGTCGCCACGCCGGCGTATTCGGCCAGATCGAGTACCGGCACGAGCTGTCCGCGCAGGCTGGCCATGCCCTTGACCGCGCGTGGCATCTCGGGGGCAGCGGTCAGGGGTGGCATGCGCATCACCTCACAGACCTTGAAAACGTTGATGCCGTAGATTTCGCGTTGTTGCCGTCGATGGTCGTAGCCGAGCGAGAAGAGGAGAATTTCCAGCTTGTTGTTGCCGGCCAGCTGGGTGCGTTCGACGATGTTGTCGAGCAGGGCGCTCATGGTTGTCTCCTTCTGCGCGAACGGCGGTGCCTGGAGCCGGTCCGCTTGATGTGGCTGGCTGATACGCCAGTAATTCCGGGAAAAGCTGTTTTAATGCAGATGACGCAGACAAGTCACTGATGGCGCGGTTTTCTCGACGTGTGCGGGCACTTGCCCGGCAGGTGCTTACGAAAAACTCGGGTAAGTCACGAAAAATCTGCGTTTATCAGCGAAATCCAAGTTTGAACCGAGGTTTTTTTGGTAATTGCTCTGGATAGAGGTGAGGATGATAGCATGCTCGCCTGGCTTGTCGGTGGAATACGGCGGCGCGGTATTCCGGCGCTGAGCGTCCCGCCAGACGCGCTGGCGCTGGACCGACAGGCACCGTTCGGCAGGCGATGGGGCTGAACGGAGGGGGGCTGGAGAAGGAGCGGAAAAGGAGTGGAAAAGGAGCGGGGAGGGGCAAAGAGGCGATATGCCGGCGTATGAAACCGCTTATTTACGGTCCACGCCGCCACTGGCCTCTTTTCCGCCAATCGCCGAACTCAAGTTAGAGGCAGATCGAAGGGGGCGCGAGCAGGCGGGTTTCGATGACTTCGGCCGGCAGGGGGCGGGAAAAATAGAATCCCTGCAGGCAATCGCAGTTGAGACGCGCCAGTGTCGCTTTCTGCTCGGCGGTTTCGACTCCTTCGGCAATCACCGTCAGCCGCAGACTGTGGGCCAGCGCCATGATGCCGGTGACGATGGCGACGGCGTCCTCGTCGCCGGGAATGTCCTGGATGAAGGAGCGGTCGATTTTCAGATTGTCGGTCGGCAGATGCTTGAGGTAGGAGAGTGAGGAATAGCCTGTTCCGAAATCGTCGATTGAAAGACGGATGCCGAGCGCACGCAGATCGTCGAGTACCTTGAGCGTGTTGCGTTCGCGATTGACGAGCACGCTTTCGGTGATTTCGAGGACCAGCGCGCTGGGGGGCAGGCCGGTTTCATCGAGGATGTCGCGGACCATGCCCAGCAGGTCAGGTTGTTCAAGTTGCTTGACCGAGAGATTGACGGCGACGTGCAATGGCTGCGCGCCCATGTCCAGCCAGTTCCGGATCTGCTGGCAGGCGGTGCGCAGAACATATTCGCCGATGGGCAGGATGAGCCCGGTTTCTTCGGCAATGGGGATGAAGGACAGCGGTGAAATCAAGCCCTGTTCCGGATGTAGCCAGCGGACGAGTGCTTCGACGCCGACGGTTTCGCCGCTGTCGGCAGCGACCACCGGTTGGTAGAAGACCGTGATTTCATGTCGCTCGAGCGCGCGCCGGAGATCGTTCTCGATCTTGAGGCGATCGCAAACCGCTAATTCCATTTCGGGCTGGTAGTAGCAGAAGCCGCTATTGCCCTGCTTGGCGCGATACATGGCCGTTTCGGCATGGCGCAGGAGACTGCTGCCATCCTCGCCGTCGCTGGGGTAGATCCCGATCCCGATACTGGCGGTGAGAACCATTTCCTGGCCCTTGAGCATCATTGGCGCAGAAATCGCCCGGCAGATATTCTGTGCCACGCTGGCGGCGATGGCCGGGCTCGGCAGGTCGTCGAGGAGTACCGTGAATTCGTCGCCGCCCAGGCGTGAAACACAGTCGTCGGCGCGCACGCAGCGGCGGATTCGCTGAGCGATCTGGGCGAGCAATTCGTCGCCGGCTTCATGGCCCATCGTGTCGTTAACGAATTTGAAGCGGTCGAGATCGAGGAAAAGCACGGCCAGCGCGTCGCCTTTCTGTTCGGCGCGCGCGATTCCCTGGGCAAGACGCTCGGTGAAATTCAGACGATTGGGCAGGCCGGTCAGGGCGTCGCTGTAGGCGAGATGGTGGGCATGGCGTTCGGCACGCGTGGCATCGATGATGCGCCGGACTCGTTGATTGACGACCGAAAGATGGATGGGCTTGGGAATGAAATCACTGGCCCCGGCCTCGAAGGCGCGTTCGATGGAATGGCGGTCTTCCAGTGCGGTGATCATCAGCACCGGGATTTCTTTCCAGCGTGGATGCCTCTTGAGGGCGGCGCAGGCGGCAAACCCATCCAGGGTCGGCATCAGGGCATCCATCAGGATGGCATCGGCCTCGTGCTGAGTCAGCCAGTCCAAGGCCCGGGTGCCGTCCTCTGCTTCGGCAACGCGGAAACCGCTGCGATGGAGTGCGTGACGGAGGGCGGCACGGGTGCTGCGGTCATCGTCGACGACAAGGACGATGGGGGCGTCTTCCTGCGGTTGCGGAATGTCCTCGCCTTCGGCATCGAGTTCGGCGCGCAGGGTGGGTTCGACCAGCGCGAATTCGGTACGCAGGCGTAGCAGCAGGTCGCCGGCAGCCTCCAGATCCGGTTTTTCCGCCCGCAGCTCCAGTTCGCGTGCGAGGTTGGCCATGGCGTTGACCCCGAGATTGCTGGCAGCCCCCTTGATCGCGTGGGCAATGCGCCGGAGGGGAGCGTCTTCTCCCGCCTCGATGCTCTGCTCGATCTCGACCAGGTAGGCAGGCATGTCTTCGAGGAAAGGACGCAATGCTTCACCAAGCGAGGTGCCGAGGACGTTACGCAGGCGCTTCAGGACCTGTTCGTCGAGGGATCGTGCCTCCGGTACTTCACTGGCGGCGGGTAGAGCGCACTCGTCGGGGAGAACGCTCTTCAGCGCTAGCCATTGTTCCAGTCGCGCGGACAGGGTTTCGAGCGACAGGGGCTTGGGCAGGTGATCGTCCATGCCGGCCGTCCTGCAGCGTTCGATGTCTTCCGGCAGCGTGTTGGCTGTCATGGCGATGATCGGCGTGTGGCGGGAGCTGCCGGATTCCAGGCCGCGAATGGTGGTGGTGGCCTCGTAGCCGTCCATGCCGGGCATCGAGCAATCCATCAGGATCAGGTCCCATTGGCCGTCGTGCCATTGGGCAATGGCCTCGAGGCCATTGTTGGCGATGCCGCTGCTGCAGCCGAGAAGGCGCAGCATGCCCGCGGCAACTACCTGGTTGGTCTTGTTGTCCTCGGCAATCAGGATTCTGCCGTGGTGCTTGTTGCGGCAGGCTGTCGTTTCCGCCAGGACTTGAGCGGGTGCGCTTTCGGCTGGAATGCAAGGGAGCTTGAACCAGAAGCGGCTACCCGCTCCCAGGGTGCTTTCGACACCGATTTCGCCGTTCATCAGCTTCACCAGCTGCTTGCAGATCGCCAGCCCCAAGCCGCTGCCGCCGTAACGGCGCGTGGTCGAAGTGTCGGCCTGGGTGAAGGAGTCGAAAATCAGCGACCGTTGCTCGTCGGCGATGCCGATACCGGTGTCCTCGACACAGAAATGCAGCTGCTCCGGCGATTCTTCCAGGGCGATCGACAGGGTGATCGAACCGTGCTCGGTAAATTTCAGCGCATTGCCGATCAGGTTGATCAGTACCTGCCGGATACGCGCCGGATCGCCGTTGAGACAGGCGGGTATCCGGTCTGAAATGACGGTATTGAAGCGAATATGCTTGCCTCTCGCTTGTCCGGCGAACATCCTGGCGATGCTGTCGATCAAGGGGGGCAGAGAGTAGTCGGTGGCGTCGAGCGTCAGGCGTCCGGCCTCGAGCCGCGAAAAATCGAGAATATTGTTGATCAGTTCCAGCAGGTAGTGCGATGAATCCCAGGCCAGCCCGAGCAATTCCTCCTGCTCGCTGTCCATCTTGCCCAGACGCAGCATTTCCAGGGTACCGATCACCCCGTTCAGGGGGGTACGGATTTCGTGGCTGACCGTTGCCGCGAAATCGGCTTTCAACTTGGCGAAGCGCAGTGCGGCATCGCGTGCGCTGCGCAACTCCGTTTCCCTTTGTTCGAGCGCCTCCATCATGCTGTTGAAGGCGTGGGCCATTTCCGCCAGATCGCGCGGGCCGGATACCTTGGCTCGCAGTCCGCTTTCACCTCGCTCGGCACGGGTCATGGTTTCGGAAAGCTGTGCCAGCGGGCGAGTCAGGTGGCGGGCAAGCACCCGCAGGATGAAAACGAAAAGTATGGCGAAAGCGATGCCGGCAGCGAAGTTGACCATGAATACTTCGCGAACCAGGGTGGTCAGGGTGGCCTTGCTTTGCTCGACCACGACCTGGCCGAGCAGGACATCCTTCCGCTCTTCGACCTCGAAGGGCGATGGAGAACTGGCGCGCGACCAGACCGGGGCCACGAAGCGCCAACCCTGAGCGCTCTCCTTTTCCAGGTAGGGCTCCAGCGTCGTCGGCGCCGAGCCGGGGTCGCTGCTGCCGATCAACGGGTCGCCACGTTCGAGCAGGATGCGACCGTCGGTGTGCCGAATCTCTATCCTGGCCACGTCGGGAAAAGCGGAGGCGGCGGCCAGTGCCTCACCGACATTTTCCGGGGCGCCGAGCGCCAGTGCCAGGCGGCTTTGCAGGGCAAGATTGTGAGTGATGCGCAAACCGTCCTGCAACTTGCTGCCATGCAGTTGCCGGCTACCGTGCCAGGAGGTGGCCAGAGCCGAAAGCAGGGCAATGCAGAGGACGCCGAGAGAGGAAATGACGGCCAGCTGGCGCCGGAACGTCGTGTTGCGCAGGTAGCGCAACAGGCGGGCGGGAAGGCGCATGAATTTACTGTTCCGGGAAGATCAGATCGAAATTCTGCTGCATGCTCGCACGGGGCAGGCCAAGGTGGCTGGCAGTCCGGGTATTGAATGCGGTCAGCACCTCGCGCAGCGGCTGTACGCCCTTGCCGGCCTGGCTGCCACCCGCAAGGCCGAGGGCCGAACTGGCCAGATGGCGCCCAAGTTCGACGTTGTTGGGGTAGAGGGCAAAGAGGACACCACGTTTGACGTGTGAAACGTTACTCGAGAAAACAGGCATTCCCTTGGCCCAGGATTCCTGCAGCACCAGTGGCAGGACGACCGATTCCTCGACCGTGGTGCTGTCCTGCGGTAGCCAGAGGGCATCGCGCCTGGGATCGGCGGAGCTGAATATGCCCTGGTAGACGGCGGCGGCGGCTTTCAGGTCGCTGGCTTCCTGTGCCAGCAGTTCGATTCCCTGGAGGCGGGCGGCTTCCTTGGCCAGCTTGAGCAGCCAGGTGTTCTGGCGCGGTTCGTAGACTACGTGCACGCGCTGGGTTTTGGGTGAGAGTGCTTTCAGGCGGGCAAAGAGCAGCGCGGGATCGGGGGCCAGGCTGAGTATGGTGCCGCTACGGACATCGTTTTCCTGAACCGAGAGCACACCGCCCGCCACCACGCCAATGTCGCGATCAAGGGCGCTGGCGGCCTTGAGTCCGTTGCGCCCGAGCGCGATCACCACGCGGATATCCTGGCGCTTGAGTTCGCTGGAAATCGATTGTGGATTGAAGTTGCTGCCGACCGCGAAGCTGCTGATCCGTGTCTGCGCCTTTTCCTCGATGCCTTCGATGATCTTGGAGAAGACGCTGCGGTAGGGTTCGCCGATATCCGGGTAAAGCACCGCAATCGGGCCGATGCTGCCTCCGGCGGAGGCCAGGCGCAGGGTGGCGCCGATGTTGGCGGCAGCAAGGACGAGGCGGGTCATGTCGGCGTCGGGCTCGCTCAGCCGCAGGCGGATGACCTCGATTCCCGGCAGACCGTCGATGCCGCCCAGGAGTCCGGAAAAACTGCCCGGTGTCGTATCGTCGGCGTCGGTGTAGATCACCGCGATGCGTGTCGTACTTGCAGCCGCTACGTCGCCGGGCGTGCCGCAAGCCAGGATGCAGGCGCCAATCAGGGAAAGGAGGCGGTTTTTCATGAGCTTCTTTTACAGGCTGTAGCGCCCCTGCAGCCACAGGGTGCGGCCCGGCATGCGATAGTCGAAGGGGATGCCGGCGGCCGTCTTGCTCGGTTCGCGGATATCCGTGTCGAAGAGGTTGTAGATCGAGAGCGAGACATCCCAGCCCTGCTTGGGACGATCCGAACGCAGGGTCAGGTCGACGCTGGTGTAGTCCGGAATCTCGGGGCGCTGGTCGCCGGCGGCACGATGGCGATCGGCAACGCGGTTGATTTGCGAACTGAACTGCCAGCCAGGTAATCCGCGCCAGTCGGCGCGCAGGTAGAAGCGGTGATGCGGGGCGTAGCCGGCATCGCGGCCGGTGCTGACGTCGATGTTCTTCTGATAGGCGTAATTGCCGGTAAGGCGCAGGCGGTATCCGAGATCCCATATCAACTCGAATTCTCCCCCCTTGCCATTCTGCTTGCCACCGTTCAGGTAAGTATTGCCCGACTGACCGATGAGATCGGAAATTTCATGGCGAAACAGATTCAGGCTGGTCTGCAGAGCAGGAGTCGGGCGCCAGGTGGCACCGGCTTCCAAGGTGGCGATCTTTTCCGGTTTCAGCGCGGGATTGCCGAGGGCGACGGGGTTGCCGCTGGCGTACTGCTCGATGAAGGAAGGTGCGCGGAAGGCGGTTCCATACATGATCTTGGTCGTCAGGTCGTGCGCAGCCTCCCAGACCAAGGCCAGACGGGGGTTGGTGGTGCCACCGAAATCCGAGTAGTAGTCGCGACGCAGGCCACCGGTCAGCGTCCAGCTACGGGCAAAGCTCCATTCATCCTGCAGATAGAAGTAATCGAGCTTGCGGCTGTGCGGACTCAGGAAAAGATCGGCTCCGCTGGCTTCGTACATCGGACGTGGGGTCAGGTAGGGAAAAAGGGTGAAATTCTTGCTTTCCCGGGTGCGATGGATTTCCAGGTAATCGTGGCCGAGGCCGACGCGAACCCGGTGATCGTTGAAACCGGTATGGACGGCGGTAGCCGAGAAACGGGCCTGGCGTTCCCATTTGTCGGGAACACCCTGCATGCCGTCCGGAAAGCCGGGAATCACGCCGCCGGGATAGATCGTCAGCGCTGCGGGAATGGTGTTGGCCAACTGCATGAATGCAGCCTGCAGATTAAGGTCGAGGTCTGGCGCCAGATTCTGGCTGGACCACGACAAGTCGCTGCTGATGCGCTCGCTGCGGACGCGGCCACCTGGGTCGAGCACACCGGCGATTCCCAGACCCGTGCCGAGTTTGTCGCGCAGCGTATAGGCCGCGCGCCAGCGAAATTGATCGATGCCCAGGTCCAGTTGGGCGTCGATGTCTTCGTGTTGCAGATTGAGCGGGCCGCTCTGGCCGATGGCATCGCTTTCGATGTGTTTTCTCGAGCCGTCGGTCGAGCCGAAACGTAGATGGCCGGCCACCTCCCAACCCTCGTGGCGCCGCCCGTGCAGCAGCCAGAGATGCCGGCTGTTGAACGAACCGGCATTGAGTCCGAACTGGGTGCCGTTGATGTCGTCGGCGGTCTTGGTCACGATGTTGATGGTGCCGGCAAAGGCATCGGCACCGTAGACGGCGGAACCGGGGCCGCGAATAACCTCGATGCGGGCGATGTTATCGACCGGAAGTTCGACCATCTCCTCATCCGGGTTGCCGAGATAGGCACTGGTCCGTGGAATGCCGTTGACCAGCATCAGGACATGCGGCGATGTGTCGCCGAGGATGCCGCGCACGCCGTAGGTCGGCGTGTAGATGTGCTGCAGGCGGTTACGGGAAATGTGCATGCCTGGAACGGCGACCAGAGCCTCGCTCAGGTTGCGGGCACCCATGCTTGCGATCTGATCCGCCGTGATGACCGTCGCGGCGGCCGGCGCCTTGCGGATTTGCTGACGGGTGCCGGTGGCAATCGAAACAAAGCTGGTATCGCCGTAAGCTTGCGCCAACTCGTCTTCGTCGCTGAGCGGCTCGGCCAGTGCCGGATTGCCAAAGACGGCGAACAGCAGGATCGGCAAGACCCGTGGATGATTGAACATGTCGTGACCCCTCCCGTATTGATCCTAGTGTCCGTTTCCTGTGCCGTTTCCGGTATTTGTCCGGTTTGTCCGGCGGTACAGGTACGGGCCTGGCGATTTTTTCCCTACCCCGTGCCGCCAAGCCGGACCATGATAGCCGAAGGCCGGGCAAGTTGTGGCGCAAGTGTGAGAGAAGCGGCATCGGGGCGAGTTCTTGCGGTTGCGGGGAGGAGGGGGCGAGCGCGCCTGCCGAAGCGCTTTTAGGGCCATGGACGAGACGGGAACTACAGTGTCTGCAACATCTCCTGTGTTGCTTCCTCGATTTCCGGCAGGAGCCCGGCATAGGGTTCGCCGATTTCGGGCTCGTTTTCGTCCTCGTCCGTCAGGCCCAGGATGCCGGCCCTGCCACCGCCGGCAATTCGGTTCGCGATGTGCACGATGTCGCCCAGCGAGCCCGGTTTGGCGGGCAGAGGGCGCGGTTGATCGTGGTCGCCGACGGCCTCGACGATCTGCTCCGGCATGCCGAGGGCGCCGAGCAGCGTCTGGCCGATGCTTTCGTGCCACTCGAAAACCAGGTATTTGACGCTATCCGGGCGGATGCGCAGCTCTTCATACTGCGCGGCGCGGTAGATCATGTAAAAAGCGCCAAGATCGTGCACCAGGCCGGCCAGTTGCGCGTCTTCCGGGTTGATGGCGGTCAGGCGGCGGGCAATGACCCGTGCCGCGCAGGCACTGCGGACCGAATGTTCCCAGAGATTGCGGGTGATCTTGTTGAAGGCCACCAGATTGCGCGAGAGGATGAATTGCTGCATCGCAATGCCCATGACGATGCAGCGCACGGCATTGACGCCCAGGCGCGTGACCGCGCCACGCAAGTCCACCACCTTGCTGCTGCCGTAGGCCGCGCTATTGGCCTGGCGCAGCACCTTGGACGAAACCAGCGGGTCGAGGGCGATGATGGTGCTGACTTCGCCGAGTGAGAAGTCCGGTTTCCTCAAGGTTTCCCGCAGGCGGATGATGAGATCGAAACAGGTCGGAAAAACCACGTCGCCTTCCAGCTCCCTGGCGATGTCTTCCAGCATCTGGAAACGCTGCTGAGCCAGGGCCGAGCCTTTTTTGTCGTATTCCGGGGGCAGGGCAATTGGTGGGAGGGCCGGGGTCTTGGTTGTATCTGCGGTCGGGGCGGTAACTGGCGTCGCCTTGATGCTCTCGCGCTTGAGGACAGGAAGTGGTCGGGCCGGGGGAGACTGGCCAGCGGAGGGGGAAACGACGCGCACGGCGGCGGGGAGTGGTTCGGCATGAGCTGCCGGTACCGGCGTGGACGCCGGCAGTACCGTTGCCGTCGCCGGGGTGGGGCGCAGGAGTGCGAAGCCGAGCACCGCGAGCAGGCCACCGGCCAACAAGGCCAGACCCAGGCGCAGGGGCGGGAGCAGCGGAGGCATCCATTCCAGCCGGGGCAGCTTGCCGAGCAGGGCATAGCCGATGGCGCTGCCGGTCAGGAAGAGGAGCAGGGGCAGGAGCCAGAGCAGGAGTCTGTCGATGGCGGATTGGGTGGGTGATGCGGTGGTGCGGCTCATGGACTGCAGGGTGGCGGAGGTTTTCAGAATGCGGTCGATCCGGAAAGGGCAGGGAACTGACTGCCCGATGTTGCGATGGTTCCGCAAGATGCGGCGGGGGCGCTGGACGCTATCGTCTCGGTGTCGGTTTTCGTGAATGGCGAAATTCAGGATGGATCATCGGGGCCTGCGGTACAAGAATGCTCAAGCGGTAAACCATTGTCAAGTCTAGTGCCTTTCTTCCCCCTTGAGGCGGCTCCCCGGTGGGATGGGTGTAAACTGCTTTTCCTTGGCGCCTCCGTTGTCGCTTGCCAAACGTCTTTTCGTCTCTGGCAAAGGCGTTTCGGGGTTGCCGGTCGTCTCTCTTCCGGGCGCCCGGCCTACGGCTCGATCTGGCCTTTTTCTCCGACCGCCACTACCATGCGCCCTCCGAATGCCGCTGGCCGTGGTCAGGCGTTCACCGTCTGGATGAACCCTTCCGAGCGAACTCCCTTGAGCGATTTGTTTTCTTCTTCCGGCACCGCCGATTTTTTGCCTGCCGACGCGGTTGACCGTGAATTTGCCGCAACGGCGCCCCTGGCCGAACGCTTGCGACCACTAACTCCCGACGAAGTGATCGGCCAGCAGCACCTGCTCGGACCGGGCAAGCCCTTGCGTCTGGCGTTTGCCTCCGGACAGCCGCATTCGATGATCCTGTGGGGACCGCCCGGCGTGGGCAAGACGACGCTGGCGCGGATGATGGCGACGCAGTTCGCCTGCGAATTCATCGCGCTGTCGGCGGTGTTTTCCGGGATCAAGGAAGTCCGCGAAGCGGTCGCGCAGGCGGAAGTCTGGCGGGCGCAGGGGCGGCGCACCATTCTCTTCGTCGATGAAATCCACCGCTTCAACAAGGCGCAGCAGGATGGCTTCCTGCCGTTCGTCGAAAGCGGGCTGTTTACTTTCATCGGGGCGACCACCGAAAACCCGTCGTTCGAAGTCAATTCGGCCTTGCTTTCGCGCGCCTCGGTCTATGTCCTGAAATCGCTCGACGAGGGCGAGATGGGGCAACTGTTCGACCGTGCCTGCGAGCGGGCGCTGGCCGGTTTGACGTTCGCCGAGGCGGCACGGGCGCGGCTGGTCGGCCTTGCCGATGGCGATGCCCGGCGTTTGCTCAACCTGCTCGAACAGGTGCGGACAGCGGCGCGCACCGCCGGCTTGACCACGGTCGACGGAGCCTTTATCGAAGAAACGATGGCGCAGAACCTGCGCCGCTTCGACAAGGGCGGCGATGCCTTCTACGACCAGATCTCGGCCCTGCACAAGTCGGTGCGTGGCTCCAGCCCGGACGGTGCCCTCTACTGGTTGAGCCGCATGCTCGACGGCGGTGCCGACCCGCGCTACCTGGCCCGCCGCATCGTCCGCATGGCCTGGGAGGACATCGGTCTGGCCGACCCGCGCGCGATGCAGATCGCCAACGACGCGGCGCTGACCTACGAACGCCTGGGTAGCCCTGAAGGCGAACTGGCGCTGGGGCAGGCGGTGATCTATCTTGCCGTCGCCGCCAAGTCGAACGCCGGTTACAACGCCTACAACCAGGCCCGCGCCTTCGTCAAACAGGACGGTTCGCGGCCGGTGCCGGTGCACCTGCGCAATGCGCCGACCAAGCTGATGAAGGAACTCGGTTACGGCAAGGCCTACCGTTACGCGCACGACGAGCCGGAGGCCTACGCCGCCGGCGAAAGCTATCTGCCCGAGGGGTTGCCCGAGCCAGGTTGGTACCGGCCGACGCCGCGCGGCCTCGAAGGCAAGATCGGCGAGAAACTCGCGCACCTGCGCGAACTCGACCGCAAGGCCGGCAAGAAGTAGGGCGCGGCAGCATGCTCCCCGGTGTCGACCCGCTTGCCGGTATTGCGCTTTCGGCCGGCCTGGCCTGGGCCAGCGGCCTGCGCCTGTATCTGGTGATCTTTCTGGCCGGGTTGCTGGCGCAAGCCGGGCATTTGACCCTGCCACCGGCCCTGGCGGTGTTGCGTGAGCCGCTGGTGATCGGCGTCGCCGGCGTTCTGGCGTTGGTCGAGATGGTCGCCGACAAGGTGCCGCTGTTCGACTCCTTCTGGGACAGCCTGCAGACCTGGATCAGGATTCCGGCCGGGGCCGTGCTCGCGGCGCTGGCGATCGGCGAGCCCGGGGGGGAGAGCGGGGCCGCCTTGAATCTGGCCGCCGGCCTGCTTGGCGGCACGATCACTGCCGGCACCCACTTCGCCAAGGCGGGCGGGCGGCTGGCGATCAACCTGTCGCCTGAGCCGGTGTCGAACTGGCTGGCCTCGTTCGGCGAAGACAGTATCGTCCTCGGCGGGCTCTGGGCGATGCTGGTCAAGCCCGCGCTCTTCCTCGGCCTGCTGGCCCTCTTCCTGCTTCTCGCCGGGCTGGCAATCCGCGTCTTTTGGGGTTTGCTCGGCGGCCTGCTGCGTCGTTTTCGGCAGTCGCCAGCGGGCGGCGGGTTTTTCGGCAAATTCCACGGTCGACCGTAGAATCGGCCGTTTTTCATGTGCGCCCAGCATGGGCGCACTCCTGCGGGTGCAAGTCCCGCCGCAAGTTGATCACAGCGAACGAAGTGAAGCGCAACTGCGTGAGGGTGACCGAGCGTGGGGAGGAAGCGTGGATCGTAATCTGCGAGCCGATGAAC
>NZ_JAKLLH010000005.1 GCF_023150235.1 Azonexus sp.
CTTGACCAGTTCGTGAATGCATTTGGAATATTGAGGCCGTCATGGAAATTTGGAGCCTCGTTAAATTCATTAAAAACAATGGCTTGCATTTTATCACATGACGGCTTCGGATGGGGTGGGGGGAATCTGACAAAGTAGAAATAGATGCAACAGCTTTCTTTTATTTCGACTCGCTGGCCGAAGGCCAAAGCCCCCAAGCGGGAACAGGTGTGCAAGGTCCTTGATGAACTGATCCCCTGGGCAGTCCTTGAAACAGAGATTCGCCCCGGCTATCAATCCGATTGCCGCAAGACAGGGCGCAAGGGCTACAGCCTGGCAATGATGCTGCGTTGCCTGGTGCTGTCCTATGTCTGGCAGCTGTCAGACGAGGCAACCGCAGATTTCATCCTCGACTCTCTGGCAGCAGCCCGCTTTATCGGGACAGACCCTTGGGAGCCCCGCCCCCCTTCCGCGTCGGCTATCCGAAATTTTCGGCATGGCCTGCAGCGGCAACAGAAGGGGTTCAAGTGGCTGCACCGGCAGATTGATGCAGCCATGACCGCTGGCGGTCTGCAGTGGCGGCAGGGTTCGGCGCAAGAGCCGGTATTCAAGCGGGTTATGGTTAAGCAGGGTGAAAAACAAGCAGCCTTGCAATAATGAAAAAGACATTAAAGTTATTGATTTGACCAATTCAAAAGCTTGCCACAAATGGCAATCGGCACCGCCCCCACCCGGCACCCGGTTGCCTGTTTTCCTTCCCTCTCCTTCCAAAACCAGTGGCCCCACTGGCCCCACTGGCCCCAATTCCTCGAAACCCTTGTGGCACAAGGCTTCCCGTGGGGCCACTCCTTCCCCGAAAGTGGGGCCACTGGAAAAAGCACTGGCCCCACTTTTTCCCCCTGAAAAATCGGAACAATTCCCCGCAAAGCCTTGTCCCGACTGGCTTTCAACGGTTTTAGAGGGAAGGGGGCGCATGGGGCCAGTTTTCCCCGGTTCGGATACTTCCCTCTGTTCTTAGGGGGGGCTACCGGGAAGGCAATAGGGAGCGCCAGTGCATCAAAAAAGCCCTGTTTTAAGCCTCTTCAGCAATGCTTGAAATGCGATTTTCAGCGCGAGATTGAAATCTGACGCCATCACCCCCGCCGCGATGATTTTTAACCGGCAAAAAAACACTGTTCAAAACTGCATGATTATTGCCAATCAAGGCTTTCTGCACTGATTGGTGGCTCCACGGTCGACGGCTGTTTTTTGCAAAAAGCAAATCCAGTATAAAAAATGGGGCCGCTGTTCAATGGCCTTGCCCTGGCTGGTCTTTTCCAGCTGTCACTGTGGCTGTCGGCACCGCTCAGCCTCCTGCGGCAGAGGCGGGCGAGGCTTGACACTGTCGGCGGGCGGCTTGCAGAATGGGCGCTCTCTCAAACTCGTAGGCCGAAACCGGACGGCCAGCAGTGCGCAGCCTTCCGGTTTTTTTGTTCCGCCCCCGCTGAATGCAGATGGATTGCGCCCGCGATCCGTCGACCGTCAATGGGGGTTGCGGGTATCGGCAACGACCCGGCGGCGTCCTATGAGGCCGAGAGACAACCCCCACCAGTTGTTTTGGTGGTTCTCAAAATCTCAAAACCATAGGAGGCCAATCATGGCCTGCACCATCCACCGCCCCCGCTGTGCCGGGGCTTGCAGCGCCCGGCGCCGCATCCCTCTCCCTGTTTGCCTTGCCCTGTATCGTTGCTTACGCTACCTCGCCGGCCCGGTCATGGCGCATCGCTTGGCCTTCTCCGGTCGGGGGTAAGCCATGCCAGAGCAAACCCCCATCGCCCGGCAAGTCCTCGACCTGCTGCGCAACCGCCTGTCTGTCGCCGACCTGGGGCAGCTATCTGCCGTTGAACGCCGCCAGTTCGCCGAAATTTGCCGTCATTGGTTTTTGATCGCGAACGACTCAACAGGGGGTGTAGCATGACCACTACCGCAACCCAAGGCGCGACCCCTCGCCGGCGCCGTGCGAAACCTGCGCCGGCAATTGCTCAACAGGGTTACGCATGTGTTCGCACGCTTGAGCCCAAGCAGCGCCGCTTGGTGGAAAGAGCGCTGAAAGTCCTGGAAGACAATGCAGTCTATCGAGAGACCTGGCTGTCGTCGTCTGCTGCAGTAAAAGAGTATCTAGCCCTGCGCATGTCACATCTTGAAAACGAGGAATTCCACGTTCTTTGGCTCGATGCGCAGAACCGGCTAATTGCCGCTGAAACCATGTTCCGGGGGTCTTTAAACCAAACCTCTGTTTATCCCCGTGAGGCGATTAAATCAGCCCTGCAGCACAATGCGGCAGGGTGCATCCTTGCGCACAATCACCCGAGCGGGCGCCCGGACCCATCGAGCGACGACATGGCCGTAACCGCCACGTTAAAAACGGCCCTTGGCAGCATCGACGTAAGGGTTCTGGATCACATCATTGTTGCCGGCCTTCCTAGCAACTGCCTGTCTTTTGCCGAAGCAGGGTGCCTTTAAGTGTGGAGGCCGGCATTTTTTCTTTGGCCTGTTTCTGTCCGGCGGCGCGGCTATGGCTTACGCCGCCTTCAGAGTATGGGGAAACGGATGAAACCGGCCCAACCTTGATTGCCTGGGGGCATTTTTGGGGGCATGTGATTTTTTCTGATTTCACAAACGACGTAACGGCAAGCATTTCGCCGATTTGTTCCATTCCCGCCCAGGCACCATTTAAAGATTCAAAGAAGTTCAATAAAGGCCGAAAACCTAATTAAATCAAGGTTTCCGGCCTTTTTTGCGTCTAGTGAGATGTAACGGGGTTTATTGAAATCCGGGGTGTTTTGGGGGTATCAAGTTGGGGGTATCGGCCCATACCCCCAACTTGATACCCCCATCGATACCCCCAATGCCACTGACCGACATCGTTGCGCGCAACGCAAAGGCGCGAGAAAAACCCTACAAGCTCTCAGACACCAATGGCTTGTTTCTTCTGGTGAAGCCCAACGGCACAAAGCTCTGGCAGCAGAAGTACAGGTTCATGGGGAAGGAAAAACTGCTTTCCCATGGCCAATATCCAGAAACCGGCCTGAAGGATGCGCGAGCAAGGCGCGACCAAGCCAGAAAGTTGCTCGCCGAGGGGATTGACCCGTCCGAGCACAAAAAGGCGGCAGAGACACCCAGCACGGATACCCTTGGCGATTGCTTTGAGGAAATTGGCCGCGAATGGCTTAAACACTGGGGACAATCCATTGAGCCGGCGCAGCTGGTCAAAGCCACCTCGCGGCTTGAAAAAGACGTTTTCCCTTGGCTTGGTTGCCGGCCCATTGCCTCGATCACGGCGCCGGATATTCTGGAGACTTTGCGGCGCATTGAACAAAGGGGGGCTGCCTATACGGCAATGCGGGCAAAAAGCGAAATATCGAGGATATTTCGCTTCGCTGTTGTGACCGGCCGCGCCGACAGAGACCCTGTTCCTGATCTGAGAGGGGCCCTCCGTCCGGCTCGCTTCGAGCACTTTGCATCGATCACAGATCCGCAAATGGTCGGGGAGTTGCTGCGCGCCATGGACGGCTTCCGGGGGACGTTCGTTGTCAAATGCGCTCTGCTGCTGTCTCCACTGTTATTCCCTCGCCCAGGCGAGCTTCGCCAGGCGGAATGGTCAGATATTGACCTGGAAAAAGGGGAATGGCGCTACCTGATCACCAAAACCAAGACAGACCATCTCGTCCCCCTGTCGTCGCAAGCCGTTACCATCCTGCGCGAACTGCACCCACTCACCGGGCGGGGCCGGTACGTTTTTCCAGGGCGAGACCCGAAAAAGCCCATGTCCAACATGACGCTAAATGCCGCGCTGCGACGGCTTGGGTATGACACAAAAAACGAGATCACGGGCCATGGCTTCCGGGCAATGGCGCGGACCATCCTGCATGAGGAGTTGCAGTTCCCGCCAGAGGTGATCGAACACCAGCTGGGCCACAAGGTGCCAGACGCCCTGGGCCAAGCCTACAACCGAACCAAGTTCATCAGGCAGCGCCGCGAGATGATGCAAGCCTGGGCCGATTATCTTGAGCGGCTGAAATCTGGTGCCCAGGTGATCGATATCAGGAGCCGGGCATGATTGATTCATTCGTTGCGGGCATTGTTTATGAAGATGAGGTCGGGCTGGTCAGGTTGGCGAAGGGGGTATTAGAACGCCCTAAAAAAAGTTCAGGTGACTACTTTTCAGGGGCGCTTTTTATCGAAAATGGACCGCAAACAGGCAATGAACTCTGTTATGTCGTTTCAAAGGTGACAGGGGACCAAGTTGAGATCGAGATAACAGGTTTGGGGCCGTATTTCTGCATGCAGAGGATCGGCATGCAGCCAATCTTTCGCAAGAAAGACAAAAAAGCGGGGAGAAAGCCGAACCCCGGTAAAAAACTGGCGGCAGCGGCTTGTTTTGACCTTGCCCAGTTCAATCATGGTGTCAAAGCGAATCGGTCAATCACGGCACGTCAGACCATTGTTGCCGAAGTCTTGAAGATAGGAAATCCGTACGATATCGACGGACAAACGCGCCAGGTGCGACGAGTAGTCGCTGAGGGTCAAAAAGAAGCCGGAACAGGCGTAAAACTTATTTTTGGGGGGAATGGCGAAAATGAAGGGCGGCTTGAAATTGTCGTGGATTCGGCAAAAGAGATGTATTCCGCCATGCTCGAGCAGAAGCCGTTTTGTTTCGATGGATGGTGTTACCAGTATGGAGACCGCGAAGCACGGCGAGGGCCGTTTGTGATTCGTGAATGGGGAATGACGATGACCGACGAGTTGAGATTGGCCCTCGAGGATATGATTGCCCAGGCCGATGGCTTGGAGACGCCGCGCTTACCGGACAAAAATCAATCGGGCTGAATTCTTGTCCTGCCTTGAGAGGCCCTGCCTCTCGAAAATTCGGGCCATGTTTAACAACGCACAAGGAAGTGCAACATGGTCCATCACGAGCAAGCCCCCTCCCGGAGCAAGTCAAGATAGTTGTCGCCTGATTCATGCAGCGAACCGTGTTTTATTTTCAGCCTGTAGGTCACGGATGACAGCGTCTCGCTCGGGATTGAGCGTGACTGTGTTCCGCTAGCCGATCACCGCCGGAAAGCTGTCTTATTGAAGAGTCCGGCCAGGTGACCGCTTTGGTTGAAATCGGCCAGGGTGGAAAAATTGGCGCTTACCGTAACTGCGGGTTTTTTGTTGTCTTTTTTTTGGGTTCGTTGCAAGCCCGGTTTCCCTTGGTCTGAAGGAAACCGGTACCCGAGAGGGGGGCGCAATCCGGGGGCGGAGGGTTGGCTCAGGGGATGGTCTCGGTGCTTCCCGGTGTGCGCGGCGGCAGGAAGAAGCTGCGCGGTGCCTGGCGCAGGCGGCGGGCGATGGCCTTGAGCAAGGGGCTCCAGTGGATGAAGCGGATGCGGCGGGCGGCGAGGGCGGTGCGTAGCGCCAGGGCGAAACTGACGATCAGGTTGATGCCGCCGATCAGGGCGACACCCAGGGCTGCCCAGGCCAGGGTCGTGGCGGCGAGCGTGAAATCGGCGGCGGTCAGGGCGTAGCCGAGATTGGCCGACGAGAAGGCGATGTGACGGATGTCGAGCGGTAGTCCGAGAATCTGTCCGAACACGCCGGTCGAGCCAAGCATGCAGCCGAAGAGCAGGTTGCCCATGATGCCGCCGAGTTTGTCCTGGACGTAGGTGCCGAAGCGGCTGGCCAGGGGGTCGCCGAGCATGACACGCAACCAGCGCAGGCGGGCAAGGCGCGGGCCGATGCTCTTGTAGGTGGCCTTGTTGTCGAAAAATCCGGTGATGAGGCCGGAGAGAAAAAGGTAGAAACCGGCAATCGCCGCATGGGGTAAAGCCCAGCCGAGCGGATCGAGATCGGCGAGGAGGTGTTCGCCCTTGCCGGCGTCCACGACCGGAGCGCCCAGCCAGAGCGAGGCGCCCCAGCCGATGGCGATGGCGACCGGCAGCGCGACCATGACATTGCCGGCGATGGCAGCTAGCTGGCTGCGGCTGACGGCGGCGATGACATCGACCAGGCGTTCGAGATCGGCGCCGCGGGTTGGCTTGAGGTCGCCGAGGAGTCCGGCCAGCGTCTGCGCGGTCATGGCCGGTTGCTTGGTGGCAACGGTCAGCCCGAGCAGGTAGATCAGCACGAAGCCGCCGCCGTAGATCAGGCTGAAGAGCACGGCTTCGACGAACAGCGGCGCATGCAGGCCGGCGGCAAAAATCTTGAGTAGGGCCATGCCGCCGATCAACACCCCGGCACCGGCTGCCGATGCCCACATGCGGCGGTAATCGGCTCGCTCCTCGCAGATGTAGTGTTCGCCGGAGTGGGCGGCGTTTTCGGTAACGCGTACCGCGAGCAGGTGCGAAAGTTCGCCGAGGTAATGGCGCAGGCTGTCGCGGCGGTTTTCCGCGATGAGTGCCGTGCGGGCGAAGTCGCTCCAGGCGGTGGGAGCTGTTGCTGTTTCATCCACGGTCGACGGTGGTGGCGGGGACAAAATGTCGAGCAGGGTTTCCAGGCGTTCCAGGCTTTGTTCGCTGCGGGTCAGCAGGTAGGAAAGATCCTGGCTGGCGCCGACTTGCAGCGCACGTCGGCGAATGCGCTGCAAGGTATCGCGGCATTGTGCCGAGATGACGCGCAACTGGCTGCCATTGTCGGGCAGATATTCGGGATCGGCCAGAGCCGCCCGCCAGCTCTGGGCAAACGTCAGGGCTTCGGCCGAGAGGGCGATGAAGCGTGGCCGGTCGGCGTCGAGATTGGGCGAGGCGCGCATCAGCTCGCCTTCGACGCCAAGGCCGCTGACGCGATGGGCGAGCAGGAGGATGGCATCGAGCATCTGCTCGCTGATCGCCGGCATCGATGCCTCCTCTTTGTCGGCGAGTAGCGACCACAGGTCGCGCAGGCCCCCGGCGGGCAGGGTTTCCAGCCAGCGCCAGTCGTCGCCGCGCTCGCAGAGTACGTGCAGGCAATCCTTCAGGTGGCGTTCGTCGGGAACTTCCGGCAGTAGCCGGTTGCCGACGATGCGCCAGCCTTCGGAGAAAAAACCGGTGCCGGGAAGAATCCCGCTATCGGTAAAGAAGGTAAGGAGGCGGCGTTCTTCGAGAAAGCGCCGTAACTGGCGTCGGACCGCGGCGCGCAGCCGCTCATCCTCGGCCAGGGTCTGCAGGAGGAGAACGAACAGGCGTTGAGGCGTGCCGTCCTGCCATTCGGCGCGTTGCTGCGGCCGCAGGGCGGCAAACAGTCCGCGCAGGAGTGGCAGCGCTTCGGTTTGTTCGTCATGAAAGCGGAAAAGGGCACTGCGCAGGCGCTCTTCGGCCGACACCTGGGCGGCGAAGAGGCGGCGGAGAAAGGCGAGAAAAGCGTTCATTCTGAAAACCCCGGTGCAGATGCGGATTGCGCTGATGAACGCGGATTTTCCAATGACTTGCCGGGGGGCTTCCGAAATCCTTGCCGGGTGACTGCCCGCGTTTTCCCCCAAAGCCAAAAAATCCGCGCCATTAGCGAGCGATCTGTGTCATCTGCGTTAAAACTGCTTTTTCCAGGCTCATGCGCTGGTTTTTGCAAGTAAGCGTTCGAGTTCGGCGATGCGCGCCTTGAGCTGGTCGACGCTGGCCTCGCGCTTGCCGGCCTGGGCGCGCAGGCCAGCGCGGATCCAGTCCAGCCAGGCGGCCATGCCTTCGCCGCTGGTCGCCGAAACGCGCAGCACGGTCAGCTTGGGATTGACGCGGCGGGCGTTGGCTTCGGCGAGGTCGGCGTCGAACTGCAGATAGGGCAGCAGGTCGCACTTGTTGAGCAACATCAGGTCGGCGGCGGCGAACATGTCCGGGTACTTGAGCGGCTTGTCCTCGCCCTCGGTGACCGAGAGGATCGCCACCTTGTGGTGTTCGCCGAGGTCGAAAGCCGCCGGGCAGACCAGGTTGCCGACGTTCTCGATCAGGAACAGCGAGTTGTCGGCCGGCTTGAGCCGTTCCATGGCGTGGCCGACCATGTGGCCGTCGAGGTGGCAGCCCTTGCCGGTGTTGATCTGCAGCGCCGGCACGCCGGTGGCGCGGATGCGCTCGGCGTCGTTGGCGGTCTGCTGGTCGCCCTCGACGACGTTGATCGCAACCTCGTTTTTCAGCAGTTCGATGCTCTTGCACAGCAGCGTGGTCTTGCCCGAGCCGGGGCTGGAAACCAGGTTGAGCGCGAAGATGCCGCGCTCGTCGAACCAGGCGCGGTTGCTGCGGGCGTAGCCGTCGTTCTTCGCGAGGATGTCCTGCTCGATCTGCACCATCCGCGCCTGGCTCATCCCCGGCACATGGGCGCGGGCCGGGCCGCTGCCGTAGTCGAGATCGCCGCCGACGCCGTGGTGATGCGGGTGTTCGTGCGAATGCTCGTGCGCATGCTCATGGGCGTGGTGGTGAGCCTGTTCGTGTTCATGGTCGCCGGAGTGATCATGGGCATGGCTGTGGGTCGAGCCATCGGCGTGGGTGTGGCTGTGCGCGTGGTGATGATGCTCGTGCGCCCCGCCGTGGCCGTGTGCGCCGGCATGGTCGTGGGCATGGCTGTGCGTCGTCCCGTCGGCGTGGGAGTGCGGGTGCTCGTGCCCATGTTCATGGTCGTGATGATGGCTATGGGCGCCGCCCTCGATCTTGACTTCGCCCGGCGCGCAGCCGCAAACGGTACACATGTGATTCTCCTCGTGGTGGATCGGCCAGAGTTTAGCGGCTGGCTCGCGGGTTCATTCGATTTCAATCTCGCGCACGCGCATTTCGGTGCCGGCGGTGAGTTGCAACTGGTAGCCGCCGCATTGCGGGCAGGCGCCGTAACGTTCGCTGACCGCCACCGTTGCGTCGCAGTTCAGGCACCAGGCGGCGCCCGGCACCTCGACGACCTCCAGCGCAGCCGTCGCCGCCAGCGTGTCGCGGGCGACCGCGTCGAAGCAGAAGCGCAGCGCCTCGGGTTCGACTGACGACAGGCGGCCAATTTCCAGGACCACGGTCTTGACCCGCTGCGCGCCTTCGCGGCGGGCGGTGTCTTCGACCAGTTGCAGCACGCCTTCGGCGAGCGACATTTCATGCATGGTGAGCTTCCTCGGGAGCGTCCAGTTCGACCCGGAACGGCAGACAGGGGTCGAGCGCCAGCACCGCCTGCGTCAGCGCTTGCCGGGCCGCTTCACGGCAGGCGAAGCGTTGCCCGGCGAGCAGCTGCGCCAGCCCGGCGGCATCGGCGAAGTGCGCGTCGGTCGGCGCCCAGATGTGATAGTCGATGACCCGGCCGCGCTCGTGGTCAAGATGCACGGCATGGGTCAGGATGCCGCGCGCGCTCAGCGTCTGGCCGACGCCCCAGCGCCCTTGCCCGGCGGCGGCCAGCGGATAAGGCGTGCCCGCTGCCAGTGCGGCGGCGGCAGCCTGCGCCTGCTGAAGCAAGGCAGCATAAGCGGCGGCAATGCTGAGCGGACGCAGCGGCTGCGGACGCTGGCCGCTTAAGCCCTGCCAGTAATCGAGCCAGGGCGCCGGTGCCAGCGGCACGAAACGGGCCGGCGGCGCAGCGGCGATGGCTGGCCCAGTCGGTTCACGGTCGACCAGGATTTTTTGGCATTTTTCGGCCAGCTCGGCGAGTTCGCCGGCGAGCAGGGCCTGCGTCGCCGCCACCGCTTCCGGCCCCTGCCGCAGGGCGCGCCAGGTGACGAAAGCCGCCTTG
This sequence comes from Azonexus sp., assembly GCF_023150235.1. Taxonomy (GTDB): domain Bacteria; phylum Pseudomonadota; class Gammaproteobacteria; order Burkholderiales; family Rhodocyclaceae; genus Azonexus. The sequence goes on from NZ_JAKLLH010000005.1 coordinate 9,664, forward strand.
GCCGGCACCAGCCCAAGCGCAGGCGGCCAGTCGAGCAACAGCCGCCACAGCGTCTCGTGCAGCAATTCGGTCCACAAGGCGGCGTGGTCGACCGCCAGCGGCGACTGGCCGAGCGCCGCCGCCACCGCCTGTTGCGCCGCCGCCCGTTGTGCATGTGCGCACAGCGAGTAGAGGTAGGGCAGGGTCTTGACCACCGCTTCCGGGTTTTGCCCGTGGAAAAGGCTGACCACCAGCGGTCGCTGCAGGTCGACCCGCAGGTCGCACAAGCGGCCACCGGCGTACACCGCGGCAATCCGGAGTTCGCCGGCGCTGCTCAGGCCGGTGGGCGCAGCGTGCTGGGCGGGCAGTACGGGGGTCAGATTCATCCGGCAAGCCTAGAGTCTTGCGCCGGTACTGTCGACCGCCTGGCGCAAAAAACGCGGTTTTTTACGGTCGACCGCGAATCGGCGAAAAAAACCCCGCATGGTTACCAGCGATGGACGATGCTGAGGCGCAGGTTGCGCCCTTCGCCGGGGTGGAAATGGCGATCCATCACCCCGGCCGCTTCGCCCGCCAGCCGCGATTCGTAGGCGTACTCGATGTCGCTCAATTTGCGGTCGAACAGGTTATAGACGTCGAGCTGGAGCTGGGTCTGGCGGTCGAGCCGGTAGCCGACACGGAGGTTGGCCAGGGTCGAACTGCGCGAGCGCAGCGAGTTGTCTTCGAGCAGCGGGCGCGGGCCGAAATGGCGCAGGCGGAAAGCGCCGAACCACGGGCCGAGGCGGTCCACGCTGAGGCCGAGGTTGGCGCTGGTGGTTACCGCCCCCGGCACGTGACGGCCGGCCGGATCATCGTCACGGAAGCGGGCGCGCGACCAGTCGAGGTCGGCATCAAGCGCCAGCCAGTCGCTCAGCGCGTAGAAGTTGTTCCACTCGACCCCCTGCCGGCGCGACGGGCGCGAGGCTTCGGTGGTGCCGGCGTCGCCGACGAAGAGCAGTTCCGAGGCCGAATCGAGTTGCCAGACACTCACGGTCGACTGCCAGCCGGGCAGGATTTCGCTGCGCACGCCGAGTTCATGCCCCTTGGTCCGCACCAACGGGGCGACGCGATTGACCGGGGTCGTGCCGTCGGCCGGGTCGATGCGGATGGTCGCGCCGCGCGCGTCGTTGGAATGGAAGCCGTGGCCGTAGTTGAAATAGACCTCGGTCTGGCGCCAGGGGCCGAAGACCAGCGCCAGCTTGGGCGTCACCAGCGCGTCGCTGCGCTCGCCGGAATTGGCCGCCAGATGGCTGTTGACCGTGGCGCTCCAGGCGTCGGCGCGGAAACCCTGGGTCGAGCGGAACCACGAGTTCCAGCGCACCTCGGTGTGCGCCCAGAAACCGAGGCTGCGCTGCTCGACACGATCCTCGCGCACCGTGGCCAGCGTCTGCCGCGCCTGCGTCGCGTAGAGGCCGAGCGGCGCGATGCGGTCGATACGGCCCTGCACGCCCCAGGCATTTTCGACCGCCAGACCGCGCCATTCGGTAAACCGCGCCTCGGCCCACTGGAAACCGCCGGCGCTACGCCGTTCGCTCTGGCGGAACTGGTCGCCGTTGGCCGGAGAATTGAGGAAATAGGTGAAGTTGGACCACAGGTCGAGGCCGGAATGCAGCAGCCAGACGCTGCCCTTGCGGTGACTGTCGGCGTCGTGCGCCGCCCAGTCCGCCGCCAGGCTGTAGCGGAAACTGCGCCCGCCGGCGCTCGGGTCAAGACTGCCGAAGCGGTCCAGCCCCTGGGCCAGCGCCCGCTCGGGAATCTGGTCAGTCGAAGTCCAGCGACCGTCGTAGGCCATCCCGGTCAGCGACCAGCCGTCGCGCCGGCTGCCTTCGCTGTAGCGCAGCACGCCGTTCAACTTGCGGTAGTTTTCCGGCACCTGCCAGGGGCCGTCGTTGCGGTACAACTCCAGCCCGTACAGCCATTGCCCGCGCGGGTTGCCGGCGCCAGCCTGCGGCGAGCCGGCGAGCAGCGTCCGCGCCAGACCGTTGGCGCCCAAGGTCAGCTGCGCCAGATTGCGGTCGAGGCGGCGGAAATAGTCGATATGCGCGCTGCCGGCCGACGAAAAATCACCTTCTTCGGCGTAATACGGGCCCTTGCGGTAATGCACACGGTCGACCAGCTCGGGGATCAAGAAATTGAGGTCGGTATAGCCCTGGCCGTGCGCGTGCGTCGGCGCATTGACCGGCACGCCGCCGACCCAGGTCGCAAAGTCGCTGCCGTGGTCGAGGTTGAAGCCGCGCAGGAAATACTGGTTGGCCTTGCCGTCGCCGGCGTGCTGGGTGACGATCAGCCCCGGCACCATTTCCAGCACCTCGCCGGGGCGCAGCAGGGGCACGGCGGCCAGGCGCTGGCTGGAGACGATGCCTTCGCTACCGGAGCGGGCCAGGCCGTGCAGGTTTTCGGCTTGCGCGCGGACCTCGATGGTCGACAGTTCGGCGGCGTCGTGCGCGGCCAGCGGTGAGCTAGCGCAGGAAAGCGCTGCCCCAAACAAGGAGGGAAAGAGGGCGGCGGGAAGCTTGGTTTTTGGCATTTTTCGCGGTCGACCGTGGAAAGAGGGGAAATTGGTGCGCTGCTTGATCAGGAAAAGCTCGGCTCGGGTACTGGTTTCGCCGACGATCAAGGTTCACGCTTCCAGCGAACCGGCCGGCGCCAGCCGCCGGGTCAGGCGCAGCGACCAGAAGAAGCTGCCGGCGATGATCGCCACCAGCAGCAGGCCGAAGGCCAGCTCCTTGCCTTCGGCCCAGGCCTCGACCGCCGGCGACAGCAGCTTGGCCAGGCCGAAGGCGGCGACCAGCAGCGAAACGCCGGCGACGACCAGGCCCATCACCCGCGAGGCGACCAGCGCGATCTGGTCGGCGCGGGCGATCAGGCGGGCGATCCACAGCCCGTTGATGCCGTCGGTGAGCAGCATCCCGAGCATGAACAGCAAGGCCAGCCCAAGCGCATGCTGCCAGCCGCCGAGCGAACTGGCGCTGAGCGCGAAGAAGGCGGCTTGCGACAGGGTATCGAAGGAAAGCGCGAACAGCGCCCCGACCAGCGCTACCAGCGCCGGATGCGAGACCTGGCCCAATTGCCCGAGCAGCCGCCCCTTGAGCCCGACCGGCTGCACCACCTGGTCCGGCCCGGCGCGCAGCACGGCATTCAGGTTGAGCAGGCCGAGCCCGAGCAGGAAGGCAATCGAGATCAGCGAGCCGAGCAGCTCGAACCAGTCCGGCACCTCCCATTGCCCGGCCAGCGCCGCCACCGACAGCGCGATGACGATCACCACGCCGCCGTGGCCGAGCGAGAACAGCGTGCCGCAATAGCGCGCCAGCGCCGGGTTGCGCCGCGCGTTGTAGCGGGTCAGGCCATCGATGGTCGCCAGGTGGTCGGCATCGAAGCCGTGCTTCATGCCGAGCACGAAGGTGAGCAGGGCCAGCGACAGGGCATCGGCGGGCAGGGTATCCATGGTTTTTGTCTCCTTGTGCCAGGGGCGATTGCGCACGGCAGTATTGGCGTTTTATGAAAAAAACGCAAAACCTCATACAAAGAGTGTGCCAGCGACGGGATGCCTTGCCGATCAAGGGCTTTCCCGTTGCGGGCGCGGCCCGCTGTCAGGCGCGGGCGCCACGAATCGCTTGCAGAGTGCTTAGCAACTTTCCAGCGGCAGGCAGAGGCGGAAACAGGCGCCGCCCGCATCCTTGTCTGGCGCCCGGTTGGTGGCGCTGAGTCGGCCGCCGTGGCGGTCGACGATACCGTAGCTGATCGACAGCCCGAGGCCGGTGCCCTGGCCGACCGGCTTGGTGGTGAAGAAGGGCTCGAACAGGTGGTCGAGATGTTCCGGCGGAATCCCCGGCCCGTTGTCGCAAAAACTGAGGCAGACTTCGCCGCCGGCCAGCGCGGCGCGGATACTCAGATGAGCATGACGCTGCTCGCTGGCGGGGGCGGTCGTTGCATCGCAGGCGTTCTGGATCAGGTTCATCACCACCTGCTGCAACTGCCCGGACGATCCCCGACAGTACAGATTTGGCGGCAGATCGCAGTCGACCGTGAATTTGGCCGGCGCGCTCTGCACCACCCAGCGCACCGAGCGTTCGACCACCTCGTTGAGGTGCACCCGCTCCGGCGTCGCCTTGTCGACGGCGGAAAAGCGTTTCAAGGCATCGACGATGTCGCGGGTGCGCTCGGCGCCTTCGATCATCCCGGCGATCAGCTGCGGCATGTCGCCGAGGATACGGTCGATGCGCAGTTCGCCGCGCAGTTCCTCGATTGCGGGCGGCTGCGGCGCGGCATGCAGCGTATCGAGATACTGGCCGATGCGCCGGGCGTAACGTTGCAGCGAGAGGACATTGCCGAGGACGAAGCTGATCGGGTTGTTGAGTTCGTGCGCAACGCCGGCGACCAGACGGCCGAGCGAGACCATTTTCTCGGCGTGCAGCAACTGCCCCTGCGTCCGTTTCAGGTCGTCGTGCGCCTGGCGCAGCGCCTGGTAGGCGCGGCGCAGTTCGCCGACCGGACGGCCGGTGACCACCACGCCCATCAGCTTGCCGGTCTGCGACAGGCGCGGCGTGCAGTTGATCGAAACCGGCACCGTCGAACCGTCGCCGGCCCGCAGGAAGAACTCTTCGTCATGCACCCCCTCGCGGGCGAAGCGGGCCAGCAGTTCGCGGGCACGGGCACGCTCGCCGTCGTCGGCAAAGAGATCGAACAAGGGCCGCCCGACCAGCGCGGCGGCGCTCTGGCCGGTGAAATGGCAGAGCGAGGGATTGACCTCCTGGATGGTGCCCGGCCGGTCGCAGACGATCAGGATGTCGGACATCGAGGCCAGCACGCTTTCGATGAACTGGTGCGACTCCTCCAGCGCGGCATTCTTCTCTTCGAGCGCGACCTCGTACTGCAGCAGGTCGTTATAGACCTCGTCCATGCGCTGGATGACCTCGATCCAGGCCTGTTCGCCGAGGCCGTCGCCGGCCAGCGGGCCAGCCCCGGACAAATCGGCCAGCGGACTCGGCACCGCCCCGGCGGGCGCGATGACCGGCGCCGACGGCGGCGGCGTGCCCAATGCTTCAGCGGGCGGGACGGTAGTGGACATGCGCTTCCCCGTGTTCGTCGTGGGCATGGTGGGCGACCGCTTCGAGCGCGACCAGGTTGACCTGGCCGTGGCGGACGCCGCGTTCGGCGATCAGCGCTTCGGCAAACTGCTGCACACGCGCGGTCGGGCCGCGCAGGATCACCGATTCGAGACAGTTTTCGTGGTCGAGATGGGTGTGCAGCGCGGCAACGGTGAGGTCGTGCTGGGCATGCTGTTTTTCGGTCAGGCGCTCGGCCAACTCGCGCTCGTGGTGGTTATAGACGTAGGAGAGGTTGGCGACGCAATGGCCGGCCGGGCTCTCGCGGGCCTGGTCGGCGGCAATCGCGGCACGGATCAGGTCGCGCACCGCCTCGGAACGGTTACGGTAGCCACGGGCGGCGATCAGCGCGTCGAAATCGGCGGCCAGCGCCGCATCGAGCGAGATAGTGAAACGTTCCATGAAAGCTTGCTCCGTGCTAAATAAGTTTGCCGAGGCCGGTGCTAGGATGCCGACGACAATATTTTAGCGGTATCAGCCATGTCTTCCCTCGCTTCCGATCATTCTTCGCTACCCGATCCCGAGATGCTGCGCGCCGCCTTGAAAAAGGTGGCCGACCCCGAAATCGGCGCCAATATCGTCGATCTCGGGCTGGTTTACGGCCTGCGGGTCGAGCCCGGCCGCGTCCTGGTCGACCTGACCATGACCTCGCCGGCCTGCCCGATGGGCGGATTGATCGTCGACGATGCGCGCGCCGAGCTGCTGCGCCAGTTGCCGCCGGATTTCACGGTCGACATCCAGATCGTCTGGTCGCCTCCCTGGGACCCGGCGATGATGAGCCCGGAATGCCGCCTCCGTCTTGGCTGGGAGTCCTGAATATGGCCGATCTGCCGCCGCCCGCCCGCTTGCCGCTGCTCCTCCTCGGCATGCTCTCCTTGCTCGGCGGCCTTCTTGCCGGCCTGGCCCGTCTCGGCTGGTCGGTGCCGGCACCGGCTGCCGAAGCCGCGGCTTTCCACGGTCCACTGATGATCGCGGCCTTTTTCGGCACCGTCGTCAGCCTTGAGCGCGCGGTTGCGCTCGGCCGGCGCTGGGCCTATCTGGCACCGTTGGCGGCTGGCTTGAGCGGTGTCCTGCTCCTTGCCGGGCAGGCGCCCTGGCTGAGCCAGGTTCTGGGCTGTCTCGGCGCGCTCGTCCTGCTTGCCGCTAGCATCCAGGCCTTGCGCCGGCAACTGGCGCTGCATGCGCAGGTGTTGGTTCTCGGTGCGCTGTGCTGGCTGCTCGCCAGTCTCTACTGGCTGTTCGGCGGCGACACCGCGAGCGCAAGCTACGGCTGGCTGCTGTTCCTGATCCTGACCATCGCCGGCGAACGTCTGGAGCTGACCCGTTTTCTGCCGACCCCGGCGGCGGCCAAGCAGGTTTTTTCCGCCATTGTCGCCCTGCTGCTGGCGGGAGGACTGCTGAGCGCCGTCGACGCCGGCCGGGTTTTCGCACTCGGCCTGCTGCTCCTCGCCGGCTGGTTGTTACGTTACGACATCGCTCGCCGCAACCTTGCCGCCGACGCGCTGCCGCGCTTCGTGGCCATTTGCCTGCTTGCCGGCTACCTGTGGCTGGCTCTCGCCGGCCTGCTCGGCCTCACCGGCGCCTTCGCTCCCGGCCAGCCCTGGCGCGACGCGGCACTGCATGCGCTCGGTCTCGGTTTCATTTTCTCGATGGTGATCGGCCACGCCCCGATCATCTTTCCGGCGGTGATGCGCGTGCGCATTCCGTGGAGCCCGCTCTTTTACCTGCCGCTGGTTCTGCTTCACCTCGGCCTGCTGCTGCGCGTCGGCGCCGTCCTGCTCGGCAGATTGCCGGCGCATGCCGGGCTGTTCAATGCGGCCACGCTCGGGGTCTTCGTGCTCAGCCTGTTGTTCCAGGTCTGGCGCGGGCACCGTCGCGCGCCAGCTTAGCCGGTCGCCGACGGCAGGCCGGCGTCTCGCGCTCCCGCCGAAGCGAGATCAGGGGCAGTCGATCACCATCAGCGAAACATCGTCGCTGGCCAACTGGTCCTGCAGGTGTTTGGAGAGCGCGCTTTCGATGCGGGCGAAGCGGTCTTCGGGCGAGGTGTTGGCGATGGCGGCAAAAAGCCCCTCGGTGCCGAACTGCACACCGTTGTTGTTCTCGGCTTCCAGCAGACCGTCCGAGCAGAGGATGAGCTGACTTTCCGTGTCCCAGGTAAAGGCCGTCGGCTTGCAGTCGAGTTCTTCGTTGCCGATGATGCCCAAGGCCAGGTTGTCCGACTCGAAACTACGGCTTGCCCGTCCCCAACGGTCGAAAAGGAAGGCCTGCGGCGTGCCGCCCACCCAGATTTCCCCCGTTTTCGCCTCTTCGTCGAGACAGACCAGGGTTGCCGCGACGAAGCGACCGATGGGCATCGACTCCTTCAGCTGCTGGTTGAGCTCGTGCACCATTTCACGCAAGGTGCTGTTGAGGCGGGCGAGGCGGTAGAAAATGGCAAGCACCGGCAGCGCGCTGATGGCCGCCGGCAGCCCGTGTCCGGTCGCATCGGCGAGCAGGGCGTAGAAACGCCCCTCCGGTGAACGGTCGGCGGCGACGATGTCGCCACTGAAATTTTCCGCCGGAATGACCTTGTAACGCAGGCGCCGGTCCTTCAGCCCCTTGCGGTGCAACTGTTTTTCCATCAGGCGCTGGGCCAGTTGCTGCTCGTTCTGGGTCTGGTCGTAATAGGCCTGCAGCAGGCTGGCGTTTTCCTGCAGTTTGCGCTCGGCCTGCTTGCGTTCCGAAATGTCGCGCACGACACCGATGAACATCCGCTGGTTGTCGAGAAAAACCTCGGTGACCCCCAGGGTCGCGGGGAAGGTGTGGCCGTCCTTGTGCTGGGCGTCGATCTCCCGCTCGTGGCCGATGATCTTGGGTGGGCCACCGGACAGGTAGTTGGCGATATAGCTGTCGTGTGCGCTGCGGTGCGGCTCGGGCGCCAGCATCCTGACGTTGTTGCCAACCAGTTCTTCGCTGCTCCAGCCGAAAATGCGCGTCGTCGCCCGGTTGACCGTGGCGATGGTGCCGCTGTCGTCGATGGTGATGATGGCGTCGATGATGTTGTCGGCCACCGCCTGTTCGCGCCGTGCCGTATCGATCGACTGCTGCTGCAGGGTCAGCGTCCGGTGCACCGAGCGTAGCTTGGCTTCCAGGACGACGAAGTTGATTGGTTTGGTCAGGTAGTCATCGGCGCCGGCTTCGAGCCCCTCGACCAGGTTTTCGTCGCGATTGAGCGCGGAGAGCAGAATGATCGGCGTCCAGCGTTCGCTGGACATCGCCTTGATCCGCCGCGAGGCCTCGAAACCATCCATGACCGGCATCATGATGTCGAGCAGGACGACGTCGATCTCTTCGTCGGCAAAACGCTGGACAGCCTCTTCGCCGTTCTCGGCAAGGATGACGCGGTGTCCCAGCTTTTTCAGGAAAACCTGCAGGATGTGCAGGTTGGTACGGTTGTCATCGACCGCCAGGACCTTCAGGGAAGTGTTGCCAGCCATGCGTCACTCTTTGCTCGGTTCAGCCTCGGGGGCGTCGATGCGGGCGACGGCGATATTGCCGCAACCCTCGTAGCGGATGCTGGTGAAAGACAGCATCCGTGCCAGTGCGATGCCCCGGCCGTTGGGGTCGAAGGCGCGCGCCGGGTCGATCTCGAGGTAATCCTGCCAATCGAAGCCGCGCCCCTCGTCGCGAACGATGAATTCGACCCCCTTGTCGTAACGGCGGAAGCTCAGGCGCACGCGCTTGTCGCGGTTTTCCGGCAACATGCCCCGGCGCTCGATTTCTTCCTGCCAGCGGTCGTTGAGCTTGAGCGAGGATTTTTCACTGTAGGTGAGCCCGAGATTGCCATGCTCGATCCCGTTGATCAGTAATTCGGAAATTCCCATGATCGCGTTATCGGGCGAAGGGCAGGCATGGGCGACGAAGCTTGCAAGCTGCGCCGCCTCGTCGACCGTGCGGATGGAGAATTCCGCCTGCTCCATGAATTTCAGCGAATAAACGTGCTGGTTGAGCTGTTTGCGCAATGCATCGCGGGTCTCGGCATCGGCCAGCGCCGCATGGACGATGGCCAGCAGGCCGTCGCGGCGATAGGGCTTGGTCAGGTAATAGTAGGCACCGGCCTCCAGCCCCTCGCGAATCTGGGCCGGGGTACCGGCCGCGGTCTGCATGATCACCGGAATCCCCGCCAGCCGGGAGTCCGCCTTGATCCGCCGCAGCAGGCCGATCCCGTCGAGCCCCGGCATCATCCGGTCGAGCAGGATGACCTGGAAATCGGCCTCCTCATCCTGCAACAAGGCCCAGGCCTCCTCGCTGCTGGCGGTTGCATGCAGCACCAGATCGCTCTCGCTCTCGAAATACTCGCTCAGTATCTCCAGGTTGATCGCTTCATCATCGACGACGAGTATGTTGGCCCGGCTCATGATCCTGGTTTCCTTCTTTGTCGTAAGCAGCGGAAGGCTCGTGCAACGAATGCCTCCGGGGAGTCAAGGTAGGCGTGCATGCTATCACGGCTCCCCTTCGATACGAGGGGGCGCTGCAGCGGCGAGGACTTCAGGCTGGTTTGCCGCCGCCCTGTTCCTGCTGTTGCAGCGCCCACATGCTGGCGTAGCTGGCGCCGGCGGCGAGGAGGTCTGCGTGGCGGCCGCGTTCGACGATGCGTCCGTCGGCAAAGACGAGGATTTCGTCGGCCTGCATCACGGTCGACAGGCGGTGGGCGACGATCAGGGTGGTTCTGCCGATGGCGACCTGTTCCAGCTGCGTCTGGATGGCGCGTTCGGTGGCGGAGTCGAGTGCCGAGGTGGCTTCGTCGAAAATCAGGATGGGGGGATTCTTGAGCAGTGCCCGGGCGATGGCCACGCGCTGTTTTTCGCCGCCGGACAGTTTCAGGCCGCGCTCGCCGACGCGGGTTTCGTATCCTTGCGGCAGCGAGACGATGAAGTCGTGCAACTGCGCCGCGCGGGCGACGGCTTCGACCTCGGCATCGCTGGCTTCCGGGCAGCCATAGCGGATGTTGTAGCGGATGCTGTCGTTGAAGAGGACGGTGTCCTGCGGCACGATGCCGATGGCGCGACGCAGGCTGTCCTGCCGCAGTTGCCGGATATCGTGCCCGCCAATGCGGATGCAGCCGCCGCCGACGTCGTAAAAACGGTAGAGCAGGCGGGCCAGGGTCGATTTGCCCGCGCCGGAGTGGCCGACGACGGCAACGGTCCGCCCGGCGGGAATGCGAAAACTCACCGCGTGCAGGATGCGGCGTTTTTCCTCGTAGCCGAAGTCGACCGTGGCAAACTCGACGTCGAGCGCCTGGCCCTCCAGTTCGCGCGCGTCCGGGGCATCGGCGATTTCGCGGTGCTCGGCGAGGAGCAGGAACATGCGCTCGATATCGGTCAAGGCCTGGCGGATTTCGCGATAGACGATGCCCAGGAAGTTGAGCGGCACATAAAGCTGGATCAGCAGGGCATTGACCAGTACCAGGTCGCCGATGCTCATCTGCCCGGCGACCACGCCCGCCGCGGCACGCCACATCATCGCGGTCACGCCGGCGGCGATGATTGCCTGCTGTCCGATATTGAGTAGCGCCAGGCTTTTCTGGCTGCGCACGGCGGCGCTTTCCCACTGCGCCAGTTGTTCGTCGTAACGACGCGCTTCCCAGGCTTCGTTGTTGAAGTACTTGACGGTTTCGTAGTTGAGCAGGCTATCGACGGCGCGGGTATTGGCGGCCGAGTCGGTCTCATTGACGGCGCGGCGGATGGCGATACGCCAGTTACTCACGCCGATGGTGAAGGCCACGTAGCTGGTGAGCGAGAGCAGGGCGATCAAGGCGTAGCCGCTGTCGTAACGGACGACCAGGATGCCGAGGACGAGGCCGATTTCGATCAGGGTGGGGAGTATCGAATACAGCGAGTAGGACATCAGGCTGGAAATCGAGCGGGTACCGCGTTCGACATCGCGGGCAACGCCGCCGGTCTGACGTTCCAGGTGGAAGCGCAGCGACAGGGCGTGCAAATGCCGGAATGCTTCGAGCGCAACCTGCCGCACTGCGCGCTGGGTGACGCGGGTGAACAGGATTTCGCGCAATTCGGTGAATAGGGCGCTGGAAAAACGCATTGCACCGTAGAGCAGTAGCAATAGTATGGGCAGGGCCAGCGTGGCTTGCTCGCCGTTGAGACCGTCGATCATGTTCTTGAAGATCAGCGGCACGCCGACATTGGCTACCTTGGCGCCCACCAGACAGCTCAAGGCCGCGAGGACGCGCAGGCGGTAGCGCCAGAGGTAGGGCAAGAGCAGGCGGATGGTTTGCCAGGCATGGGTTTCCGCGAGCGGCGTTCCGGCGGGCGGGCGTGGCAGCGAGCTTGATCGACGCATGGGGAGCGATGGCGGGGAGGAAGAGGGAGGGCGGAGTATATGAAAACTTGCGGCTTTCCGCGAAAATCCCGCTTCCTTCCTTGCTGTTCCCGGAGATGCCATGAGCCCCGAGCGTATTCCTCTTCCCGATCGCGACGTCACCTTGCGCATGATGCCGATGCCGGCCGATCTCAACCAGAACGGCGACGTTTTCGGCGGCTGGGTGATGTCGCAGGTCGATGTGGCCGGCGCCATTCCGGCAATGCGGCGCGCACGCGGCCGGGTAGCTACCGTGTCGGTCAATTCCTTTCAGTTCAGGCAGCCGGTTTCGGTCGGCGACATTGTCAGCCTGTATGCCGAAGTCGTGCGCGTCGGCAGAACCTCGATCACTGTGCGGGTCGAGGTTTACGCCGAGCGCAACTACGCTCCGACGACGGTGGTGAAAGTCACCGAGGCCGAGCTGACCTATGTCGCCATCGACGCCGCCGGCCGCAAACGCGAGATCCACGAGGAAAAAAGCGGTGAAAATGGAATAGAATCGCGCGCTTGAGCCTTCCAGCGCTTTCCGGAATATCCCCCATGAAAAACAGAATCCCGCGTCTCCTGTCCGTCCTGATCCTGGCTGCCTTTTCCGCCTCGGCGTCGGCGGCGGCCTTCCAGTTGTGGGAGCAGAGTGCGAGCGGACTGGGTAACGCCTACGCGGGTTCGGCCGCCGTGGCCGACAATGCCAGTACCAATTTTTACAATCCGGCGGGCCTGACCTATCTGCCCGGCACGCAGATATCGCTGGGCGTTTCCGGCATTGGCCCCAGCTACCGCTTCCGCAACCAGGGGACGACCGGGCTCAATGCCGGTGGTCCGGATGGCGGCAATGCCGGCGCCCGGGCTGCCTTGCCCAATGCCTATTTCTCGCGCCAGCTCAGCGACCGGCTGTATTTCGGCTTCGGTATCTCCGCCCCCTTCGGCCTGGCTACCGAATACGAGGCCGCCAACTGGCTGGGCGCCAACCAGGCGGTGAAGTCGGAAATCCGCACCGTCAATTACAACCCGTCGCTGGCTTATCGCCTGAGCGACCGGGTTTCCCTGGGCTTCGGCCTGAATTACCAGACCATTGACGCCGAAATGACCAGCGGGCTGGCGGGCGCTTACCGGGTCAAGGGCGACGACAGCGCCCTGGGCTGGAACGTGGGCGCATTGTTCACCCTCTCGCCGGCCATGCGTCTGGGCCTCTCCTACCGCTCGGCAATCGACTACCGTCTCGAGGGAAGCCGCAGCCTGGCCGGCGTCAGCCGCAGCGCGAGCGCCGACATCCGCCTGCCCGACAGCTTCATCTTTTCCGTCTGGCAACAGCTTTCCGAGCGTTGGGAAGCGATGGGCGATCTCTCCTACACCCGCTGGAGCACGCTCGACAAGCTGGTGATCGACCACGGCGGCGCAACGCCCGACGTCGAGAACTTCGGCTACAAGAATGCCTGGCGTGTTGCCTGGGGCGCCGCCTACCGTTACAACGAGCAGGCCAAGCTCAAGTTCGGCATTGCCTGGGACCGCACGCCGGTCAGCGATGCCGTGCGCTCGCCGCGAGTGCCGGACAACGACCGTCTCTGGCTGTCGCTGGGTGGACAGTGGAAACTCGGTCAGGGAGGTCGCGTCGATGTCGGTTATTCCTATCTCTACGTCCGCGATCCGAGCATTGCCCAGAATCGCAACGGGACATCGCTGAACGGCCGCTACGATGCCGGCGCCCACATCCTCGGCGCCCAGTATTCGCTTGGTTTCTAAGTTGGCGCGACGGATTCCTGGCATGGGGCCGGCATGAGCCTGGGCTTGCGCGAGGCGGTGGTGTTGCTGATCGTATTGATCGCCGCCTACATGCTTTTTGTTCTCCTGCGCATGCGACGCCTGGGCGCCGCGCGTGGCGACGGCGAGATTCCGGTGCTGCAGGACCGCGAATCCGGCACTCCTGCCCCGCAGACCACGCCCGAGCCGACGCTGGACGAATTGTTGCGTCAGGCACCGGACCCCTTGCCGGCGGTTCGTCGCGAACGTGCGCGCGGTCGCGATACCCCGGGCGAGGCCGCTGCGGGCAGCGGGGTTTCGCGCCATGAACTCGAGCGCGAAGTCGATTCGCTGCGCCGCGAACTGGCATCGGTACGCAGCGAAATCCAGGAATTGCGCCACGACCTGACGCAGGAAGTGCTGCAGTTGCGCGCCAGCCAGACGGTTTCCCCGCTTTACAGCGACGCGATGCAGATGGCGATGGGCGGTTACAGCGCGCAGATGATTGCCGAACGCTGCGGCATTGCCCGAGCCGAAGCGGAAATGGTGGTCGGTCTGGCCAGAAGTCAGCAAGGAGGCGCCACGCATGCCTAAAACGCGAACACCCGCGCGCAAGCCGGCGGGCCCTGCCGCCCCGGCTGCCGGGAGCGCCGCCTCGCCGGCGCCGGACGAGCTGCGGGGAACGCTGCTCAAGCGCCTGGCGGTGGCCGGCCTGCTGATCAGCCTGCTGCTCGGTACCCTGGCGATTTTCGATCACCTGGCCGCGCCCCCGGAGGAGGAAGAACTGCCCGCCTTCAGCAAGCCGATTCCAGTTGCGCCCAGGAAGGAAGTCTCGCAACCGGTCAAGCAGACCAGCGAATTGCCGCCGCCGCCGGAGGCCGCAAAGCCGGCGGATGAAAGCGCGTCGCCCGCGTCCGCTTCGCCAGCACGCGAGACGGCGGGGCCGGCCAGCGAACAATTGCCGCCCCCGCGCGTCGAGGCCAGACCCTCGCTCGATAGCGGCAAAAATGCCCCCGCTCCGGTGTCGACCGTGTCCGGCCCCGCAAAGCCGGCACCACGGCAGACCGAGGCCGTGGGCGTCCGCTTGCCGGCGCCGGCCGCTGCCGCCACTCCTCGTCCGGCACCGGTGCCGGAGGAAACGGCTTCCCCGCCCTTGCTGCCGCCGTCGGCCGCGTCCGAATCCGTTGCAGCCAAACCTTCGGCCAGGGTGCTGGAAACCCGTCAGGCTTCGTCCTCCTCCCCTGCCGGCACGGCCTCCCGGGCGCCGGAACCGCCGCGCCTGTTTTCCGGTTTTTCCCTGCAGGCGGGTGTTTTTGCGAATCCGCAACTGGCCGAGGAGCTGCATGCCAGATTGACCTTGAGCGGCGTTCCATCGACCCTGGAAACCCGGGTTCAGGTCGGTCCCTTCCGGACGCGGCAGGAAGCCGAGGCGGCTCAGGCCAAATTACGCGGTCTCGGTATCGAAACCGTGCTCACTCCACCTCGTGGCGCCCGGCGCTGAGCCGGGATCCCGCTCGGCACGGGCCGGCGGTGCAGGGCGGCGGATTGGTTAGAATGTCGCTTTTGACCCGTACAGGAATGACAAGATGAGCAAAACCATCATCGCCACGCCGCATGCACCGGCGGCTATCGGCACCTACTCGCAAGCCGTGCGCGTCGGCGACACCGTTTACCTGTCCGGCCAGATCGGCCTCGATCCGGCTTCGATGCAGATGCTTGACGGCATCGACGCGCAAATCGTTCGCGTTTTCGACAACCTCAAGGCGGTCGCCGAAGCCGCTGGCGGTTCGCTCGCCGACGTGGTCAAGCTCAATGTCTTCCTGACCGATCTCGGCAACTTCGCCAAGGTCAATGAAACGATGGCCAAATATTTCAGCGAGCCCTTCCCGGCGCGGGCAGCCGTTGGCGTCAAGGAGCTGCCGCGCGGTGCGCTGGTCGAGGCCGATGCGGTGATGTACCTCGGCTAAATGCCGGTGGAGAAGTCTGGGGCGCCGGCCTTGCCGGCCGGCCTGCGTCCTATCGTCGCCTCCGAGGCGATGAAGAAAAAACTGGCCAAGATCGGTCTCCACACCGAGGCCGATCTGCTCCTGCACCTGCCGCTGCGCTACGAAGATGAAACCCGGATCGTTGCTCTGGGGCGCGGGCCGTGGGCCGATGCGGTGCAGGTCGAGGTGATCGTGCGCAGCGCCGAAATCCAGATGCGGCCACGGCGGCAGCTGGTGGTGCATGCGAGCGATGCCAGCGGCAGCGAGCACGAATTGACGCTACGCTTCTTCAGCTTTTACCCGAACCAGCAGGCGATTTTTGCACCGGGAGCCAAAATTCGTGCTTTCGGTGAAGTCCGCCACGGCTTTTTCGGGCTGGAAATGGTGCATCCGCGCTTTCATGCCGTGGCTGACGACGAGCCCCTGCCCGAGGGGCTGACGCCGATTTACCCGACCACCGCTGGGGTCAGCAACAACGCCTTGCGCAAGTTGATCGGCAATGCACTGAAATATGGCGATCTCGCCGATACCCTGAGCGAGGCTTTGCGGGCGCAGTTCGAACTGCCCGAGTTTGCCCGCTGCCTGCGCTTTCTGCACGCCCCACCAGCGGGAACGCCGCAGCTGCCGCTGGAAAATCGCGGCCACCCGGCCTGGCGGCGGATGAAATTCGACGAGGTCCTGGCGCAGCAGCTGTCCTTGCGCCGGGCTTATCTGGCGCGGCGCGAGCAGGGTGCGCCGGTGCTACAGGCCGAGGGCCTGCTCGCCGGCCGCTTGCTGGCACAGTTGCCCTTCGGGTTGACCGGGGCGCAGCGGCGCGCGGTCGAGGAAATTCTGCGCGACCTGGCGGCGCCGCACCCGATGCAGCGGCTGCTGCAGGGCGATGTCGGCGCCGGCAAGACCATCGTCGCCGCGCTGGCGGCTTGCCAGGCGATCGAGGCTGGCTGGCAGGCGGCGTTTATGGCGCCGACCGAAATTCTTGCCGAGCAGCACTATCTCAAGCTGCGCGATTGGCTGGAGCCGCTCGGCGTGCGCGTCGCCTGGCTTTCCGGCAGTCTCAAGAGCAAGGCCAAGCGCGAGCAACTGGCGGCGACTGCCGCCGAGGCGCAACTGGTGGTCGGCACCCACGCACTGATCCAGGAGGGCGTCGATTTTGCCCGCCTGGGTTTGTCGATTGTCGACGAACAGCACCGCTTCGGTGTCGCCCAGCGGCTGGCGCTGCGCAACAAGGGCAATAACCCGCACCAGTTGATGATGTCGGCGACGCCAATTCCGCGCACGCTGGCGATGAGCTATTACGCCGACCTCGACGTCACCGTGCTCGACGAACTGCCGCCGGGGCGCACGCCGATCCGCACCCGGCTGGTCGCCGACAGTCGTCGCGACGATGTGGTCGCCTTCGTCCGCAAGCAGGTCGAGGAAGGACGTCAGGCCTACTGGGTCTGCCCGCTGATCGAGGAATCGGAAACTCTGCAGTTGCAGACCGCCGAGGAAACCTATGCCCAGCTTTTGGCCGATTTGCCGGAGTTGACCGTGGGACTGGTGCATGGGCGGCTGAAAGCGGCAGAAAAACAGGCGGTGATGGCCGCCTTTGCCGCCGGCGAGATCCAGGTGCTGGTGGCGACGACGGTGATCGAGGTCGGCGTCGATGTCCCCAACGCCAGCCTGATGGTGATCGAACACGCCGAGCGCTTCGGCCTGTCGCAACTGCACCAGTTGCGCGGCCGGGTCGGGCGCGGCCAGTACGAATCGAGTTGTGTGCTGATCTACGCCGGGCCGCTCGGCCAGGTAGCGCGGCAGCGGCTGAAGATCATCTTCGAGCACACCGACGGCTTTGAAATCGCGCGCCAGGACTTGCAGTTGCGCGGGCCGGGCGAGTTCGTCGGCAGCCGGCAAAGCGGCGTGCCCTTGTTGCGTTACGCCGACCTCGAAACCGATGCCGATTTGATCGAGGCAGCGCGGGAACTCGCCGAAAACCTGCTGCGTGACGACTTGCCGGCCGCCGAACGGCATTTGCGCCGCTGGCTGGGCGCACGCGAGGAATTGCTCAAGTCCTGAGCCTCCGGCGGGCGAGTACCCGCCTACACCCGAAATGCCGAAAATTCGCGCCATCGGCGACTTGTCCGTCATCCTCGAATCTGTTTTTCAAGCTTGAATCGGCCTGGCGTTGCGTCATAATCGACGGGTTTTCCGAATACACCAAATACAAAGAGACAATCGTGAAACTCCACGCCAAAGTAACCCTGTTTTTCATCGGTATTGCCGTCGGCCTCCTCGCTGTCCTGGTCGCCATCAGTCTTTACGCCTTCCGCAGCTTTTCAATCGCCACCGCCACCGAGCACATCCGCACGGCAGGCGAGATTGTCCGTGTCCACCTCACCGAATCGATGATCAACGGCGTCATCGACAAGCGTGAGCGTTTTCTTCAACGCCTGGTCGAGGTGCAGAGCCTGAAGTCGGCCCGTGTCATCCGCTCGCCGGAGGTGACGAAACAATTCGGCAGCGGGCTTTCTTCCGAAACCGCCGCCGACGATATGGAAAAAACAGTACTTCTCGACGGCAAGGCGCGTTTCGAGGCGCTCGATATCGACGGCGACACGGTTTTTCGCGGCACGATTCCCTACATCGCCACCTCGCTCGGCAACCCCAACTGCCTGCAATGCCACCAGGTTCCCGAAGGCACCGTCCTGGGGGCGGTCAGCATGACCATGTCGTTGAATGCGGTCAAGGAAAGAGCCTTGCTCACGGTGACCGAAATTACCGCGGCCGTCACTCTTTTCGCGCTGCTGCTGATCCTGCTCCTGCGGCGGCAGCTGAAGCCGATTTCCGATACTGCCCGCGCCGTCGAGGAAGCCGTGCAGCGCGCCCTGCGCGGCGATTTCAAGGCGCATGTCGAAAAGAAGACCAATGACGAAATCGGCCAGATCGCGACCGACATGAACCGTCTGCTTACCTTCCTCGACGAAGGGCTGACCCGCATCGGCAGCAATGTTGCCCGTCTCATCAACCGTGCGCCGACGCCGGGAGAAAATCTGCTGACCGTGACCATCGACATGGTCGACGGCCTGACCAAGGCGGCGCACTTCAAGCAGGCCATCGAGGAAGACGAGTCCAAGGAAGAAATCTACGAGCGTTTGTCGACGACATTGAAGGGCGAATTCGGTCTCGGTGAATACTCGATTTACGAGGTCCACCCCAACAAGCGCCAGATGCAGAGTGTCATGGTCGACGGCAAAACCGGAGAAAATTGCCGCTGGTGCGATCCGCAGGTGCTGGTTCGTCCCGAGGCCTGCCGCGTCGCACGGACCGGCCACGTCGTTGACGGCGTTTCGACACCGGATATCTGCTATTCCTTCCAGCCACCGGCGGAAGCCGGCGAACGGCGCCACGTCTGTTTCCCGGTCATGCAGTCGGGCTCGGTCGGCAGCATCGTGCAATTGCTGACCACGCCGGAACGCGCCGCCTGCCTCAGCAACAAAATTCCCTTCGTCAATGTTTACCTGCGTGAAACCGCGCCGGTTCTGGAAACCAAGCGCCTGATGGAAAGCCTGCGCGATTCGACCCTGCGCGATCCGATGACCGGGCTGCACAACCGCCGTTTCCTCGAGGAGTACGTCGAAACCCTGGTTGCCAGCGTGCAGCGCAAGCAGATCAACGCCACGATCATGATGCTCGACCTCGATTACTTCAAGATGGTCAACGACACCCATGGTCATGATGCCGGCGATGCCGTGCTCAAGGCGCTTTCCGGCATCCTGCGCCAGGCGGTGCGTGCCTCCGACCTGGTGATTCGCTACGGTGGCGAGGAGTTCATGATCATCCTGCTCGATACCCAGGGCGATGCCGCCGGCAAGGTGGCGGAAAATATCCGCATCGCGGTCGAGAACATGAAGGTGCAGGTGGCCGGCGTGGCCTTGCAGAAAACCATTTCCATCGGTCTCTCGGACTTTCCCGCCGACAGCGATACCTTCTGGCAGGCGCTCAAGTTTGCCGATATCGCCCTCTATCAGGCCAAGGCCAGTGGCCGCAATCGTGTCGTCCGTTTCGATCCGAGCATGTGGTCCGACCAGAAGGAATATTGATCCCGGGGGGCTGCGCTTGCGATGAAAGCCAGGTGGCCGGGGCCATTCCGCCCCCCGCTGCCCAGGACGACGGCTTAGGGTAAATACCAATGGCCTGGCTTGTCGCCTCGGCCAAGAATCGGCCCATGTTCATCCGCCCGCCCACCTCCTTTTTCGGCAAGCCCTGGCTGTGGCTTGCCCCCTACATCGCGATTGGCGTCTTCGCCGTGGCGATGTTCGCCATTACCGCCATGCTGCAGTGGCGCGAACTCGATACCGCCCGTTCGGCGCTCGAGGCCGACATGCACTGGGCCGAGCGCACCATCGAAAACCGTCTACATCAACACCAGGATTTTCTTGCCGAACTCGGCCGCGAGCAGGAGTTCCGCCAGCTCGATTACGAGGCTTTCCAGATCAAGGCCGCGCGTTACGTCCGCGACAACCCGGATTTGCAGACCATTCTCTGGGTCAGCACCGAAGGCAAGGTCGAATGGGTCGCGCCCAACGAGGGGAGCGATACCTTCGTTGGCGAGCAGTTGGAAGGGCTGCGGCTTTTCGCGCTGCAGGAGGCCTTGCGCATCCGCCGCGAACTGTATTCGCCGGATTATCCCGACCTCGGCCAGAAGCGGATGCACGACCTGATTCTTCCGGTACAGCGGGCGAGCAGCGATCTGGGGGCCTTCGTCGCCACGCAGTCGCTGGAAATGTTGCTGCGCACCTCGCTCCCGACCAGCTTCAGTGCCCGCTATCACCTGACGCTGGTTGACGCGGTCAACCGCGAATTGCTCAGCAATACCTCGGTCCAGCCAACGCAGCGCAAGCTCTCCGGTACGATCAGCCTGGATTTACCGAACAACCGCCTCGGTCTGAATATCGTCGCTTATCGTAGCGGCGGTCCCTGGATTCAGTATTTGCCGGCCTTGATGATCGGCCTGCTGACGCTGATTTCGACCGCTACCCTGGTGCAGTTGCGCCGCCATGCGCAGCACCGGGCCGAAGCCGAGGAGGAATTGCGCGCGGCCTATGCCTTCCGCCAGGCGATGTCGAACTCGCTGATCACCGGTCTGCGCGCCATTGACCTGGAGGGGCGCATCACCTTCGTCAATGCCGCCTTTTGCCGCATGACCGGCTTTAGTGAACGCGAACTGGTCGGCCTGCGGCCCCCTTATCCTTACTGGCCTCCGGAAGAATTCGCCCAGTTGCAACACAATATCGATACGGCGCTGGCTGGCCAGGCGCCGGCCAGCGGTTACGAGATGCGGATCATGCGCCGGAGCGGCGAACGTTTCGATGTGCGCCTGTATTTTTCGCCGCTGATCGATACCGCCGGTCGCCAGATCGGCTGGATGGCTTCGATGAACGACATCACCGAGCCCAAGCGGGCGCGGGTCGAACTGGAGCGGGCGCATGAACGCTTCGTCACGGTCATCGACGGGCTCGATTCAGCGGTGCATGTGGCCGACGTCGATAGCGGCGAAATCCTTTTCGCCAATCGCGCCTTCCAGAATATTTTCGGCTACAACACCCTGGGTCGTGATTCGGCGCTGGTCACCGCCGCCTGCCGGCCGGCACCGGAATCCCTGGAGGCCGACCCGGCCGCCCTGGCCGTGGAGGCGCTGCCTTGCGACCTTTACGACGGAGAAATACAGCATGCGCTTTCGGGGCGCTGGTACCACCTGCATGAAAGAGCGATTCGCTGGGTGGATGGTCGCGTGGTGCGGGTGCAGGTAGCCAGCGACATTACCGAGCGCAAGCACATCGATGAGTTGAACCTGCAGCAGCAGAAGCGCCTGGAGCAGACCTCACGCCTGATCACCATGGGTGAAATGGCCTCGTCGCTGGCGCATGAACTGAACCAGCCGCTGTCGGCGATTGCCAATTACTGCGCCGGCTGCATCAAGCGCATGCAGGCCGGCAATTACCGTTTCGACGATCTGCTTTCGGCGATGCAGAAGGCCGCCGAGCAGGCCGAACGCGCGGGCAAGATCATTCGCCGCATGCGCGACATGGTGAAGAAGAGCGACCCCAAGCGCCTGCCGGTACCGCTGGCCGAGATCATCGACGAGGCCCGGGCCTTCGCCGATATCGAGGCTCAGCGCAACAGCACCCTGATCGTGCTCGAAATGCCCGACTTCCTGCCGCGTATCGTTGTCGATCGCATCATGATCGAGCAGGTGCTGCTCAACCTGGTCAAGAACGGGATCGAGGCGATGAGCGATGTCCCGGTCGAGCGCCGCCGTCTGAGTATCGCTGCCCGCGTCCTGCCGGGGCGGATGCTGGAGATTTCGGTCAGCGACCAGGGGCATGGTATCGATGAGGCCGATAGCGAACGGATTTTTGCGCCTTTTTACACCACCAAGGCGGAAGGCATGGGGATCGGGCTGGCCATCTGCCGTTCGATCATCGAATTCCACCAGGGGCGGCTGTGGCTTGAAAACCGCCGCGAAGGTGGTACTGTGTTCCGCTTTACCGTGCCCTGCGAGGATACGGACGATGCCAACGGAGAACCCCGCGATGACTGACTGCTCACAGATCGTATACGTGGTCGACGACGACGAAGCCATGCGCGACTCCCTGACCTGGCTGCTCGAAGGCGAGGCTTACCGCGTTGTCTGTTTCGACTCGGCCGAGCATTTCCTGCTCGCCCGCAACGACGAGATGCGGGGGTGCCTGGTTCTCGATGTGCGCATGCCGGAAATGAGCGGCCTCGAGCTGCACGAAAAACTCGATGCCCTGGGTTCCCGCTTGCCGATCATCTTCGTCACCGGCCACGGCGATGTACCGATGGCGGTCACCGCCTTGCAGCGCGGGGCCTGCGATTTCATCGAAAAACCCTTCCACGACGAAGACCTGCTCTCGCGCATCCGGCGGGCGCTCGAACTCGACAGCGAACTGGCCGCCCGGCACGAGCGCGATCACGCGCTGATCCACCGCATCGAGCAACTGACCCAGCGCGAGCGCGAGGTGATGCAACTGGTGGTTGCCGGCAAGCTGAACAAGCAAATCGCCGACGAGCTCGAGATCAGCATGAAGACGGTCGAGGCTCACCGGGCGCGGGTGATGGAGAAAATGGGCGTCCGCACCCTGGCCGAACTGGTCAAGGCGGTGATGAGCCTGCACTGAACGGGCGCGAAAAAGCATTTTCGCCCTCTGCCACGGTCGACCGTGGCAGGCGATAATTTGCCTCCTCCTTTTTCCCGCCCCCCGGCTCCGCCATGTCCGATCACCCCTGCGCCGACCGGCGCATCCAGCGCCAGGTCGCCGTTTCCGCTTGCTTCGGCACCTTCCTCGAGTGGTACGACTTCCTGACCTTCGCCTCGCTGGCGACCTGGTTCGGCACCCTCTTCTTTCCCGCTACCGACCCGGTCGCGGCACTGCTCGCCAGCCTCGGCACCTTCGGCATCGGGATGATCGTGCGGCCGCTCGGCGCGGCGCTGTTCGGCTCGCTCGGCGACCGCATCGGCCGGCGCACGGTATTCCTGATCACCATCGTGCTGATGGGTGGCTCGACGGTCTGCGTCGGCCTGCTCCCGACCTACGCCCAGGTCGGCCTGCTGGCGCCGGCGCTGCTGCTTCTGTTGCGCATCCTGCAAGGTCTCTCGGTCGGCGGCGAAATCGGCGGCGCGGCGGTTTACCTGACCGAACACGCGCCGCCCGGCCGGCGCGGCTTCTACACCAGCGTGCTGCAACTGATGGGGCCGCTGGGCATGCTCGCCTCGACGCTGCAGATCGTGCTGCTGCAACACTGGCTGAGCGAAGCCGAGTTCCGTGACTGGGGCTGGCGGGTGCCCTTCATCTTCTCGGCGCTGCTGCTGGCGATCTCGCTGAAAAGCCGGCTCAACCTGCACGAATCGCCGATCTTCCAGCAACTGCGGGCCAGGAATGCGCTGGCCAAGGCGCCGTTGCGGGAATGCCTGCACGACCGCCAGACGCTCGGCCGGATGGCCTTGCTCTTCTTCTGCATCTCGGCGGGTGGCTCGATCCTGTTTTTCTCGGCCCAGGTCTATACCAACGTTTTCCTCAAGACCGTGGTCAAGCTACCGGCGGCCGACGCGAGTGCGCTGGTGATGATTTCGACGCTGGTGCTGCTACCGGCGACGGTTTTCTGCGGCTGGCTCTCGGACCGTGTCGGCCGTCGACCGGTGCTGCTTTTTGGCCTGTTTTCCGGGTTGACCGTGATTTTCCCGGTTTTCCAGGGTCTGCTGCATTACGGCACGCTGGCCGAGCCCCATCTGGGGGCACTGCTCGGCTTGCTGCTGCTCCTGGTCGTGCCGCTGGCGGCGATTACCGGGCCGCAAACGGCCACCCTGCCCGAACTCTTCCCGGCGCGCACCCGCTACAGCGCCGTCGCGCTGCCGCACAACCTGTCGGCCGGCTGGCTCGGCGGCATGTCGCCGTTCCTGGTCACCTGGCTGAGCGTACGCTTCGAGCATCCGCTTGCCGGCCTGGCTTACCCGCTGGCCTTGCTCGCGCTGGCCAGCGTTGTCGGCCTGCTCTTCCTGCCGGAAGTACGCGACCGTCCGCTCGATACCTGAACCGCCCGAGGCAGGCTTGTTTCAGGATGTCGGTGGAAAGGCCGAGTACTTGTCGAGTGCGGCAGTGCAACAGGCAATGGACAAACTGGCGGGTAGGCAATGCGCTTAGAAGTTCCCCCGCCACAGCAGTTGCAGCGAACGGCCGGGCGAACGGATTTCCTGGCCGGACAGCCCATCGCTCAGATGCTCGTAGTACTTCTTGTCGGCCAGGTTGCGCAGTGCCAGACGCAGGCTCTGATCCTTGGCGTAGGCCCAATTAACCCCGAAATCGGCGGTGGCGAAGCCGGCGGTCGGATTTTCGGCACCCCGGGTGAAGCGGGTCGCCACCCGCTCCTGGCGGTCGACCAGGCGCAGCGTGAAGTCGCCGCTGACACCGGCGCCGAGCGCACCGCGCCAGCCCAGCGACAATTCGTCGGCCGGCATCTGGAACAGGGCTTCGCCCAGATCCTTGTTTTCACCGCGCACGCGCGAATAGCCGGCGCTCAACCAGTGGCCGCGCGCCACCTGCCAGCGCAGGCTGGCTTCCAGGCCCTTGATCGTCGCCGCACCGAGATTGACAGTCTTCTTGCAATTGCCGGCGTTGGCTGCGCCGCAGGCCGCGCTGGCCGCCGCGCCGGTGAGGATCTGGCCGGTCAGGTAGTGGTCGATCTGCTGGTAATAGGCGGCGACACGGTAGTCGAAACGCTCGCTGCTGCCCTTGACCCCGACTTCGTACTGATCGGCCTTTTCGGCCTCGACCTCGGGGCTGCCGGCGTAGTAATAGCCGTCGCCGCGCAGGCCGGATTCGTAGCGCTCGCGCATCCCCGGCGCGCGGAAGGCGCGGGCGTAGCTGGCGTAGGGACGGAGCAGCGGCGCCACTTCGTAGATCGCGGCGAGGCTACCGGACCAGGCGCTGTCGCTGTTGTCCAGGCCACCCGTCCGGGCGCCGTTGTTCATGCTATCGGCGCTGCTCTTGACCGTGTCGTAGCGCAAGCCGGCGAGCAGGTTGAGCGGGCCGAAGCGCATGTCGTCCTGCAGATAGACGCCGAGCGCCTTGACGCTGGCGTTCTGGAACGGGTTGTTCGCGGCGAAGCTGGCGAAGGTCGGCGCGCCGGCCATCCAGCGGTCGGGGTTGGCGCGCATTTCCCAGGCATTGACGCCGAACGAGAGCAGATGGTTGGGGTGCGCCAGCCAGTCGCCGCGCGCGTCGAGCCCGTCGGTACGGAAGGTGACGTTGTTGGTGACGATGTCGCGGCCCAGCCAGTTGGCCCAGGAGTAAATGCTGCGCTCCATTTCCTGGCGATAGACGCGGAGATCGAGGTTCAGCGGCTGCCCGCCGTCGCCCTTTTTCTGCCAGCCGAGTTCGAGCAGGCGGCGCTCCTGCGTCGGCGAATGGACGGTGGTGCTGTTGCGCGCCGGGTTGCTCGGGTGCATCCGCGTCGAGCCGGGATACCAGACGTTCTCGTCGCGATGGATTTGCGCCGAAACGCGCAACTGCTGCTGCCCGTCGATGCGGAAGCGGTACTGGCCGATCACGCTGTCGGAATCGTAGCCGGTGCGCGCGACCTTGCCTTCCGGCGCGCGGTAGTCGTCGATCCGCGCCAGCGAGGCGCCGAGCATCAGCGCGTGGTCGCCGCTCGCCCCGTTGAATACCGCCGTCCCGCGCGTGCCCTGGCTGGCGCTATCGAATGAGGCCGCCGCCGCCAGCCCGACGCCGGGGGTAAACCGCGCCTGCGGCAGGAGCACGTTGATCGCCCCGCCGATGGCACCGGTGCCGTAAAGCACCGAAGCGCCGCCTTTGACCACTTCGACCCGCTCGGCCAGACCGAGGGTCATGAACGAAGCAATCGCCCCGGCCGGCTGCGCCGAGTTGAAGCGCACGCCGTCGACCAGCAACACCAGGCTGTCCTTGCCCAGGCCGCGCAGCACCGGGTTCTGGCCCTGCGCGCTGTCGGCGGCGATGGCGATCCCCGGCTCGCCGCGCAGTGCGTCGCCGAGATTCTGGCCGCCGCGCCGGTCGAGTTCGTTGCGATTGAGTACACCGGTGGCGAGCGGGGTTTCCAAGTCGCTGGCGGCATAGCCCTTGGCCGTCACGTTGACGGCGTTCAGCGGGGTTTCATCGGCGTGCACGGCGGAAAAAAGCGCCGCCAGGCACAGCGCCAGCGGGCGCAGTCGAGGCAAGGTCATGGACAAACTCCAAACGATGCGGCTGGCTGGCGGCGGCTGGCTGACCGAAAAATAGACGGGAAAAAGGACGGGAAAAGACGGGGACAAGAGCCCGGGCCTAGGCACCGAAGGCTAATATCAGCATTCTAATACATGAGAACGGCTATCATTTTAATAAAAATCAGCTTCCTGTCGACTGTGCTTTCCGGGTCTTCCGGTGCCATCGGCCATGGCCTCGTCCGCCGGGCCGCGCTTCCTTCTGTCCGGCATTTTCCCGGCCGGCGCTCCGGGACGCACGGTCGACCGCCGTGACTGCTAAAATTGCCGTCATCTCGCAAGGAAATCCGACTATGCAACTGACGCTTACCCGCCCCGACGACTGGCATCTGCACCTGCGCGACGGCGCCGCCCTGAAGGCTGTGATCGGCCACACCGCCGCCCAGTTCGGCCGCGCCATCGTGATGCCCAATCTCAAGCCGCCGGTGACTACCGTCGAGCAGGCCGCTGCTTACCGCGAGCGCATCCTTGCCGCCATTCCCGCCGGTTTGCGCTTCGAGCCGCTGATGACGCTGTATCTGACCGACAATACCCCGGCCAGCGAAATCGCCCAGGCCGCCGCCTCCGGCTTCGTCAAGGCGGTCAAGCTCTACCCGGCCGGTGCCACGACCAATTCCGACGCCGGCCTCACCGCTATCGAAAAGGCTTACGACACGCTCGCCGAAATGGAACGCGTCGGCCTGCCGCTGCTGGTGCATGGCGAAGTCACCGATCCGCAGATCGACCTTTTCGACCGCGAAAAAGTCTTCATCGACAGCGTGCTGCTGCCGCTGACCCAGCGCTTCCCGAAACTCAAGGTAGTGATGGAGCACATCACTACCAAAGACGCCGCCGAATTTGTTGCCGCAGCGCCGTCGACCGTAGCCGCGACGATCACCGCCCACCATCTCCTCTACAACCGCAATGCCATCTTCCAGGGCGGCGTCCGCCCGCACTGGTACTGCCTGCCGGTTCTGAAGCGCGAAACCCACCGCGAGGCGCTGGTCGCCGCCGCCACCTCGGGCAATCCGAAATTCTTCCTCGGCACCGATTCGGCGCCGCACTCGAAATCGGCCAAGGAAGCCGCCTGCGGTTGCGCCGGCTGCTACACCGCCTACGCCGCGATCGAGTTGTACGCAGAAGCCTTCGAGGCGGTCGGTGCGCTCGACCAACTGGAAGCCTTTGCCAGCCACAACGGCCCGGACTGGTACGGTCTACCGCGCAATGCAGAGCAAATCACGCTGGTCAAGGAAGACTGGAACGTGCCGGCGACCTATCCCTACCTGCCCGGCGACGAGATCGTGCCGCTGCGCGCCGGTGAAACCCTGCGCTGGAAACTGCGCTGAGCCGGGTGCTCAAGGAGAACGCGATGCGCCATTGGCTGTTGCCCCTGCTGTTTGCCCCGCTGCTGACCGCCTGCGTCAACGATGGCGCCAGCTACGAAATCAGCGGCGCCGAGCATTCGCTGTCCTTGATCCGCGAACAACCGCTGTTCTGGGACAAGACGGTCAAGCTCTCGCTGGCCGTCGCGCGCATGCCGGATTGCCTGCGTCGCCACAGCATCGGTCCCGGCACCGCCAACACCAAGGTCGAGATCTACCGCGTGCCGTCCGGCGCCTTCATCGTCCGTGCCGGCAAGCGGATGTACGCGACCGAGACCCAGACCTGCGAGGGCTGGGCCAAGATGGACGGCGAACCCGACGATATCGAGATCACCTTGGTCGGTACCTTCCGGGTCAAGAACGACAAGCTGATCTTCGTCAAGGAAGACGACGAAGAGAAGAAGCGCCGATGAAGGCGCGCACAGCGGGAGACAGGGCGCGGGGGCGGGGAGCCGTCGCCGCTTCCGGCGAGGAAGCGAGGGACATGGCTGCATCGCCCTCTCCCCCCGCCGCTTCCCAGGCCCCGGCCACCGTCGTCCGCGTCGAAGCGTCGCTAGCGGCATGGCTGCCCGCTGCCGGCGAGCTGGCCGAGCGCCTGCAACTGCCCTTATCCACGGTCGACCGGCCCGTCGAGGCGTTTTTTGCGCTGCAGCTTGGCCCGGATGGTTTGCAATTCGTCGAGCTGGCGGCGGATGCACCCGGCCCCCTGCGTGTCGACTTCACCGGCGGCGCCGTGGCCCATCGTCGGCAGTTCGGCGGCGGCACCGGCCAGATGATCGCGCGGGCCGTCGGCATTCAGCCCGGCGTCCGCCCACGTATCCTCGATGCCACCGCCGGGCTTGGGCGCGATGCCTTTGTCCTCGCCACGCTGGGTTGCGAGCTCACCCTGCTCGAGCGCCAGCCCATCATTGCTGCCCTGCTCGCCGACGGCCTTGCCCGCGCCGCCGGCGATCCCGAGGTCGCTTCCATCGTTGCCCGCATGCGCCTGCGGCAGGCTGACGCGATTGACGGCATGCGCGCTCTGGCGGCAAGTGCCGATGCCGCCACGCGGCCACAGGTGATCTATCTCGATCCGATGTTTCCGCAGCGCGACAAGAGCGCGCTGGTCAAAAAAGAGATGCGTCTTTTCAAACCGCTGGCCGGTAGCGATGAAGACGCACCGGAACTGCTGGCTGCGGCCCTGGCCCTGGCCAGCCACCGCGTTGTCGTCAAACGCCCGCGCAAGGCGCCGGCGATTGCCGGTCCGGCACCCGCCCATGTCCTGGAAGGCAGTTCCAGCCGCTTCGACATCTATGCGCTGAAGTCGCTCAAGCGCGGTGAGCGGCCCCGCGGCGACGAGACACAGGCCGGGGGCATGGCATTACAATGACCGGGACAAGCCCCCGGCGCCGCAGAGGAGTAGCCCCGTCATGACCACCGCAATCCCACAGGACAATCCATTGGCCACCGATCCCGCCCATATTTTCGATGCCACGCCTGTCCCGACCTTCGTCATCGACGCCGGACACCGCGTCGTGGCCTGGAATCGCAGTTGTCAGGAAATACTCGGCATTCCCGCTGCCGAAATGCTTGGTAGCTCGCGCCACTGGGCACCCTTCTATCCTTCGCCGCGTCCGACGATGGCCGATTTGATCGTCGATGGCCGGATCGATGAAATCGCCGACCGGCTCTACGGCGGCAAGGCTTTGTCGCGCTCGCGCATCATCCCCGATGCCTACGAGGCCTGCGATTTCTTTCCCCATCTCGGTGGGGAAGGGCGCTGGCTGTTCTTTACCGCCGCGCCGATCCGCGATGCGGCGGGGCGTATCGTCGGCGCGGTCGAGACCTTGCAGGACGTCAGCGCCCAGCGGCGGGCGGAAATGGCCCTGCAGGATGCAAACGATGTGCTTGAGCGCAAGGTGGCCGCCCGCACGGCCGAACTGGCGGAGGCCAATCGCCAGCTGGCGCTCAGCCTGCATCGGGCCGAGGAACTGAGTCGCCTCAAGTCCGATTTCATTGCCATGGTCTCGCACGAGCTGATGACCCCGCTCAATGCGATCAACGGTTTTTCCGAACTGATCGGCATGGACCCGGGCAGTCGGGAGGTTGGCGAATACGCCGAGGAGATCAACGCCAGCGGCAAGAATCTCCAGCGCCTGCTCGACAATATGTTGCAAATGGTCGAAATCGGTTCCGGCAAGGCGTACACCTCGCTTTTTCCCAATGCCAGCGACGAATTGTTCGAGGTTGTCCTGCGCGAACATCGTTCGGCGGCCAGCGCGCGCGGTATCGAGCTGAGCTTGCACCTGTCCGCACGCGTCCCCGATTTGCTCCGGACCGACGGCGTCCGCGTCAAATCCTGCCTCGGTGCCCTGATCGACAACGCCATCCGTTACATGAACAAGCCGACCGGGGCGGTCAGGCTGGAGGCCGATGCCGTTCCCGGCGAATTGCAGCTCCGCGTCGTCGATAACGGCCCCGGTATTCCCGTCGGCCAGGAGGAGGGCATCTTCGAGCAGTTCCGCCGCGCCGAAAGCGGTCCTCTCTGCCGCCACGGCGGACTGGGGCTGGGACTCTCGCTGGCCCGCGCCCAGGCCCGCCTTCTGGGAGGAGAGCTGGAATTGGAATCCAGCGGCGTAGGGCAGGGGGCTTGCTTCCTGCTGCGTATCCCTTGCGAGACTTGCACCTGAGATTTGCGCCTGCGTTCTCCCGCAGCCGGCCGGCGGGGTTTTACGCAGCCCGCCGGCCGGCTGCGCGGATCAGCTTTCCCGCCGGCGTGCCGGCGAGGTCGCCAACTGGCGATTGACTCCGGCCAGCATTGCCAGGACCGAGGCGGTGACGATGTTGGCGTCGATGGCCACGCCATGCCGTTCGCCGCTGACGCCCGGCATCGCGATTTCGAGGATGGCGCAAGCCTTGGCCTCGCCGCCGGCACCGAGCGAACGTTCTTCGTAATTGCGCACTTCGAGCGCGATATTGGCCTGTTGCAGCGCGTGGACCGTGGCATCGATCGGCCCGTTGCCCTGCCCGCTGAGGACGTGGGCGACCCCGTCGATATCGACCGCCAGGCGGATGCCCTGGCGCCCCTCCTGCTCGAACAGGTGATGCTCGCGGTAGCGCACCGGCCCGGACGGCGCGACGAAGGTCTCGCTGAACAAGGCCCACAAGGCGGCCGCGCTCATTTCACCGCCGTGCCGGTCGGTATGCTGCTGCACCACCGACGAGAACTCGACCTGCATCCGGCGCGGCATGGCGATGCCGTATTCGGTTTCCAGCAAGTAGGCGATGCCGCCCTTGCCCGACTGGCTGTTAACCCGGATCACCGACTCGTAGCTGCGCCCGACGTCGGCCGGATCGATCGGCAAGTAGGGCACTGTCCAAAGCTCATCCGCCTTTTGAGCGGCAAACCCCTTCTTGATGGCATCCTGGTGGGAGCCTGAGAAGGCCGTGAAAACGAGGTCCCCGACGTAAGGGTGGCGTGGATGGACCGGGAGCTGGGTACAGTGTTCGTAAGTCCGCGCAACGGCGTTGATGTCCGAGAAGTCGAGTTGCGGATCGACACCTTGCGTGAACATGTTGAGCGCGAGGGTGACCAGGTCGACGTTGCCGGTACGTTCGCCATTGCCGAACAAGCAGCCTTCGACGCGGTCGGCCCCGGCCATCAGGCCGAGTTCGGCGGCGGCGACGGCGGTGCCGCGGTCGTTATGCGGGTGGAGGCTGATCAAGACGCTGTCGCGGCGGGCCAGATGCTTGTGCATCCACTCGATCTGGTCGGCGTAGATGTTCGGTGTGGCGATCTCGACCGTGGTCGGCAAGTTGAGGATCACCTTGCGCACGGGCGTTGCGCCCCAGGCTGCGGTCACCGCGTCGCAGACTTCCTTGGCGAACTCAAGCTCGGTGGCGGTAAACAATTCGGGGCTGTATTCGAGGACGATTTCGGTTTCCGGCATCTCGTCGGCGAGGCTGCGGATCAGGCGCACGGCATCGGTCGCCATGCTCAC
Organism: Azonexus sp.; assembly: GCF_023150235.1. Lineage (GTDB taxonomy): Bacteria > Pseudomonadota > Gammaproteobacteria > Burkholderiales > Rhodocyclaceae > Azonexus. Next base: position 41,002 of record NZ_JAKLLH010000005.1, read on the forward strand.
CACTTCCGCCTTGCTCATGTTGAAGACCGTGTCGCGGAAGGTCTTGCAGGTCGCGTTATAGACGTGGACGATGGCCCGCTTGGCGCCCTTGAGCGACTCGAAAGTGCGGCGGATCAGATGTTCGCGCGCCTGGGTCAGGACCTCGATGGTGACGCCGTCGGGAATATGCCCCTCGTCAATCAGCTTGCGGACAAAGTCGAACTCGGTCTGCGAGGCCGACGGGAAAGCCACCTCGATTTCCTTGAAACCGATCTCGCACAAGGTCGTGAACATCCGCATCTTCTTCTCGATGTCCATCGGCTCGAACAAGGCCTGGTTGCCGTCGCGCAGATCGGTGCTCATCCAGATCGGCGCCTGCGCAATCGTCCGCCCCGGCCATTCACGGTCGACCAGCGGAATCGGCTGAAAAGGAACGTATTTACCGGTAGCGCGATGTTGCATCTTGTTCTCCTGTGCGGCGTTTTGCGATGGAAAGAATTTTAAGCAAGCCAGCGGGGCATTTGCTTGCGTTTTGTTCTTTGTTTTCGTGATAATTTGCATCTTTATTTTAATTAATGATTTTTTTCGGCAATATGATGCGCATCGATCGTTACGACCGGCAGATTCTTGAACTCCTGCAGAGCGAAGGCCGGCTGAGCAACCAGGAACTGGCGGAGCGCATCGGACTCTCGCCTTCTCCCTGCCTGCGCCGGGTCAAGGCGCTCGAGGAGGCGGGCTACATCGCCGGCTATCGCGCGCTGCTCGATGCACGCAAGCTGGGCCTGAGCCTGATGGCCTTGATCGGCATTTCGATGGACCGCCATACGCCGGAGCGTTTTGCCAATTTCGAGGCGGAAATCGCCGCCATTCCCGAAATTCTCGAATGCCTGCTCATCACCGGCCAGCAATCGGACTACCAGTTGAAGGTGGTGGTCGGCGACATGGATGCCTATCACGATCTGCTCCTGCACCGCATTACCCGCATCCAGGGCGTGACCGGCGTGCATTCGAGTTTCGTGCTGCGCCAGGTGGTGAATAAAACAGCCTTGCCCTTGCCCTGAGGCATCGCGGCATCCGCGCGCCCGTCATGGTCCGGTCATCTTGGCGGGGCATGCTGCCCCGGCAGCCGCGCCGTTCTGAACAGGAGATCGCCATGCCGGAAATGCAATATTGCTACTGTTGCCGCGTCCACCATCCCGAGGAGGAAATGCGGCGCTTTCAGACCCGCCAGGGCTTGCGCTGGCGCTGTATCCGCAGTATCGAAGCCGCGGCCGCCAGTCGCCAGTCGCGCGATGCCTTCGGACAGGAGCAAAGCCGGATCAACCGCGAAATGGCCCAGCGTCAGGCCGAATTCGCACAGCTGCGCCGCAGATTCGAGCTGGCTGGCGTCGCGCTCCCCTGAATTCTCCGGCTCCCCCGGTTCTTTTTCCCTACTTCCCGCGCTGCCGGAATGGGCTGAAAACGGCGGTCGACCGTGTGGATCGGGTGCTTCCCCGGGTAACGGGTATGCGCCATGCCTTTGCCGGTCCATGGCCGGCTGGATTTGCCCACGGATGAAGCAGGAAACCTTGGCTCCGGCACCGATTTTCCTGTGACTTGTCCGGGGAGCGAAATGCTTGCCGGGTGAGTGCCCGTACACGCAAAAATACTGAAAAATCCGCGCTATCGCTGGCCGATCCGCGTCATTTGCGTTAAAACCGCTTTTCCCGGGATGAATCCAGTTTCGCAAATCGATGCGGGCTGAGGTAAATTAGCGGGCATTCATCCGTCCTGACCATGAAAAAGCCATCCACCCCGATCATGTCCGTCGAAGCCCTGCGTGCCCACGCCTTCGATTGCGTCAACGAAGCCGTCATGATCACCGATGCCGAGAGCAATATCCTCGATATCAACCCCGCTTTCATCAGGATGACCGGTTATGCCGCCGACGAAGTGCGCGGTCGCAACCCCCGGCTGCTGGCTTCGGGCAAGACCTCGCCGGAAACCTACGACGCGATGCGCCGTTCGCTGGCCATCGAGGGGCACTGGCAAGGTGAAATCTGGGATCGGCGCAAGGACGGTCGTACCTATCCCAAATGGCTGAGCGTGACGGCACTCTACGATGCCGAGGGCAATACCTCGCATTACATCGGCTCCTTCACCGACATCAGCAGCAGCAAGGACGCCGTGGAGCGCATGTATTACATGGCCCACCACGACCCCTTGACCGGCCTGGCCAATCGGACGGCGCTCGATTCGCGGATGGAACTGGTGCTCAGCGCCTCGCGGCGGACCGGTATCCCCTTCGCCTTGATGCTGATCGACATGGACAACTTCAAGCAGGTCAACGACACCCTCGGACATGCGGTCGGCGATCAACTGCTGATCCGGATTGCGGATCGCCTGCGCGACAATGTGCGCGCCAGCGACACCGTGGCCCGCCTGGGAGGCGACGAATTCGTCGTGATCCTGGCCGATATCGACAGCACCCAGTCGGTGGCCGCCGTGGCCAGCAAGCTGACCCGTGCCTTGGCCGAACCTTACGAACTCGAGCGCCATCTGCTCTACTCGACGCCGAGTATCGGTGTCTGCATCCACCCGGACGACGGCGGCGATCCGGATACCTTGCTCAAGCACGCCGATTCGGCGATGTACCATGCCAAGGCCCAGGGGCGGAACAATTTCCAGTTCTTCACTCCGAGCATGAACGCGGCCGCTCATGAGCGCCTGCGTTTCGAGACCGCCTTGCGCCACGCCCTGGAGCAGACCACGCTGCAGATCGCGCCGCAGTTCTCCCTGCATTTCCAGCCCCAGGTCGATATTGCCAGCGGCCGGATTACCGGCCTCGAGGCCCTGGCCCGCTGGCATCATCCGGAGCTGGGGCATATCCCGCCCACCATCTTCATCCAGATCGCCGAAGAAACCGGGCTCATCCGTCCTCTCGGCGACTGGATCTTCTGGGAGGCTTGCCGCAAGCTGTGCGACTTCAAGGCTGGCGGTTTGCGCGATCTGCGTGTTGCGGTGAACCTCTCGACGCAACAACTGCGTCACGAACAACTTCCGGTCGTCATCCGTGGCGCCCTGGCTTGCTATGACCTGGAGCCGTGGGACCTGGAGCTGGAAATCACCGAGAGCACGGCGATGCAGAACCCGGAAGCGACGATCCGCATCCTCGAACAGCTCAAGGACATGGGAATCGTCCTGGCTATCGACGATTTCGGAACCGGCTATTCCTCGCTTTCCTATCTCAAGCATCTGCCCATTCATCGCCTCAAGCTCGACCGCAGTTTCGTCAAGGATATCGAATCGGATACCAACGATGCCGCGATCTGCTCGGCAACCATCGTCCTCGGCCACAACCTCGGGCTCGACCTGGTGGCGGAGGGCGTCGAGACCGTGGCCCAGCGCGATTATCTGCACTCCATCGGCTGCGATCTCCTGCAGGGCTTCCTCTGCAGCAAGCCGCTACCGGCCGACGAGGTGGTCGCCTTTGTCACGGAATGGAACCGGCGCATCGGCGCCTGAGGCCGCCAGGCATACAATGGCGGCCTTTTGGCCCGAGGAGAACGCGATGGATTACCCCCAGCCCGGATTCGAGAACAAAATCTGCCCACCGGCGCAGTTGACCGTGAAAGCCGCCGCCTTACCCCGGCCGCTGGTGTTCACCAACGGCTGTTTCGATATCCTGCATCGCGGTCACGTCACCTATCTGGCCCAGGCAGCGGCGCTTGGGTGCAGCCTGGTGGTCGCTCTCAACAGCGATGCCTCGGTCAAGCGTCTGGGTAAAGGCGACGAGCGCCCGGTGAACGCCCTGGCCGACCGGCTGGCGGTCATGGCCGCCCTGGAATGCGTGACCCTGGTCACCTGGTTCGAGGAGGACACGCCCTTGCAGCGCATTCTCGATTGCCGCCCCGAAGTGCTGGTCAAGGGGGGGGACTGGTCGCCGGAACGCATCGTCGGCAACCGCGAAGTACACGCCTGGGGTGGCAGCGTGCATTCGATTCCCTTCCTGCACGAAAAATCGACGACCGCCTTGCTGGAGAAAATTCGGCGCCTGTGAAGGGGGCGCGGATAAGCTGCGGATGACGTGGATTTCTCGGCTTTTCAGTGCGTACGCGAGTTTTACCTGCTGTCCCCTGGGGAACACTCGGCCGAGTCGTTGGAAAATCCGCGCTCATCGGCGAAATCTGCGTCCGAACCAAGGTTCTTGAACGCGAAGAGTGGTGCAGGCCGGCGAGGCCGCGTCGCGGAGCGGGAATGAACGGCTATTCGGGAGGCGATGGGCGGGGCCATTGCTTCGGCCCCGGAGGGGAGCTTCAAGCGCCGAGGGCGGTCTTCAACGAAAGCACTTCCTCTTCCGATTCCTTGACGATTTCTTCCAGGGCGCCGTCGTCGAAGAGATTTGCCAGCATCGAGGTGTCGACGCCGGCATCGAATTCGGGATCGCGCCAGGATGCGGTGAGATTGGCGATCTTGTTCGCCACGTAGAGCACGTCGGACAGTGTCTTGACTTCGAGAATCTCGCGGTCGGTTTCGTGCTCCTGCACCGCCTTCAGTACCTGCTCGGGCGAGCCGAGGGCGGAAAGCAGGGCATGCCCGATGTTCTCGTGCCAATCGACCAGCAGGGCGTAGAGTTCGGGTCTGTCCTCGATCAGTTCGGGGAAATTGGCGGCGCGCGACATCAGGTAGAAAACGCCGAGATCATGGACCAGGCCGGCAAACATCGCCTCGTCGCCATTGATTCTGGCCAGTTTGCGGGCCAGAACGCGACACAGTGCCGCCACGTGTGCCGTGTGCTCCCACAGCTTGCGCGACAGTGACTCGAAGGGAACCATGTGCTTGGACTTGAGCAACTGGTCCATGGCCACGGCAAACGAGATGGTACGCACTGCTTCCATTCCGACGCGGACGATGGCGGTCTTGACGTCGGCAACCTCGCGCCCGGAGGGATTCATCATCACCGAATTCGCCATGCGGATGATCTTGGCGCTCATCAGCGGCTCGGCACCGACCAGCTTGGCCAGTTGCTCGACGTTGAGATTGGGGTCTTTCAGGGCGGTGCGCACCTGGAAAGTGATGTCGAGAAAAGTCGGAAAGGAAATCTCGTCGCCCGACAGGTCGCGGGCGATATCTTCGAGAATCTTGAAGGTAATGGCGTTGGACATGCGCTAAGCCTTGTGTCGTGTCCCGGCGGGAAGCAATCTGAAACCGGCGCTATTTTAGCGCGAAACCGGGAAACGGCCTGCCGCGACGCATCGTCGGGTCGGCCAATTTCCCATGAAAAACAGCTGCTTGCATCGAAAAAACTCCGGCGTGCTGGCCGGCGTTGCCTGCCGTGGCGAGGGCCTCAGAACGGGATGTCGTCGCCGAGGTCGTCGAACGAGGGCTTCGGGCGGTTTTTCGGCGGGGCCGGCGAGTAATCGGCCGGCTCGTTGTCGTAACCGCCGCCACCGTAACCGCCACCACCACTACCGCCGCCTCCTCCGTAAGCACCGCCGCCGCCGCCACCGCCGTAAGCACCGCCACCACCGCCTTGCTGAGCCGGCGCGCCCATGCCCTGACGGCTGCCGAGCATTTTCATTTCATCGCCGCGAATTTCCGTGGTGTACTTTTCCTGACCATCCTTGTCGGTCCACTTGCGGGTGCGCAAGCTGCCCTCGATGTAGACCTGCGAGCCTTTTTTCAGGTACTGACCGGCGATTTCGGCGAGCTTGCCAAACAGCGAAACCCGGTGCCATTCGGTCAGTTCGCGGCGCTCGCCGCTTGCCTTGTCCTTCCAGGACTCGGTGGTTGCGATGCTGAAGTTGCACATTGCGTCACCGCTCGCGGTGTAGCGAACCTCGGGGTCGCGCCCCAGATTACCGACCAGAATGACCTTGTTTACGGATGCCATGGGTCTTTACTCCTGAAGATTGGATGCTGCCACGGTCGACGGGCGCCGTGACGGAAAATTCATTGATGCCGCGACCAGCAGCCACAACAGGGCGAGGCCGGCACAGGCGGAAAAAACCGCATTATCGCCGAAATGCTGGGCCAGATAGCCGCCGAGCGTGCCGCCGAGGAACAGGCCGCATGCCTGCGTCGTATTATAGACCCCGAGCGCGGCGCCCTTGGCCTCCGGCGGCGCGGTCCGCGAAACCAGCGACGGCAGCGTCGCTTCGAGCACGTTGAAGGCGACGAAGAAGAGCAGCAGCCATAGCGCCAGCGTCCACAAGCTGCTGCCGGCCAGGTAGAGGCCACACTGGACGACGATCAGCAGGGCGACGGCAGCGAGGAAGATCGGCCGCATCTTGTCGCGACGCTCGGCGGCGATGATCGCCGGCACCATCACCGCGAACGAGACCAGCACCGCCGGCAGGTACACCTGCCAGTGCGCCGCCGGCGCCAGGCCGCCGTGCTTGACCAGGGCGTGCGGCAAGACCACGAACATCGCCATCTGGATCAGGTGCAGCGTGAAGATACCGAGATTGAGGCGCAGCAGGTCGGGATCGCCGAGTACCCGCCGCAAGGGCAGGCGCAGATGCCCGGTCGGCCGCGGCACCGCCGGTACCGCCTTGAGCAGCAGGACAATTGCCGCCAGCGCCAGCACGCCGGTGAGGATGAACAGTCCGCCCATGCCGATCCAGCCGTAAAGCAGCGGCGCGCCGACCAGCGACAGCGCAAAGACCAGGCCGATCGACGAACCGATCATCGCCATCACCTTGGTCCGGTGTTCCTCGCGCGTCAGGTCGGCGGCGAGCGCGGTCACCGCCGCCGAAATCGCACCGGCCCCTTGCAGGACCCGGCCGACGACGATCCAGTGCAGGTCCGGCGCCCAGGCCGCGACAAAGCTGCCGAAGGCGAACAGCAACAGGCCGACGACGATCACCGGCTTGCGCCCCCAGTAATCAGAAGCAATCCCGTAGGGAATCTGGAAAACCGCCTGGGTCAGGCCGTAAGCGCCGAGCGCGAAGCCGATCAGGGTCAGGTTATCGCCTCCGGGCACGTCCTTCGCGTAGACCGAGAACACCGGCAGGATCAGGAACAGCCCCAGCATGCGCAGGGCGAAGATGGAAGCCAGCGAAGCGCCGACACGGCGCTCCTGCGGACTCATGCGGTCGGAAGGCAGGGACATGGGAACGGAGAGGGGCAAGGGCGGGGGAGGGTCTGCTGCATTGCAGCGTAACGGCGAATATTAACTTGAAACGATGTTCGCCGGCAGCGTTGGCGACAGCTTGCTGCTTGCGCTACTGGCCGTTTTCCCCGTTTTCCCCGCTTTCCCCCACTCGCCGCTGTTTTGTCCGGTTTTCCGAACGCCGGGAGCGGCGTTTGTCCGGCAATCCGTTTGCCTCTGCCTTGCCCGGGAAAAAAGTTTCTTTTTATTCAATTGCTTGTCGGGTTTTCTGAGCTGGCACGTCCCCTGCAAGGGAAAAGCACCCGTGGCGTGCCTTGTCGGCGAAGCGGGTCATGGCCAATACCAGGAGACAAAAATGAATAAAGCAACTTTCCGCAGCGAACACGACCTGCTCGGCGACCGCGACGTCCCGAGCGCCGCCTACTACGGGGTGCACACCCTGCGTGCGCTGGAGAATTTCCCGATCACCGGCATCGCGATCTCGGTCTACCCCGACCTGATCCGCGCCCTGGCCCAGATCAAGAAGGCTGCCGCCCAGGCCAACCACCAGCTCGGCCTGCTCGACGCGACGCGTACCGAAGCCATCGTCGGCGCCTGCCGCGAAGTGATCGACGGCCAACTGCACGAGCAGTTCGTGGTCGATGTGATCCAGGGCGGCGCCGGCACCTCGACCAACATGAACGCCAACGAGGTGATCGCCAACCGCGCCCTCGAACTGCTAGGCAAGGAACGCGGCGACTACAAGGCGCTGCACCCGAACGAACACGTGAACATGAGCCAGTCGACCAACGACGTGTACCCGACCGCGCTCAAGCTCGCCACCTATGTCGGCATCTTCCGCCTGGTCGACGCCATGGCCTATCTGCGCAAGGCCTTCGAGCGCAAGGCCGACGAATTCGCCGACGTGCTCAAGATGGGCCGCACCCAGTTGCAGGATGCGGTGCCGATGACCCTCGGCCAGGAATTCTCGACCTACGCGGTGATGCTCGGCGAAGACGAGGAGCGCCTGAAGGAAGCTGCGCTACTGATCCGCGAGATCAACCTCGGCGCCACCGCCATCGGCACCGGCATCAACGCTGACCCCGACTACGCGGCGCTGGTCTGCCGCCGCCTCGCCGAAATCAGCGGCGTGCCGGTGGTCACCGCCCCCAACCTGATCGAGGCGACCCAGGATTGCGGCAGCTTCGTGCAGCTCTCCGGCGTCCTCAAGCGGGTCGCGGTCAAGCTGTCCAAGGTCTGCAACGACCTCCGCCTGCTCTCCTCCGGCCCGCGCGCCGGCTTGGGCGAGATCAACCTGCCGCCGCGCCAGGCCGGTTCGTCGATCATGCCGGGCAAGGTCAATCCGGTGATCCCGGAAGTGATGAACCAGATCGCCTTCGAGGTGATCGGCAACGACGCCACCGTCACCTTCGCCGCCGAAGCCGGCCAGCTGCAGCTGAACGCCTTCGAGCCGATCATCGCCCACAGCCTGTTCAAGAGCGTGCTGCACCTGTCCAACGGCTGCCGCGTGCTCGCCGACCACTGCGTCGCCGGCATTACCGCCAATCGAGAACGCCTGCGCGAATCGGTCGAACAATCGATCGGCATCGTCACCGCGCTCAACCCCTACATCGGTTACGCCAATGCCACCGAAGTCGCTGCCGAAGCCTTCCGCAGCGGCCGTGGCGTTGCCGAAATCGTGCTTGAGCGCGGCCTGATGAGCGGCGAACAACTGGCCGCCGTGCTGCAGCCGGAAGTGCTGACCAAGCCGCAGCGCCTGAGCACGGTCAACGCCCGCTGAAGGCAAAAACCAACAACAACGCAGAGTTCAATCACCAAGGAAAATTGAGATGAAAATGAATCGCCTGACTACCTGGATCGGCATCGCGCTGGTCCTCGGCATCATCGTCGGCTACGCCTGCAACTCGCTGGCGCCGAGCCCGGCCGCGGCCAAGGAAATCGCCGGTTACTTCGGCATCCTGACCGACATCTTCCTGCGTCTGATCAAGATGATCATCGCGCCGCTGGTCTTCGCCACCCTGGTTGCCGGTCTCGCCAACATGGGCGATTCCAAGGCCGTCGGCCGCATCGGTGGCCGCGCCATCGGCTGGTTCATCGGCGCCTCGTTCTGCTCGTTGCTGATCGGCCTGCTCTTCGCCAACCTGCTGCGCCCCGGCGAAGCGCTGAGCGTGCCGCTGCCGGAATCGGCCGCCGGTCTCAACCTCAAGACCAGCGCCCTCAACCTCAAGGACTTCATCACCCACGTCTTCCCCAAGAGCATCATGGAAGCGATGGCCACCAACGAAATCCTGCAGATCCTGGTCTTCGCGATCTTCTTCGGCCTCGCCCTCGGCCACCTGCACAACCAGACCGCGCGTTCGCTGGTCAACACCATGGACGAAGTGGTGCATGTGATGCTCAAGGTCACCGACTACGTGATGCGCTTTGCCCCGTTCGGCGTCTTCGGCGCCGTCGCCGGTGCGATCACCACCAACGGCCTCGGCATGCTGGCAATCTTCGGCAAGTTCATGCTCAGCTTCTACATCGCGCTGGCCGTGCTGTGGGCGGTGCTGATCGGCGCCGGCTACCTGGTGCTGGGCAAGGACATCTTCCGCCTGCTCAAGCTGGTGCGCGGCCCGATGCTGGTCGGTTTCTCGACCGCGAGCAGCGAATCGGTGTACCCCAAGCTGATGGAACAGCTGGAAAAATTCGGGATCAAGACCCGCGTCACCGGCTTCGTGCTGCCGCTCGGCTACTCCTTCAACCTCGACGGCTCGATGATGTACACCACCTTCCTGGCGCTGTTCATCGCCCAGGCCTACGACATCCCGATGACCCTGACCGCGCAGATCACCATGCTGCTGGTGCTGATGGTCTCCTCCAAGGGCATCGCCGGCGTGCCGCGCTCGTCGCTGGTAGTGGTCGCCGCCGTGCTGCCGATGTTCAATCTGCCGGAAGCCGGCATCCTGCTCGTCCTCGGCATCGACCACTTCCTCGACATGGGCCGCACTGTCACCAACGTGCTCGGCAACGCCATCGCCACCTCGGTGGTCGCCAAGTGGGAAGGCGCCATCGACCCGGTCGATCCGACCCTGGCCGAGGCCGACGAGGCGCTGCCGGTGCCGGAAGACCTGCCGGCCACCCAGGCCGTCTGAGTCCGCCCGGCCGTAAAAGTTATCTCCTCCGCGGTACGGCTTTGAATCCCTCTGGCCGCACCGACTTTGCCCGGCCTGGCGCGCAAGCGCCGGGCCTTTTTTTTCCAACGGCAAGCATTTTTGAGCATTTTCACGGTCGACCGCGAAAATGCTCAAAAATACCGGCTGCCCCCCTCCCCCCCCTCTAACCCCTAATAGCTAACAGCTAACAGCTAGACCCCCCCCATGTCCTTCGATTGGTACCTCCTGATTCCCGCCGCCTTCTTCGCCGGCATGGTCGACGCCGTGGTCGGCGGCGGTGGTTTGATCCAGATTCCGGCGCTGCTGGCGCAGTTTCCGCAGACGGCGATCCCGACGCTGTTCGGCACCAACAAGCTGTCGAGCATCGCCGGCACCGGCGCCGCGCTGTGGCGCTACGCCCGCTCGGTACGCATTCCCTGGGCGGTGGTGCTGCCGGCGACGGTCATGGCGCTGCTCGGCGCCTGGGGCGGCGCGGCGCTGGTGGCGTGGATTTCGCGCGAGGCGATGCGGCCGCTGGTAATCGTGCTGATGATCGCGGTCGCGGTGTATACCTTCATGAAGAAGGACCTCGGCCAGCAGGTGACGCGTCCGCTGCACGCCGGCGACCGCTGGAAGGGCGCGCTGTTCGGCGGCCTCATCGGCGTCTACGACGGCTTCTTCGGCCCCGGCACCGGCAGCTTCCTGCTTTTCGGTTTCGTCCGCCTGTTCGGCATGGATTTCGTCCAGGGCTCGGCCAGCGCCAAGGTGATCAACACTGCCACCAATCTCTCGGCGATTGCCTTCTTCGCCAGCCACGGCCCGATCCTCTGGGAAATCGGCCTGGTGATGGCGGTCTGCAATCTGGCCGGCTCGGTGATCGGCACCCAGCTCGCGCTCAAGCACGGTGCCGGCTTCATCCGCAAGGCCTTCCTCGGCGTCGTCGTGGTCCTGATCGGCAAGCAACTGCTCGACCTGCTGGCCTGATACCATCGTCCCACCTTCCTCGCGTCCGCGCCCGATGTCCCGCCTTCGCTCCCTGCGCCCCAACCTGCGTCCGCTCTCGGTCCTGATTGCCAGCCTGCTGCTGATGCTGCTCGCCGGCAGCGTCGCCTACCGCTTCGCACAGCGGCTCGGGCTGGCCGACCTGCAGGCGACCGGGATGCACCGGCTGGAGCTGTATTCGGCCAGCCTCGAACGGGAAATCGGCAAGTACGCCTTCCTCCCCGGCACCCTGACCCTGCAACCGGAGGTGCTGCGCCTGCTGACCCGGCCGCAGGCGCAGACCGCCGCCGGGGTCAATGCCTTTCTCGAACAGCTCAACGAGCGCGCCGGCACCCTGTCGATCTACGTCATCGACCGCGACGGCCAGGTCCGCGCCTCCAGCAACTGGCGGCGACCGGACAGCTTCGTCGGCGAAGACCTCTCGTTCCGCCCCTACTTCCGCGACGCGCTGGCCAACGGCAACGGCCGTTTCTTCGGGATTGGCACCACCCGCGGCGAACCCGGCTATTACCTCTCGTCGGCGCTCGCCGCCGACGGCGAAATCCTCGGCGTCGCGGTAATCAAGGTCGGCCTCGAAAGTCTGGAAAAATCCTGGTCGACCGTGGAAGCGCCGGTCCTGGTCGGCGACGAAAATGGGGTGGTGATCCTCTCCTCGGTCGCCGACTGGAAATTCACCACCCTGCGCCCGCTCGACGACGAAACGCGCAAGGCCTTCGACCACACCCAGCAATACAACCGCCGCGCGCTGCAGCCGCTGAGGATCAAGGACCTCGCCGCGCTCGACCACGGCGCCCGGCTGGTGCGGATCGCCCGCGAATGGCCGGAAATGGCCACGGTCTACCCGGTAGTCGGGCGGTTTCTGACGCAATCGCGGCCGCTGCCCGGCACGCCGTGGACGCTGACGGTGTTTTCCCACCTCGAACAGGTCGACGACCTGGCGCAAAGCCGCGCCGCGCTGGCGGCGATTGCCGCCGCCTGCCTGTGCATGCTCGGCGCCATCGTCAACGAGCGTCGCCGCCACCTGCGCGACCGGCTGGCAGCGCGCGAGGCGCTGCAGAAAGCGCACGACGAACTCGAACGCAAGGTCGAGGAACGCACCGCCGACCTGTCCACCGCCAATCAGCAATTGCAGGACGAGATCGCCGAGCGCATCCGCGCCGAGCGGACCTTGCGCGCCGCCCAGGACGAACTGGTGCAGGCCGGCAAGCTGGCGGTGATCGGCCAGTTGTCGACCGGCATCGCCCACGAACTCAACCAGCCGCTGGCGGCGCTGCGCACGCTCTCGGGCAATACCGGCCGCTTCCTCGAACGCGGCGACCTCGACACCGCGCGCACCAACCTCGGCCGCATCGCTGACCTGGTCGACCGGATGGGGCGGATCACCGGCCAGTTGCGCAATTTCGCCCGCAAATCCGACGGCCAGTCGGCGCCGGTGCCGCTTTGCCACGCCGTCGATAACGCGCTGGGCCTGCTCGAAGCCCGGCTGCGCCGCGCCAGCGCGGTGGTCGAACGCAGTTGCCCGGCCGACGAACCGGTCGCGCTGTGCGACGCCAACCGCCTCGAACAGGTGCTGATCAACCTGATCGGCAACGCCCTCGACGCGATGGCCGGGCAGGCCGCGCCGCGCATCGAACTGAGCTGGGACAGCGCCGCCGGCCGCATCCGCCTGGCCGTCCGCGACCACGGCCCCGGCCTCAGCGCCGAGGCCGAGCAACACCTGTTCGAACCCTTCTTCACCACCAAGCCGGCCGGCGACGGACTCGGCCTCGGCCTGGCGATCTCGGCCGGCATCCTCCGCGATTTCGGCGGCAGCCTGCACGGCAGCAATCACCCCGACGGCGGCGCCGTCTTCACCCTGGAACTCCCCCGCCATGAGCGCTAGCGACACGCTGAAGATCCTGATCATCGAAGACGACCCCGATGTCGCACTCGGCTGCGAACAGGCGCTGCAACTCGAAGGCTTCGCCACCGACTGCGCCGGCAGCGCCGAACAGGGCCGCCGCCGGATCGGCGCCGATTTCCCCGGCATCGTGGTCAGCGACATCCGCCTGCCCGGCCAGGACGGGATGCAGCTGCAGCGCGAACTGCAGGCGCTCGACCCGGAACTGCCGGTGATCCTGATCACCGGCCACGGCGACATTTCGATGGCGGTGCAGGCGATGAAGGACGGCGCCTACGACTTCCTGCAAAAGCCCTTCGCCCCGGAAGAGCTGGTCGACGTCGTCCGCCGCGCGCTCGACAAGCGGCGGCTGGTGCTCGAAGTGCGCGCCCTGCGCCGGCAGCTGGAACAGCGCGACCTGGTCGCCGCCCGGCTGATCGGCAACTCGCCGGGCATGCTGCGCGTGCGGGGCCTGATCGGCGCCCTCGCCAGCAGCGCCGCCGACGTGCTGATCCACGGCGAAACCGGCACCGGCAAGGAACTGGTCGCCCGCTGCCTGCACGACGCCAGCCCGCGGCGCAAAGGCAATTTCGTCGCCATCAACTGTGGCGGCCTGCCGGAAACCCTGTTCGACAGCGAGATTTTCGGCCACGAAGCCGGCGCTTACACCGGCGCCGGCAAACGCCGCATCGGCAAGATCGAACACGCCAACGGCGGCACCCTGTTCCTCGACGAAATCGAGACCATGCCGGTCCCGATGCAGATCAAGCTGCTGCGCGTGCTGCAGGAAAGAACCCTGGAACGGCTCGGCTCGAATACCAGCATTCCAATCGACATCCGCATCGTTGCGGCGACCAAGGAAGACCTGCTCAGCCTTGCCGACCAGGGTAAATTCCGCGCCGACCTCTATTACCGGCTCTCGGTCGCGACCCTGCCGCTGCCGCCGCTGCGCGAACGCCGCGAAGACATTCCGCTGCTCTTCGAGCACTTCCTGCTGCAGGCCGCCGCCCGCCACGAGCGCCCGGAACCGGCGACCACCCCGGGCCGGCTGCAGCAACTGGTCGGCTACCAGTGGCCGGGCAATGTGCGCGAACTGCGCAACGTCGCCGACCGCTGCGTGCTCGGCATCGAAGCCGGCTCGCCGCCCTTCGGCCAGCCGCAGGGCGATGCCCCGCGCCCGCTCGCCGAAACCGTCGACGCCTTCGAGCGCGCCCTGATCGCCGACGCCCTGCGCCGCCACGGCACCCTCGCCCGCACCGCCGAAGCCCTGGCCGTGGCCAAGACCACGCTGCACGACAAGATCCGCAAGTACGGGCTGGGAGAGTGAAAGTCGGCCTCCGTCGGTAGCTACCCCCTCCAAAGGTCTCGTTCCTCCCCGCCAAAAGGAGGGCAGACCCCCTCGGCTGGCTTGAGTAGAATCCCGGCCTCTCCGAGAGGAACCGACATGACCGACATTATTCTGCAGCAGTACCCGCTTTCCCCCTCCGCTTCCGCTACGTGCGTCCCGGCATCCGATCCCGACCCCATCGTCGGCGACCGGGTCGAATTGCAGTTGCTGACCACCCTGAAGTGCAACCTCAAGTGTACCTATTGCTCGCTGGGGGTCGGGGATGTGCTCGGCTCGCAGAATCATGTCGAATACACCGTCGATGAACTGGCGGCTTTCGTGGACCGGCATCTGCAGGGCAAGGAGGTGTACGTCACCTTCTACGGTGGCGAGCCGACCTTGAATCTCGAGATGATGCTCGAAGTCATGCGCCGTTTTCCGCTCTTCCGCTTCCAGTTGCAGACCAACGGCACCCTGCTCGACGATCTTCCCGCCTGGGCGCTTGGCCGGCTCTCCAATATCCTGGTCTCCATCGACGGTGGCGAGGCAACCACCGACGGTTATCGCGGTCGCGGCATTTACCGTCAGGTGCTGAAAAACCTGGCCAGCGTGCGCGACAAGATCGGCGGCACGGTGACCGCCCGCGTCACCTGGGGCAACCCGGATACCTCCTTCGATGAACTGGACGAACTGGTCAGCGCCGATGGTCATTTCGACTACCTCTACTGGCAGTTCGTCGCCGACGAAATGTATGCCGGCGACGCGGTCGACAAGCGCAAGGCCGTGTTGCTGCCCTTGATCGAGAAATTTTTCGCGCGCACCGATGTGATTTATCCCCTGATTCCGCTGATGGGCATCGTCCGCAACAAGGTGCTGCCGACCCGTGGCCGCGAGCTTTACGCCGGGCTGACCCAGTGCCGGGTGTCGACGCATCTGATCAACGTCATGCCCAACGGTCAGATCTATCCCTGCCCGGACATGATGTACGCGCCCGACATGCAGATGGGCGACGTGCGCGACAATTGGCTGAAGAAAAGCCCGCTGCAGCCGGCCCCGAGCATGCCCTGCGAAAGTTGCGAGGCCTTTTCGTGGTGTCGCCGCAACTGCATGAAGAATCTCTGGCTGGGTTACGTCAAGAACGACCTGCGCTACCGTGCCAATGTCGTCGAGCCGATCTGCGACCTGCTGCGCTTCATCGGCCGCGAAGTCGACAAGCACGATCCGCAAGCCTGGTTTGCCCGTCTTCCCGTGCCCTTGCGTCGCCAGATCACCGACTGTGAGGTTTACGAGTACGTCGAGATCATGCCCTGAGTGTGCCGGCGACGGCCTGGCAGCAGGACTCTTCCCTCGCCGCCAGGCGTCGCGCCCTGCTTACCCCAGGCGGATGCGGGGAAGCGTCGATTCCACGCTATCCTCGGCCATGCACGCTTCGCCGGGAACGGTCTTCAAGGGGATCACCCCGGCCCAGGCCGGCCAGTTCAAATCCGCCGGCTCGTCCTTCACCCCCTGGTTGCGGATCTTGGCCGCGGCCTCGGTCAGCGGAATTCGCAGCACGCTGGTGGCGTTCAGCTCCTTGTCCGTGATCGGGCGCAGGCTCGACCAACGTCCGGGATAGAGGCCGTCGATCAGCGCCTGCAGGCTGCGCCGTTTTTTCTCGGGATCGTCGATGAGCTCGAAGCGACCGTAGATCACCGCTGAACGGTAGTTCATCGAGTGGTGCATGGCCGAGCGCGCCAGAACCAGGCCATCGGCGAGGGCAATCGTGACGCAGGCTTCGCTCGTCGTCAGGGCCTTGAACATGCGCGAGGCCCTGGCACCGTGGATGTGGAGGTACTCGCCTTCGCGCCAGTGCGTGCAGGGGAGGGCGTGCACGCCGCCGTCAATCTGGAAGGCAATGTTGCAGATCGGGCTGGCGTCGACAATGGCGTGGATGGTTTCGGCATCATAGTGAGCGCGTTCCGGCAGGCGGCGGATGCGGGTGCGCGAAGAGGGGGCCGCGGGATGGCGGATCATGTTCTGGCTCCAGTGAATATCATCGGGTGTCTCGACTTTATGGGGCTTGTGGTACCTTTCGTAGCGCCACAACTCAAGCTGTTCATGGAGCCACGATGGAGCTCGACTGGCTGCTCGCTCCGCCGCTGCCGGCAGGCATGCCGCAACAACAACTGATTTATCGCCGCTTGCGCGAGGCCATTCTCGCCGGCCGTCTCGGGCCGGGAACCCGCCTTCCCGCCAGCCGTGTCCTGGCGACCTCGCTGAAAATCGCACGCAACAGCGTCCTCTTCGCCTACGAGCAGTTGGTGGCCGAGGGCTGCCTGCTCGCCGATCGCCAGGGGACGCGTGTCGCGCCGCTGGCTGGATTGCGCTCCGAGCCGACCGGCGCTGCGGAGCGGGTGGCGCCATCCCCGAGCTTGTCCGGCCGGGCGGCTTGCGCCCTGCAGACCGAGCCCGTCGACGGTATGGCGGGGCTGCTCTTCGCGCCCGGCATGCCGGACTATGCGGCCTTTCCCTTTCGCAGCTGGCGCGCCAGCCTTGAACGCGCTTGGCGCGAGGTGGGGTGGCGCCAGCTCGACTATGCCGTGCGCGGGGGCGATCCCGCCTTGCGCCAGGCGCTGGCGACCCATTTGTCCACGGTGCGTGGCCTGGCCGTGGAGCCTTGCCAGATCGTGATTACCGGCGGCACGCAGTCGGCCCTCGACCTCTGCGCCAGATTGTTGGCCGATCACGGCGATACCGTCTGGACGGAAAATCCGGGCTATCTTGCCGCTCGCGTCGCTTTTTCCCTGGCCGGGCTGCGGCTGCACGACGTCGCACTCGATCACGAAGGCCTGGCGCCGAAGGAGGACGATTGGTGCCGGCATCCTCCCCGCCTGATTGCCGTCACGCCGTCGCACCAGTACCCGATGGGTTGTGTGATGTCCCTTTCGCGGCGCCTGGCGTTGATCGAGCGCGCCCGCCAGGCCGGGGCCTGGATCATCGAGGACGATTACGATAGCGAATTCCGCCGTACCGGCCCCGCGCCGCTGGCGCTATTCGGCCTGCAAACCGGCGCACCGGTGGTCTATGTCGGCACTTTCAGCAAGACTCTTTATCCCGGCTTGCGTCTCGGCTACCTCGTCTTGCCCCATGCCATTGCTGCCGATTTTGCCCTGGCTGCCGCCCGTGCCACGCGCGCCGGACAGGGGATGGAACAGCGGGCGCTGGCCGATTTCATTGTTCGTGGCAGTTACACGCTTCATCTGCGCCGCATGCGCGCGCGCTACGCAGCGCGGCAACTGGCGCTGCGCAAGGCCCTGAAGGCAAGCTTCGGCGCCGGGGTGAACTTGTCGGGAGGCGAGGCCGGCTTGCATCTGGCCATGCACCTGCCGCCCACGCGATGCGACCGGGAGGTGGTCCGGCAGGCATCGGCCCTGGGGCTGGGGGTCCGCGCCCTGAGTACCTATGCGCGGGCGCCGGTGATGTGCAACGGCCTGGTGCTCGGTTACGGCAACATGGCGGAAGAAAGTATCGCCGAAGCGGTTCGGCGACTGGTCGTGGCTGTCGATTCATCGTAAGACTAATTCCGGTTTGAAACCCCGCCCTTCAGGGCGGTGGGAGCCGACCCCGGCCTGAAGGCCGGGGTTTCAGGCGACCGTTTTGGGAGGGGGTGCAAACCTCTTCCAAAACATGTTTGACCGACAGGCATGAATGCCTGTCGCTAATTTCTTGCTGAAAAAGAAATCGGCCGCCTTGGCCGGCGTGGGGGCCAGCCTCTAAAATCCCGCCATGGACAATACCGGCAAGCCCGCTCCCGGCGGCGAAGTGCTTTATCTCTGCGCTACCTTGCGCCTGGCGCAGACCCTGCGTCGGCGCCCGCTCTCCGGCGTCGGTGCCTGGCGCACGCCGCAGGCCTTGACGCTGGCTCAGTGGTTTGCCCAGCTTGCCGACGAGGCTTTGCTCTGTGGTTTGGGCGACTTGCCGCAGGCGCTCGATCCCTATGCCGAATGCCTGCTCTGGGAGCAGGTGATCGCCGAGGCTCTGGGACAGACGGCGGGGGCGGCGGCGCTGCTTTTCGATTTGCAGGGCATGGCGAAATCGGCTATTGGCGCCCGGCAGCTGACCCGCCAGTGGCCGGCCTTGCAGGCGGCACTGGCCAGTACGACGCTGGCCGACGAAGCGCGCCTGTTCGCGGGCTGGCAGGAGGCTTTCACCCGTCGTTGCGAGGCCCATGCCTGGATCGATGTCGCCGGCTGGCAGCGCCGGCTGCTCGACCTGTTGGCGGCTGGCGCCTTCGCCTTGCCGGCGCAACTGTATTGCATCGGCTTCGACCGGCTGACGCCGCTGGAATCGGAGTTGCTGGCGATCCTTGCCGCGCGGGGTGTCGTCGTCGAGCAGGTGGCATTTTGGCCGGAAATCACGGTCGACCGTGAAAAACGGGCAAAAAGCCGCCAGTTGCACGCCGCCGCCGATGTCCGCGACGAGTGCG
Organism: Azonexus sp.; assembly: GCF_023150235.1. Classification (GTDB taxonomy): domain Bacteria; phylum Pseudomonadota; class Gammaproteobacteria; order Burkholderiales; family Rhodocyclaceae; genus Azonexus. The sequence continues at coordinate 59,881 of NZ_JAKLLH010000005.1, forward strand.
CGGCGGCGGTGGCCTGGGTGACGGAGAAGCTGGCAACACCCGAAGGGCGGGCCCCCGATTTCAGCATCGGCATTGTCGTGCCACACCTGGCCGAGGTGCGCGAGCAGTTGGAGGGCCTGCTCGACGATGCCCTGCATCCGCAGACCCTGCGCCCCGACCTGGCCGAACTGCCGCGCTCCTACAATTTTTCCCTGGGCCGGCCGCTGGCGGCACAGCCACTGGTGGCCAGCGCGCTCGACCTGCTGGCGCTGGCCGGCTTGCGCGGCAAGGTCGAGCAGGCGCGCTTTCGCGGACTGCTGCTAGGGAACGGCTGGAGTGGCGATGTCGCCGAGGCCGATGCGCGGGCGCGGCTGGAAGCGCGCGTGCGTCGCGATCTGGCTTATTTCACTCATTGGCCGGCGGTATTGCGCCTGGCCGGACAAGAGGATGATGCGGAAGTCATGCCCCGCAGCCTGGCCGCCCTGCGTGCGCTCGCCGGCTGTGCCGACCGCTGGCCGCGTCGCCAGTCGCCGGCAGCCTGGGCCAATGACTTCTCGGCGGTCCTGGTAGCGGCAGGCTGGCCCGGCGAACGTCCGCTATCGAGCCACGAATTCCAGGCGCGGCGAGCTTTTGGCGAACTGCTGGTGGATTTCTCCCGTCTCGACCCCTTGCTCGGCAGCATCGACCGTGGCACCGCCCTGCGCCGCCTGGGCGAACTTTGCCGCCAGCGCGTCTTCCAGCCGGAAACCCGTGGCCAACCGACGATCCAGGTACTCGGAGTGCTCGAAAGTGCCGGTCTGCGCTTCGATGCGCTATGGATCATGGGCATGAACGACGACCAATGGCCACCCGCGCCGCGTCCGAACCCGCTCCTGCCGGCCGAAGTCCAGCGCGCCGTCGCCGCCGCCCATGCCAGCGCCGAGGTCGAGCTGGATTTTGCCTGCCGGGTGCAGGCTCGCCTGCTGCAGGCGGCACCGGAAATCGTGCTCTCCTGGGCTCAAGCCGACGGCAACCGTATCCGCCGGGCCAGCCCCCTGCTCGACATGCGCTGGCCCCGCCTGCCCTCCCTTCGGCCCTGCCCATCTCCGCTACGTGCCGAGGCGAGGGCGGCAGGTAACGCCTGCGAGGAAATCGTCGATACCCAGGCGCCGCCCCTCGCCGCCGGCGAACGCGTGGCCGGCGGCAGCTGGCTGCTGCGGGCGCAGGCGATCTGTCCGGCCTGGGCCTTTTACCAGTTCCGCCTGCACGCCGAAGCGCTCGACGAAGCGGTCGAAGGGCTCGATCCGGCGGCGCGCGGGACCTTGGTGCATGGCGCGCTCGAAGCCTTCTGGAAAGCCACCGGCGATTCGACCCGCTTGCGCGCGCAAAGCCCGGAAGGCCGGGCCACGGCGGTGGCCAGCGCCTGCGAGACGGCGCTGGCCGGCTACGAGCACGAACGGCGCAGCCCTTTACCGCCCCGTTTCCGCGTTCTCGAAGCGGCACGGCTGCAACGGCTGCTGTTGCGCTGGCTGGCGCTCGAAGCCGAACGCGGCGGCGAATTCCGCGTCCTTGCCTGCGAACAGCCGGCGAGCGTCGAGATCGAAGGTATTCAGGTCAAGATGGTGGTCGACCGTATCGATGCGCTTGCCGACGGCCAGTTGATCCTCGATTACAAAACCGGCGCCGCGATCGACGTCAGAAACTGGGCCTCACCGCGGATCACCGAGCCGCAACTGCCGATCTACGCGGCCCTGGTGCCCGCCGCCAGTGGTACCGTGGCGGTGGCTTTTGCCAAGGTCCTGCCCGACAAGCCGGCCTTTGCCGGTGTTGCCGCCAGCGGCGAGCTGTTGCCCGGCGTTCCGGGACTGGGCGACGGCAAGCAGCGGATCTTCGCCGGCGAGGATTTCCCCGATTGGGACAGCGTCCTCGACCACTGGCGCCAACGGCTGCAGGCCGTTGCCCGGGAAGTCCGGGCCGGCGAGGCCGGCGTCGTCTTCAGCGACGAAAAACTGCTGCAATACTGCGAGCTCAAGCCGCTACTGCGCTTGCCCGAACGGCGGCGCTGGCTGGCACGTCCTTAAGGAGGATACACCGTCAAAACTGGCGTTTGCAGCCGTTGACCGTGAAATCCATGGCGATCTGCGTTAATCTTTTTCACCCTTCCTGAAGCTCCTTCTCTCCGATCCGTTTCCGGCTGTCGGTTCGAGCTTGTTCCTGCTTTCGCTCCTCGGGTTTTCTCATGCCAAAGTCAACGACCATTCCTCGCTACCCTGGCTGGATGGGCTTGCTTTCCGTATCCCTCGCTTCGCTGCTTTCCGCCGATGCCTGTGCACAGATTCAACCCGTTCAGCAGATTCAACCCGTTCAGCAGATTCAACCCGTCCAGCAGATTCAACCCGTCCAGCAGATTCAACCCGTTCAGCAGATTCAACCCGTCCAGCAGATTCAACCCGTCCAGCAGATTCAACCCGTCCAGCAGATTCAACCCGTCCAGCAGATTCAACCCGTCCAGCAGATTCAACCCGTCCAGCAGATTCAGCCCGCCCAGCAGATTCAGCCCGTCCAGCAGATTCAACCCGTCCAGCAGATTCAACCCGTCCAGCAGATTCAACCCGTCCAGCAGATTCAACCCGTCCAGCAGATTCAACCCGTCCAGCAGATTCAACCCGTCCAACAGATTCAACCCGTTCAGCAGATTCAACCCGTCCAACAGATTCAACCCGTCCAACAGATTCAGCCCGGTCAGCAGATTCAACCCGTCCAACAGATTCAACCCGTCCAACAGATTCAACCCGTCCAACAGATTCAACCCGTCCAACAGATTCAGCCCGTCCAGCAGATTCAGCCTAGTCAGCAGGTTCAGTCCGGTCAGCCACCTCGACCGGGGCAGCCGGTCCAGGTCGAGCAGCCGGGGCCAGCCGGGGCTGCGGCACGCCCTGCTTTGCCGGAGCAGCGCGCCCAGCCGGTGCAAAAGACGCAGGCTGAGCAGCGTCCTGCGGTGGCTCAGAATGAGCGGGGGGCGGAAGCGGGGCGACGGGACGAGCCTGAGCCCAAGGGCAGGGATGCGCAGCCCGAACGACCCAATCAGCCGATCTCGCCGGCACAGGCGCAGGAAAAGCGTCCGTCGGCTGTCGCCGAGGAAAAAAGTGCCGGGAAGGTAGAGCGGGCGTCGGCGCAGGAGGAGCGGGCCAGCCGCAAGGAGAGCGTGGCCCAGGAAGCAAGCCCTCGTCAGGGTGTGGGCGCCGAACGCCTTGCCCAGCTGGCTGTGGTCGATATGGCGCGTCGCGAGCAGAGAACGGAAATGTTCAAGGAGGCGCTGACGCAATTGAAAAGCAGCCCCCAACTTGCGGATGTCGCCGAATGCGGCGGACGTTCCGACGTCTGTGTGCCGCCCGCAACCACCATCGCGCGCGTACAGTCAATGACGATACAGCCAATGGAAATCGGCCGACGGGTCGCCTACCTGATTGCGAACAGCCGTTATCAGGCACCGATTCCCGAACTGGAGACGCCCAAGGCGGATGTCGAGGTTCTGGGGAAAATTCTGCGTGAGCGGATGGGCTACGACGTCAAAGTTTTGCACGATGCGAGCAAGGCGCAGATCATTCGTGCCTTGCACTTGGCAGGCAAAACCACCGGTCAGCATCAGAGCGTGCTGGTGATGTATGCCGGCCACGGCTACCAGATCAACGAAACCCGGCAAGGGTACTGGATACCGGTCGATGCCGATACGCGCGACCCGTCCGGCTGGGTGTCGAACAGCGACATTACCAAGCTGCTGTCGGCGATTCCGGCAAAACAGGTCATCCTGATTTCCGACAGCTGTTATTCCGGAACGCTGGCAGGGGAGCAAGCTGCTCAGCCCAAGGCGCAGATTTCCCGCCAGGATCTCCTGGGACGGCGTTCCGTCCTGGCCCTCACTTCCGGGGGAGAGGAGCCCGTCAGCGACGAAGGGCGTAACGGGCACTCGATTTTCGCTGCCTCCCTGATCGAACGTCTCTCGAGTTTGCAGCAGGGTTCGAGTATCGGGCGTCTTTTTGAGCTCATCCATGCCGATGTAACCGCCGAGTATCCGCAAGTCCCACGACTGGGGGCCATCGAGAGCGCGGGACATGTGGCGGGAGGCGATTTCCTCTTCGACCTGCGGCGGTAGGTGCCAAGCCCCCCTTCTTCATCGAAGGGGAGCTTGGACTCAGGGGCGGGTCGGCGCCGGAGGGGGGAGAGGCTGCCCGCCGCTCGGTGGCATGGGTTGTCCCCCGCTCGGTGGCATGGGTTGTCCGCCGCTCGGCGGCATGGGCTGCCCGCCGCTCGGTGGCATGGGTTGTCCCCCGCTCGGTGGCATGGGTTGTCCGCCGCTCGGTGGCATGGGTTGTCCGCCGCTCGGTGGCATGGGTTGTCCGCCGCTCGGTGGCATGGGTTGTCCGCCGCTCGGCGGCATGGGTTGTCCGCCGCTCGGCGGTGGGTTGCCGGGTTGCGGTGGTTTGGGGGGGGTGCCCGGGCCTGGGACGATTCCGGGGGGACGTCCTGGGGGAGTCCCGGGGAGCGTTCCGGTGGGGGGCGGCAATTGGGGGAGTCGAGCCAGTGACGTTGCCCCCGCCAGGCCTATTCCCTGCCCCGGCGGCGGACGGAACCCTTCCGGTGGGCGGGCGGCTGAATTGGGAGGCAGTTGCGGCATTCCTTGCGCCATCAGCGGTTGGGTTCGCGGGGCGCCCGCCGAGGCGTTGAGTTGCGGAACCAGTGCGGGGGGCTCCCCGGGCTTGCCTCGGCCGGTGGAGGGCGGCTTGTCTTTCGCATCCATGGCGGCTTGGGCTTCGCCGCGAGCCGGGGCTGGCAGGCCGGGCATTTCGCGGGTGAGTCTGCCGCCATTGTCGATGAAGGCAGTACGCCCCGGGCTTAGCGTTTCCATCCCGCCGGCAGGAGTCTGCATGCTGGCGGAGCCGGTCTGCAGGCGGCTGTAGCTACCTCCTTCGCCTGCTTGCTGATTGCCGGCACGCGGCCGGACGACGGCCGTTTCAATGTCCGCCGCCTTGAGTTCGACGCGAGTTTGCGGCGTTTGTACGACAAGCTGGCTCTTGGCCTGGGGTTTGATCAGTTCGGCCGCGATGACACGAACGGCACCTTGCTGGAGGGAGATGGTCTGTTGCCGGTTTTCTGTGCCGATGCTCAACTCGGAGCCGGGGCGAACGCCGATCAGGCTGCCGTCGGAGAGCTTGATTTGCGAAATGGCGTTGGCGGGAGTGATCAGGCGCTCCCCGGTTTGCAGGCGTTCGCCGCGCGTGGCCGGGCGACTGTCTCCCGCCGGGTTGACGATCAGGCTGCCGCTTTGCGAAAACAGTACCGTGGCACCTTCCTGGGCGTGCGCGGCTGCGGGAAGTGCGAGCGCCACGGAGAGGGCAATGGTGGAAAATCTGGCTCTGGGAATCATGTCTTGGCCTCGCTCAGTAATCGAAACGCAGGTTCAGCGACAAATCGGTCTTGTCGTATGAATAGAGCGTCGCATTGCTGACATTCTTGATGTACGACAGTTGCGGACGCAGCGCGACGCCCTTGGCAAAAGCCCAGTTGAGGGCCATCGTCAGGTCGTAGGTGGTTTCGTTGCGGGCGAACTGGTAGCTGGTGTTGTTGCCGCTGTAGATCGAATGCGTGGCGCCGGTGGTGACATAGCCGCCGAGGACGCTGTTGAAGTTCGATTGCAGGGTCAGGCGCGGACCCCAGAAGCGCCGGTCGCCGTCGTCGCGGGAACGCAGGGATTCCTCGTAACCCAGGGTGCCGCTCAGGCCGATCACGGTGTTGCCGTTGCCCAGGGCGCGTAGCCAGCCGATATTGCCGCTGTAAATATTCACATCCTGCCCCAGCGTCGCCGAGGTGAGGTAGTTGGCCTTGATGACGGAAGTGCCGAGGGTGAATTGATTTGAGGCATCGACTGCCTTGCGCCAGTCGAGATTGGCGCCGCTGCTATGGCGCAGGCGGGCAGCGTTGTAGTGATATTCCCCAAGCAGGATGCCGCCGCGCAGCAACCAGTCGTTGCCGCTGTAACTCAGGCCGGCTCGTCCATCCAGTGTCCAGGTATTCGGGTCGTTGTAGTGGCGGTAGTCGCGAATGCGATAGTCGCCCCCGACATAGGCCCCCAGGCGGTTGCCGAGGCTGTGGTTCAGCTCTCCTCCCAGGGCCAGGGTCGAATAATTGTCGCCACGACGCAGGCCGATGGGGGGCAATGGCTGGTAAAGACCGTAGGCGGGCAGGCTCAGGATGCGGTGTTCGGTGGCGCTTCCGATATTGCTGTCGCGGCCGAAGCCGATTTCGATATAGGCGGTACGGAACTTGCCTTGGCTCTGGCCTCGGTTGTCGATGGCGCGCACATACTGTTCGACCTGGCTGCGTAGGTCTGGCGGAAGGCTGCCAATGGCCAGCACGGCCTCGAACTCGATTTTGGCGCGCGCGTAATCGCCCAGGGCGTAATACGCCAGACCCATGTCCGCGCGTACGCCGACGTAGGAAGGATCGACTGCCAGAATGCGCTCATGGACAAAAATCGCCTTGCTCGGTCTGCCGCTATTGAGCGCGGTACTGGCGAGCAGGTAGTCGAAGCCGGCATCGCCGGCATAGGCTTCTTCGTTGGCTTCGAGCAGCAGATAGGCTTCGCCAACCTTGCCGGCAGCGCTTAGTGCCTGGGCCTGGTCGATCAGTGCCTGTTGTGCTGTCGCGCCAAGTGGCAGGCAGAGTATGGCGAGCGTCCAGGCCAGCCGGCGAAATCGGCAGGGATTCCGGCGGGCTTGCACGGTGGTTCGTGGATGTTTCAAGGTTCTCCCCCCTCTTTTTTCCATTGCAAGTGCAAAACAACAACTTTACAAGATATAACATTTCTTAACATTCGATTGTACCGCATTGATTTGGCAGAAAAATACTTTTTGGCGACTGCCTGGCGGAAGCCGGCTTGCCGGGTTTTTGTCTTATCCTTGCCATTTTTTCTCCTCGCCCTTCATGCTCGACGCACCACTGGATATTCCCAATCCCCTGCTCGAAGACACCGCCGCCCGTCAGCGGGCGCTCGACCTGGCCTCGTTCATCGTCGAGGCGCCGGCCGGGGCGGGCAAGACCGAACTGCTGACGCAGCGCACCCTGCGCCTGCTGGCGGTGGTCGACAATCCGGAAGAAGTGCTGGCGCTGACCTTCACCAACAAGGCGGCGACCGAGATGCGTGACCGCATTCTCGGCAGCCTGGAACTGGCGGCTGGCGGCGAACTGCCGGCGGCGCCGCACAAGCAGCTGACCTTCCGCCTTGCTAGTGCGGTGCTGCAGCGTGACCGCGAGCGCGGCTGGAGCCTCCTCCAGCATCCCGGCCGGCTGCGCATCACCACCCTCGATGCGCTGTGCGCCAACCTGGCGCGGCAGATGCCCTTCCTCTCGCGCTTCGGCGCGCAGCCGGGCGTGGCCGACGACGCCGAGGCGCATTACGCGACGGCGGCGCGGCGGACCCTGGCGATGCTCGAAGCCGACGACGATGCCGCAGCCGATGCCGAGGTGGTGGCGGCGGCGCTGGCCTTCATGGATAACCACGCCGGCCGCCTGGAGCGCCTGCTGATCGCGATGCTCGGTCGCCGCGACCAGTGGCTGCAGCATGCGGCGCGGATCAATCACGGCGGCGAGGCCTTGCGGGCCGAGATCGAAGCCGGTTTCGCGCTGCTCACCGGGCGCGCCTTGCAGAGCGCGGCAGAACGACTCGATGCCCGCTGGCAGACGCGGCTGTTGCCCTTGGCGCGTTTTGCCGCCGGCAACGGCGTGGCGGCACTGGCGCCATTGCTCGACCGAAGCGAGCCAGCACGGGCAGTGGCCGCCGACCTGCCCGCCTGGCGCGCGCTCGCCAGCCTGCTGCTGACCAGCAGCGGCAGCCTGCGCCAGAAGCTCGACAAGCGTTGCGGCTTCCCTGCCGACAAGGAGGCCAAGCCGCACAAGGAGGCGATGAGCGAACTGCTCGCCGAACTGGCGAACGTGAGCGGTCTGCCTGAGGCGCTGGCGGCGGTGGCCGATTTGCCGACGCCGCATTTTTCGCCCGCCGAGTGGTCGACCGTGGCAGGCTTCGCCCGCCTGCTGCAACTCGCCGCCGGGCAGTTGTGGCTGGTCTTTCAGGAGGCCGGCGCGGTCGACTTCATCGAAATCGCCGCCCGCGCCGGCCTGGCGCTTGGCGACGACGAGGCGCCGACCGACCTGGCGCAGGCGCTCGACTACCGGATCCAGCATCTGCTGGTCGATGAATTCCAGGACACCAGCCCCGGCCAGGTCGAACTGATCGCCCGCCTGATGCGTGGCTGGCAGCCCGGCGACGGGCGCACGCTGTTCGTCGTCGGCGATCCGATGCAGTCGATCTACCGCTTCCGCAAGGCCGAGGTCGGGCTCTTCCTGCGCGTCCGCGAACGCGGCATCGGCGACGTGGCGCTCGAACATCTGCGCCTGTTCCGCAACAACCGCTCGTATCCGGGAATCGTCGATTGGGTCAATCGGGCTTTCCCGAGCATCTTCCCGGCGCAGGACGCACCGGAAACCGGCGCCGTCTGTTACGCCCCGTCGGCGGCAACGCGGCCGCCCGAGGCTGCCAGCGGCGTGCAGGTGCATCCGGTCTTTGCCGATAGCGACGATGCCGCTGGTGACGAGGCGCGGGTCGTCCTCGATCTGATCCTGCAGGCGCGCGCGCAACAACGAGCAGGAGAACCCCAGGAGCGGGTCGCGGTGCTGGTCCGGGCGCGTAGCCACCTCGACGCGCTGGTCGGCGAAATCCGCCGCTCGGCGCCCGAACTGCGCTTTTCGGCGGTCGAGATCGAAGGCCTGGCCGAGCGCCAGCACATCGAGGACTTGCTCACCCTGTACCGCGCGCTGAGCCACCGCGCCGACCGCATCCACTGGCTGGCGCTGCTGCGCGGCCCCTGCTGCGGGCTGACCCTGGCCGACCTGCTGGCGCTGGCCGGTGGCGACAAACAGCGCACGGTGTGGCAGCTGATGCACGCCGAGGAGCGGCTGGCGGCGCTTTCGGACGACGGCCGGGCACGCCTGCTCAGCGTCCGCGCCGTCCTTGCGCAGGCTCTGGCCGAGCGCGGGCGAATGCCGCCCCGGCGCTGGCTGGAGGGAAGCTGGGTGCTGCTCGGCGGGCCGCGTACGCTGGCCTCGCCGGAAGAAATGGCCGATGTCGCGGCCTTTTTCCAGCTGGTCGATCAGCTCTCCGCCGACGGTCGCCTGGCCGCCGACGAACTCGCCGCCCGCACTGCCGAGTTGTATGCGCCGCCTGACCCGCTGGCCGGCGAGGCGGTGCAGATGATGACCATCCACAAATCGAAGGGCCTGGAATTCGAGACCGTGATCGTGCCCGGCCTGCACCGCGACACCGGCATGCACGAGAGCAGCCTGCTGCTCTGGGACCAGGTCGCCGATGCCGATGGCCAAGAGCATCTGCTGGTCGCGCCGCTGCGCAGCAAGGTTGCCACCAGCGACGAGGGTGGGGAAAGCAGCGACGGCGCTTCGCTCTACGACTTGCTCCGCCGGGTCGAGAACGAGCGCAGCGCGCACGAGGACGAGCGCCTGCTCTACGTCGCGGCGACGCGGGCGATCCGCCGCCTGCACCTGGTCGGGGTGGCCAAGCTTGATCCCGAGGCCGACGATGGACTCAAGGTACCGGCCAGCGGCACGCTGTTGCGCCTGCTCTGGCCAGGCGAGGCGCAGCCGGTGTTTGCTGCGGCGTTGGCCGAGCGGGAGGCGCTGTCGAGCGAGTTGGCAAGCGACTCGTCGGTGGTCGCCGAAGAGGCGGAAGCGGGCCGCCGGGCACCGCCTTTGCGCCGGCTGCGCGAGGTCGGGCCGCCGCCCGAACTGGCTGCCGTGCCGCCGCCGCGCGATGCCGACAACTGGGCGTTGACGCCGCTGTCGGCAACTGGCGTCGCACTCGACGCCTCGGTCGGAACCCTGGTCCATCGCTGCCTGGAGTTGATCGCCCGCCAGGGGCTGGCGCAGTGGCCGGCGGAACGCCTGCCCGGACTGCAGGCCGGCTGGCAGCGCTGGCTGCGCGGCCTTGGGCACGGTGCCGAGGAGGCCGCGAGCGGCGCCGCCGAGGCGCTCGTCGCGCTGCAGCGCACCTTGCACAGCGAGACCGGCCGCTGGTTGCTCGCCGCTCACCCCGAGGCCGGCTGCGAGCAGGCCTGGACGAGCCTTGAAGCCGCTGCCGGTGGCCCGGATAGCGAGCTATCGCCGGCATCCACGGTCAACCACGTGATCGACCGGATTTTCGTCGCCGACGGCGTACGCTGGATCATCGACTACAAGACCGTGCGCCTGGCCGCCGACGAGGATCAAGCCAGCGCGCTGCGCCGCCGCGCCGAGGGCTTCCGGCCGCAGCTCGAACGCTATGCCGCGCTGTTTGCCGGCGATCCCCGGCCGCTCAAGATGGCAATCTGGTTCGCCTTGCAGGGCCGCTTGCTGGTGCTCGACTCACCCTGAAACCTGCCGTTCAGACGCGGATTTCGCCGATAGGCGCTGTCTCGCTGTCTTTTTCCTGGCGGAAGCCAGTGTTTCCGAAGTGCCTGTCGGATCGCTGGCTACCTATACCCGATCCGCCGAAAAATTCGTGCCACCGGCGACTTGTCCGCGTCGTCCGCTTTTTCAAGACCCGGGTCAGTAACTTTTGAGCGGCGCCTTCGGCGGCATGCGCGGCGTGCCGAAATAGGTGGCGGGCGGCACTTTGTACGCGCCGGCCGTGGCTTTCTCGCCACGCACGATCTGCGCCTTCTGTTCCTGCGGCCTGGCGCGGCTGGCGGAAATCTCGAAACTCGTCACCCGCGACGGCGTCCCCGCCCGGTCGAGTTCGCTGCGCACGATGCGCACCCGCTCGGCGGCAATGCGCTTATCCACCTGTTCGACCGACATTCCCCGCTGCGCGAGCATCTCGCGGACCTTGAGCAATTCCTCCAGTTCCTTCGAGGTACGCAGCGAGCGTGTCGGTGCGCCCCATTGCTCTTTCGGCTTATTGACGGCACTGGTGAATTCGTCGGCCTGGCTTACCAGCCGTGCCAGATCCAGGCGGTCGTGACGCATCGCCCATTCCAGGGCGCCGTCGCCCCAGTCGTTTTTCACCTTGCGGTCGGCGCCCAGTTCGATCAGCTTCCTGGCCAGAGCCTCCCGGCCTTCGTAGATCGCCATCATCAGAACGCTGGAGCCATTGGTCGACAGGGCGTTGATGTCCGCCCCTCGTTCGATCAGCATTCCAGCCATTTCCTCATGTCCGGCAAAGACCGCGTAATGCAGCGCCGACCACTGGCGTGGCCCGGCATTGATGCGCGCACCGCGCTCCAGCAGCCAGGTCACGGCTGCTTTTTGTCCGCGCCATGCCGCCAGGGCCAGGGCCGTCTCGCCATTCTCGTTGACGCTGTCGATATCGGCCCCGTGAGAGAGGAAAAGCGCCATCAGCTCCAGGTTTCCTTCCCAGGCGCCGATCATCAAACCGTTGCCGATGCGGCTGGCCTTGAAGTTCACCGGCAGCCCGGCATCGAGCCAGGTACGCGCCTGCTGCACGTCACCCAACTCCAGGCTGTTGGCAAAGGCCGCCGGGTCGGGCAGGGCGGGGGCAGCGGAATGCGACGACGACGCCAGCCCGAGCAGGGTCATCCCGATTATCATGGCGACTCCCGATTTCCTCAGTCTCAATCCTCTTGCCTGCATTGCCTGTGACCCCGACGATTTGTACCCGGCACATTGTCGCATGAGCTTCGTGCTTCCGCCTTTCACCCCGTCCGTGCCCACGCGGGCCGGAGCGCGGCGCTTGTTCCTGGCGGCGAGCTTGTCCTTGTTCCTGCACGCACTCCTGTTCTGGCCGGCGGGAAGCCAGGGCCAGCGGCCGCCACCGCCGGCTTCCCTGCAAGCCAGCCTGCGTCCCGTCGCGCAACCCTTGCCCGAATCGCCCCCGCTCCCGGAATCGATCCCGCCCTCGATCCCCGACCTGTCGCTCAAACAGCCGGCGCCGAGTGGGACGACACGCCAGGAAGCACCGCCGCAAGCCCGGCTGGCGGCAGGGATGCCGCCCAAGCCCGGCCGGCTGGTGAAGTCGCCAACCGGCAAGGAAGCGCCGGGGCAATGGCGTGATCAGGTCCGCCAGCACTTGCACAGCCTGCAACGCCAGGGTCTGTTTTATCCGGCGGAAGCCATTGCCCGTGGCGAGCAGGGCGAGGTGCTCGTGCTCCTGCTACTCGACGAAAGCGGGCAGGTGGCCGCCGCCCGTGTCGAACAAGGCAGCGGCTACCCACTCCTGGATGCCGCTGCCCTGCGTGCCGTCCGCTCCTTGAGCACACTGCCCGCCGATGCCCCAAGGGAAAGCCTGTTGCCGGTACGCTTCCGCCTGCGTTGAACCGCCCTTGCCCCAGCCCGGCACCCCAGCCCGGCACCTCCTGTTGTCGCGTCGTACCGGCCCCGATTTTCACGGTCCACGGCAAAAAATCCCGATTTTGCGCGGCGACCGTGAAAATCGGGCTTCAGGGAATGAACGGCAAGGCCAATTCCCCGGTATCCCGCGCTCCCGCCGTGAAGCGTGCGCAAAGCTCCCGGAATCGCCGCATCGCCAGGCTTTCGTGCCGCTGCCGGTGGCTGGCGAGGTAGAAACGGCGGCGGAGGGCGAATTGCGGGGTGGCGATTTCGACCAGGCTGCCCCGGCGCAGAGCTTCGCGTAGCGCCAGCCGCGACAGGCAGCCGATACCGAGGCCGGATTCGACGGCACGCTTGATCGCTTCGGTGTGTTCGAGTTCGAGCCGGGTTTGCACCCGTGGCAACTGGCGGGCGACCTGGCGTTCGAATTGTTCGCGGGTGCCCGAGCCGGGTTCGCGCAGGATCCAGTCCTGCGCCGCCAGCGTCGCGTTGTCGGCGCGGCCGGCGGCGGCGAGCGGGTGGCCGGGGGCGCAGAAGACCAGCAGCTCGTCTTCCAGCCAGGGTTCGCAGTGCAGGTCGGGGTGGCTGACTTCGCCTTCGATCAGGCCGAGGTCGCAATCGAAGGCGAGCAGGCTGGCGACGATCTGGTGGGTGTTGGCAACGTGCAGCGTTGCCGGCGAATCCGGGTTCTGGCGCAGGTAATCGGCGACCAGCAGGGTCGCCAGATAGTTGCCGATGGTCAGCGTCGCGCCGACCGCGAGCGGGCCGGGGCGGTCGCCGGCGAGCAGGCTGTCGATGTCGGCGGCGAGCCCGAGCAGGCGTTCGGCTGAGGGCAGCAGGCCGCGCCCGTCGCTGTTCAGGTGCAGGCTCTTGCCGATCCGGTCGAACAGCGGCCGCTCGTAGGCCCGTTCGAGTTCGAGCAGGGCGTTGCTGGCTGCCGACTGCGACATCGCCAGCCGTTCGGCGGCTTGCGAAACGCTGCCACAGCGGGCGATGGCGGCGAAGATGGCGATCTGGCGCAGGCTGAATTTCATCGTAAGACTAACTCCGGTTTGAAACCCCGGCCTGAAGGCCGGGGGTTTCAGGCGACCGTTTTGGAAGGGGATGCAAACCCCTTCCAAAACATGTTTGACCGACAGACATGAATGCCTGTCGCTAATTTCTTGCTGCGGCGGTGTCTTATATGTTTTATCGCTGATTGATATTCAAATTATCCGCTTTTTTCGCTAAGCGAGGTCGCCGACAATGCACGCATTGCCACTGCCCGATTGATCCCCGCCATGAGTGCCTTCGCCCCGCAAAAAGTCCTGTCCGTGCATCACTGGAACGACACCCTGTTTTCCTTCCGTACCACCCGCGACCCCGGCCTGCGTTTCGTCAACGGCCAGTTCGTGATGATCGGGCTGGAGGTCAATGGCAAGCCCCTGATGCGCGCCTACAGCGTTGCCAGCGCCAATTACGAAGAGCATCTCGAATTTTTCAGCATCAAGGTCCAGGACGGCCCGCTGACCTCGCGCCTGCAGCACCTGCAGCCCGGCGACGAACTGCTGATCAGCCGCAAGCCGACCGGCACCCTGGTCCTGCGCGACCTCAAGCCGGGCAAGCGCCTCTTCCTGTTCGCCACCGGCACCGGCCTGGCGCCCTTCATGAGCCTGATCCACGACCCGGAAACCTACGAGCGCTTCGAGAAGATCATCCTCATCCACGGCGTTCGCTGGACCAACGAACTGGCCTACCACGACTACATCGAGCAAGACCTCAAGGACCACGAATACCTCGGCGAGGAAATCCGCGACAAGCTGATCTACTACCCGACCGTGACCCGCGAACCCTTCCGCAACACCGGCCGCCAGACCGATCTGATCACCTCCGGCAAGCTCTTCGCCGACCTCGGCGAGCCACCGCTCGACCCGGCCACCGACCGGGGCATGATCTGCGGCAGCCCGGCGATGCTCAAGGAAGTTTCGGAGATGCTCGACGGTTACGGCTTCAAAATCTCGCCGCATATTGGCGAGGCGGGCGACTACGTCATCGAGCGCGCCTTCGTCGAGCAATAAGGCGGGGCCACGCAAATGAGGCCAGGGGAAATCCTGGTCTCATTTGCGTGGACAGTGTTTGTAGTGGGGAGAGGTTGCTAAAAGGGGATGTTGAGCTTTGGGGCTGGGGTGGCTGTTTCCGACTTGCCGCCGCCGGTTGCCAGGCCCATCGCAGTCGACTGCTTTATGAGTAGAAAGCAGTCAAACGTTTGCTGTGCCAAGCCAGCGGGCAGCAACCACCTTCAGGGCCTCCAGGTTGATGGGCTTGGTGAGGAAGTCGTCCATCCCGGCTTCGCGGCAGAGTTGGTTGTCTTCTTCGAAGGCGTTGGCAGTCAGGGCGACGATGGGATGTCGTCCCTGATCGGTTTGGGTTTCCCAGGCGCGAATGTGCCGGGTCGCCGTAAGACCGTCCATCACCGGCATTTCCATGTCCATCAGGACCAGGTTTGGACGCAAGCCATTTTTTAGGGCATCGATGGCTTCCTGGCCGTTTTCAACACTCACGGCGTCGAGCCCCTGTTTTCTGAGCAGGGCTTCGACCACCTTGCGGTTGGTCGGATTGTCTTCCACCACCAATACCGTTCCGGTTAGTGTTTCCGTCGGCGGGGGATCGGATATCCCGAAGTTCCAGGATTCTCGGCGTCGTTCTTCGGTCGCGCATAACCGGCCTACCCGGACGCGAAACCAGAAGCGGGATCCTTTGCCTGCCGCGCTATCGACCCCGGCTGTTCCATCCATGAGCCTGGCTAGGCTGAGAACAATCGACAGGCCGAGCCCTGTGCCGCCATATTCCCGAGTGGTTGAATGATCTGCTTGGCTGAAGGGCTGAAACAGCCTGGCCTGCTGTTCTAGGGGAATGCCGATGCCGCTGTCGGAAACTGAGAATTCAAGCACTGGGCGATGTTCGTCTTCCGTGACGACCGAGGCTTCGATGCGAACGAATCCCTTGGCAGTGAACTTGAGCGCGTTGCCGACAAGGTTGGAGAGCATCTGCCGCAGACGGGTCGCATCGGCCTCATGGCGGCATTCGGGCGGCCCCTTCCACTCAACTTCAATTCGTAGCCCCTTTTCTTGGGCGGATTGAGCAAACAGGTGGGCGGTTTCCTCGATGAGTTGGCGGGGACTGAAGGCAATACTTGAAAGCTCTACCTTGCCGGCTTCAACCTTGGACAGATCAAGGATGTCGTTCAGCAGCGTCAGCAGCGTTTGGCCGGAGTTGTAGATCGTACGAGCATAATCCTTGCGTTCGTCTTCTCCCATCTGGTCATCCATGAACATTAGTTGCGACATGCCAATGATGCCGTTCATCGGTGTGCGAATTTCATGGCTCATGGTGGCCAGAAAGCGACTTTTGGCAAGGTTGGCAGATTCGGCTGCATCCCGTGCCTGGCGGAGCGATTCCTTCTCGGCGGAGATGGCGTGGCGCATTTTGTCCAACGCGACCGAGAGCCTCCCGATCTCGTCACGAACCGGCACCGGGAGAGGGGTGTCGTATTGACCAAGGGCTATGTCTTCGGCGGCACTTACGAGACGGTTCGCTCTCCTGCCGACAACAACCTCCAGCAAAGCGGCAATCATTGCGGCCACCAGCAAGGAACCGGCGGAGAGAAAGCTGACAATCAGTTGGGTCTGTTCTGCAAGCGACTTTTTTTGTTCAGAAATGTCGACGTGCAGTTCGAGTTCGCCCAAGGTGTTGTTGCGTAGGCGGATTGCTTGCTTGAAGGCGACGATGTCTTCTGTGTGGTTCGGGTGCCTGGTCTCAAGGGGGTAGATGGGGTCTCCGTTCTGGTCGGTCAGGACAATAAACTCCCAAGCGGGCGACCGTTCCAGCGCGGCATCCAGCGTTTCATAAACAGCACCGACCTGGTTTTGCAGGAGGAAGGGCAGGATGGCGTCACCCAGCGTCGAAAGATGCTGCTCTAGGTGTTTCTGCTCGCGGACGAGCGCCCGTTCGAGGAACCACGGTTGCCAGAGGCCAATGATCAGCGCGTCGGCAGTTAGTGTGGCTGCAACAAGGATTAGGACAATCTTGAGTCGGAGGGACATGGCGGTGGAATCAGTCGGCACCCTTCACGTAGTATTCCTCGAGCCCCATGGTGGACAATTGCCGGTACTCGCCGGCAGTCGCGATTACCACTTGCTTGAACGGGATTTTGGCCAGCAAAGCGGCACCTTCGGTTGTGGCGCCCATATCGAGGAAGGCTTGGCGCAGCTTCTCGCGATCGGCCTTCGGCACGCGCGGGTGCGCTACTACCGGATGTGAAGGCATGCGGCGCGTTTCATAAATGATCGCCAGCTTGTTGCGGATGGATTCCGGCTGCTGATCGAAGGTCGACATTACGCCACCGGCTGCATCCACCTTGCCGAGTGCCACGTTCAGGTAGGCGGAGGTATGAGTCTGCGCCCAAAGTGGAGATATCCTGATTTTTTGCGCTCGCTCCAGATCGGAACGTATCAGCAAGGAAGCGCCTAGCGCATTTGGGGAAGGGAAAGCAACGGTCTTGCCATTCAAGTCGGCTACCGTCTTCACCGGTCCATCCTTCGCGACGACTAGGATGCCGAAGAGCTGCTGTCCCCCATCTCGGATCAGCGGTTCGTAATGCTGTGTCCGCGCCGCGACTAGGGAATGATAGGGATTCAGGTAGGCAAAGTCATAGCGCCCCTGTTCGAATTCATTCTCGAACTCGGGAATACGTGCTGATCCGACCATTTCAAGCTTGAAGCCGGTGCGTTTTTCGAGCTCGGCCAGGATCGGTGACCAGATCGCTGAAAGCTTACGCGGCTCAAATTGAGGGACAACACCAAACTTGTATGTACTCTCGGCAAACGCCTGAGTCTGGATCAGTGCGAGAAGCAGCAGTAGTGAGCACAATGAACGCTTCATGGAATGCAATCTCCTAGTCGTAGTCAGGATTATGCCTTGGCTCTCGCTTAAAGGCCGCCCCAGGATCACCGAGCCGACACCTATTTCATCGCGTTTGCAGTTTGTTCTACTTCTGCTCCCGGCCGAATCCAGTCTCCCTCTGCTTCGAAATTGCCAACCCAATAACCCCGTGATGGCCGCGATCATGTAGAAAAATGGGTATTCGCGCTCGTTGAAAGAGGCCTTGCCGGCCGCGACGCAAAACCCCCGGATCGCACGCCGCTCCCCGCATCAGCCTTTCAATAATGAAACCGTAGCTGCGCAATTAGCAAGGCATCGTCTTCAACCCGGTACACCATGCGATGTTCGGCGGTAATGCGACGGGACCAGAAGCCGGCCAGGGCGTGTTTCAGAGCTTCTGGTTTGCCGGTGCCGGAGAAGGGTTGGCGCTGGGTTTCGCGGATCAGCTTGTTGATCCGCTCCAGAATCCGTTTGTCCTGTTTTTGCCAGTAGAGATAGTCTTCCCAGGCCTCGTCGGCAAGAATCAGTTTCATTCGGCTAGCTGCCGTTCCTGGCCTTTGCCGGCGGCGAGTTGGGCGGTGGCCGCGAGCAGGCGTTTGGCGTTGGCCGGGGTGCGCAGGAGGTAGGCGGTTTCTTCCAGCGCCTTGTAGTCTTCCAGCGAGAGCATGACCACGGCTTGCTCGCCGTTGCGGGTAATGATCAGGGCTTCGTGGTTGTCACAAACCCGGTCCATGGTGCTGGCGAGGTTGGCACGAACGGCGGTGTAGGTCATTGCATCCATGGCGAACTCCTTGATATGTACGTTTAACTGTACGTATCGCGCTGCCGTTTGTCCAGCAAAACCAGGGTTGGCGCGTGTCGATCAAGGCGTGGTCCGGTACAAGGCCAGCGCTGACCGCCGGCCAGAAACCGCCGTTTTCACGGTCGACCGTGGATGCGGCTTAAAACAGCTTGTCCGGGGTCAGGCGCAGGCCGAAGGAGAGCCAGCGGCTGGCGCTGGGGCCGTTGTATTGCTGGCCGATGGTGGCGTCGATCTGGACGCGGTCGGGGACGATGGCGTAGCGGGCGCCGATCTGCCAGTAGGGGTTGTGGCGGCTGTCGCCGAAGCTTTCGGCGATGCCGAGCAGGCGCGGGGTGAGCTGGAATTCGCCGCCGATGCCCCAGGTGCCGCTGTTCCGGTCGCTGGCCTTGTCGTGGAGCATGCCCAGGTTGGTGTGTACGATCAGCTTGTCGTCGTTGAACGAGAACGAGGCCGGCAGGTAGAAGTAGGTGTTGCCGAGCAGGTTGGGGCCGGGATTGACGCCGGGGTGCATTACCCTGCCGGCGGCCAGGCCCCAGCCCCAGCTATTGGTATTCAGTGGCCGGAACAGGGTTTTTGCCTGCAGGATGTAGTCGCTGGTCGAGGCGCTACCGTCGACGTAGGCACGACCGCCGCCTGCGGTGATTTCAAAGTTGCCGCCGGGGTTGCAGGCGGGCAGCGCCCAGAATTCCTTGCTGTCCTGGTAGAGGCGGGTCCAGCTTTCGAGCTGGCAACTGCCGGCGGTGGTCAGGCGAGCGTCGTCGGTGACGAAGGGGCGGGCGGCGTGGCTGCTGCCGATGCCGGCCGCGAGCAGGGCCAGGGCGGTAAATAGGGGACGAAAGAAGGGCATCGGAAAATTTTAGTGACGGAATAAGTCACTTCGGTGACATTCGGGCGCGTGCCTGGCCGGGCAAAAAAAACCCGTCGGCTGACGGGTTAATGGGTTTGTGGCTCCCTGGAGGAGAAACCGTGGACAAGTTTAGCGTCGTGATCTGACCATTCGCTGACTTTGTAAGGGTTTTGCGTAGGCGTTTTGCCGGTTTACGGCCACAGCACGCAGGCCCAGACCACGGCGGCATTGAGCAGCGACAGCAGCACGGCGGCGCTGCCCATGTCCTTGGCGCGTTTGGCCAGCTCGTGATGCTCCGGCGAGGCTTTGTCGACCACTGCTTCGACCGCCGAGTTGAGGATTTCGACGATCAGGATGAAGAGGATGCTGCCGATCAGCAGCGCACGGTCGACGCCGGTTTGGGCCAGAAACAGCGCCAGCGGGATGGCGACGGCGGCGAGCAGCACTTCCTCGCGGAAGGCGGCTTCGTTCTTCCAGGCGGCGGCGAGGCCGTCGCGCGAGTAACCGAGCGCGTTGAAGAGGCGGGTCAGGCCTTGCTTGCCTTTGTATTGCTGAAAATCGTTCATCGGGTCTGCCATATGATGGAATGCCAGCGTGCCTAGGCAGCCATGGCGTGCTCGATGTGCAGCGGAAAGGCGCCATTGGCGCGTGCTTCGAGCAGGACAATTTCGACTGCACTGCCATCTTCCGCGTAACTGATGTGGGTGTTCCAGTTTTGCGACACCTCGCGAGCAATGGCTTTGTCGGAAAGCCGGATGACGAGAATGTCATCTTCGTCGTAATAAGTGGTACGCATGATCGCCTCAGTCAAGGGTGAAGTGGTGCATGACGGTTTTTACCACTACGCAGTCTTCCAGAACAAGGACCGCACAGAGCAGATTATCGTCGCGTTCAGGAAAGTAACGGTAAGCCCAAAGGTGGGTAGGATCGCGATAGCGTGTTTCACCTTGATCAATGATGTTGACCAGCATCGTGTCGTCAATGTTTCGTTCCTCCATCCTTTGGCGGGCATGGCGAGTGACAACGATGCGGCGCGTGAAGCGAAGACTGAACAAATCAGACACGTGCTTTTTCCAGCAGCGGTTTGAGGAAGCGCCCAGTATGGCTCGCGGTGTGTTGCGCCACTGTTTCAGGCGTGCCGGAGACCAGGATGCGGCCGCCGCCGGCGCCGCCTTCGGGGCCGAGGTCGACCAGCCAGTCGGCGGTCTTGATTACGTCCAGGTTGTGCTCGATGACGACAATGGTGTTGCCGTGGTCGGCCAGCCGGTGCAGCACCTTGAGCAGCAGTTCGATGTCGGCGAAATGCAGGCCGGTGGTCGGCTCGTCGAGGATGTAGAGGGTGCGGCCGGTGTCGCGCTTGGACAGTTCGAGCGCGAGTTTGACGCGCTGGGCCTCGCCGCCGGAGAG
The DNA here is from genome assembly GCF_023150235.1 of Azonexus sp. Classification (GTDB taxonomy): domain Bacteria; phylum Pseudomonadota; class Gammaproteobacteria; order Burkholderiales; family Rhodocyclaceae; genus Azonexus. The sequence goes on from NZ_JAKLLH010000005.1 coordinate 80,205, forward strand.
CGTGGTCGCACTCTGGCCGAGGGTGATGTAGGAGAGGCCGACGTCGACCAGGGTCTGCAGCTTCTTGGCGACGACCGGCACCGGGTCGAAGAATTCGCGCGCCTGCTCGACGGTCATCCCGAGTACGTCGTGGATGGTCTTGCCCTTGTACTGGACTTCCAGCGTCTCGCGGTTGTAGCGCTTGCCGTGGCAGACGTCGCAGGGGACGTAGATGTCGGGCAGGAAGTGCATCTCGACCTTGATCATGCCGTCGCCCTGGCAGGCTTCGCAGCGCCCGCCCTTGACGTTGAACGAGAAGCGGCCGGGGCCGTAGCCACGCACCCGCGATTCGGGCACTTGCGAGAACAGTTCGCGGATCGGGGTCAGCAGGCCGGTGTAGGTCGCCGGGTTGGAGCGCGGGGTGCGACCGATCGGCGCCTGGTCGACGTTGATCACCTTGTCGAAGAGGTCGAGGCCGACGATCCGGTCGTGCGCCGCCGGTTCGGCAGTGGCGCCGTAGAGGTGCTTGGCCGCCGCTGCGTACAGGGTGTCGTTGATCAGCGTCGATTTGCCCGAGCCGGAAACGCCGGTGATGCAGGTGAACAGCCCGACCGGCAGCGCCAGGTCGACATTCTTGAGGTTGTTGCCGGTCGCACCGAGGACTTGCAGTTGTTTTTCAGCGTTTTTTTCAGGACTCCACGGTCGACGCTTGTTCGGGGCCAAAATCGCCCGCGCGCCGGAAAGGTAGGCGCCGGTCAGCGACTCCGGGTTGGCCGCGACCTCGGCCGGGGTGCCGTGGGCGACCACGGCGCCGCCATGGACGCCGGCGCCGGGGCCGATGTCGACCACGTAATCGGCGGCGCGAATCGCGTCTTCATCGTGCTCGACGACGAGCACGGTATTGCCCATGTCGCGCAGGTTCTGCAGCGTGTGCAGCAGACGGTCGTTGTCGCGCTGGTGCAGGCCGATGGAAGGCTCGTCGAGCACGTACATGACCCCGGTCAGGCCCGAGCCGATCTGCGAAGCCAGCCGGATGCGCTGCGCCTCGCCGCCCGAGAGCGTTTCCGCCGAGCGTTCCAGGCACAGGTAGTCGAGGCCGACGTTGATCAGGAAGGAGAGGCGGGCGGTGATTTCCTTGAGGATTTTTTCCGCCACCTGCGCCTTGGCACCGGTCAGTTCCAGGCAGTTGAAGTAATTGCGCGCCTCGCCCAGTGGCAGGCGGTTGATTTCGTGCAAGGTGTGGCTGCCGACCCGCACATGACGCGCCTCGGTGCGCAGCCGCGAGCCGGAGCAATGCGGGCAGGTCGAGTTGCTGATGTACTTGGCGAGGTCTTCGCGCACCGCCTGCGAGTCGCTGCCGCGATAACGCCGTTCGAGGTTGGGGATGATGCCTTCGAAGGTGTGGCTGCGGTCGAAGCGGGTGCCTTTCTCGTTTTCGTAGAGGAAGCGGATTTCGGTCTTGCCCGAGCCGTAAAGCACGATCTGGCGGACTTCGTCGGAAAGTTGCACAAATGGCGTGTCGACCGTGAACCCGTAGTGTTCGGCCAGCGATTCGATGATCTGGTAGTAAAACTGGTTCTTCTTGTCCCAGCCGCGGATCGCGCCGTTGGCCAGCGACAGTTCGGGGTTGCTGATCACCCGCTTGGGGTCGAAGAACTGGATCACGCCCAAGCCGTCGCACTTGGGGCAGGCGCCCATCGGGTTGTTGAACGAGAACAGCCGTGGCTCCAGCTCCTGCAAGGCGTAGGAACAGACCGGGCAGGCGAACTTGGCCGAGAACAGGTGTTCCTGGCCGGAGTCCATCTCCAGCGCAATCGCCCGGCCGTCGGCGTGGCGCAGCGCGGTTTCGAAGGATTCGGCGAGGCGCTGGCGCGCATTGACGTCACCTCGGTCGCGCACCTTGAGACGGTCGACCACGACATCGACCGTATGCTTCTGCGCCTTGGCCAGCTTGGGCACGGCGTCGATTTCATAAACCTCGCCATCGACGCGGACGCGGGCAAAACCCTGGGCGCGCAGTTCGGTGAACAGTTCGAGCTGCTCGCCTTTGCGGTTGGCGACCACCGGCGCCAGGATCATCAGCTTGGTCTCGGCCGGCAGCGCCAGCACATGGTCGACCATCTGCGACACCGTCTGCGCCGTCAGCGGCTGGTGATGCTCGGGGCAGTAAGGCGTGCCGGCGCGGGCGTAGAGCAGGCGCAGGTAGTCGTGAATCTCGGTGACCGTGCCCACCGTCGAGCGCGGGTTGTGCGAGGTGGCTTTCTGCTCGATGGAAATCGCCGGCGAGAGGCCCTCGATCAGGTCGACATCGGGCTTTTCCATCAACTGCAGGAACTGCCGCGCATACGCCGACAGCGATTCGACATAACGCCGCTGCCCTTCGGCGTAGAGCGTGTCGAACGCCAGCGAGGACTTGCCGGAACCGGACAGACCGGTGATCACGATCAGCTGATCGCGCGGCAAATCGAGGTTGATGTTCTTCAGGTTATGCGTGCGGGCACCGCGAATGCGCAGGGTTTCCATCGCCGTTCGGGAGAGGGTTGCGGGGAGGCAAACTATACGCAAAAGCGCCGGGGAATGCACGGATGGCTGTATTTATGAACAGTTGTTGTGGGGCTGTCATTATTGCCAGCTTGTTATTCGAAAAACTGTCTTTTATGTTCTTCTTCTGGATATTCTTGGATACAGGAGAAGGCTTGTGAGCCAGTTTGAACGCCTCATCTTCGGCAATATCGAGTTTGCCGATAGCGAGGAGCACCTGGAGTTCCAGTTCAAGTTCCTCTGTATCGTGCTGCTTTGCGGGGCGGTGTTTACGGCGGTTTTTGTCGTCGGCGAATACACGCGCCTGAATCCGCTCGATTCCCCTCATGTGCTGACCATGCGGTTTTTCATCGTCGCCGCGCTGTCGCTGTGGTGTCTGCTGCGTGGGCAAAAGCGGCGTTTTCTGGCGATTGCCTGGGTTTACGAGGCGGTTTGCATCGTGGAGTACATTTCGGTGCTGGCCTATGTGCCGCAGGATGAGTTGCGCATCCTCTGGCTATTTACCAATATTCCCGGCGTCTATCTCCTGCTCGGACGCAAGGCCGGTTTCGTCATCACCGTGCTGTCGGTGTTCGGCCTGCTCTTCGGCAATGCGGCGATGATCCAGCCCTACAGCCAGCCGGCGCTGGCGACGGCGGTGGTGAGCATGGTTTACCTGGCCCTGTTCTTTCACGTTTTCTCGTCGCGCTCGGTCTCCTATTATGTCCGCATGCGGGAGTCCAACGAGCGGCTCTACCATCTGGCGATGCACGATACCCTGACCGGTGTCCTCAATGCCCGTGCCTATTACGAGATCTGCGATCGCCTGATCGCTACCGCTCGGCGCAATGCCCGACCCTATGCCGTCCTTTTTGTCGACCTCGATCATTTCAAGTCGATCAACGACCGCCATGGTCATGCGGCGGGCGATGTGGTGCTGAAAAGCATTGCCGCAACCCTGGGCGGCAATATTCGCCAGAGCGATGCGCTGGGGCGTATCGGCGGCGAGGAGTTTTCCATTTTCCTTCCCGATACCTCGCGCGATGCCGCGCTCCAGGTAGCGGAGAATATCCGCCTGGCCATCGAGCGGCGTTGCCCGGAAATTGGCGGGGAGCAGTGTCTGCGCGTTACGGCCAGTATCGGGGTGGCCGGCAGCGAATCCGCTATCGACGACATGCTGACGCTTCAGCAGCGGGCGGATCAGGCGATGTACCGGGCCAAGGCGGCGGGACGTAACCGGGTCTCGCTTTTCCCGGCTTCGTCGCCAGCAGAAGAACTGGCCTTGCCGGCTTGACGACAGGGACTTGCCTGGGGAAGCGCCGGATGTGGTGCCGGCCTCTCTTCGATGCCGCCATTTTCATCTTGCCGGGGCTGCGGATTACCGGCCTGTTGTTGCATGGCTGATGGAAAGGCTTTGACTCAACAGGTTTTTTGCCTATAATTGCCCGCTTTTCGCAGCACCCTTTTGTTTCCGTTTGGAGTCCAACATGTACGCGGTCATAAAAACCGGTGGTAAGCAGTATCGTGTTACCGCTGGTCAAAAACTTAAAGTAGAACAGATACCGGCAGACGTTGGCGCAGAAATCACTCTCGACCAGGTCCTGATGGCAGGCGAAGGCGAGTCCGTGAAGATCGGCGCCCCCTTCATCGCTGGCGCCAGCGTGAAGGCCACCGTGGTTTCCCACGGCCGTCACGACAAGGTCAAGATTTTCAAAATGCGCCGTCGCAAGCACTACCAGAAGCGTCAAGGCCATCGTCAGAACTACACCGAGCTGCGCATCGAAGCGATTGCCGCCTGAGTAGAGTAGAAGGAGCTAGATTAAATGGCACACAAAAAGGCAGGCGGCAGTTCACGTAACGGCCGCGACTCACAAGCACAACGTCTTGGCGTCAAGCGCTACGGCGGTCAATTCGTCCTCGCCGGCAACATCATCGTTCGCCAGCGCGGCACCGAATTCCACCCGGGCGAAAACGTCGGCTGCGGCAAGGATCACACCCTGTTCGCACTGAAGGACGGTGTGGTCCAGTTCACCATCAAGGGCGCCGCCAAGCGCCGTACGGTGACGATCGTTCCGGCTGCTGAATAACTTCAGCCCGGCAACACTGAAAAGCCCTGTCCGCCCGGATAGGGCTTTTTGCTTTATCGAGTCGAGCGTCGAGAGCGACTTGAGTCGAGAGCAAGAGCACGCAATTCCCACCCTCTCGACCCTTCCTTGCCTACTCCCGACCCCTGACCATGAAATTCATTGACGAAGCCAAAATTTACGTAAAGGCCGGTGACGGCGGCAACGGTATCGCCACTTTTCGCCGGGAAAAATATATCCCGATGGGTGGCCCCAACGGTGGCGATGGCGGCCGCGGCGGCAGCCTTTACGTGATTGCCGACCGCAACATCAACACCCTGGTCGACTACCGCTACACCCGCAAATTCCTTGGCCAGCGTGGCGAGAACGGTGGCAGCGCCGACTGCTACGGCAAAGGCGGCGACGATATCGTGCTGCGCATGCCGGTCGGCACGGTCATTACCGACACCATTACTGGCCAGGTTCTCGCCGATCTTGATGCGCACGACAAGAAGATACTGATTGCCAAGGGTGGCAAGGGCGGTCTCGGCAACACCCATTTCAAATCCTCGACCAACCGCGCCCCGCGCCAATGCACCAAGGGCGAACCCGGCGAGGAGTTCGAGCTGACGCTGGAACTGCGCGTAATCGCCGACGTCGGCCTGCTCGGCATGCCCAACGCCGGCAAGAGCACGCTGATCCGCGCCATTTCCGCCGCCCGCCCGAAAGTCGCCGACTATCCATTCACCACGCTGCACCCGAACCTCGGCGTCGTTCGCGTCGATAACGAGAAAAGCTTCGTCGTCGCCGACGTTCCCGGCCTGATCGAAGGCGCAGCCGACGGCGCCGGCCTCGGCATCCGCTTCCTCAAGCACCTGCAACGGACCCGCATCCTGCTGCACCTGGTTGACATCGCCCCGCTCGACCCGGGCGCCGACCCGGTTTACGACGCCCGCGCCATCGTCGGCGAACTCGAAAAACATGACCCCAGCCTCGCCGCCAAGCCGCGCTGGCTGGTTCTCAATAAACTCGACCTGATCGACGAGAGCGAACGCCAGGAAGTGATCGACAAGTTCCTGGCTGCCTACTGCGCCGAGACCGGCTACACCGGCCCGGTGTTCACGATTGCCGCGATCAAGGGCGACGGCACGCGGCCGCTGATTTTCGCCATCCAGGAGCAACTGGAAAAAATGGCTGCGGAAAACCCGCGGCCCACCGCCAGCGACCTGGACGATGATGAGCAGGGCGACGACGAGCAGGGCGACGCGGACGGCGGCAACGACGATCCGACTGCCAGCATCGACAGCGAAGATTTTCCGGAAGAAGACTAAGCATGCAAACCACCCGCCTTGCCTCCGCCAAGCGACTGGTCGTCAAAGTCGGCTCGGCCCTCGTGACCAATAACGGTGCCGGCCTCGACCTGGCCGCCATTCGCGACTGGGCGCGCCAGATCAGCACGCTGCGCGACCAGGGCAAGGAAGTGGTTCTCGTCTCCTCCGGCGCGATCGCCTGCGGCATGCAGCGCCTGGGCTGGGAGAAGCGCCCGAAATCGGTGCACGAACTGCAAGCCGCCGCCGCCGTCGGCCAGATGGGCCTGGCCCAGGTCTACGACAGCGCCTTCCTCGACCACGGGCTGCACACGGCACAGATTCTGCTGACCCACGACGACCTGGCCGACCGCAAGCGCTACCTGAACGCCCGCTCGACGCTAACCACCCTGCTCGCGCTGGGCGTCGTTCCGATCATCAATGAAAACGACACCGTCGTTACCGACGAAATCAAGTTCGGTGACAACGACACCCTTGGCGCCTTGGTCGCCAATCTGATCGAAGCCGATGCACTGCTCATCCTGACCGACCAGAAAGGCTTGTACACCGCCGACCCGCGCAAGGATCCCGCTGCAACATTGATTGGCGAGGCGCATGCCGGCGACGTGTCGCTGGAAGCAATGGCCGGCGGCGCCGGCAGCCGCGTCGGTACTGGCGGCATGATCACCAAGGTCATCGCCGCCAAGCGCGCCGCTCGCAGCGGCGCCCACACCGCGATTGCCAGCGGTCACGAACGCGATCCGATCATCCGCCTCGCCGCCGGCGAACCCGTCGGCACCCTGCTGGTCGCCACCACTCAGCCGCTGGCGGCCCGCAAGCAATGGCTAGCCGACCATCTGCAACTTGCCGGGCGCCTGTCGCTGGACGCCGGGGCGGTCGGCGCGCTCAGGGATGGTAAAAGTCTGCTGCCGGTCGGGGTTACCCGTATCGATGGCGAATTCGAGCGCGGAGCGGCGGTTGCCTGCATCGATCCGGAAGGGCGTGAAATTGCGCGTGGCCTGGTCAATTACGGCAGCGGCGAAGCTCGCCTGATCGCTCGTAAGGGGAGCGCCGAGATCGAAGACTTGCTCGGTTATGTCGATGAGCCGGAGATGATTCATCGCGATAACCTGATCCTGGCCTGACCGCTGCCATCGCTTTCGGTGCTTTCCTCCGGCCGGGGGGGGGCTCGGCTCAGGGGGCGGAATTTTTGCCGTTCGTCACGGTCGACCGTGACGTGCCGGCATTTTGATCCGTGCTTGCTGCCGCTGGTGCGACCAGATAGGGATTGGCCATGATTTCGCTTCCGAGTTTTTCCAGCTGCGCCTGTGCCTCGCCTGCGGCTTCGCGCATTTCGTCTTCGCTCAGGGGGCGGGAGAGCGCTTCCAGTTCAATGCGCTGGATATTCGGGCATTTGCCGAGCAGCGAGTCGAGCAGGCTGTCGACTTTTTTCTGCCCCAGGCCGAAGAGCGTTTTTTCCGGGACGAAGAGGCGCACGAGGATGATGTCCGATTCGCCCTGGGCGCCGGCCTGCAGGGCCTCGAATTCGCGGCGGAGGTGGCCGCGCAGCTTGAGTGAAGTGACCGCTTGCGGCACTTGCAGGATGGAGTAGCGAAATTGGCCCTGGATCATGTGGTGTCGGAAGGGAGCGGAAGGCGGCGATTGTCGCAGAATCGTCGTGCCCCACCAAGCGCGCCGGTGCGCCCGCGTTACTGTTCGTCGGCTGGCTCGCCTTGCGATTTGTGCCGGAAAAAGTGCTCTAAGCTGTGGTAAAATTTATGGTTTTCTCCAATTCTACGGATCGTGTTCATGGCTAAGGCAAAAGACACCGCGAAGGACGCACCCAAGGCTCGCCCCAGCAAGGCCAAGGAGAAGGCGGCTGAAAAGGCGCTGATCGAGGGTGCAATGGCTGAAACCCCGGAGCCGCTCGACGCCGAGGCGCGCAAGATGCGCCTGAAGGCGCTGATCAAGCTTGGCAAGGAACGCGGTTACCTGACTTACGCAGAGATTAACGACCACCTGCCGGATGATGTGGTCGACGCCGAGTCCATCGAGGCGATCATCTCGACCTTCAGCGACATGAATATCCAGGTCTTCGACGAGGCGCCGGCCGCCGAGGATCTCCTGATGACGGATACCGCCGCCACGGCTTCGGACGACGAAGAAGTCGAGGAGCAGGCCGAGCAGGCACTGTCGTCCGTCGATTCCGAATTTGGCCGTACCACCGATCCGGTGCGTATGTACATGCGCGAAATGGGTACTGTCGAACTCCTCACCCGCGAAGGCGAAATCGAAATCGCCAAGCGTATCGAGGAGGGCCTCAAACACATGATCCAGGCGATTTCCGCCTGCCCGACGACGATTGCCGAAATTCTCGACATGGTTGCCAAGGTCGAGACCGAGGAGCTGCGCATCGACGAACTGGTCGATGGCCTGATCGATCCCAACGCGGTGGAAGAAGCGCCGGCCGAGGATCCGTCGGATGACGAGCTCGAAGCCGCCGCCGAAGAAGAGGAAGAAGAGGACGAGGATGGCGAAGGTGCGGGAGCCGCGGCTTCGGCTTCGCTGCTGCAGTTGAAGACCGATGCGCTGGAACGTTTCAAGGAAATCCGCGCAATCCACGTCAAGATGCAGAAGACCCTGACCAGCAAGGGGTCGCAGGACAAGATCTACCTCAAATTACAGCAGGAACTGTCCGACGAGCTGATGCACATCCGCTTCACCTCCCGGGTGATCGAGCGCCTCTGCGACAACGTCCGTAGCATGGTCGACGGCATCCGTTTCTGCGAGCGGAAAATCCAGCAATTGTGCGTCGACCGTGTCAAGATGCCGCGCCCGCACTTCATCCAGTCTTTCCCCGGCAACGAAACCAATCTGGAATGGGTTGATGGCGAAATCGCCACCGCGCCCAAGACTTACGCCCCGATCCTGACGCGGATGGCGCCGGACATCAAGGAACAGCAGAAGAAGCTGCTCGCCTTGCAGGACCGCATCGGCATTCCGCTCAAGGAACTCAAGGACATCAACAAGCAGATGTCCACCGGTGAAGCCAAGGCCCGTCGTGCCAAGCGCGAAATGACCGAAGCCAACCTGCGCCTGGTGATCTCGATCGCCAAGAAGTACACCAACCGCGGCCTGCAGTTCCTCGACCTGATCCAGGAAGGCAACATCGGCCTGATGAAGGCGGTGGATAAGTTTGAATATCGCCGTGGCTACAAGTTCTCGACCTACGCGACGTGGTGGATCCGCCAGGCGATCACCCGCTCGATCGCCGACCAGGCGCGGACCATCCGCATCCCGGTGCACATGATCGAAACGATCAACAAGATGAACCGGATCTCCCGCCAGATCCTGCAGGAAACCGGCGCCGAGCCGGATCCGGCAACGCTGGCGAAGAAGATGGAGATGCCCGAGGACAAGATCCGCAAGATCATGAAGATCGCCAAGGAGCCGATTTCGATGGAAACTCCCATCGGCGACGATGACGACTCACACCTCGGCGACTTCATCGAGGACCAGACCACGCTGGCCCCGGCCGACGCGGCGATGTACTCCAGCCTGCGCAACGTCACCAAGGAAATCCTCGACAGCCTCACCGTCCGGGAAGCCAAGGTCCTGCGCATGCGCTTCGGCATCGAAATGAACACCGACCACACCCTTGAGGAAGTCGGCAAGCAGTTCGACGTCACCCGCGAACGCATCCGCCAGATCGAAGCCAAAGCCCTGCGCAAGCTGCGTCATCCGAGCCGCTCTGATAAACTGCGCAGCTTCCTCGACCAGAACGGCAACTGAGTCGAGCTGGAGGAGGCCTCCGGCCTTCGCCCCGGTTTCCGTCTCCGACAAGGGGCGGGCATCGAGGCAAAGTCCGCAGGCAAAAGATATTGTCGGGTTTCAGGGAGTTTCACCAGATATCTCCCGCCGGAACCCGTAGTCACAGCGTCACCCGGGGCCAGTCCGGCCCGGGCGACGAAAGACCGCGAGGCTGTCGTTCAGGCACCTTCGGTGTCGTAGTTCCGGGCCTGTAGCTCAGTTGGTCAGAGCAGAGGACTCATAGCGCAAGTTGTGCCATACGCCGGGAAACCACGTATGGGATGGTGTCAAATTCGGCGAACCCTAAGTGCGGCAACGCATACGGCAACGCCGAGCCAAGCTTCGATGCGAAAGCATCGTCGAAGGTGTAGAGACTAGACGGCACCCACCTAAGGCGAAAGCTACGGTGAAGGCATAGTCCAGGGAGTGGCGAAAGTCACACAAACCCGAATCCTTTGGTCCAGGGTTCAAGTCCCTGCGGGCCCACCAATTCAAAAACCCAACCCTTACCGGTTGGGTTTTTTCTTGCCTGCCGAGCCAGCACTGGCGGGGCTTTGGCAAAGATGCGTTGCCAGCCAACAGACCACCCACCCCTTTTCCCTGCCTCTCAGCTCCCGGAATCCTCTCTTTTCGGTAAGTTTGGCGTTCATAGCAAGGCTCCGTGATGTGATTGACGACGCCACCATGAACGCTCTGTTCGATCAGGAAGCCAAGTAATATCAGCCTGAAGTTCTCGAAAAGCGACGCTAATTCAAATTTATTGATATGTGTACATGACAATAAATGCATTTGGGTGCTAGCATTGGCGAATGCGAGTATCCAAAGAAGAACTCATTGCGGTCTTGGCTCAGTTCAACCCTTGGTGGCGTGGCGAGCCTATTGCCGATCTGTCAAGTTGGAGGCGGGCCGCCTGGCGCGAACTGCATCGATGGGTTACCAATCCACCAGCCCATCGCGCAATATTGGTATCTGGAGCACGCCAGGTGGGCAAGACCACGCTACTGCTCCAGGAGATTGATGGACTGCTCGAACAAGGCGTATCACCGGCCAATATTCTCTATGCAACCTTCGATCATCCCGTATTGAAGCTGGCCGGCGTCGATGCAGTGCTCGAAGCATGGCGTGAGCGCGAGCCACGCGTGGATGGCCCGGAGTATCTGTTCCTTGACGAGGCTCAGTTCATCCGCGAGTGGGGTACATGGGTCAAGCACCAGATCGATTTCAACAAGCAGCGCCGCATTGTATTTACCGGGTCCGCTATGCCCCTGGTGGAGGCCGATCAGGAATCTGGTGTTGGCCGCTGGCATACCATCCGGCTGACCACGTTGTCGTTCTATGAATATTTGCAGCTTAAACAGTTGCAGTTACCGCAGCTGCCGCCGCTGAAAAGTCTCACTGAATTATTCGATTGGCAGCAACCACAGTTCTACCGCGTGCAAGAACTGGCCGCGCCCTACGTCGGTCATTTCCACGAATACCTTATCCGTGGTGGTTTTCCACAGACGGCACAAGTTGAAAGCATCACCCAAGCCCAGCGCCTGCTGCGCGAGGACATTATCGACAAAGTGCTCAAGCGCGACATGACGGCGTTGTTTGGCGTGCGACGTGTACTCGATCTGGAGCACACCTTTCTTTATCTCTGCATGCACGATGGCGGCCTGCTCAACATCTCCGACCTGTCGAGCAACCTGGAGGTAAAGCGCCCCACGGCCCAGCACTTCATCGAATTGCTCGAGGCCTGCCATCTGATCTACCGGCTGCCACCTTTTGGCTATGGCAAGGATGTGCTTAAAGGTCGATTCAAGGTCTATCTGGCCGATGCCGCCATTGCCCCTGCCGTCCTGCTCAAGGGCAAGAGCGTGATCGATGATCCGGCACTGCTGGGCGTGGCCACTGAAACCGCGGTCTTCAAACATTTGTTTGCCCGCTATTACTCCCAGAACGTGCGTTTCACCTACTGGCACGGCAAGCAGGGCCGTGAAGTTGATCTGGTCGCTGAAATTGGCCAGCAACTCATCCCCTTCGAAGTCAAATATCGCGCCCAGCACACCGGTGCGCGTGAACTGAAGGGGCTGATCGAACTCTGCGAGCAGAAGAAAATTGCGCGCGGCTACGTGGTGACCAAATCCCTTGACGACTTCGGGCTGATGACAGGCCTGCCCGATACCGTCAAATCCGCCACCCAGATCATGCGTATCCCGGCGCCATTGCTGTGTTTCTGGATGGGTGCGTCGGATCTCAATCAATCAGAAGTGCTGGACTGATTTCGTTCCGGCAGAAATTTTTGAGAATCCATGAACTTGCCGGCCGCACCAGCGCTGGCGCGGCCGGGTGTTTTGTCCCCGCCTGGCCGTGCCTTGCTCAATAGATGGAAAAACAGGTGGCATGAACCCTGCCCTTTGGAAGACGAAGAGCCGAGGGAGCCTCAGTTCAGCGAGGCGCCGGCAAGTTTTGCACCGAAACCGATGAACAGCGCCCCGACCGCACCGGTGCCGCCGGCTGCCAGCCAGCGCCGTCGGCTGACCTGGCGGGCGAGATGGACGCCGCCAAAAATCAGCAGGGTGAGGTAGAGGGCGCTACAGATTTGGACGATCACGCCGAGGATGGCGAAGGATAGTACCGGGTGTGGGTAATCCGGTGAGACGAACTGGATGAAAAAGGAGACGAAGAAGAGGATTGCCTTCGGGTTGGTCAGGCTGATCAGCAGTGCGATACGGAAGGGGCGGCTGGCATCGAGTCGCGGTGTCTGGGCCGGATCGCGTTCGTGATCGTTCAGCGGTTGCCGCCAGCGGGCGATGCCGGCTTTCAGCAACTTGAAGCCGAGCCAGGCCAGGTAGGCTGCGCCGCTGTACTTGATGAGCATGAACAGCGCCGGTGTGGCTTGCAGCAGCGAGGCGACGCCGGTCGCGGCCGCGATCATCAACAGGGTGTCGCCGACGAAGATGCCGCAGGCGCCGCGATAGCCGGCGGCGATGCCCTCGCGCGAGGCGACGGTCATCACGTAGAGCGAGTTCGGCCCAGGCAGCAGCACGATGACGACGGTGCCGATGACGAAGGTCCACAGGTCGGTGATTCCGTAAATCATGCTTCAGTCCTTGCGTTGCCAGACTTGCCAGCGTTCGCGGCCGGCAAAGACCGGGATCGAGTCGGCGACCGGGTGGTCTTCCAGGCAGGTGAAATGGGATGCCAGAAGTTCGTCGAGCTGTTCCGGCAGGATGCCGAAGGGTGGTCCCTTGGGCTGCTCGCAGACGAAGAAATAACCGGCTAGCCGGGCGCCGGCCGGCAGCAATTCGGCAAGGCGTTGGCCCCAGTCGGCCCACAGCTTGCGCGGCAGGGCACAGAGGAAGGCGCGCTCGTAAATCAGGTCGAGCGGGGTTTCCGGCTGCCATTGGAAAAAATCGGCGCAGATGAGGTCGACCGTGGAAACCGGTCCGAGCACCGGCGCCAGCACGCTACGTGCCCGCTCGACCGCGAGCGGCGAGAAGTCGAGGGCGGTCGTCCGCCAGCCGCGTTCGGCCAGCAACACCGCTTCCCAGCCACTGCCGCAGCCCGGGATCAGGGTACGCAAGGGCGCCGCTTCGGTGCCGATAAAAGCGGCGAATTCGTCGGGAACCTTGCCGGCGTCCCACGGGGTGGTGCCGGCGCCGAAGCGCTTGCACCAGAAGTCGGGGTGTTCCGGGCGTTGGTCCGGGGTCTTGCTGCTGCCTTCATTCATCGTAAGACTAACTCCGGTTTGAAACCCCGCCCTTCAGGGCGGTGGGAGCCGACCCCGGCCTGAAGGCCGGGGATTCAGGCGACCGTTTTGGGAGGGGATGCAAACCTCTTCCAAAACATGTTTGACCGACAGGCATGAATGCCTGTCGCTAATTTCTTGCTGCGCTCTCTCCATCGCAAAAGTGGATTCCGGTAAGCGGCAAAGCGCTGGATGCATCAAATGTACTCACTGGGGTGCATGCTAGAATCGCCGCTCCCCAATGCCTATGCCCACCTCGCATCATGTCCGCTTCCTCCAAAATCGTCATCGCCTCTCGTGAATCCCGCCTCGCCATGTGGCAGGCCGTGCATGTCCAGGGTCGCCTGGCCGAACTCAATCCGGGGGCGGAGGTCGTCATTCTAGGCATGACGACCAAGGGTGACCAGATTCTTGATCGTCCGCTCGCCGAAATCGGCGGCAAGGGCCTGTTCATCAAGGAACTGGAAGTAGCGATGCAGGAAGGCCGCGCCCACCTCGCGGTGCATTCGATGAAGGATGTGCCGATGACCATGCCCGAAGGCTTCGCGCTGGAAGCCATCTCGGCCCGCGAAAACCCGCGTGACGCCTTTGTTTCCAACAACTACAGCGGCCTCGACGAACTGCCGGCCGGGGCCGTGGTCGGCACCTCCAGCCTGCGCCGCGAGGCCATCCTGCGCGCCAAGTACCCGCAACTGGTGATCAAGAGCCTGCGCGGCAACCTCGACACCCGGCTGAAGAAGCTCGACGCCGGCGAATACGATGCGATCATCCTTGCCGCTGCCGGCTTGATCCGTCTTGGTCTCAAGGAACGGATCAAGGCCGTCCTGACCCCGGAACAATCGCTGCCGGCCCCCGGCCAGGGTGCGCTGGGGATCGAGATCGTCGCTGGTGACGCGGCGATGGCCGTCGTCGTCGCCCCGCTCAACGACCCTGAAACCGCGCATTGCGTGCGCGCCGAGCGCGCCTTCTCACGGGCGCTGGGCGGTTCCTGCCAAGTACCGCTGGGCGGCTACGCGATCATCGACAACGGCCAGCTGTGGCTGCGCGGCTTCGTCGCCACCCCGGACGGCCAGCACATGCTCGCCGGCGAAGTGCGCGGCAACCCGGCGGAAGACGAAGCGCTTGGCCTGCAACTCGCGGCCGACCTGCGTGCGCGCGGCGTTGACGCGATCCTGGAAAAACTCGGCCTCTGCCACTGAGCACCATGGCACACAGTGCGAGCGCGCCGCTTGCCGGGCTGACCATCGTCGTCACCCGGCCGCAGGCCCAATGCGGGCCGCTGGCCGAGGCGATCCGGGCCGCCGGCGGCGAGCCGCTGGTCTTCCCCTTGCTCGAAATCCTGCCCGCTGACGACCCGGCACCGCTGTGCGCGGCGGTGGCGCAATTGGCTACCTACCGGGTGGCGGTTTTCATCAGCCCGAACGCGGTCGACCATGCGCTGCCGGCGATTCTCGCCGCTGGTGGCTGGCCGGCCGGCTTGCTGCCGGCGGCGGTTGGTCAGGGGACGGTCAAGGCCCTGGCGGCGCACGGCGTGAGCGGTTGCATCGCGCCGACCCAGCGTTTCGACTCGGAGGCCTTGCTCGAACTTCCCGAACTCGTGGGGGAACGGATCGCTGGCCAGCGGATCGCGATTTTTCGCGGCGACGGCGGCCGCGAGCTACTTGGCGACACCTTGCGCGCTCGGGGAGCGACGGTCGATCCGGTGACCTGCTACCGCCGCCTCGGCCCGTCGGCTGGTGCCCGGCCCTTGCTCGCCGCCTGGCAAAATCGCCGTCTCGACGCGTTGACCGTGTCCAGCAGCGAAGGCCTGCGTTACCTGTGGGATTTGCTGCCGGCAGAGGGGCGCGAGGCCCTGGCGGAAACCCCGGTTTTCGTGCCACATGCCAGAATTGCCGAAAATGCCAAATCCATCAACCTGAAAAAAATAATCCTCACGGAACCCGCTGACGAGGGCATTTTGCGCGCCCTGCGTGCTTATAATTGGCGCCGATGAGGTCGGCATGAGTCCGGCCGGGAGGAGGGGCGTTTCGGGCGCCCAGCCAATTCATGACGCAAGGCCAAAAGTGAGAGGGACTCCATGCTGAATATCGACATGCGCAAAATCTACAATTTCTACCCGGTGGAGCCCGATCCCGATCCGGCCAACCTGCCGACCGGTGGCGATTTGTACTATGAGTGCATGGACTGCACCGTGATCGTCAATTCGGTGCCGCATGTCAAGGCAGCCTGCGCTTGCGGCAACCTTGAAGGCGGCGGTGGCAAGATGAACATCAAGAACCCGGCACGTGTGCGCGTGGTGCGCGGCAAGCTCAAATAAGCAAGGATGGCTGGTCCGGTATCCGCGCCGGGCCAGCCGCCAGCTCGGCAAGAAACCGTCGGTTAGTCACACACCGGCGTTTTTTTGGGTCTATAATTGTAAGTAAGTTATTACATACAAGACGCCATGACCACTCCTTCCCGCCAATCGACAGGTTCTCGCCAGGCAGAGATTATTGCCACCATGCTGGCCTTGGCCGCTGAAAGAAACCCTGCGGATGTCACGACAACCGAGATTGCCAAGGCGATGAACGTGACGCAGGGGGCGCTGTTTCGGCATTTTCCGACCAAGGAAGCGATTCGGCTGGCGGTTGTCGAGTGGATAGAGGCGCAGTTGATGCAGCGGCTTGGGGCGGCACGAGAGGCGGCCCCCGATGCCTTGGCGGCCCTGGAGGCGATGTTCCTGGCGCATGTGCAATTCATCCGGGCCTTTCCCGGTGTGCCGCATCTGATCTTTGCCGAGTTGCAGCAGCCCGAGCAATCGCCCGTTAGCCAGCATGTCCAGAAAATCATGCAGCGCTATCGCCAGGCCCTTTCCGAGGTTTTGTCCAGCGCCCAGGCGGCACGGCTGATTCGCCAGGATGTGGAGCTTGCTTCCGCCGCCGTGCTCTTTCTCGGTGCGATTCAGGGGTTGGTGATCCAGTTTCTGCTTGGCGGCGCCTCGTCTGCGGTCGACAAGCAGGTGCCGGGTGTGCTGCAGCTCTACCTGGCCGGCCTGAAAGCCTGATCATGAGCTTCCGCCGCTTCTTCACGCGCAAGCTCGGCCTCGGCCTTTTCCTCGCCGTGCTTATTGCCGGATTGGGGCTGGTGGCGGTCCGTTCCGGCCCTTTTTCTCCGATTCGGGTGACGACGCAGCGCCTGGAGGCCGGCAGCTTTTCGCCGGTGATGTTTGCTATCGGCAATGTCGAGGCACGGCGTAGCTATCTCATCGGCCCGACGGCGGCGGGGCGGGTCCAGGCCGTTCATGCCGATGTCGGCGACAGGGTCGTGGCTGGGCAATTGCTGGTCGAAATCGACGCGCTTGACCTCGATGAACGCCTGCGTGCGGCGGACGCCGCCCATGCACGTGCGGCCAGTGCTGTCGTCGCTGCGGCGGCGCAGCACAGGGATGCGCAGGCCAGGCGGCAATTGGCTGAATTCAACCTCGGGCGCTATCGTGAGCTGGGGGCGAGAAACTTTGTCAGTGCCGGCGCCCTGGCGGGCAGGGAACAGGAGTTCGCTTCGGCCCAGGCGGCGTTCGAGGCTGGCGAAGCCAGCTTGCAGGGCGCCCGCCAGGAACTGCGTCGCCTGCAGGCCGAGCGCGATGGAATCGAGCGGCAGCGTCGGAACCTTCGGCTGCTGGCGCCGCGCGATGCCCTGGTACTCGGCCGCGATGCCGAACCCGGCTCGACCGTGCTTGCCGGCCAGGCCGTGCTGCGCCTGGTGGCACCGGATAGCCTTTGGGTCAGGGCGCGGCTGGATCAGGGGCGCTCACGCGGCCTGGCGCCGGGCCAGGCGGCCGAAATCGTCCTGCGTAGCGATGCCATGGCCGTACACTCCGGCAAGGTGCTTCGCATCGAGCCCTTGAGCGACAGCGTCACCGAGGAGCGTATCGCCCAAATCGCTTTCGAGCGCATCCCCGTGGGGCTCAGCATTGGCGAGATGGCCGAGGTCACCATAAAAACCGCTGCCTCGCAGTCCGCACTGCTGCTCCCCAATGCGGCGATCAAGGCGATGTCGGCGGGTAGCGGAGTCTGGGTGGTGAAGGAAGGCAAGCCGCAGCTGACGCCGGTAAAGCTGGGTGAAGCCAGTCTCGATGGTCGGGTGGAAATTCTGGCGGGCCTGCTTGCTGGCGACGAGGTCGTCATTCACAGCGAGCGCGCGCTTGCCGCGGGGGCGCGCATCGAGATCGTCGGGCAACTCGTGGAGGCATCGAGGTGATCAGCCTGGCCGGGCGCGACATCCTTCACTCGTGGTCGAAGTTTGTCCTGACCGGTATCGGCCTGGGTTTGCTGATTGGCGTGACCCTGACCATGGCCGGGGTTTACCGGGGCATGGTCGACGATGCCAAGGCCCTGCTCAATAACAGTGGGGCTGACCTCTGGGTGGTGCAGCAGGATACCCAGGGGCCTTATGCCGAATCCTCGAGCCTGCGCGACGATGTCTACCGCTCCCTGCGGGCGCTGCCGGGCATCCAGCGCGCCGCCAACGTTACTTACCTGACGATGCAGGTCAGCCTCGCTGGCAGCGATGTTCGTGCCATGGTGGTCGGCTTTGAGCCCGGCCAACCCGGCGAGCCCGGCTATCTCGTCGCCGGGCGGCATATCGCCCGCAGCCATTACGAAGCTGTCGCCGACGTCAAAACCGGGTTTCGATTGGGCGATACGATACGCATCCGCCGTCATGAATATCGCGTGGTGGGCCTTACCCGGCGGATGGTTTCATCTGGCGGCGACCCGATGGTCTTCATCCCGCTCAAGGATGCGCAGGAGGCCCAGTTTCTCAAGGACAACGATGCCATTCTCAACGAGCGGGCGCGCACGGTCGCCAATCCTGCGCTGAACCGCGCCGGGGCGCCCGGTTTGCTCGATGCCGTCCTCGTCGCGCAGAGTGCGAATCACCACGTCAATGCCGTCCTCGTCCGGCTCGTCGCCGGCGCCGATCCCGCACAGGTGGCTGGTGAAATTCGCCGCTGGAAGCACTTGCAGGCCTTCACGCGCAGCCAGATGGAGGAAATTCTGGTTTCCAAGCTGATTGCCACCTCGGCCAGGCAGATCGGCATGTTCCTTGTCATCCTGGCCATGGTCAGCGCCGCCATCGTCGCCTTCATCATCTACACCATGACTTTGGGAAAAATACGCGAAATTGCCGTGTTGAAGCTGATCGGCACCCGTAACCGGACCATCGCCGGCATGATCCTGCAGCAGGCCATGGGGCTTGGCCTGATCGGCTTCATGGTCGGCAAGACAGCCGCCACCCTCTGGGCGCCGTTTTTCCCCAAATTCGTCCTGCTCGAAGCGGGCGATGCAATGCGCGGCCTGTTCGCGGTCATGCTCATCTGCGCCCTGGCCAGCACTCTCGCCATTCGTGTCGCCCTGCGCGTCGACCCGGCGACCGCCATCGGAGGTTAGTGCATGGAAGGTTTCGGAATACGCATCGAAGGACTGCGGAAACGTTATGGTCAGGGCGATACCGCGGTCGACGCCCTGAAAGACGTCAATATGGCGGTAGCACCGGGCGAGGTAGTCGGATTGATCGGGCCTTCCGGCTCGGGCAAGAGCACTTTGCTCAAGTGTCTGGGGGCGGTTATCGAGCCGACGGCCGGCAGGATGCTGCTCGGCGAGGATGAGATTTTTGCCGATGGCTGGAAAATTCCTGACCTGCGGACCCTGCGTCGCGACCGGATCGGCTTCGTCTTTCAGGCGCCTTACCTGATTCCTTTTCTCGACGTTACCGACAATGTCGCCCTGTTGCCCATGCTGGCGGGCAAGCCGGACGAGATTGCCCGCCAGCGGGCCAGGACTCTGCTGGAAGCCCTCGATATCGGTCATCGCGCCAAGGCGCATCCGAGTCAGCTATCCGGCGGCGAGCAGCAGCGCGTGGCGATTGCCCGCGCCCTGGCCAACCAGCCGCCAGTCATCCTGGCCGACGAGCCGACGGCGCCGCTGGATAGCGAGCGCGCACTCGGCGTCGTGCGCATCCTCAACGACATGGCGCGACAGTTTCATACCGCGATCATCGTCGTCACCCACGACGAGAAAATCATCCCCACCTTCAAGCGCATTTACCACATCCGGGATGGGCAGACTTTTGAAATGCAAGGCAGCCTTGGCGGCTGAACCTCCCGCCCGGCAAGGTCGAGCGCCCGTCTCCACGCTGGTGAAAGGCAGGCAAAATTGGGCTTTTTCACGGTCGACCGTAAAAAAGCCCAATTTTCACCAGCCCCGCATCAAGGCCAGGCCGTGTGCGCCATGTTGTTGCGCAGTGGCCAGCATTTCCGGGCGCATGCCGCCGAGGGCGAAGACGGGCAGGGTGTTGCCGGCGAGGGTGGCGGCGAAGTGCTCCCAACCGAGGCCGCTGGCTTCCGGGTGGGTCGGGGTCGGCAAGACCGGGCCGAGCAGGGCGTAGTCGAGGTTGAGCTGGCCGGCGTGGGCGATCTCGGCGGCGCTGTGGCAGGAGGCGCCGACCCAGGCGAAGTCGGGGCGCTCGGCGCAGGCGGCGAGCCCGGCGCTCGACAGGTGGAGGCCATCGGCGCCGACCTGGCGGGCGATCTCGGCATCGTCGTTGATCACCACCAGCGCCCCGTGGCTGTGCGCGATGCGGGTTACCGCCTTGGCCAGCCACAGGCGCTGCGGGCGCGGCCAGCTTTTGTCGCGGACCTGGATCAGGCGCGGTGCTTCGCCGCCACGTGCGAAGGCTTCTTCGAGGCGCTCCAGGGTGCGTTCGACGCCTTCCGTTTCGGCCATGGTGATCGCCATCTGCGTCGGCGTCGCCAGGCCTTTGAGGATCGGGTCGTTGGCGGGCAGGATCGGTGCGACCTGGGCGGCGTCGCCGCAGGCCTGCCAGGCGACGGCGCTGTGTTCGAGCGGGGCGGTGATGCCGATTTCGCCGTCCCAGGCGGTGACGCGCCAGAAGTGCAGGCGCACCGTTGCGTGCGGGTAGGTGAATTGCCGGGTCAGCCACGGCGAACAGGCGGTGACGTGAATCCCGAGTTCTTCGTGGAGTTCGCGCACCAGCGCCTCGCGCACGCTTTCGCCGGCTTCCAGCTTGCCGCCGGGGAATTCCCAGTAGCCGGCGTAGACCTTGCCTTCCGGCCGCTGCGCGAGCAGGAATTCCTGCCCCAGGCGGGTGCCGGGGGCGGGCCGCAGCATCACGGCGGCGGCGACTTCGACGATCTTGGTGGTGTCGGCGCTCATAGTCCTGCTCCCGGTAGTTGGCCGTTGAGTTTGCTGGCACTGCGTCCGGCCAGGTCGCGGGCGTATTGCCAGGCGACGCGGCCGGAGCGCGAGCCCCGGCTGAGCGCCCAGTTGAGCGCGTCGCGTTCGTGTGCGGCGATCACCGCATCGGCGATCCCGAAGTGCCGGGCCCAGCGGCCGACCACGGCGAGGTAGTCGTCCTGGCTGAAGGGGTAGAAGGAAATCCACAGCCCGAAGCGCTCGGAGAGCGAGATTTTTTCCTCGGTCGCCTCGCCGGGGTGGATTTCATCGTCGACGCGGGTGGTTTCGAGGTTTTCCGAGAAATACTCGGGCATCAGGTGGCGGCGGTTGGAGGTGGCGTAGATCAATACATTGGCCGGCGGCGCCGCGACCGAGCCGTCGAGCACCGACTTGAGCGCCTTGTAGGCGGTCTCGCCGGCCTCGAAGGAGAGGTCGTCGCAAAAAATCACGAAGCGTTCCGGGCGGCCGTCGAGCAGGTCGACGATGTCGGCGAGGTCGACCAGGTCGGCCTTGTCCACCTCGATCAGGCGCAGACCATCCGCCGCGTATTCGTTGAGCACCGCCTTGACCAGCGAGGACTTGCCGCAACCCCGGGCGCCGGTCAGCAGCACGTTGTTGGCCGGCTGGCCGGCGACGAACTGGCGGGTGTTGGCGACGATGCGCGCCTTCTGGTCGTCAATCGTGTCGAGGTCGGCGAGGCGGATCGGGTGCGGCTGGCGCACCGGCTGCAGCCAGCCGCGCCCCTGCGTCTTGCGCCAGCGGAAGGCGACGGCGGCCTGCCAGTCGGGGGCCGGGGTTAGCGGCGGCAGGCTGGCCTCAAAACGCGCCAGCACCTGTTCGGCGCGGGTGAGCAGTTGTTCGAGTAGTTGTTCGCGTTGCGGGCTGTGGCTCATCGGGCAGTTATACTTTGCGGCAAAAGCCCGCACTCTAACGAGGCGAGCCCCGGCTTGTCACGCGCGTCGCCGTGCGCGGCCGTGCGCGGCCGCGCCGGTCGCACGGATTCCCCTTGACGTTTTTCTCTCCTTCGTCCGCCATGTCGCTGTTTTCCGCTTTCCCCGCCCGCTGCCAGGACCGTCGTTCGAGCGTTTCATCGTCCCGTTCGGCGGGACATTTCGGCGGCCGCTCGCTGCTGGCGCTGGGCGCAGCCCTGCTGCTGGCCGCCTGCGGCGAACTGCCGCTGCTCGGCAAGGGCGGGGCGCCGGCCGATGCCGTCCCGGAAAAAGCCGCCTGCACCGCGTCGACCGTGAATGCCGGCGCTTGTCCCGCCTGCCCGGCTTGCCCTGGTGCGCCGACCGTCGCGCCGGCCTTCAGCCGCGCCTTGCTGCCCGCCGATTACGCCGATCTGCCCGGCTGGGGCGACGACGAGGTGGCCGCTGCCTGGCCGGCCTTCCTGCAATCCTGTCGCGGCATCGCCAGCAAGTCGCACGGCGCGGCCTGGAAGCGGGTCTGCGATCTGGCGCGGCAGAGCGAGGGCAAGCCGGGGTTCGACCCGCGCCGCTTTTTCGAAAGCCAGTTGCGGCCCTACGCGCTGGCCAACAACGCCGGCGCCCGGCCGGTCTTCGAGGGCACCATCACCGGCTATTACGAACCGCTGCTGCGCGGCAGCCGCGAACGCAGCAAGAGCTTCGCGCAGCCGCTGCTTGGCGTCCCCGACGACCTGCTGACCATCGACCTCGGCACGCTCTTCCCCGAGCTTAAAGACAAGCGCGTGCGCGGCCGGCTGGAGGGCAACAAGGTCGTGCCTTACTGGTCGCGCGCCGACATCGTCGCCCGTGGCGAGCGGCTGCCGGCGCGGCCGCTGCTCTGGGTAGACGATGCAATTGAATTGTTCTTCCTGCAGATTCAGGGTTCCGGCCGCGTCCGCCTGCCTGACGGCAGCCTGGTCCGGGTCAATTACGCCGACCAGAACGGCCACCCCTACCAGTCGATTGGCCGGGTGCTGATCGAGCGCGGCGAACTCAAGGCCGAAGAGGCGTCGATGCAGGGCATCCAGGCCTGGGCGCGGGCCAACCCGGCGCGGCTCGACGACTTGCTCAACAGCAACCCGAGCTATGTCTTCTTCCGCGAAATGCCGGCCAACGGCAACACCAGCAACCCCAGCGCCGGGCCGCAGGGCGCGCTGGGCGTGCCGCTGACGCCCGAGCGCAGCCTCGCCATCGACCCGCGCGCGGTGCCGCTCGGCGCCCCGGTCTTCCTCGCCACCACCCGCCCCAATTCGGCGCAGCCGCTCAACCGGCTGATGCTGGCGCAGGATACCGGCGGTGCGATCAAGGGCGCGGTGCGTGCCGACTTTTTCTGGGGCTTCGGCAAGGAAGCCGGCGAACAGGCCGGGCGGATGAAGCAGTCGGGCCGGATGTGGGTCCTGCTACCGCCGGAAGCGGCGCCGCAATAGAGCATGCCGACTCCCCGCGCACGGACTTGAGGCGGAATCTTGCGGCCAAGCACCATCGCGGTGCGCATAAATGCACCATGAAGGATGCAATGCACTGATTTGCAATGGAATTTTGCACTGGAACAGTGCTTGCTTAGTGGCGTTCCTATCCTGATATCGGAGCTAACATGGACGCACATCAATCCGGCAGCAACGTCTTGTTCATCCTGCTCGGCGCCATCATGGTGCTGGCCATGCACGCCGGCTTCGCCTTTCTCGAAGTCGGCACCGTGCGCAAGAAAAACCAGGTCAACGCGCTGGTCAAAATCCTGACCGACTTCGCGATCTCGACCATCGCCTACTTCTTCATCGGCTACGGCATCGCCTACGGCGCGCACTTCTTCGGCAGCGTCGATACGCTGATGGAAAAGAGCGGCTTCGAGCTGACCAAGTTCTTTTTTCTGCTGACTTTTGCCGCTGCAATCCCGGCGATCATCTCCGGCGGCATCGCCGAGCGCGCCAGGTTCCACCCGCAACTGGCCGCCACCTTCCTGCTGGTCGGCTTCGTCTATCCCTTCTTCGAGGGCATTGCGTGGAACCAGGCCTTCGGCATCCAGGCCTGGCTCAAGGCGACCTTCGGCGAGGAGTTCCACGACTTCGCCGGCTCCGTCGTGGTGCATGCGATGGGCGGCTGGATGGCGCTGCCGGCAGTGCTCCTGCTCGGTGCGCGTTATGGCCGCTACAGCAAGGACGGCCGCATTTCGGCCCACCCGCCGTCATCGATTCCCTTCCTTGCCTTGGGTTCGTGGATCCTGATCGTCGGCTGGTTCGGCTTCAACGTGATGAGCGCACAAACTCTCGACAAAATCTCCGGCCTGGTCGCGATCAACTCGCTGATGGCGATGGTCGGCGGCACGCTGGTCGCGCTGGTGATGGGCAAGAACGACCCCGGCTTCGTCCATAACGGCCCGCTCGCCGGCCTGGTCGCCGTTTGCGCCGGCTCCGACCTGATGCACCCGATGGGGGCGCTGGTCGTCGGCGGCGTTGCGGGTGGCCTGTTCGTGGTGATGTTCACGCTGACCCAGAACCGCTGGAAAATCGACGATGTCCTCGGCGTCTGGCCGCTGCACGGCCTTTGCGGCGCCTGGGGCGGCATCGCCGCCGGCATCTTCGGCAGCAAGGCCCTGGGCGGCGCCGGCGGCATCGCCTTCATGCCGCAGCTGATCATGACCGTGCTGGCAATCGTCATCGCCGTTTCCGGCGGCGTGCTGGTCTACGGCCTGCTCAAGACCCTCTTCGGCATCCGCCTCGACCAAGAGGAAGAATACGAAGGCGCCGACCTGTCGATCCACAAGATCACCGCCACACCGGAGCGTGAACCGAACTGGTGAGCTTTGCCCGTAAGGGAAAAATCCGAGTCGGAAAAATATGGAAAATCCGCGCCACCCGCGCCAGGCCGGTTTTCTCCAGTTTGACTGGGGAGGCCGGCGGGCTTGCTTTCCCCTTTGTTGATGAAGGGGGTTGCGGTGATCGCGGGTAGGAAGGTGGCGGGGGCTGTGAGATTCGAACTCACGGACGCCTTCCGACGTCGGCAGTTTTCAAGACTGCTGGTTTAAACCGCTCACCCAAACCCCCGCGGCTGCGCCGATGCGCAGGGCGCGAATAATAGCACAAGCCGCTGTCTGCGCCAGTTATCCGATCAAGTACGGAAAACTACTGACTTGTCGGTGGGTACCTCATCTGGCGTCCGTGCCTCAGTCGCGCAGTTCGCGCCCGGTCAGCTTGATGAACACGTCTTCCAGGTTGGAGGCGCGGTGCACGTAGCGCAGGCCGTCGGCATCGGCGAGGCGGGCGAGCAGTGGGCGCGGGTCGTGGCAGTAGAAGAAGGCGGTTTCGCCTGAAACCTCGACGCGTTCGGCCAGCGCTCTCTGGTTTTCGACGAATTCGGGCAGTCGACCGTGGAATTCGTCGTAGACCTCGACCACCTGCGGCTCGATGTGCCGGGCGATCAGTTCGCGCGGGCTGCCTTCGGCGATCTTGCGGCCGTGGTCGATCACGATCAGCGTGTCGGCCAGGCGCTCGGCTTCGTCCATGAAATGCGTGGTCAGGATCAGCGTCTTGCCGGCGGCTTTCAGCTGTTTCAGGCGTTCCCAGATCAGGTGGCGGGCTTGCGGATCGAGGCCGGTGGTCGGCTCGTCGAGGAAGACGATGTCGGGGTCGTTGATCAGCGCGCGGGCCAGCGTCAGCCGCCGCTTCATGCCGCCCGAGAGGCTGGCGATGCGCGCGTCGGCCTTGTTGCCGAGGCTGGCAAAATCGAGCAGGGCCGGGATGCGGGCGCGGATGTCGTGGTCGGCGAGGCCGAAATAGCGGCCGAAGACGAGCAGGTTCTCGGTGCAGGTGAAATCGGGGTCGAGGTTGTCGAACTGTGGGACGACCCCAACCCGGGCGCGGGCCGTTTGTGCTGCCGCCGGGATCGGCTGACCGGCAAGTTCGATGCGGCCGCTGTCGGGGGCGGTCAGGCCGAGGCAGAGGCGCAGCGTGGTGGTTTTGCCGGCACCGTTCGGGCCGAGCAGGCCGAAACAGCTGCCGGCAGCGACGGCAAACGAGAGGCCGGCGACCACCGGCTCGCCACCGTAGCTCTTCTTCAGTTCGCTGACCTGCAGCGCCATGCCGGTTGCCGCGCTCAATGGCGCCAGGCGCGGCTGATGATGTCGCGGATCTGGTGCAGGCGGCGATGGAAGAAATGGTCGGCGCCGGGGACCACCACCACCGGCAGGTCGAGCGGTTGTGCCCAGGCGAAGACGTTGGCCAGCGGCACTGTTTCATCGTTGGAGCCGTGGATGACGATGGTGTCGTGTGGTACGGCCTCGGTATTGTATTGGCGCGTTCCCTCGACAAAGCCGGCGGCGGTGCCGACCAGCACCAGGCGCTGCACCGGGTGGCCGGCTTCCTGCAGGTGCCTGGCGACGCGGG
This sequence comes from Azonexus sp., assembly GCF_023150235.1. GTDB lineage: Bacteria > Pseudomonadota > Gammaproteobacteria > Burkholderiales > Rhodocyclaceae > Azonexus. The sequence goes on from NZ_JAKLLH010000005.1 coordinate 106,193, forward strand.
TCTGGCAGTAGGCGCCGAAAGAGAAACCGGCGAGCACGACCGGGATGTCGCCGCAGCGGCGCTTGGCTTCTTCGAGGACGACCAGCAGGTCGTCGGTTTCGCCACGGCCTTCGTCATGCACGCCGTCGGTTTCGCCGACGCCGCGGAAATTGGGGCGGAAGGCGGCATAGCCGAGGCCGACGAAGGTGCGCGCCAGGGTGTAGGCGACCTTGTTGGTGTTGGCGCCGCCACCCAGCGGGTGCGGATGCGCGATCAGTGCGATGCCGCGCGGCGCGTCAGGACGTTCCATGATCACGTCGATCTGGCCGGCCGGGCCGGCGATCAGGAATTTCTCTTCCGGGGCTTTCATCGCGGGCCTCAGATTTTCAGGCGTTCGACGACGCGGTTGTTGAGCAGGTCTTCCTGGATGATTTCGTCGAGGTCTTCGTTATCGACGAAGGAATACCAGGTCTCTTCCGGGTACACCACCAGCACCGGGCCGTTGTCGCAGCGGCCGAGGCAGCCGGCCTTGTTGATCCGCACCGCGCCGGGGCCGTTCTGCTTGAGCGCGCCGATGCGGTCCTTGACGTAGGCAAAGGCGTCCGAGCCGCCGCATTGGTGACAGCATGGCTCGCCGGCTTCGCGCTGATTGGTGCAGATGAAGACGTGTTTGCGGAAGTAGCTCATGGGGTTTCCTGGCAGACGTTGAACGGCGGGATTATACGCCGCGTCCCTTGAGGGCCATTGTTCACGGTCGACGCGTCGTCAGGAGCAAAAAGGGCAAGGTGAGGAAGGGCCAGAGGCTGGCGACGACCCGGGTCAGACCGTTGAAATTGAGAAAATGGCCTTGTTGCCAGACGGCCAGCGCGGCTTGCGAATAAGGGTTGGGCGGGGCCAGGTTGACCAGTACGCTGCCGGCCATCAGCGCCAGTCCGGCGAGCATCAGGCGCGCCGTCGCCGGTAGTGCCAGGGCAATGGCCAGAACCAGGCCGGCAACAGGCAATCCGAGGCGGACGCCCGGTGTCAGCCAGCTCAAGGCTTCCGCCGGGCTGATCAGGATCGCCGCCGCCAGGCTGCGGATGAGCAGGCCGAGCAGGAGGAAGAGTGGCACCACGAGGTAGGCGGCGGCGAGACGGGCGCAGAGCTGGCGGACCAACAGACCGACGGCGACGGCGTTGAAACTGACGATACTGGCTTCGATCAGCACGAAGCTCTCGGCGGCAAAGGGCATCGCGGTGCCGAGACCGAGCATCTGGCGCAGGTCGCCGGCACCGAAGAGCAGAATTTCCGGCGACAGCGGCAGCAGTAGCCACAGGCCGAGCAGGGTCAGGCCGAGTTCGGCATGTGCGACCGGGGCCAGCAGCTTTTGCTCGAAGGCGAGCAGGTGGGCCAGCACGCGCGGGCCGAGATAGACCGCGAGCAGCGCGCCGAGCAGGCTGCCCAGGCCATTGCAGGCAAGATCGACATTGGAAGGAACGCGCGACGGTAGCCAGGTTTGCAGTGCTTCGAGACTGGCGCTGAGCAGCATTCCGAACAGTGTCGCCAGCAGTAGGGCGGTATGGCGCCAGCGCAGCGTCGACAGCCCGAGGGTCAGGAAAAAGCCGAGCGGCAGGTAGACCGCGACGTTGGCGACCAGGTCGAAAGCGGTCCAGTAGCGCGGCCAGCCGCCTTCGAGGAAGGCCAGCGGTGAAATGCCGGTGCTGCGCCAGCCGGTGAACGGGTGCAGGCTGGCGTAGACGATCAATACGCACCAGACCAGCGCCGAGTAGCGGGCGAGGCGCAGCGGGCTGTGGGAATTCATCTCGCCTTACGGGTGCGGCGGCACATGGTGGGTTTCGGCGGCGGCGCGATGGTGCAGCGCGTCGTGAATGTTCTCGACCGGCGTCGGCCGGCCGACCCATTGCGGCAGCAGCGAACCGGCAAACATCCCGATGAAGGAAACGCCGAGGCCGATCAGCTGCGGCGGCACCAGGCTGGCCTCGCCGATCAGAACTTCAACCAGCAGCCACGAGCAGAGGCCGCCGAGGGTCGCCGCCAGCGCGCCCTGGGTGGTCGCGCGCGACCAGTAGGCGCCGATCACCAGCGGCACGAAGGCGCCGGCCAGGGTGATCTTGTAGGCGTTTTCGACCATTTTGAAAATGCTGGCATTGGAGTACAACGCGAAGGCCAGCACCAGCAGCGCGAAACCGACGATCGAGGCACGCATGACCCAGAGGAAGCGGTGATCGCTCATCTGCGGCATGAAGCCGCGCACGATGTTTTCGGAAAAAGCGACCGACGGTGCCAGCAGCGTCGCCGAGGAGCAGCTCATCACCGCCGAGAGCACCGCGCCGAAGAAGATCGCCTGCGCGAACACCGGCGTCTGCTGCAGGACCAGCAGCGGCAGGATCAATTGCGAGTCGGTCTGCAACAGGCCGTTGAATTGCTCCGGGTCGATCAGCGTCGCCGAGTAGGCGATGAACATCGGCACGAAGGCAAAGCAGAAATAGGTGACGCCGCCGAGCACCGAGCCCCAGATCGCGATTTTTGCGGTACGCGCCGAGGTCACGCGCTGGAACACGTCCTGCTGCGGGATCGAGCCGAGCATCATGGTCAGCCAGGCGCCAAGGAAGGCGACCCATTGCCGCGGGTCGGGTGGTGGAAAGAAGTCGAGCTTGCCGGCGGCGTCGGCGTGCTCGATCACTGCCATGGCGCCGCCGGTCTGGCCGGAGATGAACCAGGCGATGAACAGCATGCCGCCCATGATGATCCCCATTTGCACGAAATCGAGGATCGCCACCGAGAGCATGCCGCCGAAGGTGGTGTAGGTGAGGACGATGGCGGCGCCGAGAATCATCCCGGCGGTCGGGCTGATCGCGCCGTCGGTGACGACGCTGAAGACCAGGCCGAGCGCCTTGATCTGGGCCGCGACCCAGCCGAGGTAGGAGACCACGATGCAGAGTGTGGTCAGCACTTCGACCGTGCGGTTGTAGCGCAGGCGGAAGAAGTCGCCCAGCGTCAGCACGTTCATCTTGTACAGCTTGGTGGCGAAGAAAATGCCGCCGAGGATCAGGCACAGCGAGGAGCCGAAGGGGTCGGCGACGACGCCGCGCAGGCCTTCCTTGACGAAGGTCGCCGAGACGCCGAAGACCGCTTCGGCGCCGAACCAGGTGGCGAACACCGTGGCAGTGACGACCGGTAACGGCAGGTGGCGACCGGCCACCGCGAAATCCTTGGTGCTATGCACGCGCGTTGCGGCAAACAGGCCGATGCCGATGGAGACGAGCAGGTATAGAGCGACGAACCAGATCAGCATGGCGGTGCGGAAAGCGCGGGCAAGGGGTTGAAAACGCGGGGATTATACGGGGATTGCCGGGGCGCGCGCGGGGCTCGCCGGTTCAGAACGGCGGGGGTGAGGAAAATTGGAGCTTTTCCACGGTCGACGGGTGAAAAAAGGAAATTTGGCTGGCGTGCAGCAGCAGGCGCGGCGCACGATCGACGGCTGCACCGGCGTACAGGTCGTCGCCGAGAATCGGGTGGCCGAGTGCCGCCAGATGCACGCGCAACTGGTGCGAGCGGCCGGTGATCGGCTCCAGTTCGACCCGCGTGCAGTCGGCGGCGGGGTCGCGGGCAAGCACCCGGAAATGCGTCAGCGACGGCTTGCCGATCGCGAAGTCGACCATCTGCCGCGGCCGCCTGGGCCAGTCGCAGATCAGCGGCAGGTCGATGCTGCCGCTGTCGTCGCGCAGCAGGCCGGCGACCACCGCGATATAGCGCTTGTCCACCAGGCGCTCGCGGAACTGTCGCGACAGCTCGCTGTGCGCCGCCTTGCCGCGGGCCAGCACGAGCAGGCCGGAGGTCGCCATGTCGAGCCGGTGCACGGCCAGCGCATCGTCCAGGCCCTGCCGGTGCAGCCGGGTGATCAGGCAATCCTGGCGCGCTTCGCCGCGCCCCGGTACCGACAGCAGGCCTGAAGGCTTGTCGACGACCAGCAGGGTGGCGTCGCAAAACAGCGGTGGTGTCCCGTCGTCCGGGGGCGGGAGGTAGGGGGTGGCGGGCGGAGAATTCAGCATGGATGCGATTCTGCCACAGGGGGCGCGGTGGCTTGGCGGAGGAAAAATACGGTCGACGGCAATAAATGGCGATTTTCGGCGTCGACCGTGGCAGCGGCCGGGATGCCAGCAGATTTGCCGGTACCGCAGTGCAAGCAAACAACTTGCCAAAAGAGTACTAATCCATGTACTGTAAATATCAACAGTATCCGGTTGCGGCGGCCGATGGCTGGTTTCAGTGGTTGTCTGCAATTTCTGTTCCATCTTCGGCCCCTGTGCCATAATTCCGACAAATTTCCGAGGTATTCCCATGGACGACAACAAGGCAAAAGCGCTCGCCGCGGCGTTGCAACAGATCGAGAAGCAATTCGGCAAAGGCTCCATCATGAAGATGGGCGACGCCGAAATCGACGAGGGCATCCAGGTCGTGTCGACCGGTTCGCTCGGCCTCGACATCGCGCTCGGCGTCGGCGGCCTGCCGCGCGGCCGGGTGGTCGAAATCTATGGTCCGGAATCCTCGGGCAAAACCACGCTGTGTCTGCAGGTGGTGGCCGAGATGCAGAAGCTCGGCGGCGTCGCCGCCTTCATCGACGCCGAACACGCGCTCGATCCGCAATACGCGCAGAAGCTCGGCGTCAGCGTCGGCGACCTGCTGATTTCGCAGCCGGATACCGGCGAACAGGCGCTGGAAATCGCCGATATGCTGGTGCGTTCCGGTTCGGTCGACATCATCATCATCGATTCGGTCGCCGCACTGACGCCGCGCGCCGAAATCGAAGGCGAGATGGGCGACCAGATGGTCGGCCTGCACGCCCGCCTGATGTCGCAGGCGCTGCGCAAACTCACCGCCAACATCAAGAAGACCAATACCCTGGTGATCTTCATCAACCAAATCCGGATGAAGATCGGGGTGATGTTCGGTTCGCCGGAAACCACCACCGGCGGCAACGCGCTCAAGTTCTACGCCTCGGTGCGCATGGATATCCGCCGTATCGGCGGGATCAAGAAGGGCGACGAGGTGATCGGCAACGAAACCAAGGTCAAGATCGTCAAGAACAAGGTCTCGCCGCCGTTCCGCGAAGCGATCTTCGACATCCTTTACGGTGAGGGGATTTCCCGCGAAGGCGAAATCATCGAAATGGGTGTCGCCCACAAGCTGATCGACAAGTCCGGCGCCTGGTACTCGTACAAGGGCGAAAAAATCGGTCAGGGCAAGGATAACTCCCGTGAATTCCTGCGCGCCCACCCCGAAATCGCCCAGGAAGTCGAAGCGCTGATCCGCGAGGCCGCCAGCGTCACCGTGATCAAACCGAGCAAGTCGGCTCCCGCCGATGCCTGACCTGCGCGTGCGCGCCCTGCAGTTGCTGACCCGGCGTGAATACAGCCGGGCGGCGTTGAGAAGCAAGCTGGCCGCGCACGCCGAATCGGAAGAAGAACTCACTGCCGTGCTCGATACCCTGCAAGCCGAACGATTGCTGTCCGACCAGCGCTATGCTGCGGCGCGGGTGATGGCGCGTGGCAGCCGCTACGGCGATGCCCGGCTGCGCCAGGAATTGCGGCAGCAGGGTGTGGCCGACGCTGAAATTGCCGCCGCCCTGCCCGAGGCCGGCGACGAAGGCGAGCGTTGCCGCCAGGTCTGGCAGCGCAAGTTCGCGGCCTTGCCGATGACTCCCGAGGAACGGGCAAAGCAACTGCGCTTCCTGCAGTACCGGGGTTTTTCAGGCGCGGCCATCCGCCGCGTCTTGCGCGGAGATGACGAATCATGAGTAGCAACGCCCGCCTGTCGGCCCATAACCTGAAGAAACGTTACAAGGCGCGCACCGTCGTCGAGGACGTTTCCTTCAATGTTGGCGCCGGCGAGGTGGTGGGCTTGCTCGGCCCGAACGGTGCCGGCAAAACGACCTGTTTTTACATGATCGTCGGTCTGGTCGCCTCCGACGGCGGCGAGGTCTACATCGACGATGAGCGCCTGACGCATCTGCCGATGCACCGGCGGGCCCAGCAGGGCGTGTCCTACCTGCCGCAGGAAGCCTCGGTCTTCCGCAAGCTCAACGTCGAGGAAAACATCCGTGCCATCCTCGAACTGCTCAAGCTGCCGGTGAGCGAGGTCGATGCCCGGCTGGAAAGCCTGCTCGGCGAACTGCACATCGGCCATGTCCGCCATGTCAATGCCGCCGCGCTCTCGGGTGGCGAGCGCCGGCGCGTCGAAATTGCCCGGGCATTGGCGACCAATCCGCGCTTCATTCTGCTCGACGAGCCTTTTGCCGGGGTCGACCCGATCGCGGTCCTGGAAATCCAGAAAATCATCCGCTTCCTGAAGGAGCGCGGGATCGGCGTGCTGATCACCGACCACAACGTGCGCGAGACCCTGGGGATCTGCGATCACGCCTACATCATCAACGCCGGCCATGTCCTCGCCTCTGGACGTCCGGACGAAATCGTCGATAATGAAAGCGTACGCAAGGTCTACCTCGGCGAGCACTTCCGCCTCTGACGCACCCAGGCCCGGAAAACCGCAGCAACAATGAAGCCCGCCCTCCAGCTCAAACTTTCCCAGCATCTGGCCCTGACGCCGCAACTGCAACAGTCGATCAAGCTGTTGCAATTGTCGACGATCGAGATGCAGCAGGAAATCGAGCGCTACTTGCTCGAAAATCCGATGCTTGAGCGGGACGACGAGGTGCCGGAGTCCTTTGCCGGTGCGCAGGCCTTCGATAGCCCCTTCAAGCAGCAGGAATCCGGTAGCGAGGAAGCGCGGAGCGAGGCCCCGCCGGCCGGTGAGGAACGCGACGGCGAAGCGCCGGCGACCCCGGCCGACGTCGACGACGACCGCTGGTCCAGCGATGCCGGCACCTACAGCGGTGCCGGGCGCGACGAGGACGACGATAGCGATACCCAGGACATCCACGCGGCGACGATCAGTTTGCGCGATCACCTCGGTTGGCAACTGGGGATGACCCAGTTGTCGCAGCGCGACCGTTCGCTGGTGCGCTTCCTGATCGAGGCACTGGACGACGACGGTTACCTGTCGACGCCGCTGATCGAACTCTGGGAAACGCTGCCGCCCGAATACGAAATCGAGCTGGAAGAGCTCGAAATCGCGCTCAAGCACATCCAGAATTTCGATCCGACCGGGATCGGCGCGCGCTCACCGCAGGAGTGTCTGGCCCTGCAACTGCGCGCCCGGCCCGATAGTCGACCGGAAGGCAAACTTGCCTTGCGCATCGTCGAGCAGCATCTGGAGTTGCTGGCGGCGCGCGATTTCTCGCGACTGAAGCGACTGACCGGTGCCGACGATGCCGATCTGAAAGCGGCGCACGCCCTGATCGTCAGCCTTGACCCGCGCCCGGGAGCACGTTTCGCCTCGCTCGATGCGCGCTACATCACCCCCGATGTGATCGTCAAAAAACTCAAGGGCAAATGGACGGCCTACATCAATCCAGATGCCTACCCACGCCTTCGGGTCAATCGTCTGTATGCCGAGATTCTCGCCCAGCAGCGGCGCGGCAACGGCAACCTCAACGGCCAGCTGCAGGAAGCCCGCTGGCTGATCAAGAATGTGCAGCAGCGCTTCGATACCATCCTGCGGGTCTCGCAGGCGATCGTCGAGCGGCAAAAGCAGTTCTTCGAGCACGGCGAAGTCGCGATGCGCCCGCTGGTGCTGCGCGAGATTGCCGATATTCTCGATTTACACGAGTCGACCGTGTCGCGGGTGACGACACAGAAATTCATGGCGACCCCGCGCGGAATTTTTGAATTGAAATATTTCTTCGGCAGCCATGTATCCACCGATACCGGTGGCGCATGCTCCGCAACCGCCATTCGCGCGCTGATCAAACAGTTGATCGGCGCCGAGGATGGCAAAAAGCCCTTGTCGGATAGTCAAATATCCGAAATACTAGGCCAGCAGGGAATCGTTGTGGCCAGACGCACGGTCGCCAAATACCGCGAGTCGCTCAACATCCCGCCGGTCAATTTACGCAAGACCCTGTAGAGAGAGGAGAAAAAATGAATCTGCAGATCAGTGGTCACCACATCGAAGTTACGCCGGCTTTGCGCGAATACGTCGAGAACAAGCTGGATCCCGTCGTTCGTCACTTCGACAAGGTAACGGGTGTGACGGTGGTTCTGTCCGTCGAGAAGCTCAAGCAGAAGGCCGAAGTGACCATGCACGTCCCGGGCAAGGACCTGCATGTCGAGGAGGCCGGCGACGATCTCTACGCCGCCATCGACGCGCTGTTCGACAAGCTCGATCGCCAGGTCCAGAAGCACAAGCAGAAATTGCAGGACCACCACCGCGGCGAGAAGCCCGCATTGCAATCTGCTGAGTAAGCACTTGCTGGCCGTCGCCCCACTCCACTCCGGGGCGCGGCCTTTGTTTCGCCTTTTCCTATGAATCCCCTGAACAACATCCTGTCTGTCGACCGTGTCGTCCTCGATCTCGAGGCCACCAGCAAAAAGCGGGTCTTCGAGCAGGCGGGGCAGCTTTTCGAGTCGCACCTGGGTATTGCCCGTGCGCAGATATTCGATAGCCTCTTCGCCCGCGAAAAGCTGGGTTCGACCGGTATCGGCCAGGGCATCGCGATCCCGCATGGCCGTATCAAGGGCCTCAAGCAGGCAGCGGGTGCCTTTTTCCGCCTTGCCAGCCCGGTTCCCTTCGATTCACCCGATGGACGCCCGGTCAGCCTGCTCTTTGTCCTGCTCGTTCCCGAGCAGGCCACCGAGGAGCATCTGCAAATCCTCTCGGAACTGGCTCAGCGTTTTGCCGAGCGCAATTTCCGCGACGCCTTGATGGCTGCCGGCGACATCGAGGCCGTTCTGCAGCTTTTCGCCACCTGAGAACAACGTGCGCCACATCAGCCTGATTCAACTCTACAAGGACAATCGCGAAAAGCTGATGTTCTCTTGGCTGCTGGCCGAGAACAACGACCGCCGTATCGAAATCAAGGAGTCGAACAATTACGGTGCCGATGTGGTCGGCCACATCAACATCATTCATCCCGAACGCCTGCAGGTGATGGGCAAGGCCGAATACGACTGGGCCTGCCGTATCGGAGAACGGCGTTTCGGTCAGATGCTCAACGATCTGCTGGCCGCGCAGCCGCCGGCGGTGATCGTCGCCGACGGCCTGACGCCGCCAGACATGCTGTTCGAGGGCTGTACCCGCACCAACACACCGATGCTGCTTTCACCCAAGCATTGTTCCGGGGTGATCGACCTGCTGCGCATTTACCTCTCGGCCCGCCTGGCCGACACGATCAGCCTGCACGGCGTATTCATGGATGTTTTCGGCATGGGCGTGCTGATTACCGGTGATTCCGGCGTCGGCAAATCCGAGCTGGCCCTGGAACTGATTTCCCGAGGGCATGGCCTGGTGGCCGACGATGTGGTCGAAATGGGGCGGATCGCACCGACCACCATCGAAGGTCGTTGCCCTGGCATGCTGCGTGATTTTCTCGAGGTGCGCGGCCTGGGCTTGCTGAACATTCGCACCATCTTCGGAGAAACCGCTTCGCGGCGGAAGATGAAGCTGAAGCTGATCGTTCACCTGCAGAGAAGCGCACACCAGGGCGATGCCCCCCGTCTGCCGCTCGATGCCCAGACTCAGGAGGTGCTTGGCGTTCCCGTGCGCAAGGTGGTGATTCCGGTCGCTGCCGGCCGCAACCTTGCCGTACTGCTTGAAGCGGCGGTGCGCAATACCATCCTGCAATTGCGCGGTATCGACAGCATGCAGGACTTCATGGAACGTCAGCAGCGAATGATGCTTGACGAGGATGTGTGAAGCCGCGATAGTCGGCTCGCGCTCCCTTGCCGGGGCTGCTTTTGATGCAGATGATGGAGAGCGGCGAGCAGATGCTCCCTTCCGCTCCTGACCTCCGCCTCCGTATTGAAACCGTTTTTTCCAGCTGCAATCCGTTTGCGATCCATTTTCGGGAGACTACGATGAAAAAAACCGCATGCTTGTTTCTGCTCGCTTTCGCTGCCGGGTCTGCCTTGGCTATTGACGATTGTGAGTCGCGTGCCGCAGAGAAAAAACTTGCCGGCGCCGCCAAGACCAGTTTTTTGAAGAAGTGCCAGACTGACTTTCGGGCAACGCCGGAATTCGCAGCTTGCGAACAGAAGGCCGGTGAGAAGAAATTGGCTGGCGCCGCACGCAACAGCTTCATGAAGAAGTGCGTACATGACACACAAGCCGGCAGCAGGTAAGCAGCCCGGCTTATTGGCCGGGTGACTTCGGTGCGGCTCACCGGCGGCGGCTTGCGCCGGGGAGTTGGCCGCTCGATAGGGGGCGGTGCCTAAAGGTGGCCACCCGCTCCTTGTTCTTCACCCTCGACGCCCGTTTGCTCAGTTTTTTCGCCCTTCTCCGGGCGCAGTGCGTAACGCACGAAATCGCAGCCGCGTTCGAGAAGCTCGACGGGAAAAACCAGGCCCAGCGTCTGATCATCCAGCGCCACGGCCTGGCCGGAGCGAAGCGCCAGCGTCGGCGGCAGGATTATTTGCCGCAGGTCGTCCTGTTGCAGCAGAAAAACCGCCTGTCGGGGCGTGCGCACCTCCTGCGGTGAGCGGGCCAGCGCCAGCGCCGACGGTAGCCCGGGAAACCACTGCACACTGGCACGCAAACTACCATCGTCGAGCATTTCCAGTCCGCTCAGGCAGCCCAGACGCGGCGATCCGCCGAGGCGGCAGGCAAGCAGGCTGCCGACGGCATGCCTGACCGGTGTCTGTCCGGCTGGACGCAGTAGATAGGGATCGTCCGCCCGCCAGGTTTCACCCGGCACTTCAAGGCGGCTGACCGCGTGCGAAAGCTGTGAAACCCGGTCGAAGCCAAACATTCCAAGCCGTTGGTGTGCCAGGCGTGAAGCCTCAAGGCCGACTTTTTGCGGGTTCAGATAGTGGTCGGTGAGCAGCGCGTAGATGTGCTCGACACCAAAAACCAGTGCTACCTCATCTGCGATGCCGCTATTGGCCGGACGGATTCCACTGAGGGCCAGTTCGACTTCGCGCAGCAGCCGCAGGCAGGCACCCACCGACAATTCACGGCCGAGCTTCAGGGCTTCCGGGCTTTCTCCCGCACGCAATCCCTCGCTGCGCTGGCGCAGCTTGCGTACGATGCTGCGTACATCGAGCCAGCGTGGTTTGAGGGCGGGCAGCAAGGGGGGAGGGGCAAAGCGCCCGAGGTCGACCACTCGCGCCCGGGGATCGTCGCCGCGACTCTCCTGCCATTTGGCCAGCTCGCGCCAGCGGGCAAAGCTGCGGTCGAGCACGTTCAGCTGCAGGATATTGAAGCGCTGCGGCTCCAGCAATCGCCAGAGGAAGGCCCAGGCCAGATAGCCGCCGGCGCTGGCTGAGCCGAGTTCGGGATGCAGCGGGTCGACGGTAGCCGAGGCTAGTACGCCGGCAGCACGACTGCTGACAAGCAGGGCAAACAACTGCTCGTCGAGTGTAACGGGGACCGCATGCCCGGCCTGTACATGGATGAATAGTGTCTGCCGCAGGGCATTGGCGGCACGTTGCAGGGCCAGTGAGGCCGACTCCGGCTGCAAGGCGGCGAGCTTGCGGCAGAGCAGGGCCAGTCCCAGCCACAGGCGCCTGGAGAGACGAAAGGCTTCCAGCTCGTTGTCGGCCAGCGGCAGTGGCTTGCGAACGTAGCGTACTGCCGCCGCCTCGCAGCAGGAGAGGGCTGCCGGCCACAGGGTCTCGATCCAGGCCGGCAGCTCGCCGCCATCGCCGCTCTCCGCCAGCAGGGCATCGCACTGGCTGACCAAGGTGGGTAGAAGAGCCGCATTCTTCCCTCGTTCGGCCAAAAAGGCAGCGGCAGCTTGCGGCTGGGCAAACGGCGGTGACGCCGGAGGCAGGCCGGGAGGGGTGAAGGGATTGGTCAGGGAGTGGGGCATGCGGATTCCGGCAGCCGCCGCGATCCCGTCTCGGGAGGCGGCGTGCGCAGCCGTCTCAGCCGTCGCTGTTGATCCTGGCGATCAGGGCTTGCAAGGTGGCTTCCGCCTGGTCGTTGGCAACCTGGCAGGTCCCGGCGGCATGGTGGCCGCCGCCGCCATACTGCAGCATCAGCTCGCCGACGTTGGTGCGGCTGCCGCGGTCGAGAATCGACTTGCCGGTGGCAAATACGGTGTTCTGCTTCTGCAAGCCCCACATCACGTGGATCGAGATGTTGGTTTCCGGGAACAGCGCGTAGATCATGAAGCGGTTGGTCGCCCAGATCGTTTCTTCTTCGCGCAGATCGAGCACGGCCAGGTTCTTGTACACCTTGGTGCAACGCTGGATCTGCTCCTTGGCCTTGGCTTCGTGTTCAAAATAGATGTCCACGCGCTCCTTGACGTCCGGCAGCGCGAGGATGTCTTCGATCCCGTGGTCGCGGCAATACTTGATCAGGTCCATCATCAGCGCGTAGTTGCTGATCCGGAATTCGCGGAAGCGGCCGAGGCCGGTACGGGCATCCATCAGGTAGTTGAGCAGCGGCCAGCCGGTCGGGTTGAGGATTTCGTCGCGCGAGAATTGCGCGGCGTCACCCTTGTCCACGGCGTCCATCATGTCGTCGGCGATGCTCGGGAAAGCCTGTTTACCGCCGTAATAGTCATAAACCACGCGGGCCGCCGACGGGGCTTGCGGGTCGATGATGTGGTTCTTGCGTTCGCCGCTGTTGCGCAGGGTTTCCGACAAATGGTGGTCGAAAGCCAGGTGTGCGGCGGCAACGTAGGGCAGGTTGGTGGTGATGTCGCGGTCGGTGATCTCGATCTTGCCGTCCTGCATGTCTTTCGGATGCACGAACTTGATGTCGTCGATCAGCTTGAGTTCATTCAGCAGCACGGCGCAAACCAGGCCGTCGAAGTCGCTGCGGGTGACCAGGCGGAATTTTTCTTGGCTCATCTTGGGGCTCCAGGCGTTTTTTTGCATTAAAACATATTCCGGGCGGGCACGTCAGCGCGTGGCCGGAACGAAGGCTATGATGCCCCGAAAATAATGGCGCCGGCCGGACAGGGGGCGAAACAGGCGCCGCAGCCGGTACAGGTTTCGGGATCCAGCTGCGCCCATGCCGCCCCGCCGAGACGCGGTGGGAAACGGATTGCACGCGCATCGCAATGTTCGCCGCAGATACGGCATTCGATACCCTGTAGCGGCAGGCAGGCCGTGCCGATTCGGGCCTTCAGCGTCCATGGCGGAGTTGCCTCCCCTTGTTGCAGGGCGCCGCTGCGGCAGGCGCGAACGCAGTCGCCGCAGAAGGTGCATTCGCCGGCGGCGAAATCCAGCGTCGGGTAGCCGCCGTCGCCGCTGACGATGATGCCTTGCGGGCAGGCTTGCCGGCAGTCGTCGCAGCGGCTGCAGGCATCGATGAAAGCCGTTTCGGCAAGCGCCCAGGGCGGGCGGTTTTCAGCCCGCGGGCGCGGTCGACCGCGAAAGAAGCCGCGCCGCGCCAGGTCGACCATGTTTACTGCACGGCCTTCATCTTGTCGATGCCGCTACGCAGCATCTGGTCGATCTCCGAACCCGGCTCGACCTGCGGCAACAGCGCCTCCCAGTAGCCGATCGCCGCCTTGCGGTCGCCGCGTTCCATCGCGGCGGCGCCGGCCAGGAACAGGCTGTGGCCGTGTTTGGGATCGATTTTGAGCGCCTTTTCGACCAACTCCGCCGGTTTGCCCTGCAGCCCCTGGTTGCCGCCGGCCATGGCGATGGTTTCGGCGTAGCTGGCGAGCAGGTCGGGTTCCTTGAGCACTTCTTTTTCGGCGCGGGCGTAGGCCTTGATCGCCTCTTGGTAGCGGCCGAGCACCTTGTAGGAGCGGGCCAGCATCAGCCAGCCCTGCATGTCGTCGGGGTTGGCGGCGACTTTGGCGGCCAGTTTTTCGACCATGGCATCGATTTCTTCCGGCGACAGTTTCGCCTGGGCAAGCGTTTGCGTCGGGTCGAGTGCGCGTGGGTTGCCGAGCAGGGTGTAGCCGCCAACTGCCAGCAGCGGCAAGGCGATCAGCAGGACAAGTGCCGTCTTGCGGGTCGGTGCATGGCTGACGGTCTGGTTTTCCTCTTCACCACGGTCAACTTCTTCCAGCAGGCGTTTTTGCAACTCGCTGCGTGCCTGCGCGAAATCGGCCTCGGCCAGCGTGCCTTCGGCCTGTTCGCGTTCCAGTTCGGCGAGCTGGTCGCGGAAGATGGCCAGGTTGGTTGCCTTGCGATCGGCGGCGGGTTGCCGGCGCAGTCCCAGCCACAGTGGCGGCAGGAGGAAGGCGAGGACGACGGCGAGGAGCAGCGCCGCAAAGAGGGCGAATTGAGTCATTTCGGTTCGTTTTCCTGGAGCAGGGCTTCGGCGCGGCGGATTTCCTCGGACGAGAGCGGCTTTTCATCGGCCAGTCGCAGGCTGCGCCGGCGCAGATAGGCGCGCAGTGCGAGCATCCCGCCGATCAGTAGCAGCAGCGGCCCGCCCCAGAGCAGCAGGGTGCTGGCCTTGAGCGGTGGCCGGTAGAGCACGAAATCGCCGTAGCGGGTAACCATGAAGTCGATGATTTCGCCGTTGCTCTTGCCATCCTTGATCATGCCGCGGATCTCGCGACGCAGATCCTGCGCCAGCTCGGCGTTGGAGTCGGCGATGTTCTGATTCTGGCAGACCAGACAGCGCAACTCGGCCGACAATTCCTGCAGGCGTTTTTCGGCGACCGGGTCGGCCGCCAGCGCGGCTTCGGTCCCGGCATCGGCGATGCTCACGGTCGACGTGGAAAAAAGGCAAAAAAGCAGCGCCAGGGCGCTCAGGGTGCGTTTCATCGATTCAGCTCCGCGAGCAAGGGCATGATCTTCTTGGCCAGCACCTCGGGAGTGATCGGTCCGGTGTGCTTCATGCGGATGACGCCGGCCTTGTCGATGACGTAGGTTTCCGGCACGCCGTAGACGCCGTAGTCGATACCGACGCGGCCGTCGAGGTCCATCACCGTCAGCCGGTACGGGTCGCCATGTTCGGACAGCCATTTGCCGGCACGCTGCAACGCCAGCTTCTTCTCCTCGTCGGCCGGCATCTTGTTCATGTCGAAGCCGCCGTCGCCGCGAACTTCCTTGTAATTGAGGCCGATGAGCGGTACATCGACCTTCTTCGAGAATTCAACCAGCACCGGGTGTTCCTGACGGCAGGAGACGCACCACGAAGCCCAGACGTTGAGCAGCCAGACCTTGCCTCGGAAATCCTCGGGACCGACGCTCTTTTCCGGTTCTGCCAGTACCGCCAGCTTGAAAACCGGGGCCGGTTTGCCGACCAGCGGCGAGGGCACGTCGCGCGGGTTCAGGTTGAGCCCGACGGCGAGCAGGGCGACGAGGGCGGCAAAGGCGCCGATGATCCAGTAGTAACGATTCATCGTAAGACTAACTCCGGTTTGAAACCCCGCCCTTCAGGGCGGAGGGAGCCGACCCCGGCCTGAAGGCCGGGGTTTCAGGCGACCGTTTCGGGAGGGGATGCAAACCCCTTCCAAAACATGTTTGACCGACAGGCATGAATGCCTGTCGCTAATTTCTTGCTGCTTGTTGCACTCCAGCGGTGGCGGCAGCGGCACGCCGGGATTTAACGCGATAGCGGCGGTCGAGCATCGCCAGCAGGCCGCCCAGCGACATCAGCAGGCAGCCACCCCAGATCCAGTCGACAAAGGGTTTGTAGTAGACGCGCACCGCCCATTCGCCTTCCGGCTTGTCGCGGTCGATCGGCTCGCCAAGCGAGACATAGACGTCGCGCAGGAGGCCGGCATCGATTGCCGCCTCGGTCATCGGCATCGCCGACGAATGGTAGTTGCGCTTTTCCGGATTCATTTTGCGGAGAAAACGGTTGTCGACCGTGAGATCGAAGTTGCCCTGCATCGCCACGTAGTTCGGTCCCTCGACCTGACGCACGCCGTTGAAGCGGAAGCTGTAGCCGGCGACGGAAACCTGATCGCCGACCGCCATCTTGATGTCCTTCTCCTGCTCGAAGCTCATCACCATGGTCACGCCGACGACAAAAACGGCAACGCCAATGTGTGCCAGATGCATGCCGATGAAGCCGCGCGGCTGTGCCAATACAGCCGTCAGCAGGCTGCGTCCACCACGGGTATGGTGCACCCGTTCGGCAAAATTCTGCAGTGCGGTGACCACGACCCAGGCGGCAAAGAACAGGCCGAGCGCGGTCATCGCCTTCCATTGGCCATAGACCAGCGGCAGGGCGACCGCGACGATGGCACCGGCACCCAGCGCCCAGCGGGTGAGGCGCAGCAATTCGGGCAGCGAGGCTTCCTTCCAGCGGGCGAAGGGACCGATCCCGACCAGGAACAGGATCGGTGTCATCACCGGCACGAAGACCGCGTTGAAGTAGGGTGGGCCGACCGAGATCTTGCCGACGCCGAGCGCGTCGATCAGCAGCGGGTAAAGTGTGCCGAGCAGCACGGTGGCGCAAGCGACGACCAGCAGCACGTTGTTGGCCAACAGCATCGATTCGCGCGAGATCAGTCCGAAGCGGCCGCCCAGGCCAACCTTGGGCGCGCGCCAGGCGAAGAGCGTCAGTGACAGGCCGATCACCGCGACCAGGAAGATCAGGATGAAGACGCCGCGGCGCGGGTCGGTGGCGAAGGCGTGCACCGAGGTCAGCACGCCGGAACGAACCAGGAAGGTGCCGAGCAGGGACAGCGAGAACGCCGAGATCGCCAGCAATACCGTCCAGTTCTTGAAGCTGCCGCGCTTTTCGGTCACCGCCAGCGAATGCATCAGCGCGGTACCGATCAGCCAGGGCATGAATGAGGCGTTTTCGACCGGATCCCAGAACCACCAGCCGCCCCAGCCGAGTTCGTAATAAGCCCACCACGAGCCCATTGCGATTCCCAGGGTCAGGAAGACCCAGGCGGCCGTGGTCCAGGGCCGTGACCAGCGCGCCCAGGCGGCATCAAGCTGGCCGGAAAGCAGCGCGGCGACGGCAAAGGCATAGGCCACCGAGAAACCGACATAGCCCATGTAGAGCAGCGGCGGGTGGATCACCAGACCGGGATCCTGCAACAGCGGATTCAGGTCGCGACCTTCGGTGGCGCCGGGCAGCAGGCGCTCGAAGGGATTGGACGTAAACAGGATGAAGAGCAGGAAGCCGAAGGCGACCAGGCCGAGCGTGCCGAGTACGCGGGCGACCATCGTGTCGGGCAATTGGCGCGAGAACTGCGCGACACCGAAAGCCCACCAGGTCAGCATCAGGATCCACAGCAACAGCGAGCCCTCGTGGCCGCCCCAGACGCCGGCGACGCGGTATTCGATCGGCAGCAGCGAATTCGAGTGCTGCGCGACATAGACCACCGAGAAATCGTTGACCACGAAAGCCTGGGTCAGGCAAGCGAACGAGAAAGTGACCAGCAGGGCCAGGGCGTTGGCGCCGGGCCGCGCCAGCGCGATCCAGGCCTGCTGGTTGCGATGCGCGCCGAGCAGGCTCAGGCTGCCGAAAACGACGGCAACCAGCGCCGCGAGGATGAGGGCGAAATGGCCAAGTTCAGGAATCATCGGGGAACGGCTCTCGGTGAGGTCGCCGCCGGCGGGCGGCGACCGGAATCAGGGGCAGGTATTGGCGGTTCGGGAGGGGCGTCAGTTGGCTGGCTTGGCGACAGCGTCCTCGGCTTTCTTCTCGGCGGCGCGGGTGTGTGCGTCGTTGACCGCCTTGGCGGCTTCCGGCGGCATGTAGTTCTCGTCGTGCTTGGCCAGTACCTCGGTCGCGCTGAAGCTGCCGTCGGCGGTCAGGCGACCTTGGGCAACGACACCCTTGCCTTCCTTGAAGAGGTCGGGAAGGATGCCCTTGTAGTGGACAGTGATGTCTTTCTCGGTATCGGTGACGATGAAGGCGATGGTCACGCCGTCGGCCTGGCGGCTGACGCTGCCTTCCTTGACCATCCCGCCGATACGGAACAGCTTGTCCTGCGGCGCCTTGCCGGCGGCGACATCGGTCGGCGAAATATAGAGCGCGATATTGCTGTTCAGCGCATTCAGCACCAGTGCGGCGATGATGCCGAGCACGGCCAGCGCGCCACCGATCAGCGCCAGTTTCTTGTGACGGGATTTCATGCGGTTTCCTTCCTCGATTCGGCACGCAACTGCCGTTTCAGGCGGGCCTGCGTGTTTTTCAGCCGGCGACCGACCAGTACCGGTTCGATCGCCATGATCGCCACCGTCAGGCCGAACGAGCCCCAGACGTAGAAGCCATAGCCGCCCATGGCGATGAAATCGCCGAAACTGTTCCAGTAGATCATGCGCGTTCTCCGTCGCCGACGCCGAGCAGTTCGGCCTTGACCCAGTCGGTGTGGCGTTCGCGTTCGAGCAGGATGCTGCGGACCCGGGCAAGGGCGACGGCAATCGCGTAGGACCAGAAGCAGAAGGCCATCAGCAGCATGCCCCAGAGCATGGTCACGGCCATCGACGATTTGGTCAGGTTGACGCTCGAACCCTGGTGCAGCGTGTTCCACCATTGCACCGAGAAATAGATGATCGGGATGTTCACCACGCCGACCAGCAGCAGCAGGCCGCCGGCCTTGTCGGCGCGGCGCGGGTCGTCGATCGCGGCAACCAACGCCATGTAACCGATATAGAGGAAGAGCAGGATCAATTCGGAGGTCAGTCGGGCATCCCAGACCCACCAGGCGCCCCACATCGGCTTGCCCCACAGCGCCCCGGTCCACAGCGAGAGGAAGGCCATCAGTGCGCCGGTTGGCGCCAGCGCCTGCGCCATCATGCCCGACAGCCGGGTATTGAAGGCGAGGCCAATGGCGGCCCAGAAAGCCATCACCAGGTAGATGAACATCGACATCCACGACGCCGGGACGTGGATGAAGATGATCCGGTAGCCTTCGCCCTGCTGGAAGTCGGTCGGTGCGACCAGCATTCCGAGATAGAGCCCGGCGAGGCCGAACAGTGCGGCGAACGCGGCGAACCACGGGATCATCCGGCCGGCGAGCGGGTAGAAGGTCGCCGGCGAGGCGAAGCGATAGAGATTGAAGCGATCTTTCATTCGAGGGCGATCTTCAAGGCGGCGGCCGAAGCCCAGGGGGCAAAGCCGAGAGCGGCAAAAGTCAGCGCGGCAAGCAGGGAAAGATGGCCTTCTCCCCCGAGTCCGGCCACCGTCGCGTCAACCGCGCCAGCGCCGAATATTAGCACCGGGATGTACAAAGGCAGAACCAGCAGCGAGAGCAGGATGCCGCCGCCGCGCAGGCCGAGGGTCAGTGCCGCGCCGATGGCGCCGATCCCCGACAGCGCCGGGGTTCCGAGCAGCAGGCTGCCGGTCAGCACGAGCAAGGCGTCGGTGGGCAGGTCGAACTGGAGTCCGAGGACCGGCGCCAGCAAGGCCAGCGGCAGGCCGGAGACCAGCCAGTGGGCGAAGACCTTGCCGGTCACCGCAAGGCCGAGCGGATGCGGCGCCAGCGCCAGTTGTTCGAGGGTGCCGTCGCGGTGGTCGTCGGCGAACAGGCGCGGCAGCGAGAGCATCGTCGCCAGCAGTGCCGCCACCCACAGCACACCGGGGGCCAGCTTGCGCAGCAGGTCGGGCTCCGGGCCGACGCCGAGCGGGAACAGGCTGACGACGATGATGAAGAAGAACAGTGCCGAAACGATATCGGCCTGACGGCGCAGCGCCAGCTTGAGGTCGCGGCCGATCACCGCGGCAATGATTTTCAGCATCTCGGCACCCTCATCCCAGCCGCAATTCGCGGACCGTGCCGGCGGGGATGTCGACCGGCTGGTGGGTGGTCATCACCGCCAGACCGCCACGCTGCAGATGCCCCGAAATGATTCCGGCGAGCCAGGCGACGGCTGCCACGTCGAGCGCGACGAAGGGTTCGTCGAGCACCCACAGCGCCCGTCTTTCCTTGACCAGCCGGGCCAGCGCGACGCGCCGCTTCTGGCCTTGCGAGAGGTATTTGCAGGCCAGATCTTCGCGTCCGGCGAGGCCGACCTGTTCCAGCGCGTCGAGCGCATCGTCCTCGGACAGCGTTTCGTCGGCGAGGCGGGCCGAAAGCAGCAGGTTTTCCAGCGGCGTCAGCTCTTCCTTGATCGCGTTGTGGTGGCCGAGGTAACACAGCTCGGCGCGGTATTCGTCGATCTGTTCGTGGATGTCCTGGCCCCGCCACAGGATCTGTCCGGCTTCCGGCGGCAGCAGGCCGATCAGCATGCGCAGCAGACTGGTCTTGCCGGCGCCGTTGCGGCCCTGCAGATAGAGCAGCTCACCGCCGTCGAGACGGAATCCGACATTGGCAAACAGGCGGCGTTCACCGCGCACGCAGGCCAGTTGTTCAGCGGCGAGCATCGACAGGGGGGTGGGAGGGTTCAAAAAGCATGGCGCGGCAGATTATGAACGCGCAAGTTTAGCGGTAGATTGATGATCATCAAACTGGAAGAGGTGAAAAACAGGACTCGCCGCGCCCGGTTTGCCGTTGTGAATCGGCCTGGCGGACGCTTCCGCGACAAATTGTCGCAGGGTGGAGGTCGGTGGCAGAAAGTGTCCGAAACGGCAGTATCGGCGCCATCCGCTGCGCTGCCTTCGCCCCCTTTCGTCGCCGACGGGCGCCAGTGGCAGGTCAACGTGGAGGAAAAGAACATGGACACACCCACCCCGCAATCCAGCGGCCAATTCGGACGTTTCAGCCAGCTACGCGTCCGTATCCGCGCCCGCCATCGGGCCGATGAAGACGAAGTCGTGCAGGAACTGCTCCGTCTCGCCCGCTTCACCCCCGCCGGGCAATACCAGATTCTCGAACGCGCCCGCCCGCTGGTCGCCCAGGTTCGCGCCGAGCGCAACAAGACCACCGGCATCGACGCCTTCCTCAACACCTACGACCTTTCCTCCCGTGAAGGCATCGTGTTGATGTGCATGGCCGAAGCCCTGCTGCGAATTCCCGACGCCGAAACCGTCGACCGCCTGATCAAGGACAAGATCGGCGCCACCGCCTGGGCCGAAAAGCTCGGCGCCTCGCACAGCCTGTTCGTCAATGCCTCGACCTGGGCGCTGATGCTGACCGGCCGCATCATCAAGCTCGGCGACGAGGACAAGCATCCGGGCGGCACCCTCGGCAAGCTGGTGGCCAGAATCGGCGAACCGGTGATCCGCCAGGCAACGCTGACCGCGATGCGCATTCTCGGCAAGCAGTTCGTGATGGGCCGCAATATCGGCGAAGCCCTGGAGCGCGCCCAGAGCGCCGAAAAACGCGGCTACCGCCACTCCTACGACATGCTCGGCGAAGCCGCCCGCACCAGCGAGGATGCACTCCGCTATTACGAGTCCTACACCCGCGCCATCGCCGCCATCGGCCAGGCTGCCAACGGGCTGCCGCCGCTGGCAGCACCATCGATCTCGGTCAAATTGTCGGCGCTGCATCCGCGCTACGAAGCCAGCCAGCACGAACGGGTGCTGCGCGAGCTGTTGCCGACGGTCAAAAAACTGGCCGCGCTCGCCAAGCAACACAACATCGGCTTCACCATCGACGCCGAGGAAGCTGACCGCCTCGAAATCTCGCTCGACCTGATCGAAGCCCTCGCCCTCGACCCCGAACTGGCCGGCTGGGACGGTCTCGGCCTCGCCGTCCAGGCCTACATGAAACGCGCCCTGCCGACCCTCGACTGGCTCGCCGACCTGGCCCGCCGTGCCGGCCGCCGGCTGATGGTGCGCCTGGTCAAGGGCGCCTACTGGGACGCCGAAATCAAGCTGGCGCAGGAGCGCGGCCTGAGCGACTACCCGGTATTCACCCGCAAGCAGTCGACCGATGTTTCCTACCTCGCCTGCGCCCGCCGCCTGCTCGCCGACCGGGTAGCCTTCTACCCGGCCTTCGCCACCCACAACGCCCAGACCCTGGCCGCCGTCGCCCAGATCGCCGCCGAGGCCGGGGCCGGCGACGACTGGGAATACCAGCGCCTGCACGGCATGGGCGAGGAACTCTATGACCAGATCGTCGGCCCCGAGCGCTGGAACATTGCCTGCCGGGTCTATGCCCCGGTCGGCACGCACGAGGACCTGCTCGCCTACCTGGTCCGCCGCCTGCTCGAAAACGGCGCCAATTCGTCGTTTGTCAACCGGATCGCCGACGCCGACCTGCCGATTGACGACCTGCTCGTCGATCCCTGTGAAAAAGTTGCTGCCTTTGCCGCCGGCCCGGCCGGCCTCCGCCATCCACGCATTCCGCTGCCCGTGCAACTGTATCGCGCGGCCGGCGACGAACGACCCAATAGTGAGGGAATCGACATGTTCGATCAAAAAACCATCAGCGACCTCGCCGCCGCGCTCGTCACCAGCCGGCAGCAGACCTATCGCGCCGCCCCCATCGTCGGCGGCGCCGTGCTGGCCGGCCCGGAGCAGGCGCTGTACGCCCCCGCTAACCGTCAGGAATTGCTTGGCCACTGGGTCGAGGCCAGCCCGGAACAGGCGGCCGCAGCGATGCGCCAGGCCGCCGCTGCTTACCGGCGCTGGGAAATGACCCCGGTCTCGACCCGCGCTGCCGCGCTCGACCGCGCCGGGCGCCTGATGCAGGAAAAGATGCCCGAACTGGTCGCCCTGATCGTCCGCGAAGGCGGCCGCACCCAGGGCGATGCGGTTTCCGAAGTGCGCGAAGCCATCGACTTCTGCCACTACTACGCCAAGGAAGGCCGCAACCGCTTCTCGGCACCGCTGGAACTGCCCGGCCCGACCGGCGAGAAGAACCGTCTCAGCCTGTACGGACGTGGCGTTTTCGTCTGCATCAGCCCGTGGAATTTCCCGCTGGCGATTTTTGTCGGCCAGATCGCCGCTGCGCTCGCCGCCGGTAACTGCGTGGTCGCCAAACCCGCCGAGCAGACACCGCTGAGCGGTGCGCTGGCAGTCGAAGTGTTGCACGCCGCCGGGATTCCGGTCGACGTGCTGCACTTCGTCCCCGGCGCCGGCGCAGTTGGCGCCGCGCTGGTCGCCGACCCGCATTGCGCCGGTGTCGCCTTTACCGGTTCGACCGAGGTCGCCCGCCACATTGCCCGCGCGCTGGCGGCCAAGGATGGCCCGATCGTGCCGCTGATTGCTGAAACTGGCGGCCAGAATGCGCTGATCGCCGACTCCTCGGCGCTGCCCGAACAACTGGTTCGCGACGTCGTCGCCTCGGCCTTCAACTCGGCTGGCCAGCGCTGCTCGGCGCTGCGCATCCTGTGCGTGCAGGAAGACATCGCCGACAAGGTCTGCGCGATGCTCAAGGGCGCGATGCAGGAACTGGTGATCGGCGACCCGGCCGACATCCGCACCGACGTCGGCCCGGTAATCGACGCCGAGGCCCGTGCCGCGCTCGAAGCCCACGCCCGCAGCCTGAGCGCCGATGCCCGCGAAATCCACGTGTGCACGCTGCCCGCCAACTGCCAGGAGGGGAGCTTCTTCGCCCCCCGCGCCTACGAGATCGACAGCATCGCACGCCTGCAGCGCGAGGTCTTTGGGCCGATCCTGCACCTCGTCCGCTGGCGTTCCGACCAGCTGGCCGAGCTTTGCGCCAGCATCGCCGCCACCGGCTACGGCCTGACCCTCGGCATCCACAGCCGGATCGATGAAACCGTCGCCTTCATCACCGAGCGCCTGCACGTCGGCAACACCTACGTCAATCGCAACATCATTGGCGCCGTAGTCGGGGTCCAGCCCTTCGGCGGCGAAGGCCTCTCCGGGACCGGGCCCAAGGCCGGCGGCCCGCACTACCTGCTGCGCTTCGCCAGCGAACGCACGATCTCGATCGACACCACGGCGGCCGGCGGCAACGCCAGCCTGATGTCGATGGCGGACGCTTCCTGAGTCCCGCATCGCCGGTGGCAAGCGTGCGCTGAGAAGAAATGGCCCTCGATCACGGTCGACCGTGATCGAGGCGGTAAAAGTGCCGACGCCCCAGCTGGCAAAGGCGCTAGCCGGGGCGTCGATGGCAATCCGGGCGAGGGAGGCTGCTTGCCGGGGGCGTTCAGCGGCTTTCGACCGGGGCCGGACGCTGGGCACCGGCCGGGGCCAGGTCGAGGCGCTTGATGTCGGCATCGGGCAGGACTTCGAGGACGTTGACCACTTTCCTCACCCCGTCGGTGGTGCGGGCAACCTGGACGGCCACCTTGCCTTCGTAGGCGCTGACGATGCCCATCAGGTAGGTATGGCCGTTCTCGGTAACGACCTTGACGTGGTTGGCCGAAATCTTCTGCGAATCGACCAGCCGGGCCTTGACCTTGGAGGTCACGAAGCTGTCGCGGCTGCGCACGCTGAGGCTGGACGGGGCGGCGACGACCAGTTCGTTATACACCTCGCGCACGCCCTGCAAGCCGCGGGCGGCAGCTTCGATTTCGCTGCGCGCCTCGTCGCCGGGAACTTCGCCGGTCAGCAGCAAACGCCGGTTGTAGGCGGTGACATTGACGTGCGCGGCGTCGCGGAACTTGGCCGGAATCGCGTCGGCGGCCTTCCATTCCAGGCTTTCGTCGTCGGCCTGGGTGCCGGTGCTGCGGCGGTCGTGGGCGCTCATCACCCCGGCGGCGGTGCCGGCGACGATGGCCGGGAAACAGCCCTGCAACAGCGGCAGGGTCAACGCCAGCGCGGTCGCGGCGAGGGTCAGGCGGGACTTGTTCATCGTAAGACTAACTCCGGTTTGAAACCCCGCCCTTCAGGGCGGTGGGAGCCGACCCCGGCCTGAAGGCCGGGGTTTCAGGCGACCGTTTCGGGAGGGGATGCAAACCCCTTCCAAAACATGTTTGACCGACAGGCATGAATGCCTGTCGCTAATTTCTTGCTTACTCGACTCCGAGCAGCAGTGCGTCGATCCCGTCGCACAGGCAGTGGATGATCAGCAGGTGGGTTTCCTGGATGCGCGCGGTGCGCTGCGCCGGCACGCACAGGTGGATGTCGTCGTCGCGCAGCAGTTCGCCGATCTGGCCGCCGTCGCGGCCGGTCAGCGCGATCACCCGCATCTCGTGTTCGTGGGCGGCGTTGATCGCCTCGATCACGTTGCCGGAATTGCCCGAGGTCGAGATCGCCAGCAGCACGTCGCCGGCGTGGCCGAGGGCGCGCACCTGGCGGGCGAAGATCTGGCTGAAGGCGTAGTCGTTGGCGACCGCGGTCAGGATCGATGTGTCGGTGGTCAGCGCAATCGCCGCCAGTTCGCCGCGCTCGGCCTCGAAGCGGCCGACCAGTTCGGCCGCGAAGTGCTGCGCGTCGGCGGCTGAACCGCCGTTACCGCAAGCGAGGATCTTGCCGCCGTTGAGCAGGCTTTGGGTCAGGGTCTCGATGGCGGCGGCGACCGGCGCGGCGAGCAGGTCGACGGCTTCGAGCTTGGTACGGGCGCTATCCTCGAAATTCTCGGCAACGCGGGCGATCAGATCCATGAAATGCTTCCCTTGGCGGGTGGAAAAAAGAGGGGTGATTTTACCTCAGAGCGCCGCGTAGACCGTGAGTTCCAGCCGCTGCCACGGCGTCGCCGCCAGGTGCAGGCTGGTGATGCGGGCATGCAGCGCGATGCCCTCGTCGAGTGCCTCGGCCAGCGGCCGGTTGAGCGTGCGCGGCAGGTAGCCGATCCGCTGGCCCCGCCAGAGCACGGCCACGGCTTCCGGGTCATGGCGATTGGTGGCTTCGCGCTGCAGTTCCAGGCGGTCGCCCGCCGCCATTTCCGCGCCGACCTCGGCCAGTGCGTGGTATTGGCTGCCGGCCAGGGCGCAACGCAGGATGAAGAAGGCGAGTTCAGGCATCGGCGGTGAAAGCGGCGCGCAGCCAGTGCCAGTGGCCGTTTTCCTGCAGCAGGCAGTCGAAACGGCAGTCGCATTCGCCGTGACGGGCCAGGTAATGCCGCGCCGCCAGCACAATGCGCTGACGCTTGGCGAAATCGATGCTCGCTGCCGCACCGCCAAAGCCGCTGCCACGACGCGAACGCACCTCGACAAAAACCAGGGTCGCGCCGTCGCGGGCGATCAGGTCGATTTCGCCGCCACGCACGCGAAAATTACGGTCGACAATGCGCAAACCCGCTTTTTCCAGCAATCCGGCGGCCGCCAGCTCGGCTTCGCGCCCCTTGACGACGGTGGTATCGTTGCCGCTTCTTCGCATTTGGCCCCCGTCCCGGCGCTTCCGCTGCCTGTGGCAAGGCCGGGAATAATGACAATGGAAAACTCCGTATTGTACGTCGTCCCCACGCCCCTGGGGAACCTCGCCGACCTCACCCGCCGCGCCGAGGAGGTGCTGCGTGCGGTGCCCTGGATCGCCGCCGAGGACACCCGCCACAGCGGCCCGCTGCTCAAGCAGCTCGGTGCCTCGGGACGACTGCTGCCGGCACACCAGCACAACGAGCACGAAGCGGCGGCACGGATCGTCGACAAGCTGCAGGCCGGCGAATCGGTGGCGCTGATTTCCGACGCCGGCACCCCCGGCATCTCCGACCCCGGCGCCCGCGTCGTCGCCGCGGTGCGCGCCGCCGGTGGCCGGGTGGTGCCGCTGCCCGGCCCCTGCGCGGCGACCACCGCGCTGTCGGCATCCGGCCTCGGCGACCAACATTTCCTGTTCTACGGCTTCCTGCCAAGCAAGGCCGGCCAGCGCCGGCAAGCCATCGACAGCCTGCGCGCGACGCCGGCGGCGCTGGTCTTTTACGAAGCCCCGCACCGGGTTCTCGATACCGTCGGCGACCTCGCCGAACTGCTCGGCGAGCGCACGCTGGTGATCGCCCGCGAACTGACCAAGCTCTTCGAGAGCATCCACAGCGGCCCGCTGGCTGCCGCGCTCGACTGGCTCAAGGCCGATAGCAACCGCCAGCGCGGCGAGTTCGTGCTGATCGTTTCCGGCGCCCCGGCCAATAGCGACGACGGTGAAGGCGAGCGGGTGCTTGGACTGCTGCTCGCCGACGGCCTGCCGGTCAAACAAGCGGCCAAGCTGGCGGCGGCAATCACCGGCGCCGGCAAGAATGCGCTCTACGACCGGGCGCTGGCACTCAAGGCGGCGCAAGCCTCCTGATCCGCTGCCGCGCCGGTCTTCAGCACGGCCCGCGCCCCCTGTCGCCTCGGTAATGACATGCCGACAGGCTCGCCACCCGCTCTTCGGAATCATCCCGATCCAAAAACAATCCCCACGAGAACCGCCATGAAATTCGAAGGTACCGATTCCTACGTTGCCACCCGCGACCTGACGCTCGCCGTCAATGCCGCCATTGCCCTGCAACGCCCGCTACTGATCAAGGGTGAGCCGGGCACCGGCAAGACACTGCTCGCCGAGGAAGTGGCGCGGGCACTCAACATGCCGCTCTTCCAGTGGCATGTGAAATCGACGACCAAGGCGCAGCAGGGCCTCTACGAATACGACGCGGTGTCCCGCCTGCGCGACTCGCAGCTCGGCGACCCGCGTGTGCACGACATCGCCAACTACATCGTCCCCGGCGTGCTGTGGCAGGCCTTCGAGTGCGAGGTGCCGGCGGTGGTGCTGATCGACGAGATCGACAAGGCCGACATCGAATTCCCCAACGACCTGCTGCGCGAGCTCGACCGCATGGAGTTCCACTGCTACGAGCTGCAGAAGACGCTCAAGGCCAAGCATCGTCCGCTGATCATCATCACCTCGAACAACGAGAAGGAATTGCCGGACGCCTTCCTGCGCCGCTGCTTCTTCCACTACATCAAGTTCCCGGACAAGGCGACCATGCAGCGCATCGTCGATGTCCATTTCCCGGCGCTCAAGCACGAGTTGCTCAAGGAAGCGCTCGAAGTCTTCTTCGACCTGCGCGAGGTGCCGGGCCTGAAGAAAAAGCCCTCGACCAGCGAACTGATCGACTGGCTGAAGCTGCTCTTGGCCGAAGACATCCCGCCGGAAGTGCTGCGCGCCAAGGACAGCAAGGATGCCATTCCGCCGCTGCACGGCGCGCTGCTCAAGAACGAGCAGGACATCCACCTCTTCGAGCGCCTGGCCTTCATGGCCCGCCGCAAGGGCTGATCCCGTGTTGATCGATTTCTTGCTGCACCTGCGGGCGCGGCAACTGCCGGTGTCGACCAAGGAATTGCTGGCCCTGCTCGAAGCGCTGGAAGCGCGGCTGGTCAGCGGCAGCCTGGACGATTTCTACCTGATCGCCCGCGCGCTCTTGATCAAGGACGAGGCGCTCTACGACCGCTTCGACCGCGCCTTTGGCGAATACTTCCAGGGTATCGAAGCCTTGCCGGGCATGGACGTGCTGGTGCCGGAGGAATGGCTGCGTCTGGCCGCCAAGCGCCATTTAAGTGAGGAAGACCGGCTCAAGCTGCAAAAACTGGGCTACGAAAAGCTGTTCGAAACCCTGAAGCAGCGGCTGGACGAACAGAAGGAGCGGCACGCCGGCGGCAGCAAATGGATCGGCACTGGCGGTACGTCGCCTTTCGGTCATGGCGGTTATCACCCGGAAGGTGTGCGCATCGGTGGCGAATCGGCCGGCAATCGCACCGCCGTCAAGGTCTGGGAACAGCGCGAATTTCGCAACCTGGACGACACGCTGGCGCTGGGTGTGCGCAACATCAAGGTCGCTCTACGCCGCCTGCGCCGTTTTGCCCGTCAGGGCGCGGCCACCGAGCTTGACCTCGACAGCACCATCGCCGGCACCGCTCGCAACGGCGGCATGCTCGACCTGCACCTGCGCCCGGAACGCCACAACGCGGTCAAGGTGCTGCTCTTCCTCGACGTCGGCGGCTCGATGGACGACCACATCCAGGTCTGCGAAGAACTGTTTTCCGCCGCCCGTGCCGAGTTCAAGCACCTGGAACATTTCTACTTCCACAACTGCGTCTATGAGGGCGTGTGGAAGGACAACCGCCGCCGCCACGACCAAAAGCTGTCGACCTGGGATGTGCTCCACACCTACGGCCCGGACTACAAGCTGGTCTTCGTCGGCGACGCCAGCATGAGCCCGTACGAAATCAGCCACCCCGGCGGCAGCGTCGAACACTGGAACCAGGAACCCGGCGCCGTCTGGATGGAACGCCTGCTCGCCACCTGGCTGCACGCCGCCTGGCTCAACCCGCTGCCGGAAGGGCAGTGGGAATGGACGCAATCGATCCGCATGCTCCGCCAACTCTGCCACAACCGCATGTACCCGCTGACCTTGGACGGGCTGGAACGGGCGATGCGTGGGTTGTCGAAATAGGGGGTGCTACGGTCGACCGGGGTTTTGGGGGGGATTTTGGGTTGGTCGTGGGGGGGGGGCTATCGACCCTAGGCTGCCCGTGACAGCTATGAAAAGCTGATGCTCAACGTCTGACATAACCGGCGCGGGTGGCTTCATCGCCAGCGTCCGTGTTGATGGATAGGCTGGGCGTCTCCTCACTCATAGTGGGTCCACATGCGCAAGACGCGAACCGTTTTTTCTTTAGTGAAGACCTCGTAGACCATGCGGTGCTGAATGTTGATGCGACGAGAGTAGGTGCCTGCCAGATCACCTACCAACTTTTCAAAGGGCGGTGGGTTTTGAAACGGGTCACCCGCAAGAATAGCCAGCAGTTCCTGTGCCTTTGGCTTAAGACCACTTGCAGCAAGCTTTTTTGCATCTTTCATGGCTTGCTTGGCATAAGCAATTTCCCAACTCACCACTTAAGCGCCTTCGAGCTATTTGCGAGGGGCTCGGCCATGCCAACTTTGATGGACTCTCGCATGCCAGGTACGGCTAGCAGGTACAAGGTTTCCTGAATTGCGCTCCAGTCTTCCGCAGAGAGCAGAACGGCACTGCTGCGTTTCCCTGAAATGATGATTGGCTCATGTGACTCTGCCGTTTGGTCAATGAGGCGGTATAGGTTTGCGCGAGCTTCGCTGGCGGTAAGTGTGTTCATTTCATCTTCCTTGCAAAGAAGCGCCCATGGTACGCTAATGCGTACGACGGTCAAGCGGGCGCTTCAAGACGCCCAACGTAGAGGTGACCGGCGCTGCGCGGCTTTATCGCGCAGCGTCCGTGTGGACCGCCGGGTTGAACGAAGCCGCTACGCGGAGAGGTCGCCCGGTTGCTGGCGCTGAATTATTCTGCATGTCGGTTCCTTCGTTGTGAAGGGACCGATTCTGCGATATTTCAAGAGGATAAGCCGGTATGTCAAGCAATTTTCCGGCGCATTTTGCCCGGCAGCATGACAGCCATCTCAAGCACCTGAAACTCAAGCACCTGAAACTCAAGCACCTGAAACTCAAGGGGCTGCAGCCCAAGATGATTGACGCCTACGCCCGAGCCATCCGGCACCTGGGCGGGTATTTCGACTACCGCATCGACGATCTTTCGGAAGCGCAGCTGACCGAGTATTTCAGCGACCTGATCGGCGCGCATTCGTGGAGTGCGGTGAAGCTCGATCTCTACGGGCTGAAGTTTTTCACCGTCCATGTGCTCAAGAAGCCCTGGGCGATGCCCCATCTGATCAAGCCGCCCAAGTGCCAGCGGCTGCCGGACATTGTCACGGTCGACGAGGCGCAGCGGCTCTTTTCAGCGACGCGGGTCTTGAGCTACCGGGTGTTGTATTTCACCCTTTACAGCCTGGGTTTGCGTCTGGGCGAGGGGCTGGCGCTCAAGGTGAGCGACATCGACGCGACACGCATGCGCGTTCAGGTGCGCGATGCCAAGGGTAACCGGGATCGTTTCGTGCCCCTGGCCCCGGCGACGCTGACGGTGTTGCGCCGCTTCTGGCAAACGCATCGCCATCCGGAACTGCTCTTTCCCAATCGCCATGGCGGCCTGAAAGGCGCGGTGCAGGCGACTTCGCCGCTGGATCGCGGCGGCGTGCAGAAGACCTTGCGTCAGGTTGCCGCCGACTGCGGTTTAAAAAAAAGATCACCCCGCACAGCCTGCGCCACCGCTATGACCAAAGGGAATCCCTGTGGGACGCGACTCATTTAATTGAGCACGGCGTCGATCTGCTCGAAGTGGCGACGAGGGCGAAAATGGCCGGAGCCCGGCCGGGTCGGGGATTATCGCCGGAAAATTACCTGCCGGTATGCTGCAGGCAAGCCGGTTTTGCGCCAATTTCACGGTCGACCGTGGTTTTTGGCTAATTTCCGGGTTGACCGTGGACGGCAATGTTCTTGATCGAATTGCGCGCTGCGGGCAGCGACCGACTGCCAGCCAACGGCTACAGAAAGCGGCGATGAGATCGTCCGTGACCCGGTTACGCCGGCTTTGCGGGGAGCGGCAAGATCGCGGCGCCTTGAGCGCATCGCTGATCCGGTAAAGAAGTTATCTCGTCATTTAAGAAATTTCGAAGAGCCGCTCAAAATTGGCAATTTTGAGGATGGCCTTGACCTTGGGAGTGCTGTTGATGAGTCTGATCTTGTTCGGCAGCTTTTCGCAGGCAGCCCGCAACGTCAGCAGCATTCCCAGTGCCGAACTGTCGATATAGTCGAGTTCGGCGAAATCGAGTGTTACTACGGCGATCTGCTCGCTCAGCAAGCCATGAAATGATTTCCTGAATTCATTGTGTGCCTGGAAGGTGAACTTGCCGGCGATCCGGATGGTCAGTTGGTGGTTGCCGATGTGGCTTGAAATGTCGATCTGCATATGGTGAGCTGGGTGAGTGGGTTATCCCAGGTCGGGAAAGATTTTTTTGACTGCAGCGAGCAGAGTGTCAACCCTGAAGGGCTTGATCACGTAGCCATTGACGCCGAGGGCGAGCAGCTCCTTGACCAGCACGGGGTCGCCTTCAGCCGTGACCATGATGATCGGAATGTCCTTATGCTTGACGCGGATCGCCGTAACCAACTCGCTGCCATTCATTCTTGGCATATTCCAGTCGCAAAGGATCAAGTCGAAGCGGCGTTTCGCCAGCCAGTCGAGGGCTACCCGGCCTTCGCTGGCACCCATTACTTCGAAGCCATGGTTTTTCAGAGTCAGCATCAAAATGTGGCGGATGACGTTCAGGTCATCGACGATCAGGGCACGGCGTGGGCCCTGTTTCATTGGCCTGGCCTCATGGCTGGTCGGGCGGTGGCTCGGGTTTGGCTTCGATATCCAGCAGCGCAAATACCGCGCGCGCGGTGCTGACAAAGTCGCGCATGGTCTCGGTGATGAACTCCTGTTTGAATTCTGCCTCGCAGGCCGCTGAAATGATCAGCGAGCCGTCGTTTTCCTTGATGACCCAGCCTCGCTCGATGAGTTGCCGAATCTTGCGGCGGGCAGTTTCCTGCGGGATGCCGAGATACTGAGAGATCGAATAGGTGTTGCACTTCCTCAGTAACTGCCTGCGACTGGTATCTTCTTCGAGTTGCCCGGCGTGTTGCATATATTTTCCGTCTTCCGCGAGCAGGTGGCCCATGTTGTGGATCCAGATTTCAGAAGCAATTTTGTTGGCCAGATAATCACTCTGTGCTTCTGCCAGGTTGCGCCGCATGAAGCGGTGAATGAAGGAAAACAGCGGAAAATAAGCCGGGTGCCAGTGTGCCTCGAAGGTAGTCTCATCGAACTGCGCGCACTTGCTGCAATAGCCACCATTAATCGGATCGGCCAGGACGTGCTTGTTGGAATGCTCGCAAGGACATCGTTTATCCATGTTCATTTCTCGGGGGCAATGTCCTGCGGAACCCTCCCCTGTTCCAGAAGCAACTTCTCCAGCGGTATCTGCAGTAATGTGCGGCAGCTATGGAGGCTGGCCGTCGTTTCTGGGTCAAGCTGCGGTTTCTTGGACAGAGTTGCAAGATTGCCGATCTGCTGCGCCAGGATGGCTTTGCTGCATTCGGCAGAAGTCAGACTGTCGAGAATGTGGTGCAAGGTGGTTTTTGAAAAGTCCATTGGCGAACACTGCTTGAGATCAGCGCGCATGATGGCCCCCTCTTGGTGCATCTCCAAGGGGGGATTACTCATTTTGGGGGCTGGATACACTTGCCCGAGGGTTGCGCTGCCTGCACCCGGTGGCGTCGTGATGGCAATAGTCGGCAAGTCGCGATTGCCCACGGTGAACGTCAAGAAAACATATTTTTCCAAGCCGTCTCGAGTAAGTGCTAACAAGCCAGTAGTTTCCGGTATTTGTTGAGTGGCCTGGATTGTCGAAATTGTGCCTGGCCCCTTTGATTGTTTCGCGTGCAGGTAGGCGCCGTCGACAAGAGGCTGCCAGCCGATGAAGTCGATGAATTAAATGACCCTGACCCCTTTTAATTAAAATTTTGTCAAAAGAAAGTTTGACAACTTTTTGCCAAAATCTGCAAAGGCAACTGCCGGAAAACTTGACCGGGGTGGTCCGCACTCGTACACTCGCCATACACATATACACACATACATGAAAGGTGCTGTGACGATGGCTGGAAAAATGTGCCCCAAGTGCGGTGAACAAACGTTCTTCCAAACACCTACCGGGCGAGAGTGCTCTAAGTGCAACTACACCATGACCTTGCCAGCTAATGATGGCAAAGGCGGGCAGGGCAAGCGGTGTTCCAACTGCGGAGAAAACAAAGTTTTCAACGGAAATTGTCGCGGGTGTGGTGCGAAGTATTCTTAAAACCAATTTTTACAGGGGATGGAAATGGGGTTCTGGGACAAGGCATTTGAAGTTGCAAAAAATGCAGGAACTGCTGTATACAACGAGTTAGAAAAATCAGCCAATGAAACTCGTGAAATTAGGCAGAAGTATGAAGATCTGAGTGACGAAGAATTGCTTAAGATTGTTCATAGCGACGGTTTCTTTGGAAAATCTTCAAAAGAAAAGGCGATAGCCTTTGGGACCCTCAAAAACAGGGGGTATGATGTGGAAGATATAAAGGCGCGAAAGAATTGAAGTTGGTGCGATTGATTAATAAAGAAGCCAGTCATTTGACTGGCTTTTTTATTTCCTGTGCGCCCAGCATGGGCGCACTCCTGCGGGTGCAAGTCCCGCCGCAAGTTGATCACAGCGAACGAAGTGAAGCGCAACTGCGTGAGGGTGACCGAGCGTGGGGAGGAAGCGTGGATCGTAATCTGCGAGCCGATGAACA
>NZ_JAKLLH010000006.1 GCF_023150235.1 Azonexus sp.
GGATAGCATTCATGGGGCGGGCGTTATGATGTTGGCTTCGAGAACCGCATCATGCCAGAAATGGCCGCCCGCACCTTCCGTTTTTCCACTCCAGAGCGGAAAATCCCGCTCGCAAGCAGCCTTTTGCAAGAGGCTCAAATATGTTGCGATTCTTTCGAAATCGCAACATATTCAATCAACAGCTTGCCGCCACTCCATCAAGCTGCAACGTCAGGCTTGATCGGCACAATGTTGCTGTCACCCTTTTTCCACTCGTCCAAAAGGTCGGCCCACTGTTGCATCATTGTGGCTCGATTTTTTAGATAGTCGGCATGGTTGTAGGTGCGGCGTACAGAATTGGGTTCCTCGTGCGCAAGTTGTCGCTCGATCCAATCGGCTGAATAGCCCATTTCATTGAGGCGCGTGCTGCCTGTCGTTCTGGTGGCATGCGGGCTAAACTTTCCGCCCCAGCCGAGGACATTCAGCATTTGCCGGAATGAAGCCGCGACCATCGGTTTGGTGCGGTGGTCACGGTGAGGGAAAAGATGCTTTTTGTCGCCCGTAATAGTCAGCATTCCACGAAGCAACTTTACGGCTTGATGCGGCAAGGGAATCAGATGCTCCTTGCGCTTCTTCATCCGTTCCGGGGGAATACGCCAGATTGCTGCATCAAGGTCGAACTCTGACCATTCCGCTTCCACCACTTCGGAAGGGCGTGCCAGTGTCAGCCACATTAGGTTGAAGGCGCATTGAGTCTGATAGTTGCCGCCGTGCCCGTCGATGTCCAGCAGCAGCTTGCCAATCTCAACCGATGAAAGCGGTCGTTTGTGTTGTGTTTTGTTGGGTGGCAAGGATTTGCGTACCGGATAAACCGGGTCGGAATCCACTCGGAGCGTGGAAGCCGCGAATTCGAAGACGCCGGACATTGTTCGCTTTGCTTCGTTGGCGACGGATATTCCATTGTCGCTTGCTGAGCGTTGCAGAATATTGAGAATGTGTGCAGGAACGATCTGCCGAACTGGCAGCTTCCCGATATGGGGGAAAACAACGCGCGTCAGCATGTCGAGTCGGCGCTTCTTGGTAATGTCTTCCCAGTCTTTCAGCGCAAGCCATTCTTTGGCGATGGCTTCAAACGTGTTAGCATGCTCTTGGCCGGTCTGGATTCGATCAAGTCGCTTTTGCTGTGCCGGATGAACGCCCTGCTTGACGAGCTTGCGGGCCGCTTCAGTTTCTTCCCGCGCTTCCTTGAGCGACAACTCGGGATAGCTGCCCATAGCGTAGCGATTTTCTTTCCCGCCAATCCGATATTTCCAGCGCCACAACTTTGAGCCGCCCGGCATCACCTCAAGGTATAAGCCTCCGCCGATGGCAAGTTTGTATGCTTTGGCGGCGGGCTTGGCTGCACGCAAGGCAGCATCGCTAATTCCCCTCTTGGGGGCACGGACTGCAATGTGAGTGGGGGCATGCTGGAGGTCGCCATCTCCAGTGCTGGTGAGGGTTTCAAGGTTATCAGGGGGCATGGTTCCTCCGGTCGGTGGGGGCGCGTTTCCTATATGCCCCAAATCATGCCCCCAGCTTTGCCGGATGTCAATGAACACTCACGAACAAAAGCGGTCATAGAATCCTTTATTTTCATGGTGTTATGTGATATTAAAAACATCAGCGAACACCTGAAAACAGCTATTTTGGCTCAGACGTTGAACAAGAAGTTCATCACATCACCGTCATGCACGACATATTCCTTGCCTTCGGCACGCATCTTCCCGGCTTCCTTGGCGCCAGCTTCGCCCTTGTAGGCGATGAAGTCGGCGAAGGCGATGGTCTGGGCGCGGATGAAGCCGCGTTCGAAGTCGGTGTGGATGACGCCGGCCGCCTGCGGTGCGGTGTCGCCCTTGTGGATGGTCCAGGCGCGGACTTCCTTGACCCCGGCGGTGAAGTAGGTCTGCAGGCCGAGCAGCTTGTAGCCGGCGCGGATCAGGCGGTCGAGGCCGGCTTCGGAGAGGCCCATCGAGGCGAGGAATTCGACCTTGTCGGCATCTTCGAGGTCGGCGATTTCGGCTTCAATATTGGCGCATAGTGCGACCACTTCGGCACCTTCGGCGGCGGCATGCTGTTGCACGGCGGTGAGCAGCGGATTGTCGACAAAGCCGGTGTCGGCGACGTTGGTGGCGTAAAGCACCGGCTTGGCGGTGATCAGGCAGAAGGGCTTGAGGCTGGCCCATTCTTCCTTCGACAGGTCGAGCGCACGCACCGGCTTGCCCTGGTCGAGTTGGGTCATGCACTTGTCGAGCACGGCGACCAGGATCTTGGCTTCCTTGTCGCCGGCGTTGGCCGGCTTCTTGTAGCGGTTGAGCGCCTTTTCCACGGTCGACATGTCGGCGAGGGCCAATTCGGTGTCGATCACTTCGATGTCGCGGATCGGATCGACGCTGCCGGAGACGTGGATTACGTTCGGATCATCGAAGCAGCGCACGACGTGCACGATGGCGTCGGTTTCGCGGATGTTGGCGAGGAACTGGTTGCCCAGGCCTTCGCCCTTGGAAGCGCCGGCGACCAGACCGGCGATGTCGACGAATTCGACGATGGCCGGCTGGATCTTCTGCGGCTTGACGATTTCCGAGAGTGCCTTGAGGCGCGGGTCCGGCA
Organism: Azonexus sp.; assembly: GCF_023150235.1. Classification (GTDB taxonomy): domain Bacteria; phylum Pseudomonadota; class Gammaproteobacteria; order Burkholderiales; family Rhodocyclaceae; genus Azonexus. The sequence goes on from NZ_JAKLLH010000006.1 coordinate 2,626, forward strand.
CTTCAACGATGCCGACGTTCGGCTCGATGGTGCAGAAGGGATAGTTGGCCGCTTCGATGCCGGCCTTGGTCAGGGCGTTGAACAGGGTGGACTTGCCGACGTTGGGCAGGCCGACGATACCGCATTTGAGAGACATGGTGGTTCCTTGTGAGAAAGGTGGCGGGGCGCGGAGTTCGGTCTAGTCGCGACTCGCCGCTTTCGGCGGATGGCTCGCGCCGTGCAATTGTTGTTGGGCGCTGGCGTAGTCGCCGGCGAGAAAGCGGGGCAGGGCCAGCTGGCAGCGATGCAGGGCTTCGTCGATGGCCGGGACTTCTTCCTTGCGCGGCTGGTGCAGCACGAAATCGGCGACCTGCTGCGCCAGGCCGAGGGTGCGCGGATGGCCGATACCCAGGCGCAGGCGCCAGAAATTCGGCGTGCCGAGCTTGGCCTGGATGTCCTTGAGCCCGTTGTGGCCGCCGGTGCCGCCGCCCTGCTTGACGCGGATCGCGCCGGGGGCGAGATCAAGCTCGTCGTGGATGACCAGGATTTCGTCCGGGGTGATCTTGTAGAAATTGGCCAGCGCAGCCACCGCCTGGCCCGAGCGGTTCATGAAGGTGGTCGGCTGCAGCAGCCAGAGTTCGCCGCTGCGTCCGGCCTTGCCGTAAAACTTGCTCTGCACGGCGAGTTCGACGCGCAGTTCGGCCGCGATACGGTCGACCAGCCAGAAACCGACATTATGGCGAGTGGCTTCGTATTCCGGTCCGGGGTTGCCGAGGCCGACGATCAGGCGGGGTGCGAGCATGCGGGATTCTTTTCGTTCCGAGAGGAAACACCGGGGAGTAATGACGACAGGAGTGCCGATGTGCGGGATATTCAGCAGCAGCACATGAAGAAATGGCAAGCCGACGGCATCTGGCGCAACGGAGGAAACAGCGCGACCAAGACCCGAAGGATGATCCTAATTGACAAAAAGCCGCCGGCGGCGATCACCGGCGGCGGCTTTCCTGGTTTGCGCGCGAGACTTACTCGGCGGCGCCCTCTTCCTCAGCACCGCCCTTGCCGACGATACCGACAACAACACCATCATCGCCATGAGTAATGGCCTTGACGCCGGCCGGCAGCTTGAGCTGGGAAACGTGGATGCTGTCGCCAGCCTTCAGGGCGCCGAGGTCAACTTCGACGAATTCCGGCAGGTCCTTGGCCAGGCACTGGATTTCCAGTTCGGTCATGACGTGGTTGACCAGGCCGCCGGACAGCTTGACGCCCGGAGCGGTTTCTTCGTTGATGAAGTGCAGCGGCACCTTGATGTGCAGCTCGTGGGTAGCGTCGACGCGCTGGAAGTCGACGTGATGCACGCGCAGCTTGTAGGCGTGCGTCTGGTAATCGCGCAGCAGGACTTGTTCCTTCTTGCCATCGACGGAGATGTTGATGATGGCGGAGTGGAAGGCTTCCTTGCGCAGCTGCAGGTAGATTTCGTTGTGGTCCATTTCAATCATCACCGGGGCAACTTCGCCACCGTAGATGATGCCCGGAACCTTACCGCTGCGGCGCAGGCGGCGGCTCGCACTCGTTCCCTGCACTTGACGCGGTTGAGCATTCAGATCGAATTGCATTGCAATACTCCAGATTGGATTCCCGACCCGCGACCAGGTCAGGAGGGTTGAAAAACAGGGTTCAGGATCCAGTTGCCTAGGATTTTGAGCTACATGCTCAAGCCCCTGGGCAACTCGATCCAGGGGTTCAGTCGATGAACAGCGACGAGACCGAGTCGTCGTTGCTGATACGGCGTATGGTTTCGGCCATGAGTTCGGCGACCGACAGCTGGCGGATGCGCGGGCTGGCGGCGGCGTCGTCACGCAGGGTGATGGTGTCGGTAACGACCAGCGCGTCGAGGTCGGAGGTATTCACCCGCTCGACCGCCGGGCCCGACAGCACCGGGTGGGTACAGTAGGCGACGACCTGCTTGGCGCCGTGCTGCTTGAGCGCGGTGGCGGCCTTGCACAGGGTGCCGGCGGTGTCGACCATGTCGTCCATGATGATGCAGGTGCGGCCTTCGACTTCGCCGATGATGTTCATCACTTCCGAGACGTTGGCCTTCGGGCGGCGCTTATCGATGATCGCCAGATCGCATTCGAGGCGCTTGGCCAGCGAACGGGCGCGGACCACACCGCCGTGATCGGGAGAGACCACCATCGGGTTTTCGTAATTCTGCTTCTTGATGTCTTCGAGCAGGATCGGCAGGGCGTAGATGTTATCGACCGGGATGTCGAAGAAGCCCTGGATCTGTTCGGCGTGCAGGTCCATGGTCAGCACGCGGTCGACGCCGGCGGCGACCAGCATGTTGGCGACCAGCTTGGCCGCGATCGGCACGCGCGACGAACGCGAGCGGCGATCCTGGCGGGCGTAGCCGAAGTACGGGATCGAAGCGGTGATGCGACCGGCCGAGGCGCGCTTGAGCGCATCGACGACGACCAGCAGTTCCATCAGGTTGTCGTTGGTCGGTGCCGAGGTCGATTGCAGCACGAAGATATCGCGACCGCGGACGTGCTCCTGGATTTCGACGCTGACTTCGCCGTCCGAGAAGCGGCCGACGTTGGCGCGTCCGAGATCGACATTGAGGTGTTTGGCGACCGCTTCGCCCAGTTTCGGGTTGGCGTTGCCGGTGAAGACCATCAAGCTGTTGTAAGCCATGAGCAGATCCCAGGATTCATTCAGGACGTCGGCGTAAAACCGCGGACACAATGAAATTCGGGCAGGCTATGGGCCTGCCCGAAGGAAACTGGCTGGGGAAGAAGGATTCGAACCTTCGAATGCCGGAATCAAAATCCGGTGCCTTGACCAACTTGGCGACTCCCCAGTTGTTTCGTCAGTTGCGTTTGCTTGCTGACGAGGCGCGCATATTAGCTAGCCGTTTCGATCTTGTCTACTGTTTTTTTCAAAATACTGAATTCGCCTGGCTGGCAGGGACCGTCTCGACGGCCGTCGGCAGGTCGGCCAGGGGGTGTCGGGCCAGCCCGTCGGCCACCCAGCTTTGCTCTGCGGTGCCGAGCCGGGCCTGGGCTTGTTCGGCCTCGGCGCGGCTGGTGAAAGCGGCAAACAGGCAGGCGCCGGAGCCGGTCATCAAGGCTTTCGGTGCAATCCGGCGCAGCCGTTCGAGGCTGGCGGCGACCGCCGGGAAATTTTGGCAGGCAACCGTTTCCAGGTCGTTGCCACCGATTCCCGGGCACCAGTCGCCGGGGCGTAGCAGCGGGGTGTCGCGGCGTAGTTCCGGGGCGCTGAAAATGCTGGCGGTCGGGACCTGGGCCGGTGGGCGGACGACCAGGTAGCAAGCTGGCGGCAGGTCGAGGTCGGTGAATTGTTCGCCGACACCTTCGGCAAAGGCGTTGTGGCCGTGCACGAAGATCGGCACATCGGCGCCCAGCGGCAGGCCGATGACTTCCAGTTGTCGACGCGAGAGTCCGGTTTGCCAGAGATGATTGAGCGCCAGCAGCACGGTCGCCGCGTCGGAGCTGCCGCCACCGAGGCCGCCGCCCATCGGCAGGTGCTTGTCGAGGCTGATCTCGGCGCCCTGCGTGCAGCCGCTGGCGGCTTGCAGGCGGCGCGCGGCGCGCACGCACAGGTCGTCCGCGGGGGCGACGCCGGGTGTCGGCGTGGTCAGGACGATCTGTCCGTCGGCGCGCGGGCTGAAGCGCAGGCGGTCGTGCAGGTCGATGAAGCGGAAAACGGTTTGCAACAGGTGGTAGCCGTCGGGGCGGCGGCCGACCACGTGCAGGAACAGATTGAGTTTGGCCGGCGCCGGCCAGACGCGGTGCCAGTCGGGGGCGTCGGTAGCGACGGTCACGGATCGGTTCTCCAGGTTTCGAGGCGCAGGCGCAGGTCGATTTCCTGTTCGGCGTCGAGATAGCGCAGGTCGAGCCGGGTCGGCAGTGCCTCCGGATCGGCGTCGGCGTAGGTGTAGCGGATCTGCCAGCCGTTTTCGGCGATCTGCAGCGGTCGACCGTGGATGTCGGTTTCCCGCGCCTGGCCGCGTGCCCGCAGCCAGTCGGCCAGGCGGCGCAGCGGCAGGTTCTGCCCGGTGACTTCGCGGAGCAGTGCTTCGCCGTCGGCGGCCGAGTATTCGCGGCCGTCGTCGGTATGCAGCCGGCTGCCGTTGGCGGCAATCTCGACCTCGGCGATGCCCTGGCCGAGCGGCGTCATCAACAGGATCGTTTCGCGCGTCCGGGTGTAATGTTTCCACAGCAGGCGGCCGCTGGCCTGTTGCGCCGCCTGGCCGTTGCTGCGGCTGTTCAGGGCAAAGCGGCCTTCGACGGCAAAGGCGTCGATGCGGTTGCGTGGCGGCAGCGGGGCATCCGCCGGCGGCAGGGTGGTGCAGCCGGTGCCGAGCAGCGCGGCCAAGGCCAGCAGGCGCCGGATCAAGGCTGCAGTTTGCGCAGCGTGTTGCGCAGTACGTCGTTGTCCGGGTGTTGCTGGCTGGCTTCGCGCAGCAGGCGGCTGGCCTCGTCACGGTGGTTGAGGACCCAGAGCACTTCGGCCAGATGGGCGGCGATTTCCGGATCGGCCTTCAGCGCGTGCGCCCGTTCGAGCAATTCGCGCGCCAGCTGCAGCTCACCGCGACGGAAGTGCACCCAACCGAGGCTGTCCATGATGAAGGGATCGTCGGGGGCCAGAGCCAGGGCGCGAGCGATCAGGGTGTGCGCTTCTTCCAGACGAATGTTGCGCTCGGCCCAGGAATAACCAAGCGCATTCAGCGCGTGGGCGTGGTCGGGCTTGACGCTGAGTAGATGCTGCAGACGGTTTTCCAGCTGGTCGTGGCGACCAAGCCGCTCGCTGAGCAGCGCCGCCTCATAGAGCAGCTCGGTATTGTCCGGACTTCGCGCCAGTGCACTCTCGATCAGGGCCAGAGCCTCCTCGTTCTGCCGTGCCTCGCGCAGGAGCTGGGCCTCGGCGAGCAGTAACTGCGTGCGCTCACTGCTGTTGGCACTGCGCGTTTCGCGCAGCAGCGCCCTCGCCTCCTCCGGCTTGCCTTGCTGCCAGAGCAGTTGGGCCATGCGCGAACGCGCCACCAGGTATTGCTCCCCCTGGGTCACCTGTCCGAAGTGCCGGGCCGCAACATCCGCTTGCTGACGGTCGAGAGCCAGCTGACCAAGGAAAAAATGCACCGTGCTCTTGTCGGGGAATTCGGTTTGCAGGAGATGCTCAAGCTGTCTGCGCCCGGTCTCGCCATCCCCCTGTTGCAGCGCCAGAATGGCGACCGGATAGATGATTTCCGGGCTGTCGGGATGCTCCTGCAGCAGGCGATTGAAGTGCGCTCGCGCCTCCTCGTAACGACGGACGCTCACCAGCAGGCGAGCCAGGGTCATGCGGGCATCGCGCAGCGATGGATTGCGGCCGACGAATTCGAGCAGCGTGGCCGTGGCCTGCTCCGGGGAAATTTCGGCCTGCAGTTGGGTACGCATGAGCGCCGCAGCCTCCCAGTCGGTACGCAAGGCCAGCGCCTGCTCGACTTCGTCGAGTGCGCGCAGCCGGTCGCCGGCGGTCGCGGCGGCCTGAGCCATGGCGAAGCGCCCTTCCGGTAGATCGCGGTAAGGCGCGCTGACACGGTCGACCAGCTGTTGTACGGCTTTTTTGTCCGGATGGCGGAGCAGCATCCGGTTCAGGTGCATCAGGTTGCCACCGAGATTGGCCTTGTCCTGCTCGAGCAGTACGCTCAGCTGCGGCGCCAGTTCATCGAGACGATTGGCCAGCACCAGAAGCGAGGAGCGGGTCTGGCGGGCACGCTGGGAATCCGGTTCGACTTCCAGCCAGAGATCGGAAAGTGCCAACGCACGATCGAACTGGCGGGCAAATCCGGCGATCTCGACGGCACGGGCAATGACCTTCGGGTCGCGCGAACGCTGCGCCAGATCGCTCCAGGCGTCAAGAGCGAGGCGGACATCGCCGCGCTGCAGCGCCATTTCGCCCAGCAGGGTCTGAAAAACCGTGCGCGCCAGCACATCCTCGCCCCTGGGCACGGGCTTGCGTAGTGCCGGCTTGGCGGGGGGATCGCCATTGGCCAGGGCATTGCCGTGGAACAGGGGCAGAGCGAGGGCAAGAACGGTAACGAGGTGCTTCGGCGACATGAAAGTCTTTCGTGGGCGGGCAGGGTGTTCGTTAGAGCAGAAAAACCACGCAAGGTTTGCGATGTTACCGTGAACCGTGGGCAAAGATGCCTTTGCCGGCTTGACTTTACAATGGCCGCACGGCGCCTGGCCGGCGCACAAAAAAGGAGGATGACATGCCTGAATTGCCGGAAGTGGAAGTCTGCCGCCGCGGCATCGAGCCAGAATTGCTCGGACAGACCGTGCTGGGCGTGACGATCCGCACGCCACGGCTGCGCCAGCCGATTCCACCCGAATTGGCGGCCTGTCTGCCGGGTTGCCGCATCGACGCGGTGCGCCGGCGCGGCAAATACCTGCTCATCGACTGCCACCGCGACGATCTGCGCGGCAGCCTGATCATCCACCTCGGAATGTCCGGGAATCTGCGTTTCGTACCGCCGGAGCAGCCTCCTGGCCGGCACGACCATTTCGACCTCCAGCTGCCGACACAAAACCTGCGTCTGGCCGACCCCAGGCGTTTCGGCCTCATTGCCTGGCAAGCGGGGCATCCCGAGGCCTGCGAAGCACACCCGCTGCTGGCGACACAAGGTATCGAGCCCCTGTCCGGGGCATTCACGGTCGACTGGCTGCAGGCGGCCATTTCACGGCGCGCTTCCCCGATCAAGCCGGTGCTGATGGACAGCCACCTGGTGGTCGGCATCGGCAACATCTACGCCTCCGAAAGCCTCTTTCGCGCCGCCATCTCTCCCCTGCGCGCCGCCAACCGGATTGCCGCCCGGCACCTCGACGGGCTGGTGAGCGCAATCCGGGCGACGCTTTCCGACGCCATTGCCGCCGGCGGCAGCAGCATCCGCGACTACGTACATAGCGACGGTGGCGCCGGCTGCTTCCAGCTTCAGGTCGCCGTTTATGGTCGCACCGACGAGGACTGCCCCCGCTGCGGCGGGCGTATCCGGCAAATCCGCCAGGCTGGTCGCAGCACCTACTACTGCCCGGATTGTCAGGATTAGTCGCCACGGGCGTCCGGCAATCGCGAGCCAGGCAAACGTGGTGCCAGCTGCCGCCGGGGCAAGAACGGCATGGCACCCGGCTTCCGGCGGCTCAGGCAAGAGCGAATTCAAAACAAAGCTGCGGCGAGGGCTCCGGTTCCGGCAAGGCTTCGGCAAACAGGGTGGGCCACTCTGCGGGCTGCAGCAAGGCGGCGAAATCGTCGGTGGGAAATTCCGGATGCTCAGCCAGCCAGAAATCCGCCGCATCGCCTCGCAACAGGAGCGGCAAACGGGCTTGCACGCCACGGGCGGGGCCGATCGCGGGCGCGGTAAGCAGGGCACAGGTACTGCCGGCGTGCGGGTGATGATCGAAGACAGCAGCAATGAGGAGCAACTCACCATCGTCGCGAGCAATGCGCAACTTCCGGCGACTGCCGCCGCCGTCAATCTGCCAGACGAAAAAGGCCGTTGCCGGGATCAGGCAGCGCTTGCGACGCAGGAGATGGCTATAGAACGGAGTCGCCACCAGGGTTTCGGCCCGCAGATCGAGCAAAGGACTGCGCGGGCTGCGATCGAGAAAATGCCCGACCAGTCCCCAACGGGCATTGCTTGCACGCGCGCCGCCGCTACCGCCGCTGACGATCAACAAGGGACTTGCCGGCGACAATTCCTCTTCGTCCGGCAGATCGCGGGCGCTGATTTGCAGGCGTCCGAAATGCCGGCTGATGTCCCTGACGCCGGCACGCAGTTCGATGCGTTCGCACATGGTGGTCTCCGCGTAAAATAACTACTGTGTAAATTTACAGTAATCGATCAAAATGTGGAAGGGGCCAGCCCTCGCCGCCAAAACAGCCGGAGATGCGCCGCCCCCCTGCAAAAATCCGTCTTTTTCACGGTCGACCGTGTCGATGACGCTGTTTTGTCACGGTAATGGCGGCATTGACCTTGGTCTGCTGGCGGGGTTTTGCTAAATTCGGGCTTTCATGCCCTTCCTGCCGAAGATTGCCGCCATGTCGCTCGCTCCTCGTTTTGCCGCCTACGCCGAATGGCGCTCCCAGCTTGCCGCGCGCATTGGCGCCCTGCAGGACTGGCTGGTGCGCAACGAGCTGGCCGGCGCACAGACGGCACTGCGTTTCGCGCTGCTGCAGGACAAGCTGCGCGACGACAAGCTGACCGTCGCTTTCGTTGCCGAGTTTTCGCGCGGCAAGTCCGAGCTGATCAACGCGATGTTCTTCTCCACCTACGGCAACCGCATCCTGCCCTCGTCGGCCGGACGAACAACGATGTGTCCGACCGAGCTGTACTGGGAAGAAGGCAAGCCGGCACGCATCGAACTGCTGCCCATCACGACGCGTGCAAGCAATCGCGGCGTCAGCGAATTCCGCAACCAGCCGGAGGCCTGGACGCAGGTGCTGCTCGATACCGCCTCGGCAGCGGCGATGCAGGCCGCCTTGCGCCACGTCAGCGAGACCCTCCGTGTCGCCCCCGAGGAGGCGGCGGCACTTGGCTTTGCCGTCGGCGAGGAAGCCTCCGATCTCTATCGCGTCGCCGCCGACGGTCTGGTCGAGGTACCGCGCTGGCGGCACGCGCTGATCAACTTCCCGCATCCTCTTCTGCAACAGGGGCTGGTGATTCTCGATACGCCGGGGCTGAATGCGGTCGGCGCCGAGCCGGAACTGACCCTCTCGCTGCTTCCCAATGCCCATGCCGTGCTTTTCCTCCTTGCCGCCGACACCGGCGTCAGCCAGTCCGACCTGACGATCTGGAAGGAATACATCGGCGGCGCCGGCCTGCCGCGTGCGGGACGCCTGGTCGTACTGAACAAGATCGACGGCCAGTGGGACGAGTTGAAGAGTGCGGCCGAGGTCGACGGTGAAATCGCCCGTCAGGCGGCATCCTGCGCCAGCGTGCTCGGCCTGGCTCCGGGGCTGGTCTATCCGGTATCGGCGCAAAAGGCACTGGTTGCCCGTGTCAATGGCGATGCCAGGCTGCTCGAGCGCAGCCGCCTGCCACTACTCGAAGAGGCGCTTTCACAGGCACTGATTCCGGCTCGCCGCCAGATTGTCGGCGAACGCATCGCCAGCGAATTCGGAGCCGCCATTTCCGGCATCCGCACCCTGCAGGAATCGCGCCTGGCCGGCTTGCGCGGCCAGCTGGTCGAATTGGTCGGCCTGCGCGGCAAGAACCAGGGAGTGGTTGAATACCTGATGGGCCAGATCAGCAGCGAAAAAGCCGGCTTCGAGGCCGGACTGCAACGCTATTACGCCGTTCGCAACGTCTTCAACGCCCACAGCAGCAAGCTGTTTTCCCACCTGAGCAGCGACAGCCTGCGGCAATTGACGCGAGACACACGGTCGACCATGCTGGAAGCCAATTTTTCCAGCGTTCTGTCGGAAGCGATGAACGCCTTCTTTGCCCGCAGTCGCGAAATGCTCACTGCCGCCGGTGGAGAAATCGACGAAATTCTCGAAATGATGGACGCGGTCTACCAGCGCTTTACCAGCGAACACGGCCTCAAGCTCGGCACACCGACGGCTTTTTCACTTTCACGCTACGGCGCCGAGATCGACCGCCTGCAGACCTGGTGCGACACCCACCTGAACACGATGTTGACCCTGCTCACCCGCGACAAAAAAAACATCACGCAGAAGTTCTTCGAGGAAGTCGCCATCCAGATCCGTCGTGCCTTCGAGCAGGCCAACAAGGACGTGGAAATCTGGCTGCGCGCCATCATGGCCCCGGTTGAAACCCAGGTGCGCGAACACCAACTGCAGTTGAAACGCCGGCTCGACAGCCTGCGCCGCATCCACCAGGCCAGCGATTCGCTGGAAGAAAGAATTGCCGAATTCGAGGCGACGGAAAATACGCTCTCGCGACAGATCGAAACCCTGGAAGGTCTGGCTGGCGAAATCGACAAACTATTGCGGCCGGCATGACCCTCACCCGCCTCTTTCTCCTCGCTGCCGAATGCTGGAAAAGCGTGGTGCGACAATCTGTCGCATCTCCTGTTGCGGCAAAAGTTGTTAGGATTGTCGCGACACAAGGAGATCGCCATGAACGAAAAATCCAAGGCCAACGACCAGCCCGAAATGGCATCCCTGCTTCTAGGAGCAGGATTCGCGCTGGCATCGCTGATCATTCTTCCCGCCGTCGCCCAGCGCGTCGGTCTCGGGAGCAGCCTGACCATCGCCTTGCGCGGCGCCCTGATGCGTGCCGCCAATCGCCTCTGATCCGGCACCGCCCAGGTTCGCCGCTACTGGCCGGACGGTGAACATGCCTCACCTGCGCTCCCCTTCCTTGCCGGCGGGTCTGCTCCGCCTGCTTCTCTGCCTCGCCAGCGGGTTGCTGCTGGCCTGCGGACGCGTCGACTCCGGCTTGCCCGCCGGTGGAGACTTCATCCTGCAGACCGCCGATGGTCCGCTGGACACACGGACGCTGCGCGGCCAGCTGGTACTGCTCTATTTCGGCTACACCAACTGCCCGGATATCTGCCCGACCTCGCTGGCCGCCGGCGCACAGGTTCTCAAGGCGCTGACCCCCGAAGAACGCAGCAAGGTCCGCTTGCTCATGATTTCGGTTGACCCCGGGCGCGACTCGCCGAGTCACCTCAAGGAATACACGGCCTTCTTCCACCCCGAAATGATCGGGGCAACGACGAAGCCGGAAGAAATCGCGGCACTCGCCAAGGCCTATGGCGCGGCTTACATCAAACACCCCGCACAAGCTGATGGCAGCTATCTGGTGGACCACACGACGGCCACCTATGTCATCGCACCGGACGGTCGCCTGGTTGCCGTACTGGACCTGACCGCCTCGGTGGAGACGCTGGTATCCACCGTTCGCAAGTGGCTGTAATGCGCCCTTCCTCACTGGCCCTGAGCCTGCTGCTCCTGCTCGCGCTGACCTGTCTCTTCGTTCTCGCCCCGGCGTCGGCCCCGTCCACGGACGCGCGGCGGGATGCCAACCGGGCCATGGTGGAACGCTACGGCATCACCGACCTGGCCCTGTTCACCGAGGCACGCTACACCCGCCACCCCAGCCAGGCCGATCTTCATTCGGCCTTCCAGGACCATCCCGGCGCCCTTGAGCACTTCCCCACTGGCTCCCTGCTGCAGCCCCACCGCCCCATCCTGACCCAATATGCGCCTCTGGCTCGAGAAACAACGCCATCTGATTGACTTCACGCTGGCCTCGCTGGCTCGGCGCAAAACCAAGAACATCGGCCTCTTGCTGGCCTACATGCTGCTTGTTTTTGTCCTTGCCTCCCTGATGCTGTTCACCCACGCATTGCGCAGCGAGGCGGCCTACGTACTGGCCAGTTCGCCGGAAGTCATCGTGCAGCGCATGGTGGCCGGGCGGCACGACCTCGTCCCGCCCGATTATCTCGAACGCATCGGACGTGTCCGTGGAGTGCAGAAAATGCAGGGCCGGTTGTGGGGTTATTATTACGATCCGGTACTCAACGCCAATTACACCTTCATGGCCAGGCCGTCCGGAGAAATCGCCGACGGCGGGATCATGGTCGGCAACGCCCTGGCACGGGAGCGCGGCCTGAGCACCGGCAACACCATTTCCTTCCGCTCCTATTCCGGCAAGCTGTTCACCTTCGAGGTTCTGGCAACGCTCTCCCCCGATTCCGAACTCCTTTCGGCGGATCTCGTACTGCTCTCGGAAAATGATTTCCGCCGCTTCTTCGAGTATCCGGCCGGGCACTTCACCGATATCGCCATGTCGGTAGCCAATCCGCAGGAAGTCCGCAACATCGCCGCGAAACTGGGCAAGATGCTGCCCGATTCACGCCCCATCCTGCGCGAGGAAATACTGCGTACCTATGAAAGCCTCTTCGATTGGCGCGAGGGCATCGTACTGACCGTGCTCGCCGGCGCCATTCTGGCCTTCGCCATTCTGGCCTGGGAAAAGGCCTCCGGCCTGTCCGCCGAAGAAAAACGCGAAATTGGAATCCTCAAGGCCATCGGCTGGGAAACAAGCGACATCATCCGCATGAAATCATGGGAAGGCCTGCTGATCTCCATCACCGCCTTTCTCGGTGGCGTCCTCGCAGCCTATGTCCACGTTTTCCACTTTGGCGCCGCCGTCTTCGAGCCGGTACTCAAGGGCTGGTCGGTGCTTTATCCAAAGTTCAAGCTGCTGCCCACCGTGGACGGCCTGCAGCTCATCACCCTCCTCTTCTTCACGGTATTTCCCTACATGGCAGCGGTACTGGTACCGATCTGGCGTGCCGCGATTGCCGATCCCGACACGGTGATGCGCGCATGATAGAACTTGCCGATATCAGGAAAGCCTTCAACCAGGGCCACACCAACGAATACTGGGCCTTGCACGGCATCAGCCTCAAGCTGGACGCAGGCAGGGTTACCGCCTTCCGTGGCCCCAGCGGTTCGGGGAAAACCACCCTGCTCACCATCATCGGCTGCCTGGCCAAACCCACCAGTGGACGCATCCGCTTCAAGGGCGAAGAGATTTCCGGTCTGCCCGAGCGCTTCCTGACCGATATCCGCCGCCAGAGCTTTGGTTTCGTATTCCAGCAATTCAACCTGATCAAGGGGCTTTCCGCGCTGGATAACATCATTCTCCCGGGCTTTCCCAGCGGCCGTCCGCGTGCCGAACTGCTGGCCAATGCGGCAAGCCTGCTCGATCGACTCAAACTCTCCCACCGCAGCAGGGCACGGGTCGAATGGTTGTCCGGTGGCGAACAGCAGCGTGTCGCGATTGCACGAGCGTTGATCAACGATCCGGAAGTGATCATCGCCGACGAGCCCACGGCCAACCTCGACACCGCGCTGTCGCTCGAATTCATGGGTATCCTCGAAGACCTCACCGCTCTCGGCAAGACCGTCTTACTGACCAGTCACGATCCGCTGGTCGTCGAATCGCAAGCCGTACACCGCGTCATCGCCATGCGCGACGGTCGCCTGACGGAGACCTGATGCTTTTCCAGCCCAGCATCATTGCTCTGCTGCTAGCTGCCGGATCGGGGGTTTTCATGCTGGCTTGCGCGGCCCCCTTTGCCATGCAGGTCATCCTGCGCTGGGACATGCGCAGCGGCTCGGAGCAGCAACTCCGCCTGGAGCGCCGCACCTACCTGTTTTCGACCCTGCTGGCTTTTGTCATGGCAAGCCAGCTGGCCGCCCTGCTGCTCTTCGTCTTCAACGCCGATCGTCTGGCGGTGATGTTCGTGGGCGCCATGTGCGCGGTCGGCACGCTCAACGTCAACGAATGGGGCTTTCCCTCGCTGATTGCCCAGATCACCATCTTCTTCCTGGCCAGCATGTGGCTGACGATCAATCACATCGACACGCTTGCCCGCGATTACCCGCTGGTACGCATCAAATACGCCCTGCTGCTCGCCCTGCTCCCCATCCTGGCCGGCGGTTTCTGGCTGGAGCTGCAGTACTTTCTCAACCTCAAGGCCAATGTCATCACATCCTGCTGCGGCAGCATGTTCTCGGCGGAGTCGAAGACAATAGCCGCGGAAGCCTCGGGCCTGGCACCGGAACCAGCCCTGTGGCTCTTCTACATCAGCATGCTGGCGGCCATCGCCGCATCGCTGGGACACTGGCGCAGCGGCACCCGGAGCAGCGCCTTTCTCACCGCCCTCTTCAGCGCAAGCGGCTTTGCCACGGCGATTGCTGGCGTATTGTCCTTCGTGTCGCTCTACATCTACGAGCATCCACACCACCACTGCCCCTTCTGCATCCTCAAGCCCGAATACGATTATCGCGGCTACTGGCTCTACATCCCCCTCTTCGCAGCTACCGCCGCCGGCCTTGGCGCCGGTGTGACCCAGGTCTTCGCCCGACGAAGCAGCCTGGCCGGCGTCGTTCCCAACGTATCGAGGCGTCTGGCGGGCCTGGCACTCTGTGCTTTCCTGATCTTCACCGGCGCGGTCAGCTACTTCGTTCTATCCTCCAACCTCGTTCTACTGGAACACTGACATGCGATCGATTCTTTTCGCGCTTTCGCTTTTCCTGGTCGCCTGCGGCCAGGAAACCCCCAAGGTCAATATCAATAACGGAAGCATCGCCCCCACCTTCCAGACCTTCCGTACCGACGGCCATCCGGCACACTTTCCCGCCGCCTATGCCGGCAAGCCGCTGGTCATCCGTTTCTGGGCCGACTGGTGTAAATTCTGCGAAGGAGAAATGAAGGCGATCGAGGAGGTTTATCGTCGCTACCAGTCCCAATCGCAGCCCCTGGAAATTCTCGCGGTCAACACCGGCCAGGACAAGAAAACGATAGACGCCTTCGTCCAGAAGATCGGCATTGGCTACCCGGTCCTGCTCGACGAAAATTCCCGTATCGCCAAAAGCTACGGTGTAGTTGGATTGCCCACCACCTTCTTCATCGACCGTAAAGGGATCGTGCGCTCGAAGATCGTCGGCGAGGCCGATGCCGCCACCTTCGAGCGCCATGTCCGGGAGTTGCTGCAATGAGTACGCAGGAAAGCTGCGAGTTGTGCGGCCTCGATGTCGGTACCCGGCCGTTTCTGCTGAACACGCCGGAGCGGGAGGTTCGCTTCTGCTGCGAGGGCTGCCGCGGGATATATGAAATGCTGCACGACATCAATAGTGTGCAAGACCCGATCAAGGCCGGAGAATCGGCCGGAAAAAATGGAAAGGAATGACGATGATTGCCGAAGAAACACTCAAGCAGGTGCCGCACATGATGAGCCAGGCTGGACACATGATGAGCAAGCCGGTTGCCACCGGCGCCATGATGGCCGCTACCGGCCTGGCCGCAGGGCGCAAGCTGATTGCTCCTGCCGTCCTGCGCAATCCCCTGACCCTGCTCGCCCTGGGAGCCGCTGGCGGCATCGCGGCCGGCTATCTGCTTTTCAAATACCAGAAGGAAATCGTTGCCGGCGTTTCCAGGTTCGGCGGCATGGGCAAGGATTTCGCCCTGCACCAGAGGGAAAACCTGGCCGATCTGATGGCCGAGGCTGAAGAGCGGATAAGCGGCAATCCCCCCTCTCCGGTGGCGACAGCCGACAGCCCCCCCGCAGCCTGAGGACATCCAGCATGAACCAAGCCGCTGACTGGAGTCGCAGCATTACCGTGCTGCGGCGCGATGCGGGCTTCCTCTGCCTGGAACTGCCGCTCGAATTATGTGCCGACCGGCCGGTGGACCGTGTCGAACGAGGCCTGCGCGAACATCCGGCCGTTACCCGTTGCGGGGTAGACCGGCGCCGGCAGCAATTGACGATCCATTACCTCGCAGATGCCGCAAGTGCCGGCGAAGTGGCACGCCACCTGTTTTCCCTGCTGCCCGGAGACTGCCCCCCGGCAGCAATGCTGGCGCCGGAGGCGGCGGCACCGGCAGCGGAAGAACACGCGCCGGGTGCGCTACCGGATTTTCAGTGGAGCATCCAGCCCCTGCTCGACCGGGTGCGCGGACTGCTGATTCCGCCCGGCACGCCGCCCGAGGGCAGTCTGAAAGCCCGTCTGCAGCCGGTGCTGGAAAGTGCGCTGACGGAAAAAGCCATCGTCAATTTCTTCAACGACATCGTCGCCTTCTACCTGATCAAGACACACTGGGAGTTGATCACCCGGCGCTGGTTGCAAAACCCGGTACTTCACCGCAATGCCTGGCTGACCACTTTTTATCTCGTCTATCTGCTCGTGCGCTACCGCAAGACAAAATGAAACATTTCCGGGTCATCCATCGTCTGAGACGACGTCTGCGCATCATTGCCCCCCTCCTGGTCAAGGAGATGGAGCGCTGTTACATGCTCGAAATCCTCCTGCGCAAGCACCCCGCCGTGGCAGAAGTGCGCGTGGTGCCGGAAATCGGCTCGCTGACCGTCGTCTACGACCCCGCTTCCTTGCCGGAAGCGCGCCTGCAGACGATGCTCGACACCATTCTCGGCAACCTGGCCAGCGCCCCCCGTGGCACAGCGCAGGAGATGCCACGGGTCGAAGGACCGGTACGGGAATGTTCACTGGCGATCGAGGGAATGACTTGTGCCTCCTGTGCGCTGCTGATCGAAATGAAACTGGCGAAGGACCCTCGCGTGCATCATGCGAGCGTCAATTTTGCGGCGGAAACGATCACCGTCAAGGGCGTGCTCGAGCGCGAACAGTTGAGCCGGATCATCGGGAGCCTGGGTTACGAAGCCCGGCCGATGGACACCCTGGCTCAGCGCCGCCTGCTGATCGAAAGAGAGAAGGCCAGGGTCGCGGATGCGCGCAAGCGTTTCATCCAGTCCGCGCTGCTGACGGTTCCCGTGATGATCTCGGGCATGGCCATGCACCGTTCCCCCTGGCTGCGAGTGATGGAATTCGGACTATCGACCGCCATTCTCTTCGGCAGCAGCAACAGCATCTTCCGCAAGGCCTGGGCACTGGCCAGGCAGGGCGAGGCGAACATGGACACGCTGATCGCCATCGGCGCCGGCGCCGCCTGGGCCTACAGCATTCCCGGCGTGCTCAAGACCCATCATCACGTCTATTTCGAGTCGGCCGCCGGCATCTGCACCTTCGTCCTGCTGGGCCGCTACATGGAAGAACGGGCCAAAGGCAAGGCCGGAGAAGCCATCCGCAAGCTGATAGAACTGCAACCGGATACCGCCCTCCGTCTCACCGCCAACGGCGAGACGGAGGAAATCCCGATTGATGCCGTGCAGGTCGGGGACCGTCTGCGGGTTCGCGCCGGCGACAAGATTCCCACCGACGGCCGAATCATCGAGGGCAATTCCCCGGTCAACGAGGCAATGGTTACCGGTGAATCACTACCAGTGGCCAAAAAGCAGGGCGATGCCGTGATCGGCGGCTGCCTCAACGGAAACGGCAGTTTCGTCATGAGCGTCACCGCGGTCGGTGGCGATACCGTTCTCTCGGGCATCGTCCGCCTGGTCGATCACGCCCAGGGCAGCAAGCTGCCGGTCCAGAAACTGGCCGACCGGATATCCGCCCGTTTCGTGCCGGCAGTTGGCGGCATTTCAGCCACCACTTTCCTGGCCTGGGCGCTGACGGGGCATCCGGTATCGCAAGCCCTGGCCCATGCGGTGGCGGTGCTCCTGATCGCCTGCCCGTGCGCCCTCGGGCTGGCGACACCGACGGCCATCATGGTGGGAACCGGCCAGGCCGCGCGCCGTGGCATCTATATTCGCAACGGCGCCGCCCTGGAAATGGCGGACAAACTCGATACCGTCGTCTTCGACAAGACCGGCACCATTACCGAAGGCAAGCCCGTCGTTACCGATGCGCTGCTGCAACCCGGTTACGAACGAGAGCGACTAGCCGACCTGGTGGCGGCTGCCGAAGCCGGATCGGAGCATTTTCTTGCCCGCGCCCTGGCCGATTGGGCTCGCCCCCATCGGCAGAACGAGTTGGTCGTCGACAGTTTTGCCGCCGTCCCCGGCCACGGTGTTGTCTCGCGGATCGGAAATAGCGAAATCTTCCTCGGAAACGCACAGTTGCTGCAGGAACGCCAGATTGACAGCACGCCGCTGGCCGCGGAAGCCCTGCGCCTGGCCGAACAGGGCAAGACCCCGGTGTTCGCCACGGTCGACGGCAAGATTGCGGCACTTTTCGCCATTGCCGACCAGGCCCGCCCCGGTGCCGGCGAAGCGATTGCACTCCTGCATCGCCTGGGCATGCGCACGGTCATGGCCACCGGGGATGTCGAACCCGTGGCCCGCCATGTGGCCGCACAGGTCGGGATCGATCAAGTCGTGGCACGCGCCACGCCGGCCGACAAACTGGTGCTGATCCGCAAACTGCAGGCAACGGGTGCCAAGGTCGGGATGATAGGCGACGGCATCAACGATGCTCCCGCCCTGGTTGCCGCCGACGTCGGATTTGCCGTCAGTGGCGGAGCCGACATTGCCATCGAATCAGCCGATGTCACGCTGGTCGGCGGCGACATTACCCGCGTTGCCGCCGGTATCGATCTCTCGCGGCGCACGATGTCGATTATCCGGCAAAACCTGTTCTGGGCTCTCGGCTACAACGTCGTTGCCATTCCGGTGGCTGCTGCCGGTCGCCTCAATCCCATGATTGCGGCGGCGGCAATGGCCATGAGTTCGGTTTCGGTCGTTGCCAACTCGCTGCGCCTGCAACGTTGAGGCCGAAAGCCGCCGCCCGGAACATCTCCGGACCGGCGGCTTTCAAGCAGGCACGGCCCGTGCCTTGCGCAACAGGCGTTCGCGATCGTTTTCGTAACGTCGGGAAACGCCGTTCGCCATTTCCTCCATCGAAGCACGGACCGCAGCAGCAAACCCGGCCAACTCGCCGCCGTAAATTTGCTTCGCCGCCAATGCCGCCTCACGTCGGGCAAAAGAGACCTTGCTCACCGGCGTCATGACTCCGCGCAAATCGCTACCGATCAGATAGGTCGCCGTCGTCGCCTCGACCAGAGGCCGGGGATCGAGCGCGGCGGCAAAGTCCGGGGCGTGGATGGCGATAAAGCCGCGCCGTCGCTCGCGCAGCATGCACTCCGCCGCGCAATGCACCGAGCAGCTTCCCTGCACCAGTCCATCGGCGTAGTGCAGCAAATGCCGGGCATGGTGGAACTTGCGACGATCCATGTTGCAGATCACGCAGCGGGGATATTTCTCCAGTTCGTCGGCAAGCAATGCCGCGTCCGGCCTCTCCGGCTCCGCCGTCATGCCCCAGGCCTCATGGCCGAGCAGCAGGCCGGAGAGGGTCAGCAGAATGAAATCGCGTCTTTTCATCCCGAACACCTCGGTTCAGACATGGGTTTCGCGGACAAACGCAGACTTTCCAACGACTTGCCCCTGTCTTTCCGTACTGCCCGCCGGGTAAGTGGCCGCAGGCACCCGGAACATCGAAAAATCTGCGTTATCGGCGCAAAAAGTACTTTTTCAAGCTTCATACCGTCATTCCTCCACCAGATCGAGCGGGCGGGCCGTTTCCCGCAGGAAACAACCCACCTGCAGGGCACCTCAATAACGTACACGCAACGTCAGTGCATAGTTTCTCGGATCACCGTAGTAATTGTAGGTATTGGTACCGCCGAGCCGCGTGTAATAAGTCTTGTCGAACAGGTTGTTGACCGACAGGGTCAGCGCCACATCGCGAGCAAGGTTGTAAGCGATCTGGGTATCATAGACGGCATAAAAATTCTGCTCGCGCGCGGCCACCGCCGGATTGCTGGCACCACTCGCCGACTGCGAGGCGCCGCGTACGCCGAAACCGAAGCTGAAGCCCTCGAGCGCCCCCTCGCCAAAGCGATATTTGCTCCACAACTTGAACTGGCTTTTCGGATACCAGTAGCTTATCGGCTGCCCCTGCCGCGATGCATCCTTGAGCAATTCGGTATCCAGGCGGGTATAGCTCCCGGACAGATCCCAACGCTCGAACGGGCGCCCGACCACTTCCAGCTCCCAACCCTTGCTTTCCAGTTCTCCGGCAGCGACGTAGTAGCCCGGATTGGCAGCATCGGCGAAAGCCCGGTTCTTGTCGCGAATGTTGAAGATACCCAGATTCACTGCCAGCTTGCCATCGACGAACTCGGTCTTGGCCCCGACCTCGTACTGGCGCCCGATTCTGGGTTCGAGCACGCTGTCGTCAACCTTCTTGCTGGTCTGGGGTGCGAAGATGTCCGAGTAGCTGGCATAAAGCGTCAGATGCTTGTTCACGTCGAAGAGCAGGCCAGCGTAAGGGGTGAATTGCCCCTTCTCCTTTCCGCCCTGAGCCCAGCCTGTCGGAGCCGGATTCGGCGCGATGGTCCGCGACCGGTAGTTGTAATCCGAGAAGCGGCCGCCGAGAACAACGGTCACCGGGTCGATCACGCTCAGGCGCAACTGCCCGTAGTAGCCTGACTGCGTGGTCTCGCTCTCACTGCCGGTAGCATGAATGACCTGAGGTTCAGCCACCGCCGGCGGATCGGCAAACAGCACCTGGTTCACCCGCAGGTAGGCACTGCCGGGTGAATTGGCATTTGCACCGACGCCATGGCTGCTGAAGTTGGAGCGACTCGCCCCCAACATCAGGTTGTGCCGCCGGCCCAGCAACTCGAACGGCCCGGCAGCATAAATATCCACGTTGTTCATCTCGTAGTCGTAATCGAACTCACGGCGGATGTAACTGGAAATGAGATTGCTGGCGGGGTTGACCCCATCGGCCGGGTAAGCATCCTTGAAAAACTGGCTCTGCTTGCGGCGCAGCACGCGGGCAGTTGCCGCCCACCCACTGGCGAAGCGATGCGTCAGGTCGGCACCGACGTCAGTGGTATCCCACAGGGTGCGCCCCCAGTCCGGGTAAGGGTTGAAGGAACGGCCGACATTGAGAAAGCGACCGTCGGTGTAGGCGGGCAAGCCGCTGAAGGAACTTGAATCGTCGCGTTGCCGGGCGATGTAGACGCTGGCCGTGGTCGATGGCGCGAGGTCGTATTCAAGCGTACCGAAGGCGAGCCACTTCTGGGAGTGAACACGATTGAAGACGTAATCACGGTCGACGTGGGAAAACACGCCTCGGCCACGCAATCGTCCTTCCTGCGCCAGGCTACCGGTCACATCGATTTCCACACGCTGGTTGTTCCATGAGCCGGTGGAAGCCAGCAGGCGGCTGGCAAATTCCTTCTCGGCACGCTTGCGGACGAAATTCACCGTTCCCGAGATCGCCCCCGATCCCTGGATGAAGCCGGAGGGACCGCGCAGCACCTCGACGCGTTCGTACATGGAAAGATCGAACTGCTGGTAGCCGGACAAGGGAAGGCTGGAAGGCGCGCCGTCGAACTGCACCTCCAGAGCCGCCCCCCGCGAATGGTACTGTCCCTGGGAAATATCGTTGGCAATTGCCTGGACACCGGGAAGCTGCGACATGGCATCCCAGACCGTCACCATATTCTGGTCATCCATCTGCTCGCGGGTGAGCACGGAAACGGAGTTGGGAATTTCCCGCAGGGTCAGGGGAATCTTCCCCGCCACACTGACCTTGTCGGCCTTGTAGCTGCGCTCGGGGGTTGCGGTAACCGTCACCGCATCCAGCGTTTTCGGTCCGGCGTCCACCTTGGGTAGTTTCTGGACGACATAACTCCCCCTGGCGCTCGCCACGGCCCGGTAACCACTCCCGGCCAGCAGCCTGCCAAGAGCATCCTCCACTGGCTGCGCGCCTTTCAGTGCTGGCGATTGCCGGTCACGCAGGGCATCGGCGTCGAAAAGTATCTGGATTCCCGCCTGCCGGGCCAGCGAGGTCAAGGCACTCCCCAGGCTCTGGGCCGGGAGGTCGAAGGATTTGTCCTGTGCCAGGCTGCCGCCGGCCCACAAGGCCGATACGAGCAGGGCGAGATGTAGCGGTTTTGACATGCTTGATTCCCTTTTTTCGTTGCTATCCCTGCTTGAGACGAAAAAAAGGGAAAAACCCTGACATCGGGCCGCTATTTTTTCACGATTTTTTTACCCGGCCGCGCTCAACGCCGTCGGAGCAAGGTTTCCTCTCCGTTTTCTTCGAGACGCACGGGCAGAACGCTTGCCAGGGCTCGCAGCAGCCCCTCGCGATCGCGCTGCTCGTAAACGCCGCTGACCCGGTAGGTAGCGAGGAGCGGATCGTGCAAGCGCACGGGCCGTAGATGATGGCGATTGATTTCCTCAACCACTTCGTCGAGAGGCGCCGCGGCAAAGACCCAGCGCCCCTCCCGCCACGCCGGACTGGCCGGCGCAGGCTGGGGTAAAGCCAGAAGATGATCGGAAGCACGGTATTCCAGGCGCTGGCCGGCAAACAGGCGCCGGGCCGGGGCACCGGAATCCGGTATCACGTCGACAATGCCTTCCTGAACCGATACCCGCCCGCTATCGTGCCGGACCTGCAGATTGAAGGTGGTGCCGATATCGCGAATGCTGGCCCCGGCGGCAAGAACCTCGAAGGGGCGCCAGCCGCTGGCCACGGTGAACTGGACCTGACCGCGCACGACGGACACCCGGCGACGCCAGGGCGAGTAGTCGATTTCAAGGAGCGTGCCGGCGTCGATCTCAAGCAGCGTGCCGTCATCAAGCAGCTGGCTGCGCACCTCGGCCACCCGGGTTTCCACCTGCGCCCTTGCGCTGAGGGCAAACTGGAAAGAAGCCAGCGCGATCAACGAAAGCACGGCCAGGGTGGCAAGGGCAAAAGACTTGCGGCGAGGCTTCCGGCGCTCGAGAACATCCAGGCCGGACCACAGGCGCTTGAAGACGACATACTCGCGTCGATGCAGCGCATCGGCCTCCAGCCAGGCCTGAAAGTCCTTTTCCAAGGCCGCATCCGGCGCCGCATCTGCTGCCTTATCCCGCCGGCGCAAAAACCAGGTAGCCGCCTCCTCGGCAGCGCGCCGGGAATTCTCGCAGCCCTCCCCGCCATTCATGCCGGCATGACCCGAAAACGCAGGTAAACCAGTGCCCGCACCATATGCTTCTCGATGGCGTTAACCGTGACCCCCAGTTCGCCAGCGAGTTCTTTTTGCGAAATGCCCTCGAATTTGTGCCGGATGAAGACCTCCCGACATTTTCCCGGCAGTTCGTCGATAGCCCGGCGCAGGCACTCCAGTTGCTGGCGGGCCATGACGTAACGTTCGGGACCGGGAGCCTCGGAAGCGAGTTCGTCGCAGCTGTCGAGATCGACAAAACTGGACGGCGTAAGGTGCTGCAAACGCCGGTAATCGGTAGCCAGGTTGGCGGCGATGCGAAAGAGAAAGGCGCGCGGGTTGCCGATCTCGGCAAGCGGTGCCGAGGCCAGATAACGAACAAAGGTCTCGTGGGCCAGTTCGGCTGCAACCTCGACACAGGCCAGCCGTCGCGTCAGGAAACGACGCAACTCGCCGACATGCTCGATGTAGAGGTTCGTCACTGCACTCGACATGGAAATTCACGGTCCACCGGATCAATCGGCCGAATTCTAGAGTTTTTCCCTCGCCTCGCCCTGCGACCTATTGCCGCACCCATTGAGGCTTTCTTGGACGGACGACAGGCACAACGAATCTCCCACCCGGAATTTCCCGTCGTTTCGTCGCCGGAAAAATTTCCCTGGCCGACGAAATTGCCGGCCCGCGCCTCCTGCCCCGTATCCAGATCAATGCTCGCGGCGCGACCTTTGCTAGACTTGAAGCCTCTTGAAAGAACCGCCTGGAATTCATGGATTCGAGCCACGCCCATCACACCATTTCGGAGCTCTCCTACTGGCTCGCCTTCATGACCGGCCTGCTGGGTAGCGGACACTGCCTGGGCATGTGCGGGGGCCTGGTATCCGGTTTTTTCATGAAGCTGGGCGCCAAGGGGCCTTGGCCCTATCTCAGTTACCACGCGGCGCGCGTCGGCATCTACACATTGATTGGCGTGGTCGCCGCCCTCCTCGGCTCGGCCCTCGTCTCGACCGGGCAAATCGGCTTGTGGCAAGGCCTCCTGCAGATCGTCGCTGGCATCGTCGTCATCCTGCTCGGCCTCGATCTGCTCGGCATTTCACCGCTGCGCAACCGCGTGGGCTTTGCCCCGGTAGCCTGGTTGCGGCGTCAATTCACCCTCGCCGTGCAAAAAGGGCCGATTGCCGGCGCCCTGATTGGCGGCGCAATCAACGGCATGATGCCCTGCTCGATGACCATGGCCATGGCAGTTAAAGCCAGCACCGCGCCAAGCGTGATCGATGGTGGCTTGTTGATGCTCGCCTTCGGCGCCGGCACCCTGCCGTCGATGCTCTCGGCTTCGGTACTATTCGGCAAGCTCGGCCCCGGCCTGCGCGGCTGGCTGCTCAAGGGCGCCGCCCTGTTCGTGATCGCCCTCGGCCTTTCCACACTGTGGCAAGGCATTCGCTACTACCTGGTGATGCGCCAGTTGATCGTCTGACCCCAAGGGCTGCGGCATCATGTCGCAGCCCGCATCCATGATTGGAGACTAATATTCCTCAAACCTTTCCCTGCGGGGAAAGGCAGCAGCCGATTGGCAGCCAGCCTTCACGAGCAGCCGATCTCAACCAGGCCGGCCGGGATGCCCCCGACCGCCGAGCCCCGGAACCCGGTCTTGCCCACCGCTGTGGCCGGGTTTCCCAACCGGAGTCACGAATACGATGAAACGCCGCGACCTACTCAAGATCTCGATGCTGGGCGGTCTCGTTGCCAGCGCCACCACGGCCAGGGCCGAGCATTGCGCCGGTGACGGCACCCCCAGCCAGTTCACGCCCAAAAAACCGGCGGACCCCGCACCGCTGGAAAACGAATTCGAGAAATACCCGAAATGCCCCTACTGCGGCATGGACCGCAAGGAACACCATCGCACCCGGATGCTGGTCCAATACTCCGACAATCTGACCGACGGCGTCTGCTCCATCCATTGCCTCAGCCTCAGCCTCAGCCTGAACATCGACCGCGAACCCAGGAATATCTGGGGACCGGATTACGGTGCCAGCGTCGAACCGCGCCCCCTGCTGGCGGTGGAGCAACTCACCTACCTCATCGGTGCCGATCTGAAGCACGCCATGACCCGGCGCTCGAAACACAGTTTTCTGTCAGCCGACACGGCCAAGGAATTCCAGGCACGGCACGGTGGCAATCCCGGCAATTTCAACGATGCGCTGCGTGAATCCTATCTCGACATGGCCAGCGACGTGGCCATGATCCGCAGGAACCGCGAAGAGCGCCGTCGCCGCGCGCAGGAAAACAGGCAGGGTTGATATGCAGCGTCGTTCCTTTCTGAATCTTGTTTCCAGCCTGGTCGCCGTGCTCTTCCTGGCGGCGGCCGCGCCGTTTGCCGGCGCCCAGGAAATCCCGAAACCAGGCCCCCGGGATCTCTGCCCCGTCTGCGGCATGCTGGTCTCGAAATACCCCAACTGGGTCGCCGTGGTCACCTGGAAAGACGGGCACGCCCATTTCTTTGACGGGGCCAAGGACATGTTCAAATTTCTCGGCAATCTGGACAAATACGCTCGCGGCCATCGCAAGGAAGATATCGGCGGCATTTACGTCACCGATTTCTACAACCTGGAACGCATCGACGCACGCCAGGCCCTCTATGTCGCCGGCTCCGACGTTCTCGGCCCGATGGGGCATGAACTCGTCCCACTCGCCAACAAGGCGGACGCGGCCGACTTCATGAAGGATCACAAGGGTCGCAAGACCCTCGCCTTCGACGGCATCGACGCCGACATCCTGCGCAACCTGGACAGCGGCAAGATGTAAGCCCCCCCCCGCGCGGGAGCCACTGGCTTCCCGCGTGTCCGGCCCCCACTCCCGGCATTTTTTCCCGCTGCATCGTCCTTGGCCTCATTTCCCCGTAGCCCGAGCCACTGCCGGAAAATCGCTTTTTTTCCGCGTCGACCGTGACATGCCTCGCCACTTGCCAGGCCAGCACCCGGCGCCCGGTGCCAGCGCATATACTGCTCGTCCCCGCGATTTTTTTCATGAGCGCTGCTCATGACCCCGCTTATGACCCACTTCCTGGCCGACGACGGCGAAAAAATCCACCTCCAGATTTCCGGTGAAGGCACGCCGCTGATCCTGCTCCACGGCTGGACCTCCAGCCATCAGGAATGGTTTCCCTTCCTCCCCGAACTCAACGCCCACCACCGCGTTTACCGCTGGGACGCGCGCGGCCACGGCGGCCATCGCCTCGCCCACCCCGGCTCGGCCACCGTCGAGCGGATGGCGCGCGATCTCAAGAACCTGATCGACCACTACGGCCTGGAAAACGCCACCGCCGTCGGCCACTCGATGGGCGCGCTGACCCTCTGGCAATACCTGCGCGACCACGGCACGCACGGCCTCGGCAAGCTCTGCCTGATCGACCAGTCACCGCGCCTGCTCACCGGCGACGACTGGGACCACGGAATTTACGGCGATTTCGGCGTCGACCGTAACCGGCAGCTGATCGACTGGCTGCGCGAGGACTTTGCCGAAGGCGTGCTCAAGCTCACCGCGCTCGGCCTCAACCAGCGCGCCCGCGAAAAGTACGAAGCCAACGCCAGCGGCTGGCAACGCTCGCGCGCCGCGCTGCAGGCGCAAGACCCGGAACCGCTGATCCACTGCTGGGAAAGCCTCACCGCCGCCGACTACCGCGACGTGCTGGCCAACATCCCGCTGCCGACCCTGCTGGTCTACGGCGGGCAAAGCAACTTCTACCGCAGCGAAACCGCCCGCTACGTCGCCGCCACCATCCCCAACGCCATCCTCAACATCTACGACGGCACCGACCACTCACCGCACCAGTGGCAGCGGGAAAGATTCGTGCGGGAATTGCTGGGGTTTGTTGGGGGGTAGCGGCGGGGGGAGGGGCGCTGGCCGCTTACGGCCAGGAGCGGCCGGTCAGCCACGTGCAACCGTGGACATTCAAGCGACCACTCCACTCCGAAACCTGTCGAACAGTCGATTCCCGGTCCTCGGCCAAAGCCGCCGCTGCTGCATGGAGCCACCAACGGCAGCAATCGATAGGCTGCCGGTAGTAGGTACAGAAGCGAGTTCGAACGACCGCTTGGCGCTAGAGGCTTGGATTGAAGGAAGCGATTTGCCACAGGTGGTAGCATATGGAATAAATCCAAATTCATAGGACAAAACATGCGTCATTTATCGAATGTCATACCAACCCCAGAGCAGGTCGCAATTTTTTCTAGAAATAGACCGGGCGTGGAGGTAATACGCGGGGCAGCCGGTAGCGGGAAAACGACCACAGCTTTGCTGAAGCTTCGTTCGGCGATTGCGATGTTTGTGGCGCGCAAACGTCGACTTGGAATTTTAGAGCCTGTGCAGGCGCTTGTTCTGACCTTTAACCGCACACTGCGGGGATATATCGAGGTTTTGGCGAGGGAGCAAGTCGCAGAGTATGGTCCAAACGAAATTTGGCTTGAGGTTTCCACCTTTGCAAAATGGGCGAAGTCGGAACTCGGTGATCCAAATATTGTGGACAATGCGTTACGTGAACAAAAAATTCGAGAACTGGCAGCCGTTGCGCGTCTAGGGCTTGACATCGACTTCGTAAAAGAGGAGGTCGAATACATCTTGGGGCGGTTTGCCCCACGAGATTTTGGAAATTACCTGACAGCGCGAAGAGACGGACGGGGGATCTCGCCAAGAGTAGAACGGCCTGTGCGCGAGCTAATTATGGATCACGTCATTGCACCATACTGTGGTTGGAAAAGCGCGCGGCATGAGTTGGACTGGAACGACCTTGCGGTTCATTTGGGTGAGCGACCAAATCAGAAGTACGACCTCGTGATTGCCGACGAAGCCCAGGATCTTTCCGCCAATCAGATCCGTGCAATTCTTAGCCAGCTCAAACCTGACCATTCAATGACGTTTGTTCTGGATACCGTCCAGCGTTTGTATCCTCGCGGGTTCTCCTGGGCAGAGGTTGGTGTCACGGTACGACCTGAAGGAATGCATAGACTTTGCAGGAACTACCGAAACACCATCCAAATTGCGAGGTTCGCTGAACCCATTGTGCGGGGGTTAGCGGTCGATGACGATGCAACCCTCCCTGATTTTTCACGCTGTGAGCGTGAGGGGCCGCTCCCGATTATTCTGCGTGGTAGATTCGAGCTTCAGCTGCGGTACGCTATCACCTATCTTCAAGAGCAAGTCGATTTGGACAGGGAAACCGTCGCATTTCTCCATCCGCTAGGGTGGTTCAGTCTTCACAGGACGAAATTGATCGAGGCTGGCCTGCCATTTGTTGAAATTACAAGGAAAAGCGAATGGCCAGAAGGGACTGAAAATATTGCACTTTGTACACTTCATTCCGCCAAGGGCCTCGAATTTGATCACGTCATTATCCTCGGACTTAATGCGGAGGTACTTCGACACGGGGACGGTGATGACGATGACCGCCTAACGATGCTCAGGAGGCTCCTAGCGATGGGAATCGGAAGGGCAAGAAAGTCAGTGATCCTTGGCTACAAGCCTGACGAAGCTTCAACCCTTGTTGGTTACTTCGAACCAGGCACATTCTGTGAGGTCACGTTATGACGGTTCTCGATCTTGCAAATGAGCGTGGCGTCAGCGAAATTGTCCATTTCACTACCAACAAGGGTTTGCTGGGCGTTCTATATACTGGATTGCTTAAATCCAGGGCGCGTTTAGCGGACGACGAGCGACTTGAGCATATTCTGAAGCTCAACTCGGCCACCCGGAAAGATACCGAGTGGCTGGACTACGTAAATCTTTCTGTGTCGCAGATAAACACTTGGTTTTTTTCGTGTTCCGGTCGGTGGCATGCAGGCGACGATATATGGTGGCCTGTGCTGGCTTTTTCCCCCGAAATCTTGGACCATGAAGGTGTGGTTTTTGCAACTACCAATAACATTTACACTGACGTACAAAGGCAAGTGGGGGAAGGCGGCTTCCATGCGCTATTTGCGCCAACCATTACGCGCTGGTTCGGGAATGTGGTGGCTAGACCTGTGTCGCACCCATCATATTTGACCACGTGCGAGCAGGCCGAAGTCTTGTACCCTGCCGAAGTTTCAACCGAGTGGCTCCGTCGGATTTATGTTCCCAGCGAAGCTCATGCAGATGAAGTCCACGCCCAGATCGGTGCAGTTAGGCACCGACCCGTTGAGGTCGTAGTTGATGCAAGCAAGTTTATTTGAGGCACAGCCGAAAATGGCTATGGGCGTTACTGTTAATCAGATAATCAATTCGGCCAAATGGGCCGCCTATGGTGACGGGCTTGGGTTCATTACTGAGCTTGCAGATGCCTCTGGGGTCAAGAGGCGGGCTGGGGTCCAGGCAATTACGAAGCTGCTTCCCTGGAAGCGCCTTGTTGGGGGAAAGTTCGGGACTTTCGTTGAGTTGCCAGAGGGATGCTATTCGGATGACACCCAACTTCGGTTGGCAACTTCAAGAGCAATACGTGGCTCTGGGGAATTTGATGTCGAGGCGTTCGCGAAAGTTGAAGTGCCGGTGTGGCTTTCGTACGCGCTAGGAGCTGGAAGGGGGACGAAAATCGCGGCTACGTCCCTTGCTAAGGACAACATCAACTGGTTCAGTAACTTCTATGATGGGGCGTCTGGGCATTACGTCAATGGTGGGGGCAATGGCGCCGCGATGAGGATTCAGCCTCACGTGTGGTGTGCACGGGACAATACCGACTCTTGCCTCCAAGATGTTGTCCGGAACTCGGTTTGTACTCATGGCCATGCGCGCGGGATACTTGGGGCGGTGTTCCATGCAGTCTGTCTGTCGCAGGCGCTTGAGAGCCGAACATACCCTGGCCCCGATCAATGGGAGCAAGCTGTCCGACTCTTCTCACGCGTACCAGAGATAGTGCGGGGAGATTCAGCCCTAAGCACGTTCTGGCTACCTACCTGGGAACGGCTCAGTGCAACATCACTGACTGACGCAGTCAAAAATGTTCAGAATGAATGCATGAAGGACATCGAGCTCGTCGGCTCGCTGTCATGGAATGCTGACCCCAGCTTGAATTATCGTGAGCTGGCTGAGCGTCTGGGCGTTTTGGAAGAAACGCAGCGAGGGTCTGGAACCAAAACCGCCATTCTCGGGTCAGCGCTGTCTTGGCTATTCCAGAACGACAACCCTGAGCACGCCCTGCTGGCTGCTGCTAATCTTCTTGGAAGTGATACAGATACCATTGCGACAATGGCAGGGGCGATCATTGGGGCCGTTGTCAAACAGTCACCAAGTGGCCGTATTGCTGACCACGAATATATAGAGTCAGAAGCTAGACGGATGCACGCAATTAGGATTGGGGCGGCTTCTTCGAGCTTTTACTATCCTGACCTCCTTAGATGGCAACCTCCCCGGACCCAATTGGACTCCGTGGGCAAAGATGGTGATAGCTTCTACGTGGCCGGGCTGGGGCGCGCTAAGCCAGTTGGATCTGAAATGAGTGGCCGCAGCGGGGACGACACTGTATGGCAGTGGCTTCGCTTGGACTTCGGGCAAACGATTCTTGCGAAACGCCGAAAGGATCCAAGGGCCACCATCGCCCAGAATACGCCGAGACAGATTGGGTCACGCCCTAAGATCAACTCATCGTCCGCGGAGCACCAAACGGACATGCTTGATTCTTTGGGAACTGGTGTCAATGAAAGAAAGGAAGCCGCTAAGACCCTGGATACAATGACATCGGAAGCGATAAAGAGCGGATTTGACCCAACTCTTATCGGTGCCCAGCTGCTGGAAATTGCTGACCGCCAAAATGGGGTTGAGCAAGCTATTGCCTATAGCGCTATTATCGCCAAAGCAAGGGCTGCACGAGGTCATCGCAGGGGTTAGGGGAGGGGCTGTTCACAAGCCATCAGTCATAATGCTGCCATTTGCGCCGCTGAAAATCTTCGGTTCGCTCAATGAGCGAGATAAGACGGTGCGGCGACCGCTACCCGCTCATTACAGCCATTGGTGAGGCCGGGCCCGAATGGCCGCTCAGGCCGAGGTGCAGTAGCACAGCCATCACTCAGAACGACCGCTCGACTCAGTAACCTGCCGTTGCTACGCGCGGCAAACAAAGGTCCGGATTGGGTCGATAGCAGCCGTTCAAGCAGCAAACAATCGAACCCTCCAATACTCCCCCAGCAAAAAGCCCGGCACAGCGCCGGGCTTTTTGTCATTTCAGCCGGTCGACCGTAAAAGCCACGGTCAACGGCTCACCACCGGGATTTTCAGCGCCTTGCCACGCCCACCGTTCCCGCCCGGCTGGCGGCCGAGGGTGAAGTCTTGCCAGAGGTCGCGGCGGCGTTCTTCGGCGCGTTGGGCGTAGCGTTCGCGGACCGGGCCATAGCCGCGAATGTCGGCGGGGAGGCTGGCGAGGGCGATGGCGGCGGCGTGGTTGGCGGGGTTGAGTTCGCGTTCGACACGGGCGAGCAGTTGCTCGTAGTCGGCGAGCAGTTGCCGGTCGAGCTGGCGGTCGTGGCTGTGGGCGAAGGGGTCGAGCACGGTGTTGCGCAGGCGGCGGCAGCGGGCGAGCAGGCCGAGCAGCGGCGTGGTCCAGGGGCCGAAGCGGCGCTTTTGCGGGGTTTTGCCATTCAGCACCGGCGGCGCGAAGTGGTGCACGACCCGGTAGTCACCTTCGAACTGCGCCGCGAGCTTGGCCTGGAAGGCCGGGTCGCGGTGCAGGCGGGCAACTTCGTATTCATCCTTGATCGCCAGCAGCTTGTGGTAGTTGTGCGCCACGGCCACGGTCAAGGCCTCGCTACCCGGCAAAACCCGCTGTTCGACGACGCGGATGCGGTCGACCGCTGCCCGGTAGCGCGCGGCGTAGGCTTGATCCTGATAGTCGACCAGATGCGCGGCGCGTTGCTCGACCAGCGCGGCCAGCGGCAAGGCCGCGTTGTTGGCCGAAGTCGCGGCAGCGGTGGCCGCCGACTGACCACGCGCCAGGCGCAGCACCTGCGGCAGATCGACCGCTGCCAGCCGTCCCCAGTGGAAGGCGCGGATGTTGGCGGCGACGGCGGCGCCGTTGATTTCGATGGCGCGCAGGATGGCGCCGGCCGACAGCGGGATCAGCCCGCGCTGCCAGGCCATGCCGAGCATGAAGGGGTTGGTGGCAATCGAGTCGCCGAGTAGCGCGGTGGCCAGCGCCGTGGCGTCGAGGAATTCGCCATCGCCGGCGGCGAGCGCGGCGGCGATGCGTTGCTGCATGCCGCTGGCGCCGAATTGCGGGTCGGGGTTGGCCTGCACGTCGCCGCTTCTCGCCTGGCGGGCAAAACCCCGCACGAATTCACTGGTCATCTCCTCGGCGGTATTGACGATGGCGCGCGAGACGCCGGCCTGCAGTTTGGCCAGGGTTTCGTCGCCAGCCGAAACCACCAGGTCGCAGCCGAGCAGCGCGTCGGCCTCGCCGGCAGCGATGCGCGCGGCGTGGATGGCGCCCTCAGCGGCGGCGATGCGGATGTGCGACCAGACCGCGCCGCCCTTTTGCGCCAGCCCGGCCATGTCGAGGGTGCTGACGTTCTTGCCTTCGAGGTGGGCGGCCATCCCGAGCAAGGCGCCGATGGTGACGACGCCGGTACCGCCAACGCCATTGACCAGAATGTTCCACGGCCGGTCGAGGGCCGGCAGTTGCGGTTCGGGCAGCTTGGCGAACAGTTCGTCGCCGGTCGCCAGCGCCGCCTGCTTGCGCAGTTGCCCGCCTTCAACGGTGACGAAGCTGGGGCAGAAACCTTTGACGCAGGAAAAATCCTTGTTGCAGCTCGATTGGTCGATCTGGCGTTTTCGCCCGAACGGCGTGTCGACCGTGGTAACCGACAAACAGTTGGACTGCGCGCTGCAGTCGCCGCAGTTGTCGCACACCGCTTCGTTGATCACCGCCCGCACCGCCGGGTCGGGGAATTTGCCGCGTTTGCGGCGGCGGCGCTTTTCGGCGGCGCAGGTCTGTTCGTAGATCAGCGCGGTGACGCCGGGGATCTCGCGCAGCTCGCGTTGCACGGCATCGAGTTCGTCGCGGTGGCGGACTTCAGTGCCGCTGGCGAGGCCGACTTCGGCGGTGAACAGCTCGGGGCGGTCGCTGACCACGACAATGCGGCCGACGCCTTCGGCCTGCAATTGCCGGCTGATGATCGGCACGCTCAGGGTGCCGTCGTGCGGCTGGCGGCTGGCCGCCGGTCATCGCCACCGCGTCGTTGAACAAAATCTTGTAGGTGATGTTGGCCTTGGCGGCGACGGCGGCGCGAATGGCGAGCAGGCCGGAGTGGAAATAGGTGCCGTCGCCGAGGTTGGCGAAGACAGCTGGCGCTCAAGTACCTAGCCGTCACCACTCCGCTGCCCGACTCAAGGCTGCAGCCACTCGGCAAAAACCTGCCGCACCTTGGCGGCCTTGGGGCCGACCACGGCGCGGCAATAGCCTTGCTCCGGGTTGCGCCGGAAATAGTCGTGGTGGTAGTCCTCGGCGACATGGAACACGCCGGCCGGGCTCAGTTCGGTGACAATCGGCGCCGGCCAGATGCCCTCGGCGTCGAGGCTGGCGATCATCGCAGCGGCCGCCGCCTTCTGCGCGGGCGAGTGGTAGAAAATGGCCGAGCGGTATTGGCTGCCGACGTCGTGGCCCTGGCGATTGAGCGTGGTCGGGTCGTGGACCGTGAAAAACACGGTCAACAGCACTTCGAAGGGAATTTCATCCGGGTCGTATTCGAGTTGCACGACCTCGGCGTGGCCGCTGTCGCCACGGCAGATTTTTTCGTAGGTCGGCGCCGGGTCGTGGCCGCCCATATAGCCCGGCTGCACCCGCCGCACGCCCTGCAGTTGCATGAACGCCGCCTCGGTGCACCAGAAACAGCCCCCGGCAAAGGTCGCCAGCGCCATCGTTGTTCCTTTCCTTGTCTTGGTCGCAGATGGGACTCGCCGGCGCCGCCGGGGTTCCCCACCGCAGCGCGGCTCAGCCCGCACCTGCCAGCGGAGGATAAGGCAAACCCGCCGGCAGCACCTCGACCACGGCGGCCGGCAAACAGGAACGACAGGCAGCCGCCGACGCTGCGCTCATGCAGCCGGTGCCAGCAGCCGGGCGCGCATGCGCGGCAGGCTGTGGGCGACGATCAGGTGATGAAAGGGCGTGACCAGCGCCAGGTACAAGCGCCCGCCGAAGTTGCGCGGCTGCACGGCGGTGATCACCTGCAACTCCCCCGGCTGCCAGCACAGCAGCAGGCGAAAATCGAGATGGCGGTCATCCTCGCCGAGCAGGACGGCGTCGCAGCTGGCCGCGATGACTCGGAAAATCCCGTAGCGTTCGCCCACCACCAGGCTTTGCCCGGCCTGCGGCAGCGGCGTTACGGCCACCTTCAAGCCCAAGGGAGCGACCAGGCGATCCCGCCAGTGCATCAGGCGATGCACCCACGGGGCCGGCGCCTGCAAAAACGCCCGCAACAATGCTTCGGCGCGGTATTCGTCAGCCGTCGGCAGCGCCACCCGGCGCACATCCTGCCAGGGGTAATCAGCCAGAGAAATCATCAGTTCAACCTCGAAAAAGGGAGCCAGCGCCGAATTCCACGGTCGACACGCCCCCGGTGCAAAAACCGCCGCAGCGGCCGCGACCCATTCAGCGGAAGAGACTCAGCGGAACAAGCTCAGCGCCACCGGCAACACCAGCCAGAAACCCGAGGCCGGCATCAGCACCACACCCAGCCCGAGCAGTAGTAATAAGGCCCCGCCCAGCGCCGGGCTACGCCACCCCGGCACCTGCCGTTCGAGCAGATCGACCGCCATACCCAACAGCCACAGCAAGACCCCGAACAGGAAGAACCAGGCAACGGCACCGCGCAACGGGTCACGCCGCCAAGGGTGCAACGGCGCGCAATCACGCACAACTGACCTTGCCGACAACCAGTCACCGGCAAGACTTCGGCGATTCGGGCTCAAGCCTGATTTCTCAGCAAACCCTAAAAGCAGCGACACCACCAGCCATATCGACAGCCACCCCAATCACATAAAAACAACCGAAACATGTAGATTAATTTCACAAAAACATGTAGATTAAAAATCGCAAAACATGGCGATTAATCTTAACCAAACATGGTGATTTATGGCGCGACCGCGACTCACTCCACGGCAAAAACTGGCCCGCGCGTTAGAAGAGTTGTACGGCGTACTCGGATCAGACCGAGGCGTTGTGCGGGGTCAGCAACTGACCAACGCAAATCGGGTGCTGCTGCTGGAGTCCGGGTATCTTCGCGAGATTCTCAAAGGCTGGTACTTCGTATCCGACCCGACAGCCGAACCGGGCGACACGACCCCATTTTTCGCAAATTTCTGGGAATACCTGGCGCGCTATTTCGGCGAGCGCTTTGGCGCAGGCTATTGTTTGACAGCGGAGCATTCGCTGTTACGGCACGCACAGCACACCGTGATCCCCAAAACAGTGAACGTCATGCTGGAAGCCAATCAGAGCCAGGTGCAAGAGCTTGCCTTTGGCCATACGGTCGCCATGTTCCCGGGTAAATCAACATTTCCGACGGCCACGCAAACGGTTGATATCCATGGTCTGCGCTGCATGAGCATCCCGCTCAGCCTCGTCAATCTGCCCCCCCGGCATTTCATCGCATACGGCCGCGAAGTGCAGATCGTCATGTCCCAGTTGCAGGCCCCGGGGGCTCTGGCCGCGCAGGTGAACATCAATCGCGCCGGCCTCACACGCATCTTGTCGGCCTACCGACAAGCAAACCGGGGCGATTTTGCGGATGCGGTGCTTCAGCAGCTTGCCGGGTTTGGTATCCACCTAAAGACCGACGAAACCCCATTTGACGCAACGCCAGTCTACGCACTGGGGCAACCGGGACGCTCGCCGCTCTATGCTCGCGTTCGCGCCCTGTGGGCACAGCACCGGGAGGCCGTGGCCGCCTGCCGGCCAAACGGGAGCATGGTCGACGTCAGCCCGGCCGACTACCTGGCCCAGGTGCAAGCAATCCGTACGAAAGATGCCTATCACTCGCTCTCCATCGAGCGCTACCGGGTAACGCCTGAACTCATTCGCAAAGTAGCCGAGGAAGGATGGGATCCGATCAACGAGACGGCCGATCAAAAGCAAGTGGCCGCAATGGCCGCCAAGGGCTACCTGGATGCCTTCGAACTGGTGCGCGATGCCGCCGTGCAGGTATATGAGCAGCGCACCGACAACCCCGGATTGGCCGCCCAGCTATTCACCGCGCAGCACCAGATGTGGTATCAGAAACTTTTCGGGCCATCGGTTGCTGCCGGCATCCTCGATATCGCCGACCTCGTAGGCTATCGTCGCCAAATGGTGTTCTTGCGGGGCTCCCTGCATTCGCCTCCGCACCATGATTACGTACTCGACGGCATGGAGGCTCTGCGTGAATGCCTGGCAGCAGAAACCGACGCCTTCGTACGCGCAGTCCTCGGGCACTGGCTCTTCGGCTTTGTGCATCCGTATATGGATGGAAACGGGCGTACCGCGCGGTTCACCATGAATCTTCTGTTGGCGGCGGGGGGCTATCCTTGGACCGTCATCCGTGTCGATGACCGGGATGACTACATGCGCGCCCTGGAGTCGGCAAGTGTAGACGACAATCTATCGGCATTTGCCCGCTTTATTTCGGTGCAAGTGGTTCGCGCAGCAAACGCTGGCTGACCGGCCAGCACCGTGTCGCGGCCGGCGTGGTGGAGCGTGATCCGGCCGCGCAGGATGAGCAGGAACAAAGGCTGCAAGCCGGCCGGCAACAGGTAGGGGCCGCCCGGCAGGGTTTTCAGCAGCGCATGCTGCACGCAATCGGCGAGACCCGGCGGCGGCGGAACGATCAGGTCGGACATGGCGGCGCAGGATAGCACGTGTGCATTTACAGCCGCCGCACCTCGCCGCGCAGGCCATCGACCTCGACCTCTTCGCCATCGGCCAGCGCGGCAAGGATACCGGGCAGGTTGATCACCGCCGGCAGCGCGAATTCGCGGGCGACGATGGCGGCGTGCGACAGGTAGCCGCCGGTCTCGACCACCAGCCCGCCGGCCTTGAGGAAGAGCGGCGTCCAGCCGGGGTCGGTCGAGGACGCGACGAGGATTTCGCCGGGCTGCAAGGCCAGGCCCTCGGCCGGGTGACGCAGGCGGCGCACCTTGCCGCGCGCGATGCCGGTGCCGGTGGCAACCCCCTTGAAGCACTGGCCGGCGGCCGGTTTTTCCGGGTTTTGCTCGGTTGACCGTGACAGCGGCGCGCCGCTGGGTGACAGCGTCAGCCATTCGCGCGGCGTGGTCGCCTGCCACGCGGCAAAGCGTTCGGCCCGCGCGGCAACCCGGGCGCGCAGGCCGGCGCCCGGCAGCAGGCCGTAAGCCTGGCGTTCGAGTTCGCGCGGGTAGCAATGGAAAATGTCCTCGGCGGCCGCCAGCGCGCCGTCGCCGACCAGCCGTTCGCCGATCTGCAGCCACAGCCGGCGGGCGGTGGCAAGCAAGGCGATGATCGCGCTGCGCGCCGCCTCGCGGCGGTTGCTGTCGCGGTTGGCCGCCTTGACCTGGGCCGTCAATAGCGCCCGCGCCCAGAACGGCGCCTCACGGCCGATGCGCGTCCAGGCCGCCGCGGCGGCGGCCTGCTGGCGGGCGCGCAGGGCTGCCAGATCGACCTCGGCCAGCGCCGGCAGTTGTTCGAGCAGGCACTCGGGCTGCTCGTGATAGCGGGGATTGCGGACATAGGTTTCGTAGTGGCCGCGATGCCCGTAGCGATCCAGAAACGCCGCCAGGGCGGCGGCAAATTCGGGGTTTTCCTGCGGTCGACCGTGGTTTTGGGCCTTTTTCCACTGCTGCGCCAGTTCGATCAGCGCGTAGCCCTGCTGCGCGGTGACGCTGGGCTCGCCGCCGGCCAGCAGCGCCGAGCCGAGCGCCGCGCTTTCGCCGGGGAAGAAGCGTTCGAGCGTATCGAGCAGCAGACTCAGGCTGCCGCCGCCCGAGCCTTGCAGGAAGAACATGCCGACGAACTCGCGC
This sequence comes from Azonexus sp., assembly GCF_023150235.1. Taxonomy (GTDB): domain Bacteria; phylum Pseudomonadota; class Gammaproteobacteria; order Burkholderiales; family Rhodocyclaceae; genus Azonexus. Next base: position 39,992 of record NZ_JAKLLH010000006.1, read on the forward strand.
ACCGGGCGGAACAGGCGGGTGAGCAATGCGCCGATCGCCGCGTTGTCGGCGGGCAGCGGCACCGTGCGCAGTTCGCGCGCCAGCGCATGCGCCGCGGCGACTTCGGCATCGCCGCGTTTGCCCAGCGCCGGGCTGGCCCGCAGGTAGCGCAGGGTCCGGCCCAGCTGGCGCAGGCGCTGGCGCCAGCCCGGCGGCGTCGTCGCAATCACCGGCTGGTGGCCACCCATCAGCGCATTGAAGCGTTCTGGCGGCAGGCCGATGGCGTCCCAGGCTTCCCACTGCATGATCGAGGCTTCGAGATAAAGGCGCCCGTCGAACAGGCCAGCGCGCTGCACGCCGGGCAGCAGCGGGTAGCCCATCAATCCCCAGCCCTGACGCAGCAGGTCGTTGCAGCCACGGCGCGAGAAATTCCAGTCCATCGCCTGCAGCGGCTCGGGCATCACCTCGCAGGTGTTGCCGCGCGTCCAGATCGCCGGCTGCCCGTGCAGCCCGGCATAGGTGTAATGCGGCCGCCGCGTCACCGGCCGCGCCTGGGTGAGCCAGAACTGCGCACCGTCCCAGACCCATTCGAGATCGTAAAAGGGGGCGACGAAATCGCAGGCAATCGCCGCATCCCACAGCAGCGCCGCCAGCGCTTCGGCTTCGGCCTCACCTAATACCGGCTGCAAAACGCGCTCCGCCGCCACCGGCTGGCGCTGCGTGCCGCCGCCCGCCGCCGGCACCGCCTGCGTGGCCTTGCGCCCGATCTGGCGCGACTGCAGGCGCCAGCTGTCGGTGGTGTCCTCGGCAAAGACGTACTCATCGCCGGCCAGCTCGCCGCCGACCAGGGTTTCGCCCAGGCCCCAGGCGGCATGGACCACGATCTGGTCCTCGCGGCCGCTGAGCGGGTCGCAGGTGAAGGCGATGCCGGCTGCCACCGCCGGCAGCAAGGGCATCACCACCACCGCCATCGCCGGCTCGCCGGCAATGCCCAGGCGCTCGCGGTAGGCCGCTGCGCTCGGCGTATCGAGCGAGGCCCAGACTTCCTCGATGGCCACGGTCAACGCCGGCAAACCGACAATATTCAGGCAGGAGCGATAAATCCCGGCAAACGACGCACCGGCGGCATCTTCGCCGACCGCCGAGGAGCGCACGGCGAGCGCCCTCTCCTGCCAGCCGCGCGCAGCCAGTTCCGCCGCCAGCAAGGCCTGCAGATCAGCCGGCACGCCACTGGCCCGCTGCGCGCTCCAGGCGGCGGGAATCACGAAGAAATCCGGCACCGGCAGGCCGTAGCGAGCCAACAGGCCCAGCTGCTGCCCCTTGCCGCCAACCTGTGTTGCCAGCGCAGCGGCGGCGGCCGCCGCCCCGATCAAAGCAGCGCCCTCGCTCATTGCGCCCCCCGCAGACCGTTGCACAACAAATCGAGCATCAACGCGAATTCAGCGGCCAGCGACAACTGCGGATCGTTGAGGCAGCGCAGCATGGTCGCCAGATGCGCGAACTGCAGGTGCATCGCCAGCCACTCGGCCGGCAGGTCGGTACGGAAATCGCCCGCCGCCTGCCCTTGCGCGATCAGCCCGCTAAAAATCCGGTCCATGCCGCTGCGCTCGCGCCCTTCCGCCGGCAGGCGCTGGTCGGCAAGGCGGTAGCGGACATAAGGCAGCAGGAAGTCGCGCCGACTCTCGCACCAGGCCGCCTGCAGTTCAAGAAAGCGCGCCAGCCGCGCCAGCCCCGGCGCCGCCCGCGCCAGCTCCGGCTGGATCGCCGGCCACGCGGCGCGCAGTTCGGCATGGAAAATGTGGCGCAGCAAGGCTTCCTTGGCCGGAAAATGCTTGTACAGCGTCACCTTGGAGACATCGGCCGCAGCCGCGATCCGCTCCATCGTCACCGCCGCAAAACCCTCGGCCGCGAACAGCGCCCACGCCGTCTCGGCCAGCCGGTCGAGCAATTGCAAACGCTTGCGCTCACGGCGCCCGCCCTCTTCCTGCCCGGAGTCTGCCTGCTGCATCGCCTTCACCTCACCAAATAAATTAACGACGTTAATTATTGAACGTCGTTCACTATTTTGCAAGCATGGCGAACGCGCTGACGACGGTCCGAAAAACCAAGTAAAATCGAAAGTTTCGAATCAAGATCGAGTGCATCCGATGAGCACCAACCCAATGTCCACGAAAAAGCCGACCTTCCAGGAAATCATCCTGCGCCTGCAGCAATACTGGAGCGAACAGGGTTGCGCCCTGCTCCAGCCGTACGACATGGAAGTCGGCGCCGGCACCAGCCATACCGCGACCTTCCTCCGCGCCATCGGCCCCGAGCCGTGGAAGGCCGCCTACGTGCAACCGTCGCGCCGCCCCAAGGACGGCCGCTACGGCGAGAACCCGAACCGCATGCAGCACTACTACCAGTACCAGGTGGTGTTGAAGCCGGCGCCGGACAACATTCTTGAGCTTTACCTCGGTTCGCTCGAAGCCCTCGGTTTCGACCTGAAGAAAAACGACGTCCGCTTCGTCGAGGACGACTGGGAAAACCCAACCCTGGGCGCCTGGGGCCTGGGCTGGGAAGTCTGGATGAACGGCATGGAAGTGACCCAGTTCACCTACTTCCAACAGGTCGGCGGCATCGACTGCAAGCCGATCACCGGCGAAATCACCTACGGTCTGGAACGCCTGGCGATGTACCTGCAGGGCGTCGAGAACGTCTATGAACTGACCTGGACCGAGGGCGAAGGGGGTTACAAACTCTCCTACGGCGACGTTTACCACCAGAACGAGGTCGAGCAGTCGGCCTACAACTTCGAGCATTCCGACGCCGATTTCCTGTTCACCGCCTTCGGCGCGCACGAGAAGCAGGCGCAGCACCTGATGGGCGCGCAGCTGGCGCTGCCGGCCTACGAGCAGGTGCTCAAGGCCGCGCACACCTTCAACCTGCTCGACGCGCGCGGCGCCATTTCGGTCACCGAACGCGCCGCCTACATCGGCCGCATCCGCAACCTGGCCCGTGCCGTGGCCCAGGCCTACCTCGACTCGCGCGCCCGCCTCGGCTTCCCGATGGCGCCCAAGGCGTGGGCCGCCGACGTGCTGGCCAAGCTCGAAGAACAGAACGCCAAGAAAGCAGCCTGAGCCCGGGAGCAAGCCGATGCTGACCGCCAAGGAAATCAGGGAATACAAAAAAACGCTGAGTCATAGCGGGCAACCGCTGGATATCAGCGACCCCTATTACGTCCCCAACCTGCATGGCAAGGACGGCTACGATGTCATCCTGCGCCTGCAGGAAGCCATTGAAGACACGGACGGCACCGGCCTTTATTACTTCACCGGCCAGCGCGGCACAGGCAAGAGCACGGAACTGCGCCGTCTGGAAACCTTGCTCAATGCCAGCGACTACCGTTGCATCCGTTTTGATGCCCTGAACTATCTCAACGACACTCAGGCGATCAACGCCCAGATGTTGATGTTGATCGTGGCCGCAGGCATTGGCGACTGGATCAACCAGCACTACCCGGAAAAGGCGGCAACGGAAGAGTCATCCCTGGCCCGTTTCTGTAACTGGCTGAACACCGAGATCAAGCTTGAAAAGGTCGATCTCCAGGTGCCGGGCGTCAAACTGGCGCTCAATCTCAAGCCCATGCAGGAAAGCGTTGCCGAGAAGATTCGCAACCTGGGCGATCAGCAGCGTTTTCACCGGCAAATCATCGACTTCATCAGCGAGATGTGCACCTGGGTTTCCAAACGCGAACAGCGCCGGCTGGTGATCGTGGTCGACTCGCTGGAAAACCTGCGCGGCAACCCGCTCGCCGGCAAGGATCAGGAACTCCTGTTCGCCAGCGTGCTCGATGTGTTCGCCGACCGTATCGAGCAGATCAAGGTGCCCGATGTACACGTGGTTTACTCGGTGCCGCCCTACCTCTGCCTGCTGGCCAACATTCGCCCCCAGGTTGCCTGGATGTCGCTGGCCTCGGTCAGGGTCTATGCCGCGCCCACGCCACAAACCCGGCGCCAGCCGCGCAGCGAGGGCCTGGACATGATGCGCGAGCTGCTCGACAAACGCTTGCCCAACTGGCGCGAAATTCTCACCGACGAAGGCTTTCAGCGCCTGGCACTGCTTTCTGGCGGCGACCTGCGCCAATTCATTGTCCGGCTGCTGGTCGATGCGCTGCACTTTGCCCAATACGCGCTTGAGCGCCTCCCGCTCAAGGCCGACGATCCGATCATCGAAGACGTTGCCAGCGCTTGTGCCAGCGAAATGCTGCAACTCACCGTCAGGAGCGAATGGCCGCTCCTTAGAACCGTGGCCGAACGACACAACATCCTGGCCGATGACCGCGACCAGATCAAAACCCTCGCTCACCTGCTCGACACCAAGGTCATTCTCAATTACCGCAATGGCAAGGATTGGTACGACCTGCACCCGACGCTGTGGGGCGTCATCGACCCGCCCACCACCGCGACCAGCGCCGCCTGAGCCCCTGTAGCACCTCATGTCCATTACCGCTGCCCTGCCCAGCCAGAAAAATTGCTCAGCCTCGTTCGAGGCGGCTTGGCAGCGGCTATCGCTGATGCTCGAAGAACCCGGCGCCTTCGCCATCCAGTTCGTTTTCAGCAGCGACTACGAATTGCACAGCGCGTTGCTGCGCCGCTTGCAACAAACAGCTCTCAGTCTCACGGTCGACTGCCTGGAATTACCCAAAACCAGCAGCGCCGAACTGAGCGATACCGGCGCTTCGAGCACGCCGACCACCGCGCAGCAACTTGCCGAAGCGATTACCCGCCATTGCCTGGCGAATATTTTCCCCCCGACACCGCCCCACCCCCGCCTGCTGCTGCTTGACCTGCACCAGGCCCTGCCCACCGCCCTCGCCACGCTGCTGCACACCACCGCAGTCGATGGCGAGCGCTCAGCCATCCTGCAGCAGGCGCTGGCCGATAGCCGCGCCCTGCTGCTCAGTCGTCTCAACGAACGCCGTGCACAACTCGCTGCCTACGGCCCGCTGCTGATTTTGTTGCCGGAGGACTGGACCAAACCCGCCGCCGAATACGCACCGGATTTGTGGACCCAGCGGCTGAGTTCGCTCTACCTGCCGCCGCCCATTCCCTGCGCAGAAGACCACCCTGGCACCGAACTGGCGCTAAGCGAGTCAAGCGCTGAAGCGGCCCCCCGCGCTGCCGAGCGCAATATCCTCGCCCGCTGGCAGGAGGCACTGTGTAGCGGGCAAACCCAACGCCTGCCGGTCAGCGATGGCTGGATCGCTGCCAATACCAGCGCCAAGCTGGGCAATGGACAGGAAGCCGAAGACCTCGCCGCCCTCTGCCTGCGCCTCGCCTACGAACGCGGCAGTTTGCGTGAGCAGATGATCAGTCAAGGCACCCTTGGCGACATGCGCCTGCGCCGTGGCCGCATCGAACAAGCGCGCGAAGCCTATACAGTTGCCCTGAGCGTCGCCCAGGAATTGGTCAGCAAGGAGCCGGACAACAGCGAGTGGCAGCGTGACCTGTCGGTCAGTTACGACAAGGTGGCCGACATCCTGCGCCGCAGCGACCCCGCCGCCGCCCTGGTCAATTACCAAGCCAGCCTCAAAATCCGCCAAGACCTGGCCCAGCGTGAACCAGACAACACCGAGTGGCAGCGTGACCTGTCGGTCAGTTACAACAAGGTGGCCGACATCCTGCGCCGCAGCGACCCGGCTGCCACCCTGGTCAATTACCAAGCCAGCCTAAACATCCGCCAGGATCTGGCCCGGCGTGAGCCGGACAACACTACGTGGCAACGTGACCTGTTGATCGGCCACAGCAACGTGGCCGACATCCTGTGCCGCAGCGACCCGGCCGCCGCCCTCGCCAATTACCAAGCCAGCCTCAAAATCGCCCAAGACCTTGCCCGCCGTGAGCCGGACAACACCGAGTGGCAGCGTGACCTCTCGATCAGTTACGACAAGGTAGCCGACATCCTGCGCCGCAGCGACCCCGCCGCCGCCCTCACCAATTACCAAGCCGGCCTCAAAATCGCCCAAAGCCTCACCCAGCGTGAACCAGACAACACCGAGTGGCAGCGCGACCTCTCGGTCAGCTACGCTAATGTGGCCGACATTCTGCGCCACAGCGACCCCACAGCCGCCCTCGAAAACCATCAGGCCAGCCTGAACATTTGCCTTAACCTGGCACAGCACGAACCAGACAATCTCGAGTTGCAAACCGACCAGATCATTAGCCACGTCAAAATCGCCGAACTTAATCCGACCGTGCCCACCGCCGAAGCCCGCGCCCATTTACAGGCAGCCTTGCAGCTTGCCCGCCAGTTGGCGAGCGCCCAGTTACTGACCCATGACCAGGCCGGATGGCCTGATGAAATCCAGCAGCGGCTCGACGCCTTGCCGCCGGCTTGAACCTTGACCAGAATTACACGCTTTAGAGAACCTCATGAACGCTCCCGTGACCAAGAACCTCCTCGTCGAACTTTTCGTTGAAGAACTGCCGCCCAAGGCACTGAAGAAGCTGGGCGACGCGTTTGCCACGGCGCTGGCCAACTCGCTGAAAAATGCCGGCCTGGCCCCGTCGACCGCAGCAGTCACCGCCTACGCCTCGCCGCGCCGGCTGGCCGCACACCTCACCGAGGTCGCCGCCGTTGCCGCCGACAAGCCGGTGGTGCAGAAGTTGATGCCGGTTGCGGTCGGCCTCGACGCCGCCGGCAATGCCACCCCGGCGCTGTTGAAGAAGCTCGCCGCACTCGGTGCCGACGCGACCGCCGTGGCCGGCCTGCGCCGCGAAAACGACGGCAAGGCCGAGGTGCTGTTCTACGACAGCCTGGCCAAGGGCGCGATGCTGGCCGAGGGCCTGCAGAAGGCGATCGAAGCCGCGCTCGCCGCGCTGCCGATTCCCAAGGTGATGACCTACCAGCTGGCCGACGGCTGGAGCAGCGTCAATTTCGTGCGCCCGGCGCACGCGCTGCTGGCGCTGCACGGCAACGAAGTGGTGCCGGTTTCGGTGCTCGGCCTCGACTCCGGCCGCCAGACGCGCGGCCACCGCTTTGAAGCTGCCGTCGATCCGGTGATCATCGCCAACGCCGACAGCTACCCGGAAACTCTGCTCCGCAACGGTTCGGTGATCGCCTCCTTCGCCGAGCGCAAGGCCGAGATCGCCCGCCAGCTGGCGGCGGCTGCCGCCCAGGCCGGAAGTGCTGACAAATGCAATCTGAAGCCGATTGAAGACGACGCGCTGCTCGACGAAGTGACCGCACTGGTCGAGCGCCCGAACGTGCTGATCGGCCAGTTCGAGGAGGAATTCCTGGCCGTGCCGCAGGAATGCCTGATCCTGACGATGAAGGCCAACCAGAAGTATTTCCCGCTGCTCGACGCTGCTGGCAAGCTGACCAACAAATTCCTGGTGGTCAGCAACATCCGCCCGGAAGACCCGAGCGCAGTGATCGGCGGCAACGAGCGCGTGGTCCGCCCGCGCCTGGCCGACGCCAAGTTCTTCTTCGACCAGGACCGCAAGAAATCGCTCGAATCGCGCCTGCCCGGCCTGGCCAAGGTGGTTTATCACAACAAGCTGGGCACCCAGGGCGAGCGCGTCCAGCGCGTGGCCGCGATTGCCCGCGCGATTGCCGACGAACTCGGCGGCGGCGAGCTGACCAAGCAGGCCGAACAGGCCGCCATGCTGGCCAAGGCCGACCTGCTCACCGACATGGTCGGCGAGTTCCCCGAACTGCAGGGCATCATGGGCCGCTACTACGCCCAGCACGACGGCCTGCCGGCCGAAGTGGCCGATGCCATCGAAGACCACTACAAGCCGCGCTTTGCCGGTGACAGCCTGCCGCGCGGCCGCGTCGGCGTCGTCGTCGCGCTCGCCGACAAGCTGGAAACCCTGGCCGGGATGTTCGGCATCGGCCAGATCCCGACCGGCGACAAGGACCCCTTCGCGCTGCGCCGCCACGCCCTGGGCGTGATCCGCATGCTCGCCGAGAACGATCTGGCGCTGCCGCTCGACCGCCTGCTCAACGGCGTCTTCGCACAGTTCAATGGCGTCGAAGGCTTCCAGGCCAACCCCGCCGCGCTGTCCGTCTTCATCTACGAACGCCTGGCCGGCAGCCTGCGCGAGCAGGGCTACAGCGCGCAGGAAGTCGATGCCGTGGTCAGCCAGCAGCCGCAGCGTCTGGGCGACATTCCCAAGCGCCTGGCCGCCGTGCGCGCCTTCTCGGCGCTGCCCGAAGCCGCCGCGCTGGCCGCCGCCAACAAGCGGGTCGGCAACATCCTGAAGAAGATCGAAGGCACGGTTGAAGCCCGCGTCGATCCGGCGCTCTTCGTCGAAGCCGCCGAAAGCGCGTTGCACGCGGCGCTGGTCGAGGTCGTGCCGCAGGCCGACGCCGCTTTCGACACCGGTGACTACACCCAGTCGCTGAGCGCGCTGGCCGCGCTGCGCGCCCCGGTCGATGCCTTCTTCGACGGCGTCATGGTCAATGCCGACGATCCGGCGCTGCGCGCCAACCGCCAGGGCCTGCTGGCCAAGCTGCACGCGGCGATGAACAAGGTCGCCGACATTTCGCGTCTGCAGTAAGCTCCGGCACCGGGCGGCCGATGCCGCCCGGTGCTTTTCCCCGCTGCCATCCCGTCTCTTTCCCGCCTGCCGCCCATGCCCACCAAGCTCGTCATCCTCGACCGCGACGGAGTGATCAACTTCGACTCGGCCCAGTTCATCAAGAGCCCGGCCGAATGGAAGCCGATCCCCGGCAGCCTCGAAGCCATCGCCCGTCTCAACCAGAACGGTTACCGCGTGGTGATCGCGACCAACCAGTCCGGCATCGGCCGCAATCTGTTCGACATGGATACGCTCAATGCCGTCCACGCCAAGCTGCACAAGGCGCTGGCGGCGGTCGGCGGGCGCGTCGATGCGATCTTCTACTGCCCGCATGCAGCCGACTCCAGGTGCGATTGCCGCAAGCCCAAGCCGGGCATGTTCAAGCGCATCGCCGAAACCCTCAACGCCGACCTCAAGGGCGTACCGGCAGTCGGCGATTCGCTGCGCGACCTGCAGGCCTCGGCGGTGCTCGGCTGCCAGCCGATGCTGGTGCTCACCGGCAAGGGCGAAAAGACCCAGGCCGAAGGCAACCTGCCGGAAGGCACACAAACCTACCCCGACCTCGCGGCCGCCGTGGATGCGATTCTGGCGAAAGGCAAGGCATGAAGCTGCTCCGTTCCACCCTGTTCATGCTCTACGCACTGCTCTGGTCGGTGCTCACCGCGCCGCTGGTGATCGTCGGCGCACTGACCTTGCGCGGCCTGTGGGGCTACCGCCTGGGCAAGCTGTGGCGGCTCGGCACCCAATTCGGCGTCGAGCACATCCTCGGCATCCGCCCGCGCGTGCTCGGCCTTGAAAACATGCCGCAGGAACCCTGCGTGATCCTCGCCAAGCACCAGTCGGCCTGGGAAACGATGACCCTGCAGGACACCGTGCCGCACGGCGCCTACTGCGTCTTCGTGCTCAAGAAGGAACTGCTCAAGGTGCCCTTCGTCGGCTGGGGTCTGGCGGCGATGAAGATGATCTCGATCGACCGCGCTGCCGGCAAGGAAGCCCTCGACCAGGTCGTCACCCAGGGCCGCGAGCGACTGCAGCAGGGCTTCTACGTGATCATTTTCCCTGAAGGCACCCGCGTTGCCCCCGGACAGACCAAGCGCTACAAGGCCGGCGGCGCCTACCTGGCCACCCGCGTCGGCTGCAAGGTGGTGCCGGTCGCGCATGACGCCGGCGAACTGTGGCCGCGCCAGGCCTTCCTCAAGACCCCGGGCGAAGTCACGGTCAGCATCGGCCCGGCCTTCGACGCCACCGGCATGAGCGAGGCCGAGGTCAACCGCCGCGCCGAGGCCTGGATCGAGGCCGAGATGCGCCGCATTTCGCCACACCGCTACCCGGAGCCCGTCGCTGCCGACGCCTGAGGCCCTGCCCGAGCGACAGATCGTCCTCGCCGGCGAGTGCGTGCGCTACCGCCTGCGCCGCAGCCGCCGGCGCAGCACCGGCCTGCGCATCGACGGCGACGGTCTGCTCGTCGCCGCGCCCTTGCGCGCCCGCATCGGCGACATCGAAAGCCTGTTGCACCAACACCAGCAATGGGTGCTCGACAAGCTCGCTGCCTGGCGCGAGCGCCCGCCACCGCCACAACTCAGCCTGCACGACGGGGCGCAGATTTTTGTCCTCGACCGCGAGTTGACCGTGAATATTGCGACCGCCGGCCGCGCTGGCTGGCAAGTCGACGGCAGCACGCTGCATTTGCGCACTTCAGCCACGGTCGACGCCGAAAAATGCCTGAAAACCGCGTTGCAGGCGCTCGCCCGCACGCATTTCGGCGCCCGCCTGCAGGCCCTCGCGCCGCTACTCGGTGTCGTTGCCCCGCCCTTGCGGCTATCGTCGGCGCGCACTCGCTGGGGCAGTTGCAGCCGCCGCAACGGTCAGGCGACGATCATGCTCAACTGGAAGCTGCTGCTCTTGCCGGCGGCGCTCGGCGATTACGTGGCAATTCACGAACTCGCGCATTTGCACGAAATGAACCACAGCCCGCGCTTCTGGTCGCATGTCGCCGCCGCCTGCCCGGACTGGCAGGCGCGACGCGCCGAACTGCGCCGACTGGGGCGGCAACTGCCGGCATTTGTCGGCTGAGCCAGGGCGACGCCCGACTCAAGCGCCGATCAGCAGCACATTCATCCCGGCCAGTGCGGTATCCGGCATGCCGACGACAAGCACTACCGCATCTTCTTCGTCCGGATTGCCGGCGTGCAGATAGACACGCTCCTCCAAGGGCAACCAGCCCATGGACTCGGCGTCGATGGCCGCCAGTTCGGCCAGCAACTCGGCCTCGGCCAGCAGCGCATCGGCAACAGGAAAATTAGTCGAAAAATCCATTGAGGAAATCGTCAAACCGAGCCCGGCACCCACACCGCTGACCGGATCGGTAGCAGGACCAGCATGGGCAAGAAGCATCGTCATCAAAAAAGCCCCGCGACCTCCTGAAGCACAGGATACCGGCCGCGGCGAAGACCGGAATTCAAGGGGCGCATCCTAGCACGGAGCCCCCCTTCGGCGGCGGTATAATCCCGGGACGGACCTGGAAAAAGCAGTTTTAACGCAGATGACGCGGACTGATCGCTGCTGGTGCGCAAGACCCGCTAACCGCGCGAATCCTCACCGCCTTTCCCGGACAAGACCCTGGCCCCTCTCGCGGCTCCTTTTCTCCTCATCTTTCCCCTGCCCGCCATGTTCCCGCTTCTTCGCCGTACTCTGCTCGTCTGCCTGCCTTGCCTTCTCCTTGCCTGCGGCGAGGTCGAGGACACTCGTCCGGGACAACCGGTAAAGCAGCGGCAACAGGCTTTCAAGGCCATGCTGCGCGCCTTCGAGCCGATGGGAACGATGTTGCGCGAACAGCGCTACCAAGCCGATGCCTTTGCCCGTGGCGCCCGTCAATTACAAGCGCTACGCGATGCGCCGTGGCCGCACTTCGGCCCCGACACGCAGTATCCACCGAGCAAATCGCGCAACACGGTCTGGGAAAAACCGCAGGAATTCGCCCAGGCCAAAGCAGACTTCGTCGCCGCAGTCGATAGCTTTGCCGCCACGGTTGCCGGTGGCCAGCGGGAAGCCAGCGAAAAGGCCTATCAGCAGGTCTACGCCACTTGCCAGGGGTGCCACAAGCAGTTCCGCGAACGTTGAGTGAGCGGCAGCAGAGCGCGGCCCGCCGGCAGCCGGCATGGGATAATTCCGCCTCTCAGCGCCACCGGCCAGCCATCCCGCCGCCCATCGCGACAACTATTGATCAATCGCTCCATCGAGGATCGCCACCATGTCCACACCCGATTTCATCATCGCTCCGAGCATTCTTTCCGCCAATTTCGCCAAGCTCGGCGAGGAAGTAGCCAATGTCGTCGCCGCAGGCGCGGACTGGATTCATTTTGATGTGATGGACAACCATTACGTCCCCAACCTGACCATCGGCCCCCTGGTCTGCGAGGCCATCCGTCCCTGCACCTCGGCGCCCATCGACGTGCACCTGATGGTCAAGCCGGTGGATCGCATCATCCCGGACTTCGTCAAGGCCGGCGCCAACATCATTACCTTTCACCCCGAAGCCTCCGAACACATCGACCGCAGCCTGAGCCTGATCCGCGATGGCGGTTGCCAGGCCGGCCTGGTCTTCAACCCGGCCACACCGCTCGCCCACCTCGATTACGTGCTGGACAAGCTCGACCTCGTACTGCTGATGAGCGTGAACCCCGGTTTCGGTGGCCAGAAGTTCATTCCCGGCACGCTCGACAAGGCACGGCTGGCACGCGCCAAGCTCGACGCCTACGAACGCGAAAGCGGGCGCCGGATCCGCCTGGAGATAGACGGCGGGGTCAATACCGGCAATATCGCCGAGATTGCCCGGGCCGGCGTCGATGCCTTCGTTGCCGGCTCGGCCGTCTATGGGACGGGCCGGGAAAGCGACCCGCATCGTTACGATACGATCATCGCCGACCTGCGCCGCGAATTGGCACAGGTCGGCAAGGCCTGAGCGAGGTCGTCCCGAGATGCAATTTCAATCCGTTACCTTCGATCTCGACGGCACCCTGCTCGACACCATCGCCGATCTCGCCGAAGCCTGCCGGCGCATGCTGGACGACATCGGTGCGCCGACGCGTTCGCACGATGAAATCACCCGTTTTGTCGGCAAGGGCATGGCGGTACTGGTCGAGCGCTGCCTGACACAGACCACGCCGCCCAGCCCGGAACGCCTGCAAGAAGGCATCGCCGCCTTCAGAAAGCACTACGCCACGGTCAACGGCATGCAGGCACGCATTTACCCCGGCGTGCGCGAAGGCCTGGAGCTGTGGCGTGCCCACGGCCTCAAGCTGGGCGTGGTAACCAACAAGCCGGCGCAGTTCACCGCCCCGCTCCTGGCGCGCACGGGGCTGGACATCTATTTTCCGGTCGTTGTCTCCGGCGACACCACCGCCGAAAAAAAGCCGCATCCGGAGCCCATTCTCCACGCTTGCCGCCTGCTTGGCGTGGCGCCGCAGGATAATCTGCATATCGGCGACTCGATCAACGACATACTCGCCGCCCGTGCCGCGGGATCGCGAGCCTACTGCGTTCCCTATGGCTATAACGAGGGTCGGCCCGTGGACAGTGCCGATTGCGATGCGCTAGTATCCGATCTCGTTGCCGCCTACCGGCAGGCACTTTCCCCCTTCGCCCGCAAGTAATAATGACTTTTTCGCTTCTCTGGAACGACTGGCTCGGTTGGCGTCTCTGGCGCCCGTGAATCATGCCCCGGCGCCGGCAGGCGCGCGCGCAGCCTCCTGCTGCGCCCCCGTTCCAGATTTTTCCAGAAGCAAGTCATCTTCGAGGCTCATCATGACCGAAACCGAATTCAACGCGCTCGCGGCGCAAGGCTATAACCGCATTCCCGTCACGCTGGAAACCTTCGCCGATCTCGACACCCCGCTGTCGATCTATCTCAAGCTGACCGCCGGCCCCAACGCCGGGCAATACACCTATCTGCTCGAATCGGTGCAGGGCGGCGAGCGTTTCGGTCGCTATTCGATCATCGGCCTGGCCGCCTCGACCCGGATCGTGGTCAATGGCCACCAGGTGATGGTGCTGACCGGCAACCGCATCGCCGAGCGTGAGGACGATACCAACCCGCTGGAATTCATCGGCAAGTACATGAGCCGTTTCCGGGCGCCGCCGAGCGCCGGCCTGCCGCGCTTTCTGGGCGGCCTGGTCGGCTGTTTCGGCTACGACACCGTACGCTACGTCGAAACCCGGCTGACCCGCACCCAGCACCCGGACGAAATCGGCGCGCCCGACATCCACCTGCTGCTCTCCGAGGAAATTGCCGTCGTCGATAACCTGTCCGGCAAGCTGACGCTGATCGTTTATGCCGAGCCGGGTTACCCCGGTGCCTACCAGAAGGCGCGTGCCCGGCTCAAGGAACTGCTGGCCAAGCTGCGCCAGCCGGCCGACATCCCGGTCGAGAAGCCCGTGCATTCGGAACCGGCGGTATCGGTCTTCGGCGAAGCCCAGTTCAAGCGTGCGGTGCTCAAGGCCAAGGAATACATCACCGAGGGCGACATCATGCAGGTGGTGCTGTCGCAACGCATGACCAAGCCGTTTCACGCCAGCCCGCTGGCGCTGTACCGGACCTTGCGCAGCCTCAACCCGTCGCCCTACATGTTCTATTTCGATTTCGAGGATTACCACGTCGTCGGCGCCTCGCCGGAGATCCTGGTGCGGCTCGAAGGCGACCGGGTGACGGTGCGGCCGATTGCCGGCACGCGCAAGCGCGGGGCATCGATCGAGGAGGACCAGGCGTTGGCCGACGACCTGCTCGCCGACCAGAAGGAGCTGGCCGAGCACACCCAGTTGCTCGACCTCGGGCGCAACGACTGCGGCCGGGTGGCGACGGTCGGTTCGGTCAAGGTCACCGAGAACATGAGTATCGAGCGTTACTCGCATGTGATGCACATCGTTTCCAACGTCGAAGGCCGCTTGCAGCCGGGGCTGGACGCGCTCGACGTGTTGAAGGCGACCTTCCCGGCCGGGACCGTGTCCGGCGCACCCAAGGTGCGGGCGATGGAAATCATCGACGAGCTCGAACCGGTCAAGCGCGGCGTGTATGCCGGCGCGGTTGGTTATGTCGGCTTCCATGGTGACATGGACCTGGCGATCGCGATCCGCACCGGCGTGATCAAGGACGGCCAGTTGCATGTCCAGGCCGGTGCCGGCATCGTCGCCGATTCCAATCCCGATTCCGAATGGCAGGAAACCCAGAGCAAGGCACGCGCCGTGTTGCGCGCCGCCGAGTTGGCCGAACAGGGGCTGGATACGCGTTTCGATTAAAGCGGAAGCCCTCGTTTCAGGTCAGGATTTCACCGATCGAGGCAGACTTTCCCATGACCGGCCGGAGCGCCTCCGAAGCACCGGCCGGTGAGTGTCCGCATACGCCCGAAACAGCGAGAAATCCGCGTCACCAACGAACGACCTGCGTCCTCTGCATTGAAACCGCCTTCTCCGGGCTTGCTTTCCCGAAAGCATCCTGGCCTTGGCCGCACGCGGCCTGTTCGCCGTCTATCCGGCTCGCTCCCTCGTTGCCGCCACCAGCCAGCCAAGGCGGCGGAAACCCCATTCGGTCAGCCACAGGCTGAAATAGGTGGCAAACCAGGCGAACAGGCAGTCGGACAGGAAATGTCCGCCCGGGCTCATCCGCACCAGTGCCATGTAGCCGGCAAAGGCGATGCTGGCGAGCAGCCAGCGGCGGCGCACGGCCGGCGTGCCGAGCCAGCCGAAGGCCATGATGAAGGCGGCAGTGGCGACATGGCCGCTGACAAAGGAGCAGTTTTGCTGGCACTGGTCGGCGGGGATGAAGGCCGGGGTAAAGCGCAGCGTGCCGCCGAATTGTTCGATATTCACCGGCCGGGTGCGGCCCGAGTGTTCCTTGAGCGTGGCATCGACCAGCAGCACCGGGCCGAGCAGGGCGCCGGCGAGGAGGAAGGCGAGCCCGGTGCGGCGTGCGCGCAGGCCGGCAAAACGCGGGAGTAGCCCGAGCAGCAGCGCCAGCACCAGCCCCAGCAGCAGGCCCTGGCCGAGGCGCGGCAGGCCCCGGTAGGGGATCGCCAGGATCAGGTCGTCGCGGCCGAACAGCCAACGCCCCTCACCCTGGTAAAAGAGACCGCTGGCCCACAGGTCGAGCTGCGGAAAGGCGATGAAGAAGATGGCCAGCAGCGCCGCGACGGCGAGCGCCCGGCGCAGTTCAGTAGCCCTTGAAGTCGCTGAGCAGCCAGACATGCAGGTCTCGCGTGGTGTGGGCATCGAGCGGCGCGCGCAGCGTCGCCAGTTTCTGTTGCCCGGCGACGTAGGGCAGGAATTGCTCGCCCGGTTCGTTCTCGCTGATCAGCAGCAGGTCACGGCCGCGATACGGGCGCAGGTCGGTGCTCAGCTTGTAATGGTCGCTGGCTTCCCCCTTGGGGTTCCAGCTGGCAGCCAGCGGCTTCTGTGCGCGCAATTCGTAGAGCATGTGCGCCAGCAGGGTACGGTTGTCGGCCACCAGCACCGTTTGCGGATGCGCGGCCAGCAGTGGCTGCAGTTGGCGGCCGAGTTCGTCCCAGCCTTGGGCGCGGGTGTAGGGGCTGGATTTTGCCGGGTTTTTGGCGTTGACCGTGGCCAGCACCAGTGGCCAGTGGTAAACCAGCCCGACCAGCGCCAGATTGAGGGCCAGCGCAATCGCCAGCAGCCTTTGCCGCTCGCGCGCCAGCAGCCAGGCAACGACGGCGATTGCCGCCGGTGCGAAAGCGGGCGCTGCCCAGTTGGCGTTGGCGGTGCTTTTCATCGCCTGCAGCGAGACCACCGCCCACAGCGGTAGCGCAAACCACAGCAGCAGCCGGCTGCGCTCGTCCCGCCAGGTATTCTTCAACTGCGCGAGCAGGATGAAAAAGACGGTGCCGAAAATCGGGCCGAAGGACAGCCATTGCGCCGCCCAGAACTCACCTAGCGACTTGAGGCCGCCAGCCGCCTGGCGTTTGAGGGTGATGTCGGCGGTGTGCTTGAGGGTAGGGAAGTCGTGGGCGACGTTCCACCACAAGTTGGGTGCCAGCAGCAAGAACGCGAACAGTGCCGCCAGCCACGGGCCGGCGGTTTTCAACCGAGCCCGGTGAAAGCAGAGCAGATGCAGGAAGGTGGCGCCGAGGAAGGCGGCCATCGTGTATTTGGAGAGCAGGCCGAGGCCGCCGACCAAGCCGAGGAGCAGCCAGTCGGCTAGGGCGTTGCGGTCGAGCGCGCGCAGGTAGGCCCACAGCCCGAGGCTCCAGAACAGCGTCAGCAGCGCGTCGGTCGAGACGAACAGGCCAAGCCAGGAGAACATCGGCAGGGTCAGCACCGCCAGCGCCGACCAGGCGGCGACGCGGGCGTCGTAGAGGCGGCGGGCAATCGCCCAGCAGGCGGCGGCGGCCAGCGGGTAGCAGAGCATGGCCAGCGCCTTGACGCCGAGGATGCCGTCGCCGAACAGCACGGTCGAGGCGGCGATCAGTGCGGCGATCCCCGGCGGCTTGGAAAAATAGCCCCAGTCGAGCGCCTGCGCCCAGGTCCAGTACTGCGCTTCGTCGACATACAGGGTGATCCCGAGTTGCGGGATCACCGCCAGGCGCCAGGCCAGCAGCAGAAGCGCGGCCAGCAGCAGGGCGCCGGCCGTGGGGAAGGTTTTTTCCCCGTTTTTACGGTCGACCGTGAAAATCACTCTTTTTTCAGCCAGCCGGCGTCGTCAGCCAGTTCGGCTTCCGGGCGGGCGGTGTAAGAGCGCACGGTACCGGATTCGAAATAAGTGCGTGCCAGCAGTTCGGCGAGCACGCCGGTGGTGATGAAGTGGAGGCCGGCGATCAGGCCGCCGATACCGACGATCAGTAGCGGACGGCCGCCAATCGATTCGCCGAGCCCGAACTTGACCCAGGCCAGCCAGGTCAGAATCAGCCCGGACAAGCCGGTCAGGCCGAGGCCGATGCCGCCGAAGAAATGGCCGGGACGAGCGCGGAAACGCATGAAGAAATAGACCGCGATCAGGTCGAGGATGACGCGGAAGGTGCGCGAAATACCGTATTTGGAGACGCCGGCGGTGCGCGCATGGTGCGTCGTCGGCTCTTCGGCGATGCGGCGCGGGGTGGTCACCGTCGCCATCCAGGCCGGGATGAAGCGGTGCATTTCGCCGTACAGGCGCACCCGCTTGATCACGTCGGCGCGGTAGGCCTTGAGGCTGCAGCCGTAGTCGCGCAGCTTGACGCCGGTCAGGTGGGCGATCAGCTTGTTGGCGATCTTCGACGGAATCTTGCGCAGGAACAGGCCGTCCTGGCGGTTCTTGCGCCAGCCGGCGACCAGGTCGAGGTTTTCGTTGAGCAGGCGGGCGACCATGCGCGGGATGTCGATCGGGTCGTTCTGCAGGTCGCCGTCCATGGTCACGATCACGTCGCCGCGTGCCGCGTCGACGCCGGCCTGCATCGCGGCGGTCTGCTTGTAGTTGCGCGTCAGTTCGACGATCCGCACGTGCGCGCCGTATTCGCCGGCGGCGGCCAGGCCGCGCTCGACGGTGGCATCGCTGCTACCGTCGTCGACCAGGACCAGTTCCCAGGGGTGGGCATAATTCGCCAGCGCCTCGTGCACACGCCGAACCAGGGGTTCGACATTGTCTTCCTCGTTGTAAACAGGCACCACGACGGAAAGACGGTGCGCGGGCATGGCAGGGCAGGCGGGAATGGCGGTCATGGCAAGGAGGCCGGTGAATGGGGCCGGAAAAGCGAAGCGCGGATTTTACCGTGAATCGCCACCAGGCATTGCCGACACAAGACCGACAACCCTAAAAACTCACATCGGACGCGGATTTTTCAATGACTTATCCGGGCGTTTCCAAAGCAGCTGCCGGGTGAGTGCCGGTGCAGGCCGGAAACACCGGGAAATCCGCGCCACTTGCCTCGAAAATTCCTTTTTCGAGCGCCACTGCTTGCGACCGGAAAAATCGCCAAAAAAAAGCCCGGAAATCCGGGCTCGGTCTCAGCGGTCCCGTTTGGGGACCCGTACAGCGTGCTCAGCCAATCTTGTTGATGTTGGCGGCTTGCTTGCCCTTGGGGCCGGTAACGATGTCGAAAGTCACCTTTTCGTTTTCAGCCAGGGACTTGAAACCATTGCCTTGAATTGCGGAGAAATGGGCAAAGACGTCTTCGCCGCCGTCGGACGGGGAGATGAAACCAAAACCTTTAGCGTCGTTGAACCATTTAACGGTGCCAGTTGCCATGAACAGCTTCCTTCAAAATAACATTTGGATAAAACAGGTCGCCAGCGGCGACCGGGTAGTACGAGAATCAAGCAGAAGAGCTGAACAGACCGGAATGCACTGAGCACAAGGCTACGGGCGGTACTGCGAGGCGCAAAGCCTGGAAATCCCGAGCCCGCAGTATGCGGTGAGATCGCCGGCTTGAACAGTCGTTTTTAGCGGAATTTCACGGTCGACCGCGAAAACCAGCAAAAACGGCGGCAAAAAACAACACCCGGCAGAGAGCAAGAAATCAGCGACAGGCATTCATGCCTGTCGGTCAAACATGTTTTGGAAGAGGTTTGCATCCCCTCCCAAAACGGTCGCCTGAAACCCCGGCCTTCAGGCCGGGGTCGGCTCCCACCGCCCTGAAGGGCGGGGTTTCAAACCGGAGTGTAACGCTGAATGCGGCCCTCCTCGCCAAAGGAAAGGCCGATGAACTGCAGACCGATGCGAAAGAGCTTGCTGCCGCTGCGGTTTTCGATTTCGGCAATTCGCCGCAAAACAATCTCGGCGTCGAATTGGCGCGGGTCTTCGGGCAGAAAGAATTTGCCGCGCCCCAGCTTGAGTCCCGGCGTATCGAGACCGGGTGGAACCTGCTGCGCATTGAGTCCGATACCGGCCACGGAAAGATCGTAAATCGGCAAAGCCATCGGTTTGCCGTCCGGCAGCGTGAAACTGAACATCAGCGGCTTGCCGCGTGGGGTATGAACGCGGAAGTATTCGCGCCGCTGAACTCGCATCAGCACCTTGGGCAGGGCCACCGAAAAAGCCTTCCCTCCCTTGTAAGTCACGGTCGACGGCGCCGGCGTCTGAAATTGCACGCGAATGCCGCCCGGCTTGCCGGCGAAGGTCAGGCGGTCGGCGTTCTGCAGGCGCCGATTGACGTCGGCGCTGCCGCTGATGTCGAAAATCAGCCGTTCGTCGTCGGCATCGACCGCCAGCAGCGTGGTCAGGTACATGTCGTTGACGTTGCCGCCAAAAAACACCGTGAACTGGTCGCGCTCCTTGATGAAGCCGGTCAGCATGAACTGCACCGAACGCGTGCCGCTGACGCGGTAGCGGTCGTCGTCGAGTTCCGACGGACTGAGCAAGGCGAGCTGACTCATGCGCCCTCCAGCACCCGCAACAGGGAAGAAGTATCGTCCTGCCCCCAGCCCTGCGCCATCAGCGCATTCAACTGCTGCCCGACGACCGCCGTCAGCGGCGTCGCAACGCCGCTCGCGCGGGCGGCAGCCAGCGCCAGGCCGAAATCCTTGTGATGCAGCCGGGCTTCGATGCCGGCGGCGAAATCGCGGCGGACCATGCGTTCGCCCATCACGTCGAGCACCCGCGACGCCGCCGAACCGCCGGCCAGCGCCTGGCGCACCTTGGCCGCTTCGACCCCGGAGGCCGTTGCCAGCCGCATCGCTTCGGCCACCGCCTCGATCGCCGCGACCATGATCATCTGGTTGCAGGCCTTGGCGACCTGGCCGGCACCGTTGGGGCCGACATGGACGATGCGCTTGCCGAGGCAGTCGAGCAAGGGGCGGACGCGTTCGAGCACCGCCGCGTCGCCGCCGGCCATGATCGCCAGGCTGGCGTCGATGGCGCCCTGGACGCCGCCGGAAACCGGCGCATCGAGCATGGCGATGCCTTTTTCGCCGAGGCGGGCAGCGATGTCGCGCGCGGCTTCCGGAGCGATGGTCGAGCAATCGACCAGCACGCTGCCGGGGGCCATGCCCTCGCTCAAACCGGCGGCCCCGAGGGCGACGCCGGCGACATCCGCGCTCGACGTGATCATGGTGAATACCACCTCGCACTGGCGCCCGAGTTCAGCCGGCGTGGCCCAGACCATCGCCGGCAGGTCGCCGATACGACTTGGATTGCGCGCCCAGACGTGAAGTTCATGCCCGGCACGCTGCAAATGCAGCGCCATCGGGCGCCCCATCACGCCGAGACCGATGAAACCGACCTTCATGCCTGCCCCGACAGCCCTTCGAGCAATTTCAGCACGGCAATCGAGTCCTCCTCGCCGAGACCGGAACCGACCATCGCCGCGAACATCTGCCCGGCCATCGCCGAGCCCGGCAAATACAAGCCGAGTTCATGCGCGGTCTGCATCACGATGTTGAGGTCCTTTTCGTGCATCCAGCTCTTGAAGCCGGGCTTGAAATTGCGGTCAAGCATGCGTTGACCGTGGTTTTCGAGAATCCTTGAGTTGGCGAAGCCGCCGAGCAGGGCTTCACGCACCTTGGCACGGTCGACGCCGTTTTTCGAGGCAAAAGCAAAGGCTTCGGCGACGGCCAGCACGCCCATCCCGGTCACGATCTGGTTGGCCGCCTTGGTCACCTGCCCGGCACCTGATTCGCCAACGTGCACCACGTTCTTGCCCATGCACGCAAACGCCGGCTCGGCGCGGGCAAAGGCGGCGTCCGAACCGCCGGCCATGATCGAGAGGTTGCCGGCAATCGCGCCGACTTCGCCGCCGGAGACTGGCGCGTCGATGAAGTCGATGCCGTGCGCGGCCAGGTCCTCGGCGATTTTCCGTGCCGCCGACGGCGCGATGGTGCTCATGTCGACCGCGACCAGCCCGGATGCCGCGCCCTGGGCGACGCCCTGGGCACCGAGCATCACCTCGCGCACATCCGGCGCGTCGGCGACCATCGAAATCACCAGATCCTGCCCCGCCGCCGCTGCTGCCGGGCTTGCGGCAGCGCGGGCGCCGGCATCGAGCAAGGGCTGCATCGATTCGGCGCGACGCGCCCAGACGGTCAGCTCGTGGCCGCCGCGCAGCAGGTTGAGCGCCATCGGGCGCCCCATGATGCCGAGTCCGATAAAGGCGATTTTCATGTAGCCATCCCCGATCAATAATCCCGGGATTCTACCGTGAAGATCGCCTGTGGGGCGAGCGCCCCGCAGCGGGTCAAGCCTCGTGCTGGCGGCGATAGGCGGCGTAATAGAGCACCGGGATCACCACCAGCGTCAGCAGCGTGGATACCAGGATGCCGAAGATCAGCGCCAGCGCCAGGCCGTTGAAGATCGGGTCGTCGAGGATGAACAGCGCGCCGAGCATCGCCGCCAGCGCGGTCAGCGCAATCGGCTTGGCGCGCACCGCTGCCGACTGGATCACCGCGTCGTGGAAATTGACCCCGGCGGCGACCTGCTGCCTGATGAAATCGACCAGCAGGATCGAGTTGCGGACAATGATCCCGGCCAGCGCGATCATCCCGATCATCGAGGTGGCGGTGAATTGGGCGCCGAACAGCGCATGCCCCGGCATCACGCCAATGATGGTCAGCGGAATCGGCGCCATGATGATCAGCGGCACCAGATAGCTGCCGAAGTGCGCGACCACCAGCAGGTAGATCAGGATCAGCCCGACCGCGTAAGCGAGGCCCATGTCGCGGAAGGTTTCGTAGGTCACCTGCCACTCGCCGTCCCACTTGATGCTGTAGCCGGCGTAGGGGTCGGCCGGCGGGCGGATGAACCATTCGCCGAGCCTGCCGCCCTCGGGCAGCGCCAGATCCTTGAGCCGCGCACGGATGTCGAACATCCCGTAGAGCGGCGAATCGAGCGGCCCGCCCATGTCGCCGATGACGTAACTCACCGGCAGCAGGTCCTTGTGGTAGATCGCCTTTTCGCGCGCCACGTCGCGTACCTCGACCAGCTCGGAAACCGCGATCAGGCGCCCGTCGCGCGAGCGCACGCGCAGCTTGAGCAGGCTGTCGAGGCTGGCCTGCTGCTCGGCCGGCAGCACGATGCGCACCGGGATTTCGAACTTGGACTCGGTATTGCGCGCCGGCGTCACATCCAGCCCGGCCAGCCCCATCCCGACCACCTCGACGATGTCGCTTTGCGCGACGCCAAGCTGCGCCGCCTTGGCCTGCAATACGTGCAGCACCAGCTTGCGCGCGTCGGCCTCGACGTAATCGTCGACCGCGACCACGTCCGGCGTCTCGGCAAAGGCGGCGCGTACCCGTTTGGCGACCGCCATCTGGCCGGCGTAGTCCGGGCCATAGACCTCGGCGACAATCGGCGCGAGCACCGGCGGCCCCGGCGGCACTTCGACCACCTTGGCGACGCCGCCGTTGCGCCGGCCAATCGCCTCGATTCGTTCGCGCAGCGCCACCGCGATCTCGTGGCTTTTCTGCGAACGATGTTGCTTGTCGGCGAGATTGACCTGAATATCGCCTTTTTCCGGCGTCGACCGTAGATAGTACTGACGCACCAGGCCGTTGAAGTTGATCGGGCTGGCGGTGCCGGCGTAGGCCTGGTAATTGACCACCTCGGGCACCTGCGCCAGCTCACCGCCGATTTCGTGCAGCACGCGTGCGGTTTCCTCGACCGGCGTGCCGACCGGCAGATCGACGACGATCTGGAATTCGCTCTTGTTGTCGAAGGGCAGCATCTTCAGCACCACCAACTGGAAGTACGCCAGCGACAGCGAACCGGCGATCAGCAGCAACACCGCGAGCGCCAGCTTGCGCCGGGCGGTGGCGCCGCGCAGCGGGTCGAGGAAGGGCGTCAGCAGGCGGCGGAAGCTCCGGTCGAGGCCGGCGTCTAGCCGCGAGGGTGAAGGCAAGGGTGCCGCCCCGGCACCGGCAGCCGGCGCATGCGCCCGCATCAGCTTGCCGGCCAGCCAGGGGGTAACGACAAAGGCAATCGCCAGCGAAATCGCCATCCCCAGCGACGAATTGATCGGGATCGGGCTCATGTACGGCCCCATCAGGCCGCTGACGAAGGCCATCGGCAAGAGCGCGGCGATCACCGTCAGCGTTGCCAGAATGGTCGGCCCGCCGACCTCGTCGACCGCCGCCGGGATGATGTCCAGCAAGCCTTTCTCCGGGTGCAGCCCCTGCCAGCGGTGGATGTTCTCGACCACCACAATCGCGTCATCGACCAGGATGCCGATGGAAAAGATCAACGCGAACAGCGACACCCGGTTGAGGGTGAAGCCCCAGGCCCAGGACGCGAACAGCGTCGCCGCCAGGGTCAGCGTCACCGCCAGGCCGACGATCAGCGCCTCGCGCCGGCCGAGGGCGAAGAAGACCAGCGCGACGACGAAAGCGGTGGCAAAGATCAGCTTGCCGATCAGCTTTTGCGCCTTTTCGCTGGCGGTGGCGCCGTAATTGCGGGTGACGCTGACCTCGATCCCGTCCGGGATCACGGTATTTTTCAGGCTCTCGATCCGCTGCAGCGCGGCGCTGGCGACATCGGCGGCATTGACCCCGGGCTGCTTCGACAACTGCAGGGTCACCGCCGGAAATTCGCCGTCGCGGCTGCCGATCCAGGCGTAGCGCTTGGGCTGGTCGGGGCCGTCGTCGACGCGGGCAACGTCGGCGACATGCACCGGCTTGCGCGCCCCGGCCTCGCCGCGCGCGGCGACCACCAGTTGGCGCACGTCGGCGGCGGATTCAAGATAGGTGCCGGTCTGCACCAGCAATTCGCGGTTGCCGGCGACCAGGCTACCCGACGACTGCAGGGCGTTGGAGAGCTTGAGCGCCGCCGCCACGTCCTGCGGCGTCACCCCGTGCGCGGTCATCCGCTCCGGGTCGAGCAGGACGCGGATCGCGTGTTCCGGGCCGCCGAGGGTGGACACGTCGCGCGTGCCCTTGATCCGCTTGAGTTCGATCTCGACCGCACGCGCCACCTGCTGCAGGTCGTAGGCCGAACGCTCGGGATCGCGGGTCCAGAAAGTCAGGCCGAGGATGGGTACGTCGTCGATGCCGCGCGGCTTGATCAGCGGTTCAGCCACGCCGAGATTGGGCGGCAGCCAGTCGCGGTGCGAGTGCACGGTGTCGTACAGGCGCAGCACCGCGTCGTTGTATTTGACGCCGACCTCGAACTGCACGGTAATCACCGCCTGGCCGGGCCGCGCCATCGAGAACACATGCTCGACCCCGTGCATCCGCGACAACACCTGCTCGGCCGGGCGCGCGACCAGGTTTTCGACATCCTTGGCCGAAGCGCCGGGAAAGGCGACCAATACATCGGCCATGGTCACGTCGATCTGCGGCTCTTCCTCGCGCGGCGTCACCAGCGTTGCAAAGACACCGAGCAGCAGCGCGACCAGCGCCAGCAGCGGTGTCATCCGTGAATCGAGAAAGGCGGCGGCGATCCGCCCGGAAACCCCGAGCCGGCTCATTTCGCCCCCGCGCGAATCTGGATCGCGGCACGCACCGGATCGGTGACCACCCGCTCACCCACGGTCAACCCGGCCAGCACCTCGATTTCCTGCCCCGCCTGCGCTTCGCCCAGGCGCAACTGGCGCAGCGTCAGCCGGCCGTCGGCCGCTTGCACATAAACCGCCGCGACTTCGCCCCGGCGCACCACCGCCGCCTGCGGCACGGTCAGCTTGTCGGCCTCGCCGCTCAGGAAGCGGACTCGGGCAAAAGTCCCCGGCATCGCCTCGGTGGCTGCCGGCAGGGTGATCCGTACCGTCGTCGCATGCGTCGCCGCATCCGCGGTCGGCAGCACCTGCACCGCCCCCGCCGCCACCGCGACCTGGCGGCCAAGTTCGGGAAACTCGACCAGCGCCCCGCGCTGGCTGCGCAATTGCGGCAAGCGATGCTGCGGCACGCTGGCGCTGACACGCAAGCCGCCCGGCTGGTAAATGGTGAACAGCGGCGCCCCCGGCATCGCCATGTCGCCGGCCTCGGCGTGGCGCCGGGCAACGATCCCGGCCAGCGGTGCCACCACCGTCGCATGGCTCTGCCCGGCACTGGCCGCGCTGCGCTGCGCCGCCGCCGCGTCGAGGTCGGCACGCGCCTTGTCGAGTGCCGCCGGGCTCATGAATTTTTGCCCGACCAGCGCCTGGGTCCGCTCAAAATTCGCCTTGGCATTGCGGTACTGCGCCTCGGCCGCCCGCGCCGCCTCCTCCGCCTCGCGCGCGTCGATCCGCGCCAGCAACTCGCCCTTCTTCACCACCTGCCCGGCGTCGGCACGCACCTCCAGCACCCGCCCCGGCACCTGGCTGCCGACCGTGGCCTGAAGCACCGCCTCGACGGTGGACTCGACGGCAAAGCCACCGGCAATTCGCTGCGGCTGCACCGCCACCGTCGGCAAGGGCTCGCCCGCTGCTGCCACGGTCGACCAGACCCAGGCGGCAAAAAGCAGGCTGCGACAAGGGGAAGAACAAGAACGGAAGTTCAGGGAAAGGAGAGTCGGCATGCGGGCACCAGAAGCGAAAACGCCGCGCGGGGGGAAATGCTGTGCAACCCCCTGTCGGCAAGGAATATAAGAATACTCTAATAATCAGCTTTCCACCAGCCGCCGCCGGCGCGCACTCCCGTGTCTGGCCAGGTCGCTCCCGAAACCCCCTCGCCGGAGCGACGGCGGCCAAAAGCCGCCTTTTCGTCGAGATCGAGCGACGGTTACTGGTGCAGCAGGCGCTGTTCGGCGGCCGCGACCGCGTCCGCGGCTCCGAGCACGACGACAACGTCGCCGGCTTCCAGGCGGGTTTCGGGAAGTGGCTCGACAGCCTTGATCCCGCGTCGGCGAATGGCGCTGACCTCGCAACCAAGGTGGATCAGGTCCAGCTCGGCCAGCGTCCGCCCGACCGCCCGCGCGCCCGGCGTGAGCAGGACCGAGTGCAGGCGCGATTGCCGCGACTCTTCCTCGTCGCGGTCGGTCACCCCGCGATAGTAGCCGCGCAGCAGGCTATAGCGCTTGGCGCGGATGGTACGGATGCGCTTCAGCACCCGGTTGATCGGCACCCCCAGCAGCACCAGCGCGTGCGAGGCCAGCATCAAGCTGGCTTCCAGCGTTTCCGGCACGACTTCGGCAGCACCGGCCTTGCTCAGGCGTTCCATGTCCCGCTCATCCGCCGTCCGCACCACGACCGGCAACTCCGGTCGCAAAGCCTGCACGTGATGCATGATTTTCTCGGCCAGGCCGGTATCGGCCATGGTCACGATCACCACGCTGGCGCGCATCAGGCCGGCGGCCATCAAGGCCTCCTTGCGACCGGCATCGCCAAAGACCACGCTCTCGCCGCCGGCCGCCGCCTCGCGGACGCGGTCGGGATCGAGATCGAGCGCGATGTAACCCACTCCTTCCTGCCCCAGGAAGCGCGCCAGATACTGGCCATTGCGGCCAAAGCCGCAAAGAATGGCGTGCTTTTCGGTGGTCATCGACTGAGCCGCGATCTGGGTCAATTGCATCGAGCGCATCAGCCACTCGCTGGCGACGAAACGCATCACCAGCTTTTCGCTGTATTGGACGATGAAGGGAGCGATCAGCATCGACAGCACCAACACGGTCAACGCCACCTGTTCGACATTTTTTGGCAAACCGGCAATTTCGCCGAGCAGCACAAAGCCGAATTCGCCACCGGCACACAGCCAGAGGGCCGTGCGGATCGCGTTGCCGGGACTGGCGCCCAACTGGCGCGAGAACAGGCCGACCACCAGTGCCTTGAGCAGCAACAGGGCCAGCAAGCCAAGCAGCACCTGCCACCAAAGCCCGAGCAGGATATGCACATCGAGACGCACGCCGATGGTGACGAAGAACAAGCCCATCAGCACATCGCGGAAAGGCTTGATGTCCTCTTCCACCTGCAGGCGGAATTCGGTTTCGGAAATCAGCATCCCGGCGACAAAGGCGCCAAGCGCCATCGACAAGCCAGCCAGTTCGGTGACATGCGCCAGCGCCAGCGTAATCAGCAGCACATTGAGGACGAACACCTCGGGCGAGCGGGCGCGGGCGACGAAATGGAACCACTTGCGCATCCAGCGCTGGCCGAAAACCAGGATCACCGCCAGCACCACCACCGCCTTGAACAGCGCCAGACCGAGCAGCATCGCCAGCTTTTCCGGCGGTTGGGTCAATGCCGGAATCACCACCAGCAGGGGCACCACCGCCAGGTCCTGAAAGAGCAGCACGCCGAGCACCTCACGCCCGTGCGGCGAATCGAGCTGCATCCGCTCGGCCAGCAACTTGGTCAGCACCGCCGTCGACGACATCGCGAACAGGCCGCCCAGCGCGATCCCGTGCTGCCACGATATCCCCAGCAGAATCAGCACGCCAGTAGCCAGAATCTGCGTCACCACCACCTGTAGCAGGCCGAGACCGAAGACGATGCGCTTCATCGCATACAGCTTGGGCAGAGAGAACTCCAGCCCGATCGAGAACATCAGGAAAACGACGCCGAACTCGGCCAGATGCGAGGCGGTCTGCACGTCACCCATCAGGTTCAGCGCATGCGGCCCGATCAGGCTGCCGACAGCCAGGTAACCCAATACCGGCGGCAAGTTGAAACGGCGGAAAACGACGACGGCGAGGACCGAAGCCCCCAGCAGCAGCAGGACGAGAGAGAGTGCGCTCAAGGGTGATTTTTTCGATTCGGGTATACTTCGCCCATCATAACCGCAGCCCATCCATGAACCCAAGTCCGTCCGTCCCCGTCGCGCCTGCCTTTGCACCCGAACAGGCGCTCGCCCTCGGGCGCCGCACCCTGGCCATCGAAGCGGCGGCCGTCGCCGCGCTGGAAGCCCGCCTCGACGCCAGCTTTGTCGGCGCCGTCCGCTGCATCCTCGACAGCCCCGGCCGCGTGATCGTCAGCGGCATGGGCAAATCCGGCCACGTTGCCCGCAAAATTGCCGCGACGATGGCCAGTACCGGTACCCCGGCCTATTTCGTACACCCCGGCGAAGCCAGCCACGGCGACCTCGGGATGATCGCCCGCGGCGACGTGTTGCTGGCGCTGTCGAACTCCGGCGAATCGGAAGAGCTGCTGCGCATCGTCCCGGCCGTCAAGCGCCAGGGCGCCCGCCTGATCGCGATGACGGGCGTTCCGACCTCGACGCTGGCGCGTGAAGCCGACATCCACCTCGATGCCGGGGTCGCCCAGGAGGCCTGCCCGCTCAACCTGGCACCGACCGCCAGCACCACCGCGGCCCTGGCCCTCGGCGACGCCCTCGCCGTCGCGCTGCTCAATGCTCGCGGCTTCAGCCCGGAAGATTTCGCCCGCTCGCACCCCGGCGGCTCGCTCGGCCGCCGCCTGTTGACCCACGTCCGTGACGTGATGCGCGAACGCGCCCGGGTTCCCGTCGTCGACGCTGGCGCCCTGATCGGCGAAGCCATCGTCGCCATGTCGCGAGGCGGCCTCGGACTGGTCGCCGTGATCGACCGGGAACAGCGGCCGCTCGGCATTTTCACCGACGGTGACCTGCGCCGTGCCTTCGAGAAACAACTCGATCTGCACACCGCGCGGATCGGCGAAGTGATGCACCCGGCGCCGCATGCCATCGCGCCCGACAAGCTCGCCGTCGAAGCCGTCGAAATGATGGAGCGCCTGCGCATCAACGCCCTCCTCGTCGTTGACCACGAAGGCTTGCTGATCGGCGCCCTCAACATGCACGACCTCTTTACCGCCAAGGTCATCTGATGAAACAAAAACTCGCGCAAGCCCGCGCCACCCGCATCCGCCTGATCGCCTTCGACATCGACGGCGTCATGACCGATGGCGGACTGCACTACACCGACGACGGCCACGAACTGAAGACCTTCAACGTTCAGGACGGACTCGCTCTCAAACTGTTGCAGAGTGTCGGCCTGGAACTGGCGATCATCACCGGCCGCAACTCCGGCGTGGTCGCCAAACGAGCCGCCGACCTGGGCATCCTTCATGTATTCCAGGGAATCGGCGACAAGCTGAGCGTGCTCGACCGCCTCCGCCAGCAACTCGGACTGGGTTGGGATGAGTGTGCCTTCATGGGCGACGATCTGATCGACCTGCGGGCAATGGCCGCCTGCGGCCTGGCCATCGCTCCGGCCAACGCCCGCCCACTGGTCCGCGAACAGGCGCAATTGCAGACTGGCGCTGCCGGGGGTCAGGGCGCGGTGCGCGAGGCCGCCGAATTCATTCTCGCCGCCCAGGACAAACTGGACGATGCCTTCGCCCCTTATCGGCAACATGCCTCCGGCGCCAGAACATGAAAGCCGCCAGCAACCAGCTGTTCACCATCATTCTGCTGGCCTTGCTGGCGGGTCTGACATTTCTGCTACAAAACGCCGTCGACCGTGATCCAACGGTAAACGACGGGAAAAAGCGGCATGATCCGGACGCAATGGCCGAGCATTTCGAAATCCGGCGCTTCGACCATGCAGGACAGCTGAAATACCGCCTGCGGGCTCCTTATCTCGAGCATTTCCCCGACGACGACAGCACCGAATTACGCCAGCCGCGGCTCTTCGCCCAGCGGCCGGATGGCGAGCCGCTGACCCTGAGCGCGGACCACGCCCGCACCGACTCCGGTGCGGAGACCGTATACCTCCGGGGCAATGTCGTCGTCACCCGCCCCGGCATCGCCGGGCAGACCGATACTGTCGCCCGCATGCCCGACCTGACCGTGCAACCCGATCTCGGCCAAGCGCATACCGACAGCCCGGTACACATCGATCGAGGCACTTCCTGGCTCAGCGGCATCGGCATGCGCCTGGACAACGATGCCGCCACCTTCACGCTCCTGTCGCAAGTCCGGGGCAGCCACATCCGACAACGAGAACCGCAATGAAACTGCGCCCCTCCCGCCTGCTGCTCTCCTCGCTCATCTGCCTGCTGCTCTCGTCGCCCGGCCATGCCGAGCGCGCCGACCGCGACAAGCCGATGCTGCTTGAAGCCAATCGCGTCACCATCGACGATGCCAGGAAACTGCAAATCCTCGAAGGCGATGTCGTCCTGACCAAAGGCAGCCTGATACTCAAGGCCGAGCGCATCGTCGTCAGCGAAGATGCCCACGGCTTCCAGAAGGGAATCGCCTTCGGTGGCCGCAACACCTTGGCGCGCTTCCGCCAGAAGCGTGAAGGCAAGGACGAATACGTCGAAGGCCAGGCCGAACGTATCGAATACAGCAGTCGGGACGAAATCGCCGAATTATTCCACCGCGCCTGGGTGCGCAGCGGCGAGGACGAAATCAGGGGCGACTACATCTGGTACGACGCCATCGGCGAGAAATACATGGCCAGCGTCGAGGAGCGGAAGACATCCGGCACACCACCTCCCCGGGTGCGGGCCGTGATCCAGCCACGCAACAAGGGAAGCGCGCCCGAAGCCGCCGCCACGCCGCGCAACGATGCATTGCAACTGCGTGGAACAGGCAGCATCGCCCCAGTCCAGCACCTCGAAACGGAAGCGGCAATCAAAAGGCAAACGCCTGATTAAAAACGATTAAAAAGCAATTGCTGCGGCGCACAAAAAAGAGTTGACAGGGCGCGCGCGACCTCTATAATATCGCTCATGATGCAGTGCAACATGAAGCATAAATGACGGTACTGCCGGTTTTCGCCGCAATACATGACTGACATTCAGGAGATACCCATGTTCACCACCCCCGAGCAATTCGCCGCCGCCAACAAGGCCACCGTTGATTCCCTGCTGTCCCTGGCCAACACCGCCCTGGCTTCCGCCGAGCGCATCGCCGCCCTCAACCTGAACACCGCCCGCTCCGTCGTCGAAGACACCGTCTCCGGCGCCAAGGCCCTGATGGGTGCCAAGGACGTTCAGGAAGCCCTGTCGATCCAGGCCTCCCTGGCCCAGCCGAATGTCGAGAAGGCCGTTGCCTACTCCCGCTCGGTCTACGAAATCTCCGCCCAGACCCAGGAAGAGCTGTCCAAGATGGTCGAAAGCCAGTTCGGCGACTTCCAGAAGAGCGTTGCCGGCCTGCTCGACCAAGCCGCCAAGTCCGCTCCGGCCGGTTCCGATGTTGCCGTCGCCGCCGTCAAGAGCGCGATTGCCGCCGCCAACTCCGCCTTCGACAACATGAACAAGGCTGCCAAGCAAGTCGCCGAGATCGCCGAAGCCAACGTTGCCGCCGCGACCAACGCCACCGTCAAGGCCGTTGGCGCCTCCGCCGCCGCTGCCAAAAAGAAGTAATTTGGGCTAAATTGATCGAAGCCCCTGCCTTGGGCAGGGGCTTTTTTCCATCCGCACCACCACCAGACTGGAGAACCCCATGAGCAACAATCTGGATCAACTGGCCAACGCCCAGAAAGCCAACGCCGAAGTGATGATGGCCCTGCTGCGCACCGCCTTCAATGGCTTGGAGCGTCTGACCGCCCTGAACATGGCCGCTTCGCGCGAATTCTTCAACGCGACCGTTGCCAATACGCAGCAGCTGATGAGCGCCAGGGATGCCAATGCCCTGACCAGGCTCAACGGCGACCTGGCCCGTCCCAATCTCGACAAATGGATGGACTACTCGCGCAGCGTCTACGAGCTGGTTGGAGAAATGCAGAAGGAAGTGACCGCCGTGATGGAAACGCAATACGGCAGCTTCACCCAGAGCGCCAACGATGCCGTCGCCAAGGCCAAGGCCAACACGCCGGTCGGGGGTGAGATTTTCGCCGCCGGCATGCAGTCGCTGCTCGACGCTTCCAGCAAGGCCTTCGGCAACATGACCTCGATGGCCAGGCAGCTGACCGATATCGCCGAGGCCAATCTGAGCGCCACCGACAAGGCGGGCACCCCGGGTGCGGCCAAGAGCGCCACGGCGGCAGCAGCCCGCAAGAGTACCGCCGCCAAGTAAAAAGGGTGCCGACAGTGCCGGAAAGACGACCTGTGAGGTCGTCTTTTTTTGTTCACGCGCCCCCACCATCTCCGCTGCCTCCCTTTTTCCAGCGCCCGGAGACGTAAGCGCCACCCCGCGCCTTCCGCCGGCAAGCGCCCTGCTGCTACCAAGCCGGCGCGGCGGCAGCCGGCACCGCGGCAGGAGGTGGGGATAACCAACGACCACTGGCGCCATAAACCGCCAGCAGGGCAATGGCCAGCGCCAGCAGGAAGGGCCGCAGGCCACCGCCGCGCGCGCACTCTCCCGCCGCTTCCTCGACCTCTTTTTCGCCACTGAGCATGGGCTTCAGCAGATTCTGCTTACGGACATGAACGTAGAACATGACCGCCGCCACATGCAGCACAACCAGGACAAGCAACAGCGTTCCCAGGCGATGATGCAGGCCGGTAAGGCGATTGCTTGCTTCCTTGCCGACCAGATCGTAAAGAGGGCCGGTGAAGGCGATGTCATCGTTGGCGAAGAGACCGCTGGCAATCTGCACGGTCAACAGGCCGAGCAGGGCAAAAACCGAGAGTGCACCGAGCGGGTTATGCCCCAGCCCGCGCCACGTCCCCGCCAGGTAGGCGCGAATGGCGGCGGGAGTGGGAAAGAACTGCGCGAAGCGGGCATAGGTCGAACCGAGCAGCCCCCAGAGCAGGCGAAAGACGACCAGGCCGGTTGCCAGCAAGCCAAGACGGGCATGCCAGTCGATCCAGTTACCGCCGATTTGTCCCGTCGCCACGGCGGCAAACACGGTCAACGCCAGCGACCAATGAAAAATCCGTGTCGGCAGATCCCAAATACGAATACGTCGTTGCACCATGAATATTCCTCCCCGGAAATGGTAGCGCCAAGGAAACGGGCGCCCGCAGGCGCCCATCGGTCACTCGCTGCGGCGACACGACCAGGCGTGCCGCATGCAGCTTACTTTTCTTCCTTGCGGAACTTGTCGTGGCAGGACTTGCAGGTTTCTCCCACCTTGCCGAACTGGGCCTTGATCGCAGCGGCATCGCCGGTGGCGGCAAGCTTGGCCAGTTCGTTGGCTTCCTTGTTGAAAGCGATTGCCACTTTCTTGACCCCTTCGCCGTCGGTAAACAGCTCCGGCTTGACGCGGGTTTCGACCCAGCCCTTGCCCTTGTCGCTGCCCGGCAGATAGAGGGCGCCCATACCGGAATTGGCGAGTGCGGCAATCGTATTGGCGGCCGCCACCGCCTGATCCTTGTTGAAGGAAGCCGGGTTGTCCACCAGCATTGCCTTCAGCTTGCCCATGTTCCAGGCCATGACGGCATAGCCGGACTGGCGCCACTTGATGGCGTCCTCGTTCTTGACCTGAGCCAGGGCAGAACCGGCCAGCGTGACGGCAACAAGGGAAAGCAGCAACTTGGATTTCATGATTTCGTTCTCTCCGTGGTAATCGATGCGGCAAAGCCGACAGGAATATTAGATTTCGATGATACCGCATCCCCTCTTGCCAAGGCAGGCGGATCGGTGAAGCATTTTGATGCCGACGCTGAAGTTTTCGCAAGCAAGAAGGGAAAGTGCTGAATTCACACTCTTTGACAAAAGTGAGTACAGACCTCGTCAATTTTGTGGATAATACCCGACGCTTTCCGATCAACTCGCCCGTTCCCGAGCCTCATCTCCCATGCCCGACAGCAGCACCGAACCAGGACGAGGATTGTCCATCGTTGACCGGCTGAGCCGGCGTTCAACCTGGATTTTCCTGCTTCTCGCCCTGCTCGCCGGCCTGGCCAATTACCTGGTCGCCAGTCAGACCGCGGACGAGCGGGCCAGCGCGGCCGAGATCAACCTGGCCGGTCGTCGGCGCATGCTCTCGCAGCAGGTCGGCCTCCTCGCCAGCCAGCTGCAGCGCCAGACTCCGCCCCGCCCGGAAACCCTCGCCGACCTCGGCCTGGCAGTACATGAAATGGCGGACATCCACCGCACACTCATCGACGGCACCCCGGATCGACGCATCCGCCCCCTGCCGGAAGCCCTGGCCGGCAGTTTCTACGCCCCCGGCGGTGCTCATGCGCAGATCACCCGCTTTCTCGACCTCGGTCTTTCCCTGCAATCCGAGGTTGCCGACACCCGGGTTTTCCAGGAGGCTCTGGAACAACTCGTAGCCCTCAGCCGGGGTGAAGTCCTGTTTGCCGTGGACCATCTGGTTGGCGATTACCAGCATTTGAGCGAGGGCAAGAGCGATGCCCTGCGCCATCAGCTCTGGCTGGTGCTGATTGCCGGACTGGGGCTGCTGGCCTACTCTGCCCTCGGCATACTGCGCCCCCTGATCGCGGAAGTGCGGCGCACGCTGGCCAATCTCGAGGCCTCCGAGACCACCTTGCGCCAGACCATGGCCGAAAACCGCCTGATTCTCGACACCACCGACGAAGGTCTGTTCGGCGTCGACCGCCAGGGCCGCATCCGCTTCATCAACCCGGCGGCGGCCCAGATGCTCGGCGTTGGCGCCGAAGAGCTGGTCGGGCAGGCACATCATCCGGCCATCCTTTCCTCAACCGCCGACTGCCCGATCTGCACCGCCCTCGCCTGCGCCCAGCGCCAGAAAATCGACGGCGCGCATTTCAACCGCAAGAGCGACGGGAAAGACGAGCGCTTCGCCGTCGAATACTCGGTGGTTCCCCGCCCCGACGGCCAGGGCGCGGTCATTTCCTTCCGCGACATCAGCGAACGCCTGATCGCTGAAGAGCGCGTGCAACGTATCCGTCAGCGCCTGGTCGACGCCATCGAGGCCATGGACGACGCCTTCGCCCTTTTCGATGCCGACGACCGCCTCAGTCTCTATAACCTGCGCTTTACCGAATTTTTTCCGCTGCCGGGCGAATACGGCCCGCTGGGAATGAGCTTTTCCGAATTCATCCACGAAGTCGGGCAACGCGGTCTCTACGCCCAGCTCCCGGAAAACCTCGACGGCTGGTGGGAAGAGCGTCTCAAGGCCCACCGCCAGGCCGACGGCTCGATGGAAATTCCCTGCGCCGACGGCCGCTGGTTGCGGGTGACCGAGCGCCGGACGCGCGAAGGTGGGACCGTCGTCATCTGGTCCGATGTGACCCATCTGAAGCACGCGCTGATTGCCGCCGACCGGGGCAGCCGGGCCAAGTCCGAGTTTCTCTCCCGCATGAGTCACGAGCTGCGCACGCCGCTGAACGCCATTCTCGGCTTCGCGCAGGTGCTCGAACTGGCGGGAGGGCAGGCACTCAGCGCAGAGCAGCATGAATACATCGGCCACATCCTGCACGGTGGTCGCCACCTCCTGTCGCTGATCAACGAAGTCCTCGACCTTTCCGCCATCGAGGCCGGCAAGATGGTGATCGACATCGAGGAAGTAGCCCTGGCGCCGCTGACCGGCGAATGCCTGACCCTGGTCTCTCCCCTGGCCGCCAACCGGCGCATCCGCATGCAGATCGACATTCCCGACGAATGTGCGGCCCTGGCCGATCGCAAGCGCCTGAAGCAAGTACTGATCAACCTCCTGTCGAATGCCATCAAGTACAACCGCGATGACGGCGAGGTCCGGATCACCTGCGGCAACGACGGCGAGCGACTGCGTCTGGGCATTCACGATACCGGCAGCGGGATTGCACCGGAACAGGCGGAGCGCGTTTTCCAGCCCTTCGAGCGCCTGGGGCGGGAAGAAGTGGAGGGAACCGGCATCGGCCTGTCCATTACCCGTCGCCTGGTCGAACTGATGGGCGGCGGCATCACCTTCGACAGCCGGCCGGGCCAGGGCACGAATTTCTGGATCGACCTCCCCTCGGCCTGCCCGAACTCGGTGCAAGCCGAAATGCGGGAAGCGGCAAATTTGCCCATCGCCACGGTCGACCGTGGAAAAACGGTAATTTCCCTCGGCGTGGACACCCAGACACGCCAGATACTCGAACTCATCTGCAGAACCCTGGATCACACCCGCCTGCTGATCTGTGCCAGCCCCGACGAGGCCCTCGCCGCCGCTCGCGCAAGCAGTTGCCTGGCCATCGTCGCCCCGCCGTCCCTGCTGGCCGAACTGGGCGAAGAACAGACCGGACATTCTTCGCCTCCGGCCCGGATCGCACTCACGACCGAGGCGGCGGATAACACCGCCGGCATCGATTACTGGCACCCGCTACCGCCGAACCCGCGCCATCTGGCACGTATTCTGAGAGAGCTCGCGCATGGCTACCGAACACCCCAGCCGACTTGATCCGGCCAGATTCCGGGCCGCCCGCATCCTGGCGGTCGACGATCAACCGGGCAACATCCGCCTGCTCGAAGCCCTGCTCGAAGAGGCGGGTTATCCGCACCTCACCGGCCTGACCGACCCGACACAGGTACTGGAGTTCCTGGACCGGGAGCCCGTCGATCTCCTCCTCCTCGACATGCGCATGCCGATCCTCGACGGCCTGTCGGTGCTGGCCCTGCTCCAGGAAGAGATTCATCGCGACGGACTGCAGGTGATCGTGCTCACCGCCCAGACCGAGCGCGAAACGCGCCTTGCCGCCCTGGCGCACGGTGCCCGCGACTACATCACCAAGCCCTTCGATAACGAAGAACTGCTCTGCCGCGTCCGCAATGCGCTGGAAACGCGCTTTCTCTACCAGGATAGAGACAACGAAACCGAGCGGCTCGATGCCATGGTGCGTGAACGCACCGCGCAGCTGGCTGAAACCCAGTTTGAACTCGTGCGTTGCCTGGCCCGCGCCGGCGAGTTCCGCGACAGCGATACCGGCTCGCACATCCTGCGCGTCTCGATCGGCTGCCGCCTGCTGGCCGAGGCTGCGGGCCTGTCGGCCAATGAAGTCGAACTGATCCGCTACGCTTCGATGATGCACGACATTGGCAAGATCGGCGTTGCCGACCGCATCCTGCACAAGCCGGCCCGGCTGACGCCGGACGAATTCGAGGAAATCAAGACCCACTGCCGCTACGGCGTCGAGATCATTGGCAACCACGCCGCCGATGTCACGCAAATGGCGCGGTCCATTGCCCTCACCCATCACGAACGCTGGGATGGACAGGGATATCCGCAGGGTCTGAAAGGCGAGGAAATTCCGATTGCCGGCCGCATCACGGCGATCATCGATGTCTATGACGCCCTGACCTCGATTCGCCCCTACAAACCGGCCTTCCCGCCGGAAGACGCCCTGACGGTGATTCGCGAAGCAGCAGGAAGCCAGTTCGACCCCGAACTGGTGAGTCGCTTTCTTGAAATACACGCGGAATTGCGCCAGCAGCTCGACGACCTGGCCCACGACAACGCCGCTCCGGCCTGAAGCAGGAAAGCGCCGGAGTCCCCTCCGGCGCGCACGGGCTCAGACCGCGAAGACGTGCTTGACGCGCAGCGCCGGCGCACCGGCCTCGACCTGCAGCAAGCGGGCGATGTTGGGATGTTTGCCGGGATTGGCCCGCTCGTCCTCGGTGTGCTCGGCAAAGATTTCCAGGCCTTTTCTGGCCGCCTCACCGTTGATCGAGCCGTAGGTCTGCGCCAGGTGGTTGTACACCGCCAGCGAGCCCTGGCTACCGGCCTTGTTCTCGATCATCGCGACGACATTGCCGTCGGCATCAAGCAGGTTGAGCGCAGCGAGATGCGAAATCCCGGGCAGTTTCTTCAAGTTTTCAGCGAAAGACATGTTCAGTTGTCAGCTATCAGTGGTTAGCGGGGGAGACGGAAAAAGCCCGGAAATCCGTGCAAGCGTCCTGGGCGTTACGAGCCACGGGCAACTCGCACCGCTCACTTCCAGTCGCGCTTGGCACGGACCAGGCCGATGATCAGGCCGGTGGTGAAGGTGCCGATCGGCACCGTCAGCGCAATCGCCTTGATCCCGCGTTCGAGTTCGTAGAAACCGAGCATCACGCTGACCAGCAGCAGCCCGAAGCCAAGGCCGAGCGCCCCGCCTTTCAGGCCGCCGTTGATCACCTGACGGTCGGTGATCTTCCGCTCGCCGATGCAATGCGGGCAATAGACCGCGTCTTCAGGCACTTCCTGTCCGCATTTTGTACATTGCATGGCGAACGCTCCGGGTCAGATCCGCTTGGCCAGCTCGGCCGCCTTGCCGGTGTAATCCCACGGCGTCAGCTTGAGCAGGGCTTCCTTGGCCTCGGCCGGAATTTCCAGCGTCTGCACGAAGGCCTGCATGCCCTCGCGGGAAACGCGAGTGCCGCGGGTCAGCTCCTTGAGCTTTTCGTAGGCGTTGGGCACGGCGTAGCGGCGCATCACGGTCTGGATCGGCTCGGCCAGCAGTTCCCAGTTGGCGTCGAGGTCGGCCTTCATCAAGTCGGCGTTGATTTCCAGCTTGCCCAGGCCCTTCAGCAACGAGTCGTAGCCAAGCAGCGTGTAACCCAGGCCGACGCCCATGTTGCGCAGCACCGTGGAATCGGTCAGGTCGCGCTGCCAGCGCGACACCGGCAGCTTCTCGGCGAGAAACTTCAGCATGGCGTTGGCCAGGCCCAGGTTACCTTCGGAATTCTCGAAGTCGATCGGGTTGACCTTGTGCGGCATCGTCGAGGAGCCGATTTCGCCGGCCTTGACCTTCTGCTTGAAGAAACCGAGCGAAATGTAGCCCCAGACGTCGCGGTCAAGATCGATCAGGATGCTGTTGGCGCGGGCGAAGGCGTCGAACAGCTCGGCCAGCGCATCGTGCGGCTCGATCTGGATGGTGTAGGGGTTGAAGGTCAGACCCAGCGATTCGACGAACTTCTTGGCGAAGCCTTCCCAGTCGTAGCCCGGGTAGGCAGCGAGGTGGGCGTTGTAGTTGCCGACCGCGCCGTTGATCTTGCCAAGCAACTCGACAGCGGCGATGCGGGCGCGGGCGCGTTGCAGACGGTAGGCGACGTTGGCCATTTCCTTGCCCATCGTCGACGGCGTCGCCGGCTGGCCGTGGGTGCGGCTCATCATCGGGATCTCGGCGTAGGCGTGGGCCAGCTCGCGCAGCTTGGCGATAACCAGGTCCAGCGTCGGCAGCATCGCCTGTTCGCGGGCGCCCTGGCACATCAGCGCGTGCGACAGGTTGTTGATGTCCTCGGAGGTGCAGGCGAAGTGAATGAATTCGCCGACCTTGACCACTTCGGCGTTGGCCTTGGTCTTGTCCTTGATCCAGTATTCCAGCGCCTTGACGTCGTGGTTGGTGGTCGCTTCGATGGCCTTCACTTCGGCCGCCTGCTCCGGGCCGAAGCCGCTCACCAGCGCATCGAGCTCGGCCACGGTCGACGGCGAAAAAGCCGGGATTTCAGTGAAATGCGGCTCGGCGGCCAGCGCCTTGAGCCATTCGATCTCGACCTTGAGGCGAGCACGGATCAAGCCGAATTCGGAGAAATGTTCGCGCAGCGCGTCGACCTTGCCGGCATAGCGGCCGTCGAGCGGGGAAAGAGCAGTCAGGGGATTGCAGGTCATGGAAGCGTCCTTTTCAACAAGACCGCGATTTTACCCGCCGCTTGATCCGCAGCGCTATAAGCTATAATCGCCGCTCCGCAATCCACGAGCATGCGATGAAGCTGATCGGTTCCCACACCAGTCCTTTTGTGCGCAAAGTCCGCATTGTGCTGGCTGAAAAAAAGATCGACGTCGACTTCGAAATCGACTCGCCCTGGCTGGCCGAGAGCAAGGTGCCCGACAACAATCCCCTGGGCAAGATTCCCGTTCTGCTGCTCGATGACGGCACACCGCTCTTCGATTCGCGGGTGATCGTCGAGTACATCGACAATCTCTCGCCAAACAACAAGCTCTTCCCCGCCCCCAATCGCGAGCGGACCGAGGTCAAACGCTGGGAAGCCCTGGCCGACGGCATCTGCGAGGCAGCCACCGGCATCGTGATGGAGAAAAGGCGTCCGGCGCATCAGCAGGGGAGCGACTGGATTCAGCGGCAACGCGGCAAGCTCGAGCGCGGCCTCGATTTCATGGCCGAACACCTCGGCGACAAGACCTACTGCATGGGCAACCACATTTCCATGGCCGACATTGCCGCCGGTACCGCGCTGGGCTATCTCGACTTCCGCTTCACCGACATGGGCTGGCAGGAAACCTATCCCAACCTCGAACGCCTTTACGGCAAGCTGATGCAGCGCGCCTCGTTCGCCGAGACACTGCCGCACGACTGACACCGCGCTCACGACACGAGCGCGCCCTGCCGGGTGCACCGATGCAAGGGCGCCCCGGCGCCCTTTTCGCATCTTGTCATTCATATTTCATCAAGCGAGTCATAATCGCTTGACTTAAATCAAGACACGCAAAAACTCCGCTGGCAGAATCGTCCGTTTCTCATTAATGAAATCGATTCACGATTTATAAAACCACGGAGGAGAAAAATGTCGCATCGTCCAACCTCGGTCGCGACCAGGCTCATCCTGGTCATGGCCAGCGGTATCGCCCTGCTGCTCGGCAGCGCCGCCGCCGGCCTCTCGCAATACCTGAGCGAAAAACTCGAAGCTCGCGCCAACACCTCGCTGCAAACCGCCAACCGGCAGATCGTTGACATGATCGACGCCTACAACCAGGCGCTGAAGGGTGAAATCCGCCGACTCAACCGGATTTTTGCCAGTCATTACGGCGAGACTTTCAGCCGCACCGACAAGGGCGAACTCTTCCACGGCCAGCAGTTGATCGGCTTCGAGAGTACAAGCATTCCCGACCGTTTCACCCAGCTGACCGGCTCCTACGCAACGGTTCTGACACGCCAGGGCGAGGATTTCGTGCGCACGGCAACCTCGATCAAGGACGACAAGGGCGAACGCGCATCGGGGACCTCTCTGGGCAGGGAACATCCAGCCACGGCCGTGCTGCTGCGCGGCGAGGCCTATACCGGCAAGGCGCGCATGCTCGGGCGCGATGTCATGACCCACTATCAGCCGATTCTCGACGGCAGCAAGCAGGTCGTCGGCGCCTTCTTCACCGGTATCGATTTTTCGGCCGGATTGACGGAACTGCGCAAGAAGGTCTTCTCGGTCAAGGTCGGAACCACCGGCTACTCCTACGCCCTCGATGCCGGCAAGGACAAGGGTTTGCTCACCATGCACCCCAAGATCGAGGGCCAGTCGCTGCTCAATGCCAAGGGCGCGCGCGGAGAGGAATTTGTCAGGGAGATGCTGGAACGCAAGGACGGGATCGTTTACTACTGGTGGCAGAATCCGGACGAAAGCGAAGCCCGGAAAAAGATCGTCATCTTCAATCACTACCCGGAATGGAACTGGATCGTCGCTTCCGGCAGCTACCTGGATGAATTCAACGCCGAGAGCAAGGACGTGATGTATCTCTTGCTGGGCAGTGCCGCCCTGCTGATCCTGCTGATTGTCGGCACCCTGTGGTGGACCGTGCGACGCTGGATCGCGCAGCCGCTCGACGGTGCGGTACGGATTGCCAACAACATCGCCGCCGGCGACTTCACCAACCGCATCGAAGCCCACGGCAACGACGAGATTGGACGCCTTTTGCATGCCTTTGCCGCCATGCAGGAGGAGTTGCGCCGGCTGATGCAGCAAATCCGCCAGGCCGCCGACCAGGTGGCAAGCAACACCGAGCAGCTCAAGGCTTCCGCCGGCGATGTGGCCAGCTGCTCGCATGAGCAGAGCGACGCCATCACCAGCATGGCCGCTTCGGTTGAGCAGATGAGCAGCAGCATCATGCTGATCTCCGACAATGCCGGAGAAGCCGAACGCATTGCCCAGGCGTCGGTGAGCAAGGCCAGGGAAAGCACGGCGATCATCGATAACGCTGTGGCGGCCATGGGGCGGATCGCCGACACCGTGCGCGAAACGGCGCAAACGGTGGAAACCCTGGGCACCCACTCGGAATCGATTTCAAGCATCGCCGGCACCATCCGCGAGATTGCCGACCAGACCAACCTGCTCGCGCTCAATGCCGCCATCGAAGCGGCGCGTGCCGGCGAACAGGGGCGCGGCTTTGCCGTGGTCGCTGACGAAGTGCGCAAGCTGGCCGAACGCACCGCGGTATCGACACACGAAATCAGTGGTCTGATCGGCGCCATCCAGGCCGGCACGCGCGCCGCCGTTGGCAAGATGAATCAGGGAGTTGCCGAAGTGGGCCAGGGCGTGGAACTGGCATCCACCGCCACCGAGTCGATCCAGGCCATGCACGCCGGCGCCGAGAGCGTCAGCCGGGCCGTGGCCGGCATCAACGAGGCCATCCGCGAACAAAGCACGGCCAGCCATACCGTTGCCAGCGGTGTTGAACAGATTGCCGACAAGGTTGAACAAAACTCCACCGAGGCACAGAACACGGCCGCGGCAGCCGACCAACTGCAGGAACTGGCCGGACGCCTGCACGCCAACGTCGGGCGTTTCCGTATTTAGCCGCCGGGCGAACCGGAGCAGAAATTTGCCGAATTCACGGTCGACCGTGAATTCGGCAAGAAATCACCGGCGTCGCCCGCCGGCGCGACCTTCCCCGAAGGGCGTGGTTTTCAGCGGATGACACCGCCGCCCAGGCAAACCCGGCTTTCATAGACCACCACCGACTGCCCCGGCGTCAAGGCCCATTGCGGCTCGGCAAAATGAATTTCGCACTCGCCGCCACCGACCCGCTCGATCTCGCACGGCTGGTCGGCGGTACGGTAACGCGGCTTGGCGGTATACACCCAATGGGGATGCGGATCGCGGCCGGCGACCCAGCTCAACTGCTCGGCAACCAGGGTGCTACGCAGCAAGGCCGGATGGTCGTGCCCCTGGACCACGTAGAGAACGTTCTTGTCCATGTCCTTGCCGGCAACGAACCAGGCATCGTGATCGCCGCCGCCGGGGTGCCCCTTTTCCTTGACCCCGCCGATATGCAGACCTTTGCGCTGGCCGATGGTGTGGTACATCAGGCCGTCGTGTTCGCCCATCGGCTTGCCGTCGTCGAGACGGCGGATCTCGCCCTTCTTGGGCGGCAGGTAGCGGGCGAGGAAATCCTTGAACGGACGCTCGCCGATGAAGCAGATCCCGGTCGAATCCTTCTTGGCGGCGACGTGCAAACCTTCGGCCTCGGCGATCCTGCGCACTTCGCGCTTGTAGAGATCGGCGAGCGGAAACAGGGTTTTTGACAACTGCGTCTGGTTCAGGCGATAGAGGAAATAGCTCTGGTCCTTGGTCCCGTCCTCAGCCTTGAGCAGTTGGAACTCGCCGTTGAACTCGCGCACGCCGGCATAGTGGCCGGTGGCGATCTTGTCGGCGCCTAGCTGCAGGGCGTGATCGAGGAAGGCCTTGAACTTGATTTCGGAGTTGCACAGGATGTCCGGGTTCGGCGTCCGTCCGGCCTGGTACTCGCGCAGGAACTCGGCGAACACCCGCTCGCGGTACTCGGCGGCAAAATTGACCACTTCGACATCGATCCCGATCCGGTCGGCGACGCTCATCACGTCGATCAGATCCTGGCGCGACGAGCAATATTCCTCGGTATCGTCGTCTTCCCAGTTTTTCATGAACAGGCCGACGACGTTCCAGCCCTGGCGCTTGAGCAGCAGAGCGGCGACCGACGAATCGACCCCGCCCGACAAACCCACCACCACCGTTCCTTTTTTACCCATGTTTTTGTCCATCTCAGACATCGGGCCCAGCCCCTTTCTTCCATTCCTCCAGCGGCAAAATCACCGCCGGCTCTCCATTATCGACAAACCAGCTATCGACCACATAGCGTGCATCACCATCGAGCGCCTCAATCTGCGCCGCCCAATGATTCTCGACCAGCCCCAGCCAGGCACGGC
The DNA here is from genome assembly GCF_023150235.1 of Azonexus sp. Taxonomy (GTDB): domain Bacteria; phylum Pseudomonadota; class Gammaproteobacteria; order Burkholderiales; family Rhodocyclaceae; genus Azonexus. The sequence continues at coordinate 83,991 of NZ_JAKLLH010000006.1, forward strand.
TGACCGGCGCCAGGACGCGGTGGTAGCGCAAGGCGCCGTAGCGCGCCAGCAACTGCAGAAAGCGCGTCGTCGTGGTCGAGTGGTCGAGACAATCCATTCTGCCGGGAACGCTGCCATCGGCGTAGTTCCCGCCGCGGTCGTTGCGGACCTCCGACTGCTCGCCAGCCCAGCGGTAGAGCATCCCGATCGCCCCGGCCAAGATTTTTCGCTCGTTTTCGGCGTCGACCGCAAGCGCCAGACTCCGCCCCAATTGCAGCAGCCGTGCCGACGAAAAAATCACCTCGTCCTGCACCACGCAACCGTATCCGTGGCACACCGGCACCCGCACCTCGGCCACCGCCACCCCCGGCAGCACCAGGCACAGCCATGCGAGCGCCGCCCACTGCATCAGTCGTAATGCACCAGCAGATCAAGCGGATAACGCCGCCCAGCCAGCGCATCCTCAATGCAGCGCAGGATCAGCGGACTGCGATGCCGCGCCTGCGTCGCCCTGACCTCGTCGAGACCAAGCCAGCGCGCAGCGACGATCCCGGCATCGAGCGGCCGCTGCGGTTCGTGCGCCAGCAGTTCGCCGCCGAAGGCAAAGCGCAGGTAGGTGACGTCCTTGGCCGGATGCTTCCAGTGGTAGATCCCGACCAGGTGGGTCGGGCGGAAGTGCCACGCGGTTTCTTCCAGTGCCTCGCGCACCACCGCATCGACCAGGCTCTCGCCTTCTTCCAGATGACCGGCCGGCTGATTGAAGGCGAGACCGTTGTCGGTCTCCTCCTCGACCAGCAGGAATTTGCCGTCGCGCTCGACGACGGCGGCGACGGTCACGTTCGGTTTCCAGATCATGAGGGCATTCCGCAAAGCAAAGGCGCTATTTTACCGGCGGAAGCAGCTAAAAAACGGCGGGAAAATCAGCTAAAATGCCGCCCTTTCATGTGAGCTTTTCGGAGAATCGACCATGTCCATGTCGGATCGCGACGGATTCATTTGGCAGGATGGCAAACTCGTGCCCTGGCGCGAAGCCACCACCCATGTCCTCACCCACTCCCTGCACTACGGCATGGGCGTTTTCGAGGGCGTGCGCGCCTATAAAACCGAGCGTGGCACGGCGATTTTCCGTCTGGAAGATCACACCGACCGCCTGTTCAACTCGGCCCACATCTTCCAGATGCAAATGCCGTTCGACAAGGAAACGATCAACGAGGCGCAGAAGGAAGTGATCCGCGCCAATAACCTCGAATCCGGCTACATCCGCCCGATCGCCTTCTACGGCTCGGAAAAGCTCGGCGTCTCGCCGAAGGGCGCCAAAGTGCACGTCGCCATCGCCGCCTGGCCTTGGGGCGCCTACCTCGGCGAGGAAGGCATGGAGCGCGGCATCCGCGTCAAGACCTCCAGCTTCACCCGCCACCACGTCAATATCTCGATGGTGCGCGCCAAGGCTTGCGGCCACTACATCAACTCGATCCTCGCCAACAACGAAGCGACCAACGACGGCTACGACGAAGCCATGCTGCTCGACCCGGAAGGCTATGTCGCCGAAGGCGCCGGCGAGAACCTGTTCATCGTCAAGAAGAACAAGCTGTACACCCCGGACCTGACCTCCTGCCTGGAAGGCATCACCCGTGCCACCGTGCTGCAACTGGCCGACGAACTCGGCCTGCAGGTGCTGGAAAAGCGCATCACCCGCGACGAAGTGTACGCCGCCGACGAAGCCTTCTTCACCGGCACCGCCGCCGAAGTCACCCCGATCCGCGAACTCGACGGCCGCCAGATCGGCATCGGTCGCCGTGGCCCGGTCACCACCCAGATCCAGGCCAAGTACTTCGACGTCGTGTATGGCCGTTCGGCCGAGCACGACAGCTGGCTGGCCTACGTCTAATCACAAGAATCAGGGAGCTAACCATGTCCGAGCAACGTACCGTCGAAGTCACCGCCCACGATCTGCCGCTGCACTGCCCGCGCCCGAACGATCCGCTGTGGTGCCAGCACCCGCGCGTCTTCCTCGACGTGCTGCACACCGGCCAAACCACCTGCCCGTACTGTGGCACCGAGTACGTGTTCACCGGCGAAAAGCCGAAGGGCGGACACTGATTGCAGGATTCAGGATTCAGGATTCAGGATCAAGAATAGCGTCCGCAGGATCACTGCCGACTCCCTCCTCGATCCTGAATCCTGGCGCCTGAATCTTCATTCCAGATGAAAGCCCTTATCGTCGCCCCTTCATGGATTGGCGACACGATCATGGCGCAGCCGCTGTTTGCCCGGCTGCACGCCCTGCATCCCGGTCTGACCCTGGATGCCCTGGCGCCGCCTTGGGTAGCCCCGGTGTTGCGGCGCATGGGCGAAATCGACAGCGTGCTCGACAACCCCTTCGGCCACGGCGCACTGCGCCTGGGTGAGCGCTGGCGCCTCGGACGCGAACTCGCCGAGCGCGGCCATGACGCCGCCTACGTCCTGCCCAACTCTTTGAAATCGGCGCTGATTCCGGCTTTCGCCGGGATTCCGCTGCGCATCGGCTTCACCGGCGAAGCACGCTACGGCCTGCTCAACCGCCGCCACCGCCTCGACAAGGTGGCCCTGCCGCTGATGGTCGAACGCTTCGCGCAGCTGGCGGAAATGCCCGGCACGCCGCTGCCGCGCCCGGTTTCCCCGCCGCGACTACGGTCGACCGTGGTCGAGCAACAAAATACCCTGCAGCAACTGGGGATCGAGCGCCCGGCCAAAATCGCCGCCTTCTGCCCCGGCGCGGAATACGGCCCGGCCAAGCGCTGGCCGGCGGCGCACTTCGCCGAACTGGCCCGCCGCCTGGCCGCCGACGGCTATGCCATCTGGCTTTTCGGCTCAAGCAAGGACCAGGCGATTGCCGATGAAATCGACCACCTCGCCCCCGGACTAAGCCGCAAGCTATGCGGGGCAACCAGCCTCGACCAGGCCATCGACCTGCTGGCACTCGCCGATCTGGTGGTCTGCAACGACTCCGGGCTGATGCACGTTGCCGCCGCCCTCGACCGACCGCTGGTGGCGCTCTACGGCTCCTCTTCCCCCGGCTTCACGCCGCCGCTATCGACCGAAGCGGAAATCCTCAGCCTCGGACTCGACTGCGGCCCGTGTTTCAAACGCGACTGCCCACTGGGTCACCTCGATTGCCTCAAGCGCCTGACACCGGAAGCCGTACACGCGGCCTGTCGTCGGCGCCTCGCTTCCCGACCTGAATGACCCCGCCTCGCCACGCCACCCCCGAAGACGCGGAACGCGCTTTTTACGAAGCCATCATCCAGAGCGATACGGGCCAGTTGATGCAATGCTGGTCGGACGACGACGAAACCCTCTGCATCCATCCTACCGGCGTGCGCATCGAGGGTAATCCAGCCATCGGTGCCAGCTGGCGGGCGATTTTTGCCAGCGCCAGGCTACGCGTGCAACCGGAGTTGATCAAGCACTGGCAGAGCGGTGTGCTGGCCATCCACCACCTGACCGAATACCTGTTCGTCGGCGACGATCCCAACCCGCACGGACCGCTCTACGTCACCCATGTCTTTGCCCGTGGCGGCAACGGCTGGCGTCTGATCTGCCGGCATGCCTCGGCCGCCGACGACGCGCACCAGGCGATGGTCGACGCCCGGCCGCACACCCTGCATTGACCACCCCGCCGTCGTTCCCCCCTTACCGCGCGCCGCGCTGGTTGCCCGACGGCCACAGCCAGACGCTGTGGCCGCTGCTGATCAAGCCACGCCCGCTGCCCTTGCGGCGCGAACGCTGGACCGCGCCGGACGGCGATTTCATCGACGTGGACTGGCTCGACGGCCCGGCCGATGCACCGCTGCTGGTACTTTTTCACGGACTCGAAGGCAGTTCGCGCAGCCATTACGCGATCGCCACCGCCCGCGCCTGCCGGCAACAAGGCTGGCGCCTGGCGCTGCCGCATTTTCGCGGCTGCTCGGGCGAGCTCAACCAGCGCCCGCGCGCCTACCATTCGGGCGATTCGGCCGAGATCGACTGGATCCTGCGCCGCCTGCAGACGCTGAACGGCGACCGTCCGGTGCACGCCGCCGGGGTCTCGCTGGGCGGCAACGCATTGCTCAAATGGGCTGGCGAACAAGGTCCGGCCGCCGGCGGACGGGTAACCGGTGTCGCCGCCTTCTGCCCGCCGCTCGACCTGGCGGCCTGCGGTCACGCACTGGCCCGCGGCTTCAACCGGATCTACACCCGCCACTTCCTGAATACGCTGAAGCAGACTTCGGCCTGCCGCCTGCAGCGTTTCCCCGGCCTTTTCGACCGCCAGCGCATGCTGCGCGCCGGCAACCTGTGGCAATTCGACGATGCCGTCACTGGGCCAGTGCATGGTTTTACCGGCGCCGACGACTATTGGCGGCAAAGTTCGGCCAAGGCCTGGCTGCGCCACATCGCCATTCCGACACTCACGGTCAACCCGCAAAACGACCCATTTTTACCGGCCAGCGCATTACCGAAGGCCGATGAGGTGAGCCCGACGGTACGCCTCGAACAACCCGCCAGCGGCGGCCACGTCGGCTTCGTCGGCGGCCCTTTTCCCGGCCGTCTGGACTGGCTGCCGCAAAGACTCTTACACTTCTTTCTTCACGAAACGACCTAGATCGAGCCCATCATGAGCCAGACTGCATCCTCCCTGCCCGCTGAAATTTTCAAGGCCTACGACATTCGCGGCATCGTCGGCAAATCGCTGACCGCCGAGGTCGTTCGCCAGATCGGCCAGGCGCTGGGTTCGCTTGCCGCCGAACAGGGGCAAAGCGCGATTGCCGTCGGCCGCGACGGCCGCCTCTCCGGCCCGGAACTCGCCGGCGCGCTGATGGACGGCATCTGCGCCGCCGGCGTCGACGCCATCGACATCGGCTGCGTGCCGACCCCGGTTACCTATTTCGCGGCCTACGAACTCGGCTGCCACTCCTGTGTTTCGGTCACCGGCAGCCACAACCCGCCCGACTACAACGGCCTGAAGATGGTGATCGGCGGCACCACGCTGGCCCTCGACGCGATCCAGCAACTCAAGGCACGGATCGAAGCCGGCGACCTCAAGCACGGCCAGGGCCAACGCCGCAGCGCCGACGTCAAGGCCGCCTACGTCGACAAAATCGTCGGTGACGTCAAACTCGCCCGGCCGCTGAAAATCGTCATGGACTGCGGCAACGGCGTTGCCGGCGCCGTCGCCCCCGAACTGTTCGCCCGTCTCGGCTGCGAGATCGTGCCGCTCTACTGCGAAGTCGACGGCAACTTCCCCAACCACCACCCGGACCCGTCCAAGCCGGAAAACCTGGCCGACGTGATCCGCTGCCTGCGCGAAACCGACGCCGAAATCGGCATCGCCTTCGACGGCGACGGTGACCGTCTCGGCGTCGTCACCAAGGATGGCGAGATCATCTACCCGGACCGCCAGCTGATGCTCTTCGCCGCTGATGTGCTCTCCCGCGTCCCCGGCGGCACGATCATTTACGACGTCAAATGCACGCGGCTCCTCGCCGACTGGATCCGCCAGCATGGTGGCCAACCGCTGATGTGGAACACCGGCCACGCGCTGGTCAAGGCCAAGCTCAAGGAAACCGGCGCCCCGCTGGCCGGCGAGATGTCCGGCCACACCTTTTTCAAGGAACGCTGGTACGGCTTCGACGATGGCTTGTACACCGGCGCCCGCCTGCTCGAAATCCTGGCCCGCGCCGCCGATGCCAACCCGATCCTGAAAAACCTGCCTCAATCGCCGTCGACCCCGGAAATCAACATCAAGATGGCCGAGGGCGAACCCTTCGCGCTGATCGACAAGCTCAAGGCCGAAGCCCGCTTCGAAGATGCCCGCGAAATCATCACCATCGACGGTTTGCGGGTAGAATATGCCGACGGTTTCGGCCTGGCCCGACCGTCGAATACCACCCCGGTCGTGGTGCTGCGTTTCGAGGCAGATGATCCGGCAGCCCTGGAACGCATCCAGAATGCTTTCCGCTCCGCCCTTCGCGCCGCCTGGCCAGGGATCGCGCTGCCCTTCTGAGTCGCCTGCGTCGCCCCGCTTGGGGCCAATCGCAGGCCGGAGCATCGATTCTCCGGGGTCTATCTTTGTTTTGTTGAGAGGATTTTTTCGTGAGCAACGCGGCAGACCTTTACCTCGGACGCCAGCCGATTCTGGATCAGAACCAGCAGATCGTCGCTTACGAATTGCTTTTCCGCAGCGGCGATGGCAATGCGGCCAGCTTCGCCGATGGCGAAATGGCCACCGCAACGGTAATTGCCAACGCCTTCACCGAACTGGGCGTGGCCGGCGCCCTCGGCACCTGTCGCGGCTTCATCAACGTCGATGAAAAATTTCTCTTCAGCGACATGCTGGAGTTGCTGCCGCACGAGAATGTCGTCCTCGAAATCCTCGAAAGCGTGCCGCACACGCCGGCGGTGATCGAACGCTGCCGCACCCTGCACGCGGCCGGCTTTGCCCTGGCGCTCGACGACGTGGTCGATAGCAACTGCCCGGACGAACTGATGCAGTTGATCGAAGTGATCAAGGTCGATCTGCCGCCGCTTTCCGAAACCCGGCTGCGCGACCTCACCGCCCGCCTGCGACCGCTAGGCAAGCGACTTCTGGCCGAAAAAGTCGATACCCGCGCCCAGATGGAACTTTGCCGCGAACTCGGCTTCACCCTGTTCCAGGGCTACTACTTCGCCAAACCGACGATCATTGCCGGCAAGAAGCTGTCGCACAACCAGGTCACGCTGATGCGCTTGATGACCCTGCTGCTCAACGATGCCGAAAACAAGGAACTGGCAGCCGTCCTCAAGCCCGAACCGGGTCTCACGGTCAACCTCCTTAAAATGACCAATTCCGTCGGCGCCGGCCTGAGCCATCGCGTCACCTCGCTCGGCCACGCCATCACCCTCCTCGGGCGACGCCAATTGCAGCGCTGGCTGCAACTGCTGGTCTTCACTTCCGGCGACAAATCCGGGGTCAGCAACCCGCTGCTCCTGCTTGCCGCCACCCGCGGCCGGCTGATGGAAATCCTCGCCAGCGAAATCGGGAGCGGCGGCAGCGCACTCTGCGACGATGCCTTCATGACCGGGATCATGTCGCTGATGCCGGCGGTGATCGGCCAGCCGATCGAGGAGATCGTCGCGCCCTTGCCGCTCACCGCCAGTGTCCGCGACGCACTGTGCACCGGCGATGGCCTGCTCGGCAACCTGCTGCGTCTGGCCGAGAGCTGCGAGTACGAGGATTTCCCGGTGCAGGCCGAATGGCTGGCCAGGATACCCGGTCTTTGTCCGGCCACCCTCAGCCGCGCCCAAACCAGCGCGCTGCAATGGGCCGGCGACATCATCCGCGAACAGGGCCTGTAGACCCGCGGTCACAATTGCTGACCACAGACGTACACGGAGCCACCCGGACTGAGGCACAATCGGGCTTCCCGTATTTTAGTCGCGCCCTCCGATAGCCATGCCGCAAGCCCTGACCAAACTCATCGCGCCGCTCTTCAGCCTGATCGCCCTGCTCGCACTGCTGACCGTTTCGGTCGTCGCCCTGCCCTTCGTGCTGCTTTTTGCCGTCGCGGTCGGCGGCTGGTTCTGGTGGAAAACCCGCAAGATGCGCCGCCAGTTGCAGGAGGCCCTGGCCGCCGCCCAAGCCGGCGGAGTGGAGCGTGACGGCGAGCCCGCAGCCGCTACCGGCGGCCAGGTCATCGATGGCGAATGCGTCCGCGAACGAGGCCCTCAGGAATATCTACCGCGCCAGCCCTGACGCGCTTCCCCTCGCCCTCCTTTGGGCTGAACGCAAGAAAAAAGGCTTTTTCCGGTGGTCGACCGTGAAAAAGCCTTTTTTCCTGGCGCCCCGCCTGCCGGCGGGGCCACGCGCTACTGCTTACAGCTTGCCGGCCACCCAGGCCTGGACCGAGGCCAGCGCCGCCGGCAGGTGTTCCGGCTGGGTGCCGCCGGCTTGCGCCATGTCGGGACGCCCGCCGCCCTTGCCGCCCACTTGCTGGGCGACCAGGTTGACCAGTTCGCCGGCCTTGACCTTGCCGGTCAGGTCGGCGGTCACACCAGCGATCAGCGTTACCCGCTTTTGCGTGCCATCGTCGGTGACCGAGGCCAGCACGATGGCAGCGGACTTGAGCTTGTCCTTGAGCTTGTCGATGGTTTCGCGCAGGCCGTTGGCGTCGGCACCGTCGAGCGTCGCCGCCAGGACCTTGGCCCCCTTGACGTCGACCGCCTGGGTCAGCAGATCGTCGCCCTGGGCTGCGGCCAGCTTCGACTTCAAGCGGGCGAGTTCCTTTTCCAGGTTGCGCACATTGTCGAGAATCCCGACCACGCGCTCGGCGATTTCGTCCGGATGCGTCTTGAGCAGCGCCGAAATCCCATTGACCCGGGTCTGCTGCTCCTGCACGTAGGCCAGTGCATTGGTCCCGGTGATCGCCTCGACCCGGCGCACCCCGGCGGCAACGCCAGCTTCGGAAACGATCTTGAACAAACCGATATCGCCGGCACGGCCAACGTGCGTACCGCCGCACAATTCCTTGGACGAGCCGATGCTGACCACGCGCACTTCGTCGCCGTACTTCTCGCCGAAGAGCATCATCGCACCGGATTTCTGGGCGTCGTCAATGGCCATTACCCGACTGTCGCAGGCGGCATTGGCGAGGATTTCGTTATTGACGATTTCCTCGACTTCGCGGATTTCCTCGGCGCTCATCGGCTGGGTGTGGGCAAAATCGAAACGGGTCTTGCCGTCATCGACCTGCGAGCCCTTCTGCTGCACATGGTGGCCAAGCACTTCGCGCAGGGCCTTGTGCATCAGGTGGGTCACCGAGTGATTGCGGGCGGTCGCGGCGCGGGCCACGGCATCGACCTTGGCGGCGACTTCCTGGCCAACTACCAGCTTGCCGGTTTTGAGCACGCCGTGGTGGCCGAAGACGGCGGCCTGTATCTTCAGCGTGTCTTCGACGGCGAAAATGCCGCCGCCGCCCTTGAGCTCGCCGCGGTCGCCGCACTGACCGCCGGACTCGGCGTAGAACGGAGTGTGATCGAGGACGACGACACCGAGATCGCCTTCATGCAATTCGTTGACCGCAGCGCCGTCCTTGTACAAAGCCAGCACCTTGCCCTTGGCTTCGAGCAACTCGTAACCGTGGAAAGTGGTTTCCTGGCCGGCGTATTCGAGGTTGGCAGCCATCTTGAACTTGCCGGCAGCACGCGCCTGCTCTTTCTGGCGGGCCATCGCGGCATCGAAGGCGGCGCTGTCGACGGTGACGTTGCGTTCGCGGCAGATGTCGGCGGTCAAGTCGAGCGGGAAGCCATAGGTGTCGTGCAGCTTGAAGGCCGTCTCGCCGTTGAAAACGGTGACGCCCTTTTCAGCCATCGCCGCCAGTTCGCCTTCGAGGATTTCCATGCCGTTCTCGATGGTCGCGAAGAAGCGGTCTTCTTCCTGCTTCAACGTGGCGACGATCTTGGCCTGATTTTCCTTGAGTTCGGGATAGGCCTCACCCATCTCGCCGACCAGGTCGGGCACGATCTTGTGGAAGAAGGCGGCGCGGGCACCGAGCTTGTAGCCGTGGCGAATGGCGCGACGGATAATGCGGCGCAGCACGTAGCCGCGACCTTCGTTACCCGGAATCACGCCGTCGGCGATCAGGAAGGAACAGGCGCGGATGTGGTCGGCCAGCACCTTGAGCGACGGACTGTTGATGTCGGCATCGCTGGTCTCGCGGGCGGCGGCGGCAATCAGTTTCTGGAAGAGGTCGATCTCGTAGTTGGCATGCACGTGCTGCAGCACGGCGGAAATCCGCTCCAGGCCCATGCCAGTATCAACCGAAGGCTTGGGCAGCGGATGCATGACGCCGGCTTCGTCGCGGTTGAACTGCATGAAGACGTTGTTCCAGATTTCGATGAAGCGGTCGCCGTCTTCTTCCGGCGATCCCGGGGGGCCGCCCCAATGTTGCTCGCCGTGGTCGTAGAAGATCTCGGTGCAGGGGCCGCAGGGGCCGGTATCGCCCATCATCCAGAAGTTGTCGGAGGCGTAGCGGGCGCCCTTGTTGTCGCCGATGCGCACGATCTTGTCGGCCGGCACGCCGACTTCCTTGTGCCAGATGTCGTAAGCCTCGTCATCCTCGGCGTACACCGTGACCATCAGCTTGTCCTTGGGCAGCTGGTAGACCTCGGTCAACAGTTCCCAGGCGTACTTGATCGCGTCGCGCTTGAAGTAATCGCCGAAGCTGAAATTGCCCAGCATTTCGAAGAAGGTGTGGTGACGCGCGGTGTAGCCGACGTTTTCCAGATCGTTGTGCTTGCCGCCGGCGCGCACGCATTTCTGCGAGGTCGTGGCGCGGGTATAGGGGCGCTTGTCAAAACCGAGAAAGACGTCCTTGAACTGGTTCATCCCGGCGTTGGTGAACAGCAGCGTCGGGTCGTCGTGCGGCACCAGCGACGAGGAAGCCACGATCTGGTGGCCCTTGGCGGCAAAGAAGTCGAGGAATTTCTGGCGGATTTCAGAGCTTTTCATAAGCTGGGCGGCCTCAAGGGCGATGAAATATCGAAACCGTTGATTTTAGCGTGAAACCGGACCGGATGAATGGCGAAAGAACGGCCCGGAATCCCCTCAGAAAAGGCTTGCCGCGTGCAGCGGCGGGGCCTGGACATCCTTGGCCGAAAGTACGGGTGCCTCGGCCAGCGGCCAGTCGATGGCGAGGTCGGGATCGTTCCAGGCAATGCTGCGTTCGAGTTGCGGATCGTAGTAATCCGTCGTCTTGTAGAGAAATTCCGCGTATTCGCTGAGCGTGACGAAGCCATGCGCAAAGCCGGGAGGCACCCAGAGCTGCTGGCGGTTTTCCGCCGACAGCCGGGCACCGACCCAGCGGCCGAAAGTCGGCGAATCGCGGCGGATATCGACGGCCACATCGAACACCTCGCCCAGCACGACACGCACGAGCTTGCCCTGGGCCTTGGGGGGAAGCTGGTAATGCAGGCCGCGCAGCACACCCCGGGAAGAACGCGAGTGGTTATCCTGGACGAAATCGCCGGCATGGCCGGACAGCTCGGCAAACTGCCGGGCATTGAAACTCTCGAAAAAGAAGCCGCGATCGTCGCCGAAAACTTTCGGCGTCAACAGCAAGACCTCGGGAATCGCCAGTTTTTCGCAGTGCATCAGAACACCTTTTCCTGCAGCAGGGCATGTAGATACCGACCGTAGGCATTCTTCTCCAGCGCCTTGGCCAGACGGGCCAGTTGCTCGGCACCGATCCAGCCCTGGCGGAAGGCGATTTCCTCCGGACAGGCGACTTTCAGCCCCTGACGGCGCTCGATGGTCTGGATGAACTGGCTGGCCTCGAGCATCGATTCGTGGGTGCCGGTATCGAGCCAGGCGTAACCCCGTCCCATCTTTTCGACATTGAGACGTCCTTGCTGCAAATAAACCGAATTGACATCGGTAATTTCCAGCTCGCCGCGAGCCGAGGGCCGGATCGAACGGGCAATGGAAATCACCTCGTTGTCGTAGAAATAGAGGCCGGTCACGGCGTAGCTGGATTTCGGTTGCAGCGGCTTTTCTTCCAGGTCGGTGGCCCGCCCCTGGGCATCGAAGGCGACAACGCCGTAACGCTCGGGATCGTGAACATGATAGGCAAATACCGTTGCCCCCTCACCGCGCACGGCGGCGCTCTGCAAGAGGTTCTGGAACTCGTGGCCGTAAAAGATGTTATCGCCGAGAACCAGGGTGACGTCGTCCTTGCCGATGAAGTCCTCGCCGATGATGAAGGCTTGCGCCAGGCCATCCGGCGAGGGCTGAATGGCGTAACGCAGGGAAAGTCCCCACTGGCTGCCATCGCCGAGCAGCATCTCGAAGCGCGGCGTGTCCTGCGGAGTGGAGATGATCAGCACCTCCCGGATTCCCGCCAGCATCAATGTCGATAGCGGGTAATAGATCATCGGCTTGTCGAAGATGGGCAATAGCTGCTTCGAGACGGCGAGTGTCGCCGGATAGAGGCGGGTTCCCGAGCCTCCGGCCAGGATGATGCCCTTGCGGTTCTTTTTCATGATCTCTGATTTTCCTGGATTGGCCCTGCGGCCTTTTGTCTTTTTTCGCGTCAGGCGCGGTATTGTTTTGCCGTCCATTCGCGGTAGGCGCCGCTGGTGACGCGGGCCACCCAGTCGGGGTGATCGAGGTACCAGCGCACGGTCTTGCGGATGCCGCTGGCAAAGGTCTCGGCCGGGCGCCAACCCAGCTCGCGCTCGAGCTTGCGCGCATCAATGGCATAGCGCCGGTCGTGGCCGGGGCGATCAGCGACGAAGACGATCTGCTCGGCATGGGAGCGGGCATCGCCGCGCGGCTGGAACTCATCAAGCAGCGAACACAGCGTCCGCACCACATCGAGATTGCTCATCTCGTTCCAGCCACCGACATTGTAGGTTTCGCCGGGTGAGCCGGCTTCGAGCACGCGACGGATCGCCGCGCAGTGGTCGCCGACATAGAGCCAGTCGCGGATCTGCTGACCGTCGCCATAAATCGGCAGGGGCTTGCCGGCAAGCGCGTTGTGGATCACCAGCGGAATCAGTTTTTCCGGGAAATGGTAAGGCCCGTAATTGTTCGAGCAGTTGGTGGTCAGCACCGGCAAGCCGTAGGTGTGATGGTAGGCTCGAACCAGATGATCGGAAGCCGCCTTGCTCGCCGAGTACGGGCTGTTCGGCTCATAGCGCCGGGTCTCGGCAAACGGCGGTTCGTCTTTTTCCAGAGAACCGTAGACCTCGTCGGTGGAAACATGCAGGAAACGGAAGTCGTTTTTCTCGTTTTCCGGCAGTTGACCGTGGTAGGCGCGCACCGCTTCCAACAAACGGAAGGTACCGACAATATTGGTCTGAATGAACTCGTCAGGGCCGTGAATGCTACGGTCGACATGCGATTCGGCCGCAAAATGCAGTACCGCGCGCGGGCGGTGGCTGGAAAGCAGGCGCGTCAGCAAATCCGTGTCGCCGATATTGCCGTGCACGAAAACATGGCTTGTGTTGCCTTCGAGACTGGCCAGATTCTCGAGGTTGCCGGCATAGGTCAGGGCATCGAGATTGAGCACCGGTTCGTCGCTGTGCCGAAACCAGTCAAGAATGAAATTGCTGCCGATAAAACCGGCACCACCGGTCACCAGGATCATGAAGAATCTCCCTTCAGGGAAAAATTGAGTGCTCGCCACCCTCGTGCGGACGGCAGCCGGCCCGGAGCCGGCCGCGATTCACTTGTCCAGCCAGGCATCGACCAGGGTGACGTCGTCGGGGCCGAGCAGGCCGGCGGCGGCCCGCAAACGCAGGCGCCCGAGAACGTAGGCGTATCGCGCCTGAGCCAGATCGCGCTTGGCCGAGAAGAGCAATTGCTGCGCATTGAGGATGTCGAAACTGGTACGGACCCCGGCTTCCTGCCCCTTGCGCGCCGAATAAAGCGCCAGCTCGTTGGACTTGACCGCCTGTTGCAGCGCGTTGACCTGAGCAACGCCGTTGATCACGTTGAGATATTCCTGGCGCGTACTCTGGTTGATCGAGCGATAGGCGCCGGTCAAGTCGTGGCGGGCGCGGTCGCGCAGGGCACTGGTCTGATCGACGCGCCCCTGCGTGGCACCGCCGGCAAACAGGGGAATCGATACCTGCACGCCAATGGTGTTGGACCAATTGACGGTATCGGTCATGGTGAAGCTCGGATTCTCGCTACGCCCGCGCGTGGCCACGAGGTCGGCAGTCGGCAGATGCGCGGCCCACGACTTGTAGTGCTCGCGCTCGGCGGCATCAAGCGCAGCCTCGCGGGCAAGTATCTGCGGATTGTTGGTCTGCGCGTATTCGAGCCAGCGCTCGACATCGGCGGGTTCGGGCAGCTCCAGCGGCAGGCGCTGGCCGAGCGAAGCCAGCGTCGGCGGCAATTGACCGACAATGGCCTCGATGGCACGCAGACGGATCTCGCGATTGTTCTGCGCCGCCAGTTCCTGCGCAACAATCGAGTCGTAGCGTGCCTGAGCCTCGTTGATATCGGTGACGGTGCCGACCCCAGCCTCGAAATAGCGCTTGGCCTGCTTCAACTGCTCGGCGATGGCCGCCTTCTGTTCCGCCGCCAGGGTGACGTTGTCGATGGCGAGCAAGGCTTCGAGATAAGCCTGCGAGAGACGCAGGATCAGGTTGTGCTCGGCCGAGCGGTACTGCTGCTCGGCCTGGCGCACCTGTGCCGAGGCCTGCGCCAGCCCGGCCCAGGCCTGCGGCCTGAGCAATGCGAGACTAAGGTTCAGGGAAGCATTTTTTGCCGTGAAGGAGTAATCCCGGGTCGCCGGACGGCTACCGGAACGCAGTTCCTGGGTGGTGTCGTTGGCAATGCGACTGCCACTCAGGCTGAGTTGCGGCAGCAAGGCGCCCCGAGCCTGCGGCACCAGGCTTTCGGCAGCGCGCAGTTCGGCCTGCGCGGCGGCAATCTGCGGGTCGGCCGTGCGCGCTTCCAGGTAGAGGTCCTGCAGTGCGCCGGCTGAAGCCAGCCCGGAGAACATGGCCAGCGACAGCGCCGTGAGTTTCCAGCGATGGAGGGCTGTTTTCATGCTCATTGCTCCCGGAACCCGAAGGTCATGCGGCTCAACATCGGCTTCAGCAGGTAGTTGAGCAAGGTCCGCTCGCCGGTCTTGATGACAACGTCGGTCGGCATGCCGGGCTGCGGCGTGACTTTGTACTTGCGCAACTCCTGCTCGCCATTGGGCGTGATCTCGATAATCGCCGCATAGTAAGGCTCGCCGGTACGCGGATCGGTGATACGGTCGGCGGAAACCTTGGTCAGCTTGCCTTCGATGACCGGGTGCGCACCGCCCGGCATCACGATATTGATGTGCATGTCGGCCAGTTGCCCCACCTGAACCTGATCGATGAGATTGACCGGCAAGCGGGCATCGACCACCAGTAGATCGCCCTCGGGCACGATGTCCATGATGCGCTCGCCAGGGCGGACCACCCCGCCGATGGTGTGCACTTCAAGACCGACGACGGCACCGTCGGTCGGCGACTTGATCACCGAACGCTCGAGTTCTTCCTGCAAGGCCTTTCGCTTGTCGCCCGTGCCGCCGACATTGCGCTGCACATCGGCCAGCTGGCTCTCGACTTCCTTGCGGTAATCCTGCAGGCGCTGGGATTTACGCAGGCGGGTCTCGCTGATGGCCGCCTGAGCGCGCGCCACCGTGGCCAGCGTATCGCCGTAGCTGCCGCGCAACTCGGCCAGCACACGTTCGAGTTCGTACAACTTGTTGCGGGGAACAAAACCTTCCTCGACCAGACCGCGCAAGGAAGCCAACTCCTTCTCGATCAGTTCGATCTGCGTTTTCTTGCCCTGCTGCACCGACTCCACCCCCTTGATCTGCTGCTGCAGGCCCGTGATGGTTTCGTCCAGCGCCCCTTGTTCGCTGCTCAGGGACGAGCGACGAGCAAGGAACAACTGCTGCTGGGCGTGCATCGCATCCTTGGCGCGGGGGTCCTGCGCCGAGGCGGCGACCAGTTCCTGCGGGAACTGCGGATTGGCCAGCGAATCGCGCTCGGCCAGCAAGCGTGCCTGCATGGCCTGCATCTGCCAGTACTCGCCGGAAACGATGTCCAGCTGGGTACGCACCTCGGTATCGACCAGGGTCAGCAACACCTCGCCGGATTTCACTTTCTGACCATCCCGCACCTTGATCGCCTCGACAATACCGCCGCGCAAATGCTGAATCACCTTGCGCTTGGTATCGACGCTGATCACCCCGACGCCGGGAATACCCTCGTCGAGCGGCGCCAGCGCCGCCCACAGGATGAAGCCGCCAAAACCGATAGCCAGCGTCAGATAGCCGAAACGAACCACCTTGCGCTCATCGGTCTCGACCGCCGGTAACTGCCCCACCGGGTTCTCGTCGATCTGCGTCGGTTCATCGCCCGAGCGCAGCGACGCCATCATGTTCCTGATCTTTCCAAACATTTTCCTGCTCCCCGCTTACTGTGCGCCAGCCGGCAATGCGGCGGTCTGCGTGGCTGCCGGGGCGGCGGGCTGGGCCTGCCGCGCCTGGCGGTTCTGCTGCTGGATCGCCTGCAACACCTGGTCGCGCGGCCCGAACAACTGCAACATGCCGTCGGCCATCAAGGCCAACAAATCGACGGCGGCGATGATGCTGGTGCGATGGGTAATCAGCACCACCGACACACCGCGCGCCTTCAGCGCCAACACGGCCTGCACCAAGGCGGCTTCGCCGGCATCGTCGAGATTGGAATTCGGCTCGTCGAGAACAACCAGCGACGGATTGCCATAAACTGCGCGGGCAAAACCGATCCGCTGGCGCTGACCGCCCGAAAGGACGCTACCGCTTTCGCCAATCGGCGTGTCGTACCCCTTGGGGAAGCGCAAGATCATTTCGTGCACACCGGCCAGCTTGGCGGCCTCGACCACCTTTTCGGCATCGACTTCGCCAAAGCGGGCGATGTTCTCGGCGATCGTTCCCTCGAACAGCTCGATATCCTGCGGCAGATAGCCCACCGCCGGGCCGAGTTCGGCCTTGTCCCACAGGAAGACATCGGCGCCGTCGAGACGGACCTTGCCGGCCGCCGCCGGCCAGATACCGACCAGCAGGCGGGCAAGCGTCGATTTGCCGGAGGCCGACGGTCCGATAATCCCGAGTACCTGTCCCGGCATGACCTGGAAACCGACCTGGCGGACAACCAGATTGTTGCTCCCCGGCGGCATGGCGGAAACGCCTTCAACCTGCAGGCGCCCTTCCGGACGCGGCAACTGCATCGCCTCGGGACGCTTCGGGTTATCGGCCAGCAGTTTCTCCAGACGATGGTAGGCCGTACGTGCCGAAAGCAACTGTTTCCAGACGCCAATCGCCATTTCGACCGGACCCAGCGCCTTGCCGAGCAGGATGGAGGCGGCAATCATCGCACCCGGCGTGATCGAACCCTCGATTGCCAGCAAGGCCCCAAGGCCGAGAACCAGCGATTGCACGGTGATACGCACGGTCTTGGTCGTGGCGGTGATGGCCCCGGCCTTCTCGCTGGCTTCGTTTTGCAGGGCAATGAAGCGCAACTGGCGCTGCAGCCAGCGGCGCTTGAGGTTACCCAGCATGCCCATGGCCTCGATCACCTCGGCATTGCGCAGGTTGTTGGCGGCAAAGGTATTCGCGGCACTGGCATACATCGAGGCTTCGGCCAGGGGCTTGCGCGTCGTCACCTCGGTCGCCCAGGCGAGAATGCCCAGGATCACCATGGCGATCACGGCGAAAAGACCGAGCCAGGGACTGAACATGAAAATCACGGCCAGATAAAACGGTGCCCAGGGCGCATCGAAGAAGGCGAACAGCCCGTTGCCGGTAATGAACTGGCGGACGTTGGTCAAGTCTCCCAGCGCCTGGCCGGCATTGCCGCCGCTGCGTCGCAGGTAGCTTTCAAACGAGGCGGTGAAGATACGCTCGCTCAATTTCTGGTCGATCTGCGCGCCGACCCGCACCAGCAACTTCGAGCGCGTGTACTCCAGCATGCCAAGAATTGCGTAGAAACCGAGCAGGATCACGGTCAACATCATCAGCGTCGTCTCATTGCGGCTCTGCAGCACGCGGTCGTAGACCTGAAGCATGTAAATGGAAGGAATCAATCCCAGCATATTGATGAACATGCTGAAGATCCCGGCGCTATAAAACGCCTTTTTGAACGACAGCAGCACCTCATTGAGCTCTGTCTTGGGCAAAAGCAGTTTCTTCATGGATATGGCTTCATAAAATCAGGCAATCGCCTGCTCTGGGGAAATGGCAACAACGTACTCGGGAAAAACCAGCGCTTCCTCGCCCGACTCGAGCGCGGCGCCGAAGGTAAAGACGAGGAAGAAACCCTCCACATCCTGCGAGAGCGTGATTTCGCGTATTTTTTCGTTACGGAAACGTTGCTCGACCTCGGGCACCAGCGCCATCTCGAAAAGGATGCGCCCATCGAGGGTGTACATCGACAAGCCGCCCTGGCGCAGGCTCAGGGTGTGGCGATCGAAGTAGACCGGCGCCGTATCGGCAAAACTCAGGAGCGGCAGGGGCCGCAGCGGGGCATTGCCGATATACCAGGGACTGGCGGGGTGCTGGTAAACCACCCGAGCCGTCCGCGATACCGAGTAGATGGCGTTGCAGATCATCTGCGAACCCAGCGCCGGAAAGCGCTCGCGCATCTGGCGATAGGCCAGATGATGCAAGGCCACCCGGTTCCAGCAACGATGCTCCTTGACCAGCGGCGCCAAGGCATTGCAGGCCTCGGCAAAGGCTGCCCGCAGGCGCAGCAGGCTGGCGCGCTGAATTTCATTCACCGGAAAACGGATAAGGACGGTTGAGTTCATGGTCGGCGCATGATACGACAAGCGTCCTATATGAAACAAGTCCTATATGAACTTTCTTACATGAATTTTTTCCGCCGCGGCCGACCGGAGTCGGCCGCCGGTGGCGCCAGCCCCGAGCATGCCTCGCTTCAACAAGGATCCAGGCCGGCCACGAGACCGGCAAGTTCGCGCTTGACGCCACCGAGCGTGACCGCGCCATGGTCCTCGCCAGCCGGCGAAGTGCTGGCCAGCGCCTCGACCCAGGCCAGCTGGCGCGGCAAACAGACGGTCTTCAGATCGTAATTGGCCTGAGCGAAGGCACGCGCCCGATCCCCCAGATGCTGCCGCGCCTGCGGATCGTCGAGCAGGCGGCAGACCTCCCCGGCAAGCGCCGGCACATCGAAGAAATCCACCAGGCGTCCCGTTTCGTCATGCCGGATCGCCTCGCGCAGCGGTTGCGTATCGCTCGCGACAATGGCGCAACCGGCGCTCATCGCCTCCAGCAGGCTCCACGAGAGCACGAAGGGATAGGTCAGGTAGACATGCACCGTCGACAGCTGCAGCAGGGGAATGAAGTACTGATAGGGAATATTGCCGAGAAAATGCACGCGCTCCCAATCGGCATCGGCGATCTGCGGACGCACCTCGGCGGCGAAGATATCCTTCCACTTTCCCCCCTGCTCCGGCCTGGCCCCGTAGCTGACGTCGTCGCCGCCGACAATCAGCACCCTGGCCCGCGGCCGGCGCCGGAGAATTTCGGGCAATGCCCGCATGAAGATGTGATAGCCGCGATAAGGCTCGAGATTGCGATTGACGAAGGTGATGACCTCGTCCTGCCTCGTCAGCTGCAAATTGCCGTTCAGGGTCAGGCCGACATCGGGATTCGGCGCCACGGCAACGGTATCGATACCGTCATGGACGACGGCAATTCGGCTCCGGAAGGGCTCGGGAAAGGTACTCGCCTGCCAGTGCGTCGGGCTGATGCCGGCATCGGCAACCTCGAAATGCAGAAGATTGTTGAGGTTCTTGAGGCGCAGGCGGCAAGCATCGCCGGCATCCCGGGGCGGAAACTCGGGATCGAAACCGACATCGGCCCCCTGCGGGTGATAATGGAACTCGCAATAGATGCCCAGCCGCGCCTCCGGCCAGACCTCCTTGAGAAACAGGCTTTCGCCCCAGCCATGGTGCGCGATGATCAGATCGGGAACAAAACCGCGCGCCCGCATCGCCAGTGCCGCCCGGAAGCAAGCCTCGCCACGGATGGTTTTGGTCTCGAAATCCGAGACCCACGGATGGACACCGGGCGTCGTCCCCCGCTGCGCGGCGTAATGCTCCAGATGCACCCCTTGCCAGACAGCTGTCTCGGTTTTCTGCATGGTCATGGCCGTCACCCGATGCCCCTGCTGTACCAGCGCCGGAGCCAAAAACTTGAACTGACCGGGAAAATTCTGGTGAATGAACAAGATATTCATGGATTTACCCCCAACAGGCGGGAAGCGACCAAGGTCAGCACGGAATCCGCCGGTGAATCGAAGCTGAAAAAATCGGCTTTGACGCAAGCCTCCGCAAGAAAAGGGAAGGACCGGGGAGGCAAAAACGGCGGGGTGCGACAGCAGTCGCCCGCAAGCCCCGGACTCCAGCCACGCCACCTCGGCTAGCCGCGTCAAAACACTGTTTTCAGGCTGAAATCAAACCGGCCATTCTCGGGAGAGAGACGAAGGATGTCAAATTCTCCGGACCAACCGGGAATCTCGTCGCCAGGCCGGGATAATCGCCCGCGCCCGATCTCGCCCGGCTGCCCGCGCAGCGCGAGGAGCGCGGAGGCAGCGCCAACGGATCGCGAACGGCTCGACTTGTAAGCCGCTTTTCCAAACCGTTAGAATCGCCCCCCCAACTCCGCTCCCGTCGACATTGTCGCCCTCCCCATGCGCATCCTTCACACCATGCTCCGCGTCGGCGATCTCGATCGCTCCCTCTCCTTTTATACCGAAGTTCTCGGCATGCGCCTGCTGCGTCGCCAGGATTACCCGGAAGGCCGCTTCACACTTGCCTTCGTCGGCTATGGCGACGAAGACGGCAACACCGTACTCGAACTGACGCACAACTGGGACACGCCGGCCTACGAGCTCGGCAACGCCTACGGCCACATCGCTCTCGCCGTCCCGGATGCCGCTGCCGCCTGCCACGAAATCAGGACACGCGGCGGCAAGGTTGTGCGCGAGGCCGGCCCGATGAAGCACGGCAACACCGTGATCGCCTTTGTCGAAGATCCCGACGGCTACAAGATCGAGCTCATCGAGCGCGCCTGATGCGCATCAATAAGGGAAGAGCGGGCGATGATGGAAAATGCCCGCCCAAGGAGCCTGACATGACCCAGCACGAACAATTTCCCGAATTCTTTTCCCGCATTCCCGGCATCACGCTGCACGACCCACTGGCCGAACTGCTCGGTGCCCCGGTCGACGGTGTGCTGCACTACCGTTTTGGCGATGCCGTCCGATTGGCCGGGCATGCCTGCCCGACCGTCGCCGGTGCCTGGCTGTGCACCACGCGGGCGCTGGCTGCACTTTATCCCGATCGCCTGCCACAGCGCGGCGGGATCGGCGTCAGTCTTGGCGACGACGAGGGCGACGGCGTGGCCGGAGTAATCGCAGCCGTGGCGGGCCTGCTTACCGGCGCCGCCGGCCATGGCGGCTTCAAGGGACTGGGCAGACAGCACGTCCGTCAGGCACTCCTGCGCTTTGGCGTCGCCGGCGTGCGGCACCTACGCTTTACCCGCCTCGACCAGGAGCGACACATCGATTGCCGGCTGGACCTGAGCGTCGTTCCCGGTCACCCGCAAACCGGTGCCCTACTGGCCGCGATACTCTCCGGCCAGGCCGATGACAAGCAGCGCAGCCTCTTCGCCACGCTCTGGCAACAACGGGTCGAACGCATTCTCTGCCAGGCCGACGATCATCCCGGGCTACTCAGCCTGAATCCCTCCTGAATCGCGCCGCGCCCCGGCCGCAAACTGCGGTAGAGCTCGGCCAGCCGTCCGGCCATGGCCCGATCCGACCACTCGCGGGCGGCTTCGGCAGCCTCGCGACCCAGATGGCTCCAGGCTTCCGGATGTCCGAGACAGTGCCCGAGCGCATCTCCAAAAGCGGTTGGATGGGGCGGCGGCGCCAGGGTGCCTCGCCCCTCGGCAAGAATATCGACCGTTCCCATTTCGGCCAGGGCAACCACCGGCAGCCCGGACGCCATGGCTTCGAGCAGAACCAGCCCCTGCGTTTCGGTGCGCGAGGTGAACGCGAAGACATTCGCCGCTGCGTAGCAATCCGGCAGTTCCCGCTGCCGATCGAGATAGCCGACAAAGCTGACGTGGCGCTTGAGCCCCAGTTCCCCGACCCGCGCGCGCAAGGTGGGCAGCGCCGGCCCCTCGCCGGCGATGAGTAGCAATGCCTGCGGGCAATGTTGCAGGACACGCAGCATGGCCTGCAGCAGGAAATCCAGATTTTTTTCGTGCGCGACCCGTCCCACGTAGAGCGCCACCGGCCGGTCGAAGGCAATGCCATAGCGACGACGAAAACCCTGGCCATCGCCCCGGGCAAACTGAGCCAGGGGAATTCCCGTCGGCAGCACGCTCATCGGAACGCGAACACCGTAGCTCTCGAGGCGCGCACGCATCAGGGTCGAAGGCACGACCAGCGCATCGAGCTGGTTGCATTGCTGCCGGGAGAGGAAACGGGCTGCTGCCCGCAAACCGCCCCCGGCAAAGCGCCGCAGGGGCGACGGTCCGTAGTGCTCGACATACTCCTCGAACAAGGTGTGATAAGTCGCCAGCACCGGCAGGCGGTGCTTCCGCGCCGCCCGCAGGCCGGCGTAATGGGCGACGAAAGGCGTCTGTACATGAATCAGATCGCAAGCGGCGGCGGCTTCATCGACAGCCCGGCACATGGTCGACCAGGCGAGCAGCCGGTCTTCGGGATCGCCCGGCACCGGGCGCCCCGGTACCCGCGTAATTCCCGGCATCTCGGGCTCGTCCCCGTAACGCGGAACGACCAGATCCACCGCCACCCCCTCGTGCGCCAGCCCCTGGCGAAAGGTTTCAATCGACGTCGACACCCCGTTGATACGAGGAAAATAGACATCGGAGACCATCAATACGCGCATTCAAACCTCCGCCACTTCACGTTGTCTTGCCTCGGCAGGGTGCTGGGCTTCGCGCCAGCCCCAGGCCACCAGTTCCAGCCTGCCGTCGAGGTGTTCGACGATGGCGGTGCAGGAATCGACCCAATCGCCGCAATTGACGTAGGTCAGCCCGCCGATGTCGCGGATCTGCGCCCAGTGGATGTGGCCGCAGATGACGCCGTCGAGGCCGCGTTCGCGGGCGTGGCGAATCGCCGATTCCTCGAAATCGAAAATGAAATTGAGCGCGGTCTTGACCTTGCGCTTGGCGTAGCCGGCCAGCGACCAGTAGCCGGAAATCCCCAGCTTGCGCCGGACCCACGATAGCCAGTGATTGAGCCGCACCAGCAGGTCGTAGGCCTTGTCGCCGAGCAGCGCCACCCAGCGGTGATGGCGCGTCACCTGATCGAAGACGTCACCGTGAATGAGCAGGAAGCGGCGACCGTCGGCGGTCTGGTGCACCTTCTCGCCGACCACCTCGATATTGCCGAAGGCGGTGTCGCAGTAATCGCGCAGCGCCTCGTCGTGGTTACCGGGGATGAAGACGATGCGCTCGCCGTGACGAGCCCGCCGCAACAGCTTCTGGACCACGGTGTTCTGCGCCGCGCTCCAGCAGATGCCGCGGCTCATCGCCCAGAAATCGACAATGTCGCCGATCAGGCAAGTCTGCTCGGCGCTGTACTCGCGGAGAAAATCCACCAGTCGCTCGGCCTGGCAGGCGCGCGTGCCGAGGTGGATATCGGAGAGGAAAAGCGTGCGGACATGAGGCATGCGCAGACGATAGCCGGCAAAAATGAAGCGCCGGTGACGAGGCCATGACGACGCAGTGACGGTCGCCGGTCCGCCCGACGGCCGTCAGCCCGTGGCCGGCTACAAGTGCAGGTAGCCCATGACTCCGACCGCCACGCCGAGCGCCGAAGCGCCATAAACCGCACCGAGCAGCCAGCGTTTCCTGGTCAGCAAGGCAATCGCCGACAAGGCAATGGCAATCTGGAGCAAGGTTGTCGCCAAGGCCCAGCGTTCATGGACGTGCATTTCCATCTCGCTCTTCTTGTCGAAATCCTTGGCATGGGCTTCGAGCTTGTCGGCCTCGGCCTTGATCTCTTTCTTTTCTTCCTTGTAACGCTCGACTTCTTTCGTGTAGCGCGCCTGCGCCTCGCCGCTGGTCAGCGTAATCGAGAGTTCGGCCAGATTCTGCTTGTTGCTCTTGGCCTGGTAGTAATTCCACTGATTCGATGCCGCCGTTTTCTGGATCGCGGCTTCGTTCTTGTAGAGCAGCGCGGCATTCTGGGTATGCCCCCCCATGTAGCCGAAAATCGCGCCGACGGTGGACAGGATCGCCGTCGTCACCGCGATGCGCGAGGTAAAGCTGTCGCCGCCGTGCTGCGCGGCGTGTTCGATCTCGTGATCGTGCGGGCCATGAACATGAAAACCGTGACCAGACATGGATTTCTCCTGAAAGAAAATGAAGTCGATCCCAAGAAGCTTGGGCGGGGCCGGATTTTAACCGGCAAGGCGGCGCCCTGTATCCCTGGCCCGACGCGGGCAGCGGCCAACAAGGAAATACGAGGGCGAAAGCAGGAAAACCACGGTCGACGGCAAAAAAAGGCATTTTTCGCTGTCGACCGTGGAAAAAGCCGTTTTTACCCCCGTGAACGAGCAGCCGCGACCGCCGAATGCGGTTTCAGACGCCGATGACGCGGCTAGGCGGGAAAACGGCGGCGAAGCGGCTGCCTTGACCCGGTTCGCTGCGGATATCGAGACGGGCCTGGTGGCGGCTGAGCGCATGCTTGACGATGGCCAGTCCCAAGCCGGTACCGCCGACATCGCGGGAACGGCCGCGATCCACGCGATAGAAGCGTTCGGTCAGGCGGGGAATATGCGCGGGCTCGATACCGATACCGCTATCCTCGACCGCGAACTCCGCGCCCGCCGCATCGGCGCGCCAGCAGATGCGGATGCTTCCGCCGCTGGGGGTATAGCGGACGGCATTCGAGAGCAAGTTGCCGAAGGCGCTGGCCAGTTCGACCTCGGCGCCGCGCAGATCGCCGCAGCCGTCGCTATCGAGAAAAACACGGTGACGCCCGCCGGACAGGGCCTCGGCATCGCGACGCAACTTGTCGAGCAGGGTGACCATGTCCACCGTTTCGTAAGTCGGCGGCGGCGAAGCCTCGATCGACGACAGGGTCAGCAGATCCTGAACGATGGTCAGCATTCGCTTCGACTGTTCACCCATCAACTGCAGGTAATGCGCCTGCTCATCGCGGTCGAGGGCGATTTCCTGCAGGGTCTCGATGAAGCCGCCAAGCACCGTCAAGGGCGTGCGCAATTCGTGCGAGACATTGGCGACGAAGTCGCGGCGCATGCGGTCGAGCCGTTCGCTCTGGGTCACGTCCTTGACCTGCATCAGCCGGTTGTTCTCGGCATAAGGCACGACGTAGATCGAAAGCACCAGATCCTTGATCCGCTCCGAACGCAGGGTCAGCGGCTTGCTGAAATCCTCGCCTTCGAGATAGGCCGCAAACTCGGGTTGACGTACCAGATTGACTACCGCCTGCCCACGATCGACAGCAACACGCAGCCCGAGCTGATCCTCGGCGGTATGGTTGCAGAACAGGATGTTGTCGTGGCGGTCAAGCAGCACCACACCATCGGTCAGGGCCTGCGCCGCCGAGATCAGCATGCGGATTTCCGCGTCGCGGCGGGCGATCACGCCGCGCATTTCCTTTTCGTGCCGGTACAGGCGACCGAAAACATTGTCCCAATCGCCCTCGCCTTCCAGCGAGGCATCGAGCACCGGATCGCGGGACCAGCGTTCGAGGCGCGAAAAATTGCGCAACTGGAACAGCAACTGGGCCACCAACCCGACACTGAACAAGGCCCAACCGGCCCAGGCGGCGGCAAAATACCCCAGCGGCCAGGCGACCACGGCCGCCCCGACGATCAGGGCGGACGCCCGGACGAGTTGAGCGCGCATCGATCAGGCTCCGCGAAAACGGTAGCCCGTGCCGCGTACGGTCTCGACCCGCGCATCGTGCCCGGTGGGTTCGAGCGCGGCACGCAGACGGCGGATGTGCACATCGACCGTCCGCTCCTCGATGAAGACGTGGTCGCCCCACACCTCGTCAAGCAGTTGCGCCCGGGTATAAACCCGCTCGGGATGCGTCATGAAGAAAAAAAGCAGGCGGAATTCGGTCGGCCCGACCTCGATCGGCAATTCGCCGGCCATCACGCGATGCGTCGCCGGATTCAGCGACAGACCGCCGACCTCGACCGCTTCGCCCGCCAGGTGCGGCGCCCGCCGGCGCAGCACGGCACGGACACGGGCGACCAGCTCCTTCGGCGAGAAGGGCTTGGTCACGTAGTCGTCGGCGCCGGCCTCCAGCCCCTGCACCTTGTCTTCTTCATGGACACGGGCGGTGAGCATGATGATCGGCAGTTCGCGGGTACGCTCGTCGCCACGCAATTTTTTCGCCAGCGCCACGCCGGACTGGCCGGGCAGCATCCAGTCGAGAATCACCAGGTCAGGCAGGGCGGCACGGATCGCCGAATCGCCCTCCTCGGCGCTGCCGGCGCGGACCACGAGAAAACCGGCGTGCTTGAGGTTGATCGCGATCAGCTCCTGGATCGCCGGTTCATCCTCGACCACCAGAATCGTCGGTGTCACTTGGCGGCCTCCTTGAGATGGCGGATGTCGCGCCCTTCGACGATGAAGATCACCTGCTCGGAAACGTTCTTGGCATGATCGCCGATGCGCTCGATGGCGCGGGCAATCGAGATGATGTCGATCGAGGTGGTGATGGTGCGCGGATCTTCCATCATGTGGGTGATCAGCTGGCGGATGATGGACTTGAATTCGACGTCGACATCCTTGTCGGCCTTGATCACGCTCTGCGCCTGCAGCACATCGCGACGGGCAAAGGCGTCCAGCGACTGGCGGATCATGACCAGCGCCGCTTCGGCGATGTGGCGGATACCGACACCGTACTGGGTCGGAAAATGGCCGTTCTCGTAGATGCGCTGCACGCCCTTGGCGATTTTCTTGGCCTCGTCGCCCGCCCGCTCCAGGTCGGTGACGATCTTGCTGATGCCGAGCACCAGGCGCAGGTCGTAAGCCGCCGGCTGGCGCTTGGCGATGATGTGAGCACAATCGTCGTCGATGGCCTTTTCCAGGTCGTTAACCTTGCGGTCGTTATCGACAATGGCCTTGACCACGGCCACCTCGCCGGAAGTGTAGGCCTCGATGGCGGCGGAAACCTGGGTCTCGACCAGGCCCCCCATCTGCAACACATGAGTGCGCAGGCGTGCCAGGTCCTCGTCGAACTGGCTGGAAAGATGTTGGCTATCGCTCATGCTGTATTCCTCGAAAGGGTCCGGTTCAGCCCATGCGGCCGGTAATGTAGTCCTCGGTACGCTTGTCCTTGGGCTTGATGAAAATTTCGTCGGTCTTGCCGAATTCGACCAGCTCGCCGAGATACATGTAGGCGGTGAAATCGGAAACCCGCGCCGCCTGCTGCATGTTGTGGGTCACGATCAGGATGGTGACGCGCTTTTTCAGCTCATGCACCAGCTCCTCGATGGCACCGGTGGCAATCGGGTCGAGCGCCGAGGTCGGCTCGTCGAAAAGCAACAATTCGGGATCGGTGGCCAGAGCACGGGCGATGCACAGACGCTGCTGCTGACCGCCGGAGAGGTTGGACGCCAGATCGTGCAGACGATCCTTGACCTCCTCCCACAGTGCGCTGCCCTTCAGCGCGTGTTCGATCTTGTCGTCGAGAACGCGCTTGTTGTTCTCGCCACGCACCCGCAGGCCGTAGGCAACGTTTTCGTAAATCGACTTGGGGAAGGGATTCGGCTTCTGGAAAACCATGCCGACGCGCATCCGCACTTCAATCGGGTCCACTTCCGAAGCCAGCAGATTGGTGTTGTCCGGGTGGAAACGAATCTCGCCTTCGTAGCGATTGCCGGGGTAGAGGTCGTGCATGCGGTTGAAGCTGCGCAGATAGGTCGATTTGCCGCAACCGGAAGGACCGATCAGCGCCGTGACCTTCTTGTCGTAGATCGGCATGTTGATGCCCTTCAGCGCCTTGTGCTCACCGTAGAAAAAGTTCAGGTTGCGGGCCTCGGCCTTCAGGGTCAGATTCTCGTTTTGCATGTTCGTTATCCTTGTTACCACTTGATGTTCTTGCGCATCTTGTAGCGCAGCCAGATCGCAATGCCGTTCATCGACAACACCATCACCATCAGCACGAAGCCGGCGGCGGCGGCGTTGATCTCGAAAGCCGGATCGGGGCGCGAGGTCCAGTTGAAGATCTGGATCGGCATCACCGTGAAGGGCGAAACCACCCAGTCGAAAAGTCCGGCCGTCGTCCCATCCGTCTGGGCGGCAAAGGGTACCGGCGGCAGGAAGGCGATGAAGGTCAGCGCGCCGATGGTGATGATCGGCGCGGTTTCGCCGATGGCGCGGGCCAGGCCGATGATCACGCCGGTCAGGATGCCGGGCATGGCGTAGGGGACGATGTGGTAGCGGCAGGTCTGCCAGCGGGTCGCGCCACAGCCCATCGAGGCTTCGCGGATCATCGCCGGAATCGCCCGGATCGCCTCGCGGGTCGAGACAATCACGATCGGCAGGATCAGCAGCGCCAGCGTCAGGCCGGCCGAGAGGATGCTCTGGCCGAAGCCGAACTGGTAGACGAATATCCCCAGCGCCAGCAGGCCATAGACAATCGACGGCACGGCGGCCAGGTTGGTGATGTTGATCTCGATGATCTCGGTGATCCAGTTGCGCTTGGCGTACTCCTCCAGGTAGAGCCCGGCGGCGACGCCAATGGGCACCGCGGCAACGGCGGTGACCAGCATCACCAGCAGCGAGCCGACCCAGGCCGAAAGGATGCCGGCCTGCGATGCACGTCGCGATGCGAAGTTGAGGAAGAAATCGGCGGTGAAGCGCTCGGAGCCCTTCTGCACCATGTCGATTACCAGCAGCAGGATCACGGCCAGGCCGATAGCCAGGAAAATCACGCCCAGCGCCTTGAACAGCGTGTCCTTGAGCTTGCCGCGGGCAATCAGCGCGCGGATCTGCTCGGTGGTCAATGCGGTTTGTTGCATCTTAGTAGTTCTCGCGGAATTTACGGCGCAGCCACTGGCCGAGGATGTTGAACACCAGCGTGATCAGGATCAGCGTCAGGCCGGCGGCAAAGATGGTCTGGTAACCAATTGAACCGTGCGGCAAGTCGCCCAGGGCCACCTGCACGATGTAGGAAGTAATCGTCGCGGCCGGTTCCATCGGGTTCCAGGTCAGGTTCGGCTGCATGCCGGCGGCCACCGCCAGGATCATGGTTTCGCCGACGGCCCGTGAAATCGCCAGGATGTAGGAAGCGGCGAGACCGGAGAAAGCCGCCGGAACCACTACCGTCAGTGCGGTGTGCAGGCGGGTCGCCCCCATCGCGTAGGCGCCTTCGCGCAGGCTCATCGGCACCGCGCGCATCGCATCCTCGGACAGCGAGGCGATGTAGGGAACGATCATGATCCCCATCACCAGACCGGCGGAAAGCAGCGAGAAACCCGGCAGCTCGGGAAAAATCTTCTGCAGCAACGGCGTCACCATCAGCAGGGCGAAATAGCCGAAGACGATGGTCGGGATGCCACCCAGCAGTTCGAGGACCGGCTTGGCGATTTCGCGCACCCGGCTGTCGGCGAATTCCGAGAGGTAGATCGCGATCACGGTTCCCATCGGAATCGCCAGCAGCAGCGCCACGGCCGAGGACACCAGGGTCCCGGAAACCAGCACCATGATCCCGAAATGGGCGTCGTCGAACAACGGCGTCCATTGGGTGTCGGTCAGGAAGTCGACCAGCGGGACATTGGCGAAGAACTGGATCGATTCGGAAACGAGGACATAGACGATACCGATGGTGGTCAACACCGAAACGGCGGCGGCGGCAAAGAGCAAGCCCTCGATGACGCGCTCGCTGACGTTGCGCATCGCATTGTGTGCCAGGCGGTCGCTGACCACGGGCAGATCGTTGGTATTTTTAGCGGTCATAACTTGCGAATTCATGAGCGGAATTCCTGAGTAGGCGCCCCGGACCCGGAAGGGTGCGGGGCGCAGGAGGAGCAGGCTTGCCCCGGTTCCTTACATCTTGGCTTCGCGCTTCATCAGATCTTCGATGGTGATGCCAACTTCATTCTGACCACCGAAAACCGTGCCGTACTTCTTCTTCTTCACGTGCTCGAGGTTACCGGTGTAAGCGGCGGCCGGCAGCGGCACGTACTTGACTTCCTTGGTCAGCTTGGAAGCGTTCTTCATGTAGAACTCGATGAACTCCTGGACTTCCGGCTTCTGCAGCGACTTGGCCTTGACGTAGACGAAGATCGGGCGCGACAGCGGCTGGTAGGTGCCCTTGATCACCGCGTCCTCGGACGGGCCGACGGCGGCGCCGCCCTTGGGCGGGACGATCGGCAGCGCCTTGAGCTTGCCGGTGTTCTCGGCGTAGTAGGCATAACCGAAGTAGCCGATGGCATTGACGTCGCGGGAAACGCCCTGGACCAGGACGTTGTCGTCTTCCGACGCGGTGTAGTCGCCGCGCGAGGACTTGGCCTTGCCGACGATGGCTTCGGTGAAGTATTCGAAGGTGCCGGAATCGGCGCCGGCGCCGAACAGCTTGATCGGCTGATCCGGCCAGGCCGGGTTGATCTGGTTCCACTTGGTCACCTTACCTTGCGCGGCCGGCTCCCACATGGTCTTCAGCTCAGCCACGGTGGCTTCCTTGAGGAAAGTGTTCTTGGGGTTGATGACCACGGTCAGCGCATCGAAGGCGACCGGCATTTCGACGTACTCGACGCCGGCAGCCTTGCAGTCTTCCATTTCCTTCTTGGTGATCGGGCGCGAGGCGTTCGACAGGTCGGTCTCGTCGCGGCAGAACTTCTTGAAGCCGCCGCCGGTACCGGAGATACCGACCGTCACCTTGATGGCGTTCTTCTTGGCCTTCTGGAACTCTTCCGCCACCGCCTCGGTAATCGGGTAAACAGTCGAGGAACCGTCGATCTTGATCACTTGCGCATGGGCGGCCTGGGAAGCGAAGACGGCGACGCCGGCAAGGGCCAGCATGCTGACGAGCGGGGTTTTCTTGCTCATGGGGGAAACTCCTGTGCTGTAGGTGGGGTGGGATTCAGCGCAGCTTACGCAGGCTGTGTTACAGATGGATGACACGCTGTAACAATCCCCCCTCGCCCCCCTTCTTCCCGGGTTCGCCCGGGGGCAGCCTTGCTTACGCCTTCCCTCGCGCCTTGCCGCCGGACTTTCCAGTCGATCCGCTCCTCACGCCCCGCACACCGTCGATGCGCAACATCACCGCTTTCAGTTCGCTATCGTTGAGCGCCCCGAGCAAGAGCAGGCCGGCACGCAGCAAATCGTTCTTGCCCGCCTTCAGGCCCAAGTCGCGCAGCCTTGCCTTCAAGACCCCCAGGCGCTCGAATTCGCTTTCCGGAAAACGGTAACGCCCGCGCACCGTCACCGCCTTGGCCGGGCGGGGCGGCTTGCCGCGTGGCAGCAACTCCGGCGGAATCGCCTCCTGCGCGCTGTAATCGATCGAACGCGCCAGGGCCAGCGCCTCGACCAGAGCCTGCTGCTGGCGCTGCAAAGGACTCCCCTCAGCCGGAGGATGCCGGCGCCCGCGACGCAGCGCCGGTCCCGCCAGTGGGTGGATTTCGCCCAGCGGCGGCCTGGCCGCCGCCCCCCCGGCCCCGACCGCCTTCGCCGTCTCGCCCGTCACACCGCCATTCAACTCACCGTTTTCCGGCGGCTGCTCTTTTTGCACCTTGCTCTCTTTTTGCATTCTTCTTTCTCCCGCGTCGAGACCATGGAGTGTAGCGCCGGAAAAGTGCCTGGCGTGTGACAAGCGCCCGCACCGGCATGCGCGCGAATCCCGCTCGCCGGGTTTGCCGGTAAAATTGCCGCCATTTCCCCGCAGGACTCGCCTCATGACCCAAGACGAACTCAAGCAGGCGGTTGCCCAGGCCGCCGCCGACCATGTTGCCGCCCACACGCCGGAAGGCAGCCTCATCGGTGTCGGCACCGGCTCCACCGCCAACTTCTTCATCGACGCGCTCGCCCGGCAAAAGCACCGCTATCGCGGCGCCGTCGCCAGTTCCGAAGCCACCCGCCAGCGCCTGGAAGCCCACGGCATGGCCGTTTTCGACCTCAACGACGTCAGCGACCTGCCGGTCTACATCGATGGCGCCGACGAAGTCGATGCCGGCCTGAACATGATCAAGGGCGGCGGCGGCGCCCTGACACGGGAAAAGATCGTCGCCGCCGTGGCCCGGACCTTCATCTGCATTGCCGATGCCTCCAAGCAGGTAACGACGCTGGGGCGCTTCCCGCTCCCGGTCGAGGTCGTGCCGATGGCTCGCGCCCATGTCGCCCGTGAATTGGAAAAACTCGGAGGCCGCCCCGTCCTGCGCAGCGGTTTCATGACCGACAACGGCAACCAGATCCTTGACGTGCACGGCCTGAGCATCGCCGATCCCAAAGGCCTGGAAGCCACCATCAACCAGATCGTCGGCGTGCTCACCAATGGCCTCTTCGCCATGCGCCCCGCCGACATCCTGCTCCTCGCCACCCCGGACGGCGTGCGCCGCAGCGGCTGATCCCCGCCAGCAAGGACAACAACCCGGCTGCGGCCGGGTTTTTTGTCTTTTTCACGGTCGACCGTGAAAAAGAGCATTTTTCCCGGAACAAACCCGGGATAAGCCGCTTCAGCACAGACGGTGCAGCTTTTTCGGCTTTTTGGGTGTCTGCGCTCGCCCATCCGGCAGGCACTTCGGGAACTCCCGGATAACTCATTGAAAAATTTGTGCTCATCGGCAAACCCCATACCTGAACCGAGGCTTGCAAAATAAAACTGCAATCGGGATGTAACACTGCGAAACGAGAATTTCCCCATTTATCGCAAAAATCCCAATCATGTCGCCCGCGCGCCCAGCCCCCTCCTCTTCCGCGCCTCGCCGCGCATCGCTGTCGATCCGCGCTCGCCTCCTCCTGATGGCGGCCAGCAGCGCGGTTTTCAGCTTGGTACTACTGGTGATCGCCCTCCTGGCCCTGGCCGCTTTCCGCGACGATATCCGTCAGGTGGCGGAGGCAGTCGAGCACTCGACCCGCCTGCAGGAACAGGTGAATTCCGCTCGCCACGCCGCACAAAGCGAGGTGCGGGCGCTCAAGGACATGCTCATTCGCAACCACATGCCGGACGAGTTCGAGAAGGCAAGAGACGAATTCTCCGCCGCCCGTCGGACGCTGCAACAGGCCGTGGAGACACTGGCCGGGCTCGAACGTGGACGTAGCGAGAAAGCACTGGCGCCGCAACTCGAACAAGAGGCCGCCAGCCTGCACAAGCTTTACGACGAAGTCCTGAACGACAACGAAGCCGGGATGCCCAAATATGCACTCATGGTCGATGCCGCGCTACGCGGCAGCGAGCAACCGCTGCTGCAGGCCGCCAGCCAGGCCTCGCGTGAAATCGCGGCGCGCAGCACCCGCAGTGTCGGCGCCGCCTCCGAAATCGCCGCAGCCCGTTTCAGCGAGATTTCACGCTGGCTGATCGGCGCCGGCGCGCTCGGCGTCATGGCTTCACTGCTCGTTGCCGCACTGATCGGACGACGTATCCTGCACCGTCTCGGCGGCGATCTCGAACCGGTTGTCGCCGCCACTCGCCGCGTCGCCGCCGGTGACCTGAGCGCCAGCCTCGACCTCGATCCGCGACACGGCAAACTCGCCGCCGATTCCCTCGTTGCCTCGGTCAATGCCATGCAGGAACGCCTGCGTTCACTGATTGCCGAAGTCCAGCACGGCGCCGAACAGACCGCCGGCAACGCCAGCGCCCTGAGCAGTTCGGCCGATGCCGTCGCCAATGCCAGCAGCACCCAGAGCGATGCCGCCGCGCAAATTACCGCCGGGATCGAAGAACTGACCGTCGCCATTGCGACCATGGCCGACAGTGCCGGCAACGCCGCCGATGCCAGCCGCGATACACGCAACAAGGCCAGCGAAAGCGGTGCCGTGATCCAGGAGGCGATTCGTGAAATCGGCGCCATTTCCGGCCAGGCCCATGCCGCTGCCGGCGCCATGGGCAGCCTGCAGGAGCACACTCAGGAGATCACCCGCTTCGCCCAGGAAATCAAGGGCATTTCCGAGCAGACCAATCTACTCTCGCTCAACGCCGCCATCGAGGCCGCGCGCGCGGGTGATGCCGGCCGTGGTTTCGCCGTCGTCGCCGACGAAGTGCGCAAACTCGCCAGCCACACCGCCGAGACCACGGCCAAGATCGAAAAACTGGTCAGCCGTCTCGATCAGACCGCGCAGCAAACCGCCAGCGCGGTTGCCGCCACCGCCGAACGAGCCCAACGCGGCGCCGAGTTGGCCGGACGCGCCGACCTCGCCATCGGCGAAATCGAGGCCAGTTGCCAACACTCGATGCTCGCGGCCAACGAAATTGTCGAAGCCCTTGACGAACAGCGCCAGGCAGCCGAGCAGATCGCCCGCCACACCGAACGGGTGGCGCAAATGATCCATGCCAGCGCCGACGCCGCCAGCGCCTCGTCATCCTCGGCCAACGCCGTGGCCACCATGGCGCAACGCCTGCAACACGCCACCGCCCAGTTCGCACTTTGAGAAAGTTCGCGCTTCAAGCGCCTTGAGAATCGTCCCGGAAGCACCGGGGCGAATTCGTTTCCCGCCCGGGTTTGGCCCTGGCCCTCACCCAGCCGCTGGCTGGGTGAGGCGGGAAAAAACGGGAAAAATCACCGCGGGGAGAAGCCGCCGGGCCGGAAGAAGCGGCCACGATGCGGGTAGCGCAAGACCGCTCTCAGCGGCCGAAAGAGAGCATATAGACGAGAAAACCGGCGCAAGGCAGAACCAGCCCACCGACGAGATACCAGGTGCGACGCAAGATACGGTCGAGACACTCCGCCTCCTGCTCGATGAGGCATAACCTCTCCCAGAGCAGGCTGCTGAGCGGCGTGTTCTCCAAGCCTTCCGGATACGCTGCCGAAGCAAGCCGGATGGAAGATGGAAGGGGTAATCCGGAGAATCGCCGTCCCTGTGCTGCGGGAAGTCCTGTCGGTCATGATGGTGCCGGAGATTTCCGGGACGGAGCTGGCTGTGCGTGCTGTTCATCGCATACTCCTTTTTGATAAAAGCTCTCATTTGCATGATGAGGCCATACTGTGACCCGAGGCAAGCTTATTCCATGAGAATTACCGGAAAACGACGGCTTGAAGGTGCTTTCGTGACATCTTCAGCCCGGGCAAAGGCAAGCCAGCGCGCCAAGAATAAGCAGCCTCCCACCCCATCCGCCAGGGAATGACTCGCCCACGACTGGGCCCTGGCCCGGCACACGGGTGCTTTTCTCCCGGCCTCCGCCTCGGAAAAGCGGCTAACCGATAAAGTCATGAAGGCCCGATATCCAGCACTCTCCGGCAGCGCAAGCGTCACTGCCGGCCGGTATTCCCGGATCAATTGAGCAGGCGTGCCGTCATCGGTGGATTTTCCTGATAGCCGAAGCCAAAGCGGCGACGTTCGATGAAGACCGCCCCCTGATTGATATCGACCAGATTTTCACGCGAGCGCTTCTTGGCCTGTTTCTTGGCGGACGAAGCGGCGGATGCCACTTCGCGATGCGATTCGCAATCGCCGGGAGCGACCTTGACAGCGCCGACCGAGAGCGAGGGCAGGAGTTGGAAGCCCAGTTCTCCCTTGCGGTTTTCCGCCAGATAGCCGCCTTGCGCCCGCTCCTCGACACTCAGCATCGCTGCCATGGCATCGGTGAAATTCCGTACCAGGTTCCATGAACGCAGTTCCCAGTCATCGCTCTGGAAAATGACGAAGAAGTCATCGCCGCCGATATGGCCGACGAAATCGAGTTTCTCATCGACCGACTCGTTGAGCAGGCGCCCCAGCGTCTGGATCACATCGTCCCCCCGGCGATACCCGAAGGTATCGTTGAAGGGCTTGAAATTGTCGATATCGATATAGGCGGCGACGAAATGCCGCCCACTGGCCAGCATGCGGTCGATGTGTTCGTTGATCGGCACATTGCCCGGCAACTGGGTCAGCGGATTGGCGTAACGGGCTGCGGAGATCTGCATCTCGGTGATCATCGCCATCAGGTCGTGCGCACCGCCGATGCCGAGATAACGCCCGTCGCCGGTAATGATGAAGCCGTCGAGCAGGTAGTGTTTGGGCGCCAGCGATAGCATCATCGCCAGTTCCTGGATGCTGGCATGCTGATCGACGATCAGCGGCGCCGGGTCCATGAATAGTTCGCAGCTCTTGCGGCCGAACAATTCGCGCCGGAAGGGCCGGGCAAAGCGGTCAATCAGGCTATGGCGGTTGATCATGCCCACCGGCATGCCCTGGCTGGTCACCGGCAGGACATCGAGCTCGGGATCGGCCTCGAAGCGGGCGACCGCGGCGTCATTGCAGGATTCGATCGGCAGCGGCTCGACGGCGCGCAGCAGGTTGAGCGCCGTCGGCAGCTTGCCCGGTCCGCCGGACAGGGTATTCATCGAGGCCCGTTGCTGACCAAACGCCTGGGTGACGTTCGGCGGCAACTGGTGCGCCGGTTCAGGCAAGGGCTTGGCGATGAAATAGCCTTGGGCGCAGGCGATCCCCATGTCGCGCAGGCAGACGAAATCTTCCAGTCGCTCGACGCCCTCGGCGACCAGCGAGGCATTGCAGACCTCGGCGATATCCTGCATGGCGCGCACGAAGTGGTATTTGATCCGGTCATCGGCAATGCCATTGATGAAATGCTTGTCGACCTTGACGTATTCCGGGCGCAGTTCCGACCACATGCGCAGATTGGAAAATCCCTCGCCAAGATCGTCGATGGCAATCTGAAAGCCCTTGCCGCGATAGCGGGCCAGGGCATCGACGATGCCGGGCAGGTCACCGAAACGCTGGTTCTCGACCAGTTCGATCACCACGCGGTTCGGCGCGATACCCAGCTCGATCAGGGTGTCGTGCGTCTCGCCATGCATCATCCGAAAATCGAGCAGGCACTGCGGCGAAACATTGAGAAACAGGCTGCCGGGCAGGCGCAGGCGGGCGAAGGCACGCAGGCTGGCCTCGCGGCAGGCGTGTTCGAGTTCCAGTCCGAGCCCACTCTGGCGGGCCACGGCGAACAGGGCATCCGGGCGGTGCAAAGGGCTGTTCTGCGGCCCCCGGATCAGGGCTTCGTAACCGAGTACGGTACGCGAGCGGAAATCGACAACGGGCTGGAAAACCGGGTGCAGCCAGCCCTCTTCGAGAATGTGGTGGATTTCGGCAATTTCGGCGGCTTTTTCGATGAGCATGGAGCCCCCCGTCTACAAGGTTGGGTGGGTGGAACGAGCCGACTACTTTAGGGAAACAGTATTTCAGTTATTTGACGCCAGTAATTCCCGGCACACCCTCCCGGCTTTTTCACCATGCTGTAACCATAAGCCGATGAAATGAGCACGATGGTTTTCATTCACCAGGCAAGCCCGGCGCCCCGCAGGCACCCACTCGAAGCGGCCTTGCCTCTACCCTGGGAGATCGACATGAACTCGAGCAGCAGCACGGCCTCGCCCGCCCTGATCATGATCATCGAAGATGATCCGGTGATTATCGAATCCCTGCGCTTTGCGCTGGAGGAAGACTACCGCCTGGCCTGCTTTGTCTCGGCCGAGAGCGGCCTTTCGCTGCTCGACGAGCTGGCGCCCGATCTGCTGCTGCTCGATATCGGCCTGCCCGGCTGCGACGGTTTCGAGGCCTGCAGCATGTTTCGCGAGCATTCGAGCGTGCCGGTGATCTTCATTTCCGGCCGCGAAAGCCTCGAGGATCGGCTGCGGGCCTACGATGTCGGCGGCAGCGATTTCGTGATCAAGCCCTTCGATCCCCCCATCCTGCAGCGCAAGGTGGCGCTGGCGATCGAGCAGAAGCACCGCCACGACTCGCTGGAAAAGGAAAAACTGACCCTGCACCGCACGGCCATGTCTTTTCTGAACGACATTGCGCAGGGACGCATCCTGCTCGATTTCGTTCGGGCGAGCTTTTGCTGCACCGATTATCGCGAGCTCGCCGACAAACTGCTGCAGACCACCGCCGATTATGGCCTCGAATGCCTGGTCCGCCTCCGCCACCCGGACGGCCAATTGACACGTAGCGCGCATGGTTGTGCCAATCCGCTGGAGGAATCGGTGATCGACAACGTGGAGGGCATGGGGCGCATTTTTCGCTTTAAAAGGCGGTTGACCGTGAATTTCCCTTCCTTGAGCCTGGTGGTGACCAACCTGCCCGACGACGAAGAGGCTGTCGGCCGTCTGCAGGACAACCTGAGCATCCTGGCCGAAGGGGCCAACAGCATTACTGAAACCATTGCCATGCGCCGCGAATCGGCAGCTCGGGCGGAAGCCATGCAGATCGCCGGCGGCGAGGCGCACGAAGCCATTGAAAACCTGCGCGAAGGCTATCGCACGCAACAGATCGATACCCGCCTGCTGCTGCAAAATCTGGTCGATGGCGTGGAAAAGGCCTACTACTCGCTGGGCCTCACCGACCCCCAGGAGGAACGCATCAGCGACATCCTCCGCCAGCATGCCGAAAAGATCCTCACCCTCTTCGAGCAGGGGGTCGAATTCGACCGTCGCTTCGCCAGCGTGCTGCAGTCGCTCGCACCGCCCAGCCGGGCGCGCGCGGCCGAGCTGTTCTGACGGCGGACAAGGACCTTCATGCGCTCGTACAAGCCGCTAGCCGCGTTCTTGCTGTTGCTCAATCTGTTGAGTGTTTCCGTTGCCGCCTGGTCGCTGCACGCCGACGCCGGAGAGGCCGTTCCCCAGTGTTTCAGCCCGGACCGCTTGCTGCCCCTGCTGCTGCTCCTGCTCACACTGGGCCTGACGGCGACGCGGCTGATCAAGCGCCGGCTGCTGAGTCTGCGCAACGATGCCGAAAAATTCCGCCTTTTTCTCAGTCAGGCCAGCGACGGCATCTACATCCTCAACGAATACGGGCAGGTGATCGAGGCCAGCGACTCCTTCTGCCAGATGCTGGGCCGCAGCAAGGACGATCTGCTGGGGCGCCACGTTTCCGGCTGGATGCGGGAATGGCAGGCGGGTGACGTGAGCGGAGCGGTCCTGCCGGGCTATCTCTCGCTCAAGCAGGCGGCCACCTTCGAGTCGGTCCAGTTGCGCGCCGATGGCGAGCGGCGTGCAATCGAGGCCAGCGCCATTGGTTTCAGCATGCACGGTCGCCGCCATCTTTTTGTCTGTGTCCGCGAAATCGAGCAGCGAAAACGCTGGGAGCAGATGCGAAGCCAGCTTTCGGCGATTGTTGCCGCCTCGGAGGACGCGCTCATCAGTTGCGACGGCGAAGGCCGGGTGACGAGCTGGAATCCGGCGGCGGAAACCCTGTTCGGTTTCAGCGAGGAAGAAGCCAGCGGACAAGCGGTGGAAACCCTGCTGGGCTTATCGACGCCGGCCGTGCTGGCGCAAAAAATCCGCCAGGCAATCTGGGGCGAATCGGTACTGCGCCATGAAAGCAGCGTGCGCAACCGGCTGGGCGAGGAGCAGAGCGCCACCTTCACCATCGCGCCGCTGCGCGGCGCCGAGCGACGGGTGGTCGGGGTTTCGCTCTGCATCCGCAACGTCACCGAGCAGAAGGCGGTGGAAACCTTGCTGCACCTGCAGTCGACCGCGCTCAAGGCCAGCGACGATGCCATCCTGATCGCGGCGGTGGACGGCAAGGTGGTATGGGCCAATCCGGCGTACAGCCGCCTCAGCGGCTATGCAAGAAACGAGGTCATCGGTCATCGCTATCACGATCTCGGTCACTGGGAAAACGAGGAGCCGGAGTTTTACGCGGCCTTGATGCGGGCCTTGCACGAAGGCCGTATCTGGCGCGGGGAAACGTCCAGCCGGCGCAGCGACGGCAGCGAGTATTACGAGGAGCAGTCGATCACGCCCTTTCACGACAGCAATGGCAAGGTCAGTTATTTCATTGCCGTCAAGCGCGACGTCAGCGAGCGCCGCCAGGCCGAGCTGGCGCTCGAGGCGCAGCAGCAGCATCTCGAGGCCGAGGTGAGAAACCGGACCCAGGCGCTCGAGGAGTCGCGGCAAAAGATCCAGCTGATTCTCGATTCCAGTGCCGCCGGGCTGTACGGCATCGACGAAGCCGGGCGCCTCCTCTTCATCAACCGTTCGGGCGCCGGCCTGCTCGGCCACGAGGCAAGCGCCCTGCTCGGGCGTTCGCTCGACGATTGCGGTCTCCTGCCAGCGCAGGCGCTTGGCGCCGCCCATCCGCTGGCGAGCGGCACGGGGCGGGATTTTGCCGGGGAAACCCTGCTCCAGCGAGCGGACGGGCATTGTTTTCCCGCTCGTTGCGAAAGTCGCCCGCTGGTGCTGGACGGCCGCGAGATCGGGACGGTGGTCAGTTTTACCGATATCAGCGCCCAGCGCGAAGCCGATCTCGCCCGCGAGGCGGCGCGTGCCGAAGCGGAGCGACTGGCGCGCGCCAAGGGCGAGTTCCTCGCCAACATGAGCCATGAAATCAGGACACCGCTCAACGGCATCCTCGGTGCCGCCCAGGTCGGCGAGCGACAGAGCGAAAACCTGCCGGCGATGCACAAGCAGTTCCGCCGCATCATCGATTCGGGCCGTTTGCTGCTCGGGATCATCAACGACATCCTGGACCTGACCAAGATCGAAGCCGGCAAGATGCAGATCGAGCAGTTGCAGGTCAGCATGCTGCCCCTGGTGCAATCGACAGTGGCGATGATCGCCGAAAGCGCACAGGCCAAGGGGCTGGCACTCACGGTCGACTGCGATCCAGCCCTGGAAACGCCTTTTCTCGGCGACCCGCTGCGCCTGTCGCAGATCATCCTCAATCTGCTCGCCAATGCCGTCAAATTTACCGAACGCGGCGGGGTCAGGCTCGGCCTGCGCCACGACGGCGAGCTGGAAATCCGCATCGCCGATACCGGCATCGGCATGTCGCCCGAGCAGGTCGGGCGGATTTTCACGGCATTCGAGCAGGCCGACGGCAGCACGACACGGCGCTATGGCGGCACCGGCCTGGGCTTGAGCATCACCCGCAGCCTGGTCGATTTGATGGGCGGACGGATTCGGGTCGACAGCCAGGTCGGGCACGGCACCGAGTTCATCGTCCGCCTGCCGGCACCCTTCATCGCCCCCGGCCAGCAGTTGCAGGCCACGCGGCCCTTTGCCGCCAGCGGCAGCGGGCGCCAGCGACTGGCCGGGATGCGGGTGCTGGTCGCCGACGACAACGAGGTGAACCGCCTGGTCATCGAGGAAATGCTGCTCGTGGAAGGCGCCGAAGTCAGCCTGGTCAGCGACGGCCACGAGGCGGTGGCCGCCGTGCGGGCGGCACCAACGGGCTTCGACCTCATTCTGATGGATGTGCAGATGCCGGGGCTCGATGGCTGTGCCGCCACGCGGGCGATTGTCGACATCGCCGAAGCACCGCCGGTGATCGCCCAAACAGCGCATGCCCTGGTCGAAGAACGCCAGCGCTATCTCGACGCCGGCATGCGCGACCAGATTTCAAAACCGATCGACCAGGAAGAACTGGTCAAGCTGCTGCTGCGCCACGCCCGCCCCCTGGCGCCCCCGGCAAGAGCGCAAGCCACCGAAACGGCGCATCGACCGGAGAGGGAAGAAGGCAAGGAGGTGGCGGCAGGGGAAAATCGGCACGGCAGCGAGTTGATCGACTGGCCGGCCCTGCAGCGGCGCTATGCGAGCAAACCGCATTTCATCCTCCGCCTGCTGCGGGCCGGCCGTGGCACGCAAGCCGAGGCCATCGCCAACCTGAGCCGGGCGCTGGCCGGTACCGGGGAACGCCAGGCCATCGGCCGGATCGCCCACAGTCTCAAGGGCAGCGCCGGCACCCTGCTGGCGGCAAAAGTGGCGGAACTGGCCCGCCAAACCGAGCACTGCGCCGAGCAGGACGACCCTGGCCTGCACGCCCAAGCCGAGGCACTGCTTGCCGCCATTACCCAACTGCACGCCGAAATCGAAGAACGCCTGCAAGACGACAAAAGCCCGGAGCCCCCGGCAGCGACACCCGCTAAGTGAACGAAAATCGCGAAAAAACACGGTCGACCGTGAAAATCGGCAAAAAAGCGGCCAGACAGGGGAAGGAATGGGCAGGGTGTGACGGGCGCGGAAGGGCGGACGACGAAGATGACGGCCGACCTTGCCCGGCAGAACGCGATGTAAAAAAAGCACCCGCAGGTGCTTTTTTTACATGAAAACCGGACTCAGGCGGCCGGCGGCACGTAGCCCTGGATCTGGTCGGCGCCCTCGCCGAAGAAGTGCTTCTCGACCTGTTCGGCGAGGTACTTGCGATGACGGGCGTCGACGAGGTTGAGACGGTTTTCGTTGATGATCATCGTCTGCAGCTTGATCCACTGCTGCCAGGCTTCCTTCGAGACATTGTCGAAAATGCGCTGACCAAGTGCGCCGGGATAGGGCAGACGATCGAGACCTTCGGCTTCGCGGCCGAGCTTGATGCAATTGACCATGCGGGTCATGGAACACTCCTTCAGGTTGAGGCGGTGGATTATAAGGTCTTGAACAGGACCTTGGAGCGCCGCTGATAGTTGTACATGTCGCGTTTTTTCGCCGGCAGGTCGTCGACCGTGCCGAGCTTGAAGCCGCGCTCGACGAACCAGTGTTCGGTGCGCGTGGTCAGCACGCACAGCCGCTTGACGCCGAGCCGCCGGGCGCGGCGTTCGATGCGCTTCATCAACTGATCGCCGTAACCCCATTCGCGGTGATCGTGGCTGACCGCCAGGCAGGCCAGTTCGGCCTCGTCCTCGGAGTGCGGGTAGAGCGCGGCGCAGCCGACGATGATCCCGTCGTGCAACATGATCGAGAAATGGTCGATTTCGCGTTCGAGCAGTTCGCGCGGCCGATGCACCAGGATGCCCTCCTCTTCCATCGGCTCGATCAGCGCGATCAGCGCCGCGATGTCGTCGGGCTTGGCCTCGCGGATGTTTTCCAGCG
Source organism: Azonexus sp. (assembly GCF_023150235.1). GTDB lineage: Bacteria > Pseudomonadota > Gammaproteobacteria > Burkholderiales > Rhodocyclaceae > Azonexus. The sequence goes on from NZ_JAKLLH010000006.1 coordinate 126,499, forward strand.
ACTCGCGGGTGATCACGGTGCCGACGCCGTCGTGGGTGAACAACTCACGGAGCAGGGCGCCGTCCTGCTCGTAACCGATCAGATGCACCCGGCCGACGCCGGCCTGGGTTGCGCGCACGCTGCACGGCAGGTAGCGGCGCAAGTCGGTGGACAGCCATTCGCCGTCCTTGATCAGGTCGTCGGCTTCGTCGGCAGTGATCGCGTCGAGCAGTTCGCCGGCCTGGTCGGTGACACCACGGCTGTCGGTCAGGTACACCAGCTTGTCGGCCTTGATCGCCACCGCCACCGCTTCCGCCGCCTCTTCCATCTGCAGGTTGAAGATTTCGCCGGTCGGCGAAGCGCCCTCGCAGTTGAGCAGCACGATGTTGCCGAGGCCGAGCTGGGCGTTGATCCCCTCGGCGTCGACCTTGCGCACCTTGCCGGCGTACTGCATGTCGATCCCGTCGAGCACGCCGATCGGCTGGCCGGTAATGAAGTTGCCGCCGATGACGCGAATCCGGCTGTTGGCCATCGGCGTATTGGGCAGGCCCTGCGAGAGCATCGCCTCGATTTCCAGGTACACGCTGCCGACCGCGTCGAGGACGCAATCGAGCGCCTCGGCGTCGGTCACGCGGTAGCCACGATGATATTTCGACTCCAGGTTCTTTTCGCGCAACTCCTCCTCGATCTGCGGTCGGGCGCCATGGACCAGCACCAGGCGGATGCCGAGCGCGACCAGCAGATTGACGTCGTAGGCCAGCGTCTTGGCAAACTCGCTCTGCACCGCCTTGCCACCGAAGGCGATGACAAAGGTGCGGCCGCGAAAGGCGTTGATGTACGGGGTGACGGCCCGGAACCAGGCGACGAAGTTCTCGTCGTAGGCGGTATCGCTCATGATTTGTTGCTTTTCCCTTCTTCCAGCTTGAGTGCGGCTTCGATCCTGTCACAAATGGTTTTCAGGACTTTGACACGGGCAAAATTCTTGTCGTTGGCTTCAACCAGGGTCCACGGCGCCTGCCCGGTCGAGGTGCGGTCGACCATGTCGCAGACCGCAACCACGTAATCGTTCCACTTTTCGCGGTTGCGCCAGTCTTCGTCGGTGATCTTGAAACGCTTGAACTCGGTGTCCTGGCGCTCCTTGAAACGACGCAACTGCTCATCATCGCTGATCTGCAGCCAGAATTTGACGACAATCGCGCCGGCATCGTCGAGTTGATGCTCGAAATCGTTGATCTCGGCGTAGGCGCGCAGCCAGTCGGCGTCGGAACAGAAACCCTCGACCCGCTCGACCAGCACCCGACCGTACCACGAACGATCAAAAATCGTCGCCCGGCCGGTGCGCGGCATGTGCCGCCAGAAGCGCCAGAGGTAGGGCTGGGCGCGCTCTTCCTCGGTCGGCGCGGCAATCGGCACGATCTGGTACTGGCGCGCATCGAGCGCGGCGCCGACGCGGCGGATGCCACCGCCCTTGCCGGCCGCATCCGAGCCCTCGAACACCAGCACCAGCGAGTGTTTCTCGACAAACTCCGGGCGCCGCACCAGTTCGGACAATTTGGCCTGATAGTGCGCGAGTTGCTGTGCATATTCTTTTTTGGCCAGCTTCTGCGTCAGGTCGAGTTCGGAGAGCACGTTTTTCTGGTCGATGGCATGCACGATCGGCGGCGCCACCGGCACCTGCTGCCGCCCTTCCTGCTGCAGGCGACGCTTCATCGCGTCGAGCACGATGCGGCCGACGGTCAGCGAGCGGTATTCGTCATTGGTCCCTTCGACGATGATCCACGGTGCGTGCGCGGTATTGGTCACGCGCAGCACGTGCCCGGCGACATCCTGAAGCTTGTCGTAGGTCTTCAGCCGGTCGTAACTTTCCTTGGTCACCCGCCAGGCAGTACGCGGATTTTTCTCCAGCGCCTTGAGCCGTTTTTTCTGGCCGTCGTGCGACAGGTGGAACCAGAACTTGAGGACCAGCGCGCCTTCGTTGACCAGCATTGCCTCGAACCGGTTGATGTCGTCGAGCCGCTGGTCGAGGTCGGAGCGCCGCATTTCGCCGCGAATCCGGTCGGTGATCGGCTGCGAGTACCACGAGCCGGCAAAGATGCCGACCTTGCCCTTGGGCGGCAGCGCGCGCCAGTAGCGCCACATGTAGGGGCGCGAGCGCTCCTCGTCGCTGGGCGACGAGAAGGCCAGGGTGGAAATGTGGCGGGGATCCATCCACGAGTACAGCAAGTTGATGGTTTCGCCCTTGCCCGAGCCGTCGACCCCGGAAATCAGGATGACGACCGGAAACTCCTTTTTCTGCAGCATGTCGTATTGCACATCGAGCAATTCGGCGCGCAGCTTCGGCACTTCGCGCTTGAACGTTTCCTTGTCGATGGTGTGGCCCAGCTCTGCTGATTCGAACATTTCCTACCCCTCCCTGAAGTCTCCCCAAAGGACCTGCAACGCCGCGAGCGCCGCCAGTCCCGCCGTTTCGGTGCGCAACACGCGCGGCCCCAGGCGCACCGCCTGGAAGCCGGCCTGTTCCGCCGCGAGCATTTCCTGCGGATCGAGCCCCCCTTCGGCACCGATCAGCAGTTCAATCCGATTCGCCGGCGCCAGATCGGCCAGCGTCTGCGTCGCCGTCGGCGACAGCATCAGGCGCAGGGTCCCGGCGGCCGCCGGCCGGGTCAGCCACTGCTCCAGCTTCTCGATCTGGGTCACCGGCGGCACCTGGTTGCGCCCGCATTGTTCGCAAGCCGATACGGCCACGCCCTGCCAGTGCGCCGCCCGCTTGGCGGCGCGCTCGCCGGTCAGGCGCACGACGCTGCGCCGGCTATCGACCGGAACCACACCGCTGACGCCCAGCTCGACGGCTTTCTGAATAGTGAAATCCATCTTGTCGCCGGCCTGCACCGCTTGCACCAGCGTCACCGCCAGCGGCGACTCGCATTCGCGCGCGCGCCGCTCGCCGAGCGTGGCATGGACGCGATCCTTCTCGATCCGGCTCAGTTGCGCCGGATATTCGCCACCGCGACCGTCGAACAGGGTGATTTCGGCCCCCGGCGGCAGACGCAGGACGCGCACCGCGTGCCGCGCCACCGCTTCCGGCAGTTCGATGTGGACAGCCGGCGCCAAGGGCTCGCGGCAATAAAAACGTGGCTGATTCATCCGCCGTATTATGCGGTGAAAAAGGCTGGCCGCGACAGCAAAAAAATGCCTTTCCGCTATTCACCGGAACCCTGGGGCGTCCCGGCGCATGGTCGCCGCCACACGCATCGGCTATCATTGCCGGCAGGCAACGATAAAACAAGGCAGATCAAACTCGTGACCATGCCAGACAACACCCCCCTGCCCGACGACGACAACCGGCGCCGCCAGGCCTATCTGCGCGCCATCCTGGCCAACATGCCGCAGGGAATCAGTGTTTTCGACGAAAATCTCCATCTGAGGGTCTGGAATCAGGGTTTCGTCGAAGTTCTGAACCTGCCGGCGGAACGCATTCGCGAAGGCGCGCATTTTTCCGAGTTGATCCGCATTCCGGCCGAACGCGGCGAATACGGACCGGGTGACCCCGCCGAGCACGTCGCCCAGATCACCGAGCTGGCGCGCAAGTTCGAGGCCCATCGCTTCGAGCGGACGCGGCCCAATGGCCGCACTCACTTGGTCCAGGGCGAGCCGCTGTTCATCGACGGCAACCTGGCCGGCTTCATCACCACCTACACCGACATTACCGAGCGCAAGGCCGCCGAAGAGAAACTGCGCGCCCACCACAGCCTGTTGAACACGGTCATCGAAAGCATTCCCAGCGCAGTCAGCCTTTTCGATCCCGGGCAAACGCTGGCCTTGCACAACCGCGAATTCGAGCGCCTGCTCGACCTGCCGGAACATCTGCTCGCCGACAAACCGGTGACGATGGAAAAACTGTTCCGTTTCAATGCCTCTCGCGGCGAATACGGCCCCGGCGACACCGAGGCCATCGTGCGCTCGCTCCTGGCGCGCGCCAGCCGGCATGAGGCGCATCATTTCGAGCGTACCCGCCCCAATGGCAAGACCCTGGACGTGCGCGGCGTGCCGCTGCCGGACGGCAGTTTCGTCACCATCTACACCGACATCAGCGAACGGCGAGCCAGTGCGGAACGGGAGCAACTGGCGCAAAAAGTATTCACTCACACCCCCGCCGGCATCGTCGTCACCGACGACGCCCACCGCATCGTTTCGATCAACCCGGCAATGATGCAAATGGCGGGCTACGAAACCTACGAACTGGTCGGGCAGGCGATCTTCGGCCTGATCACGCTGCAGGAGTCCGAGTCGGTTGAACATCTCCGCGAACAGGTTGCCTTGCGCGGCCTGTGGAGCGGGGAGGCCGACGTGGCGCGCAAGGGGGGCGAGAACTTTCCGGCCGGGGTACGCATCAGCCGGGTGGACGATCCGCATACCGGCGCGCCGACCCATCACATCTGGATCATCGCCGACATCACCGAACGCAAGGCGGCGGAGGAGCGGATGCGCCACATCGCGCAGCACGATCCGCTGACCGGCCTGCCCAACCGCATGGCGCTCGCCATCCGCCTCGCCCAGTTGCTCCCCGAAGCACGCCGCTACGAGCGGCGGCTGGCGATGATGTTTCTCGATCTCGACCGTTTCAAGATCATCAACGACACCCTCGGGCACCAGGTCGGCGACGAGTTGCTGCGTGAAGTCGCCTGCCGCCTTTCCAGCATCGTCCGCGAAACCGATTTCGTTGCCCGCCTGGGCGGCGACGAGTTCGTGCTGCTGCTCCCCGAAATCACCTCGCCGGCCGATTCGGCGCTGGTCGCCAGCAAGATCATCGCGGCACTGGCGACACCGGTGCAGGTCGACACCCACGAACTGCACACCAGCCCGTCGATCGGGATCAGTATTTTTCCCGATGACGGACCGGATGGAGATTCGCTGCTGAAGAATGCCGACACGGCGATGTATCACGCCAAGGCTGCAGGGCGGAACAACTACCAGTTCTACGCCGCCGAGATGAACCAGGCGGCGAGCGAACGGATGGACCTCGAACGCAAGCTGCGCCATGCGATTGCCCGCAACGAGTTTGCCATCGCCTACCAGCCGCAGTTCGCCGCCGACCGCAGCCGGCCAACAGGTGTCGAAGCCCTGCTGCGCTGGCACCACCCGAGCGACGGCATGATTTCGCCGGCCCGCTTCATTCCGGTAGCCGAAGAAATGGGGCTGATCGTCGAAATTGGCGAGTGGGTGATGCAGAACGCCTGCCGCGAGATGCGGCACTGGCTCGACGCCGGTTTGCCGCCAATGCGCCTGGCCGTCAACGTTTCCGCACGCCAACTGCGGCGCCGCGATTTCTGCGAGAGCGTTGCCGGCGCACTGGCCGAATCCGGCCTGCCGGCGGAACTGCTCGAACTCGAAATCACCGAAAGCTCGGTGATGGAAGACCCCGAGGAAGCCATCGAAATCCTGCAGCGCCTGCGCCGCATGGGTGTCACGCTGGCGGTCGATGACTTCGGCACCGGTTATTCCTCACTCGCCTACCTCAAGCGCTTCCCGATCGACCACCTGAAGATCGACCGCTCCTTCGTCGCCGATATCGAACACGACCTCAACGACCGCGCCATCGCCTTCGGCACCATCGCCCTGGCACATTCGCTCGGTCTCAATGTCATCGCCGAAGGGGTCGAGACCGAAGATCAGCTTGAACTCCTCGGCTGCAATGGCTGCGACGAAGTCCAGGGCTACCTGCTCAGCAAGCCACTGACCAGCGCAGCGGCATTTGCCTTTCTGCACGCCCGAACCGCGGCCTGAGTGCGCCGCCTTGGCGGATTCGTTAGAATTCGCCACTTTCGGGCCGTAGCCGGGAGCGATCGTGACCTGGCTGGCGTCCGTCCACTACCGATTCACAGACCATCCGTGGCCCATTTCGCCATTTCTGCCGCATTTTCACGGTCAACCCGGCGTAAAGGCAAAAATGCCGCAATGGCGCCACGCCTCAAGGAGTTCCCATGGCACAGCGCACGCTGGCACGTTACCTCACCGACGCCCAACGCGAATCCGGACGCGAATCCGGCTGCGATTCGGCCCTCGAATCGCCCCTGATTCCCTCCGATCTCAAGTTCCTGATCGAAGTCGTTTCCCGCGCCTGCAAGGCGATCTCGATCGCCATCGGCAAGGGCGCCCTCGGCGGTGAGGGTGGCGTGCTCGGCGAAGCCGGCAGCGACAACGTCCAGGGCGAAGCCCAGAAGAAACTCGACGTGCTGTCCAACGAAATCCTGCTCGAAGCCAACGAATGGGGCGGCCACCTCGCCGCGATGGCCTCCGAGGAAATGGACCTGCCGCACCTGGTCCCCAACCGCTTCCCCAAAGGCGAATACCTGCTCACCTTCGACCCGCTCGACGGTTCGTCGAACATCGACGTCAATGTCTCGATCGGCACCATCTTCTCGGTCCTGCGCTGCCCCGAGGGGGCCGACCTGTCGAGCGAAGCCGCCGCCGAACAAGCCTTCCTGCAACCGGGCACGGCGCAGGTCGCCGCCGGTTACGCGGTCTACGGACCGACCACGCTGCTGGTCCTGACCTTTGGCGCCGGCGTCGCGGTGTTCACCCTCGACCGCGAACTGGGCGAGTTCGTGCTGACCCAGGAAAATGTGCAGATTCCGGCCGAAACCAAGGAATTCGCGATCAACATGTCGAACCAGCGTTTCTGGGAAGCCCCGGTCAAGCGCTACGTCGACGAGATGGTCGCCGGCAAGACCGGGCCGCTGGGCAAGGATTACAACATGCGCTGGGTGGCCTCGATGGTCGCCGACGTGCACCGGATCATGACCCGAGGCGGCATCTTCATGTACCCGCTCGATGAAAAAGTCCGCGACAAAGGCGGCAAGTTGCGCCTGATGTACGAAGCCAACCCGATGGCCCTGCTCGTCGAGCAGGCCGGCGGCGCCGCCACCACCGGCCGCCAGCGGATTCTCGATATTGCACCGCAGCACCTGCACCAGCGGGTGCCGGTAATCCTCGGCTCGAAGAGCGAAGTCGAGCGCGTCACCGGCTATCACCAAGCCTGATCCACGCCCCCCGGCAAACGCCCCGCCCTACACAAAGCGGGGCTTTTGCCGGATAATTCGCTTTTTTTGCAGCCCGGATTCAGTCCCATGAGCGTCAGCAATCCTCCCAAGTTCAATCCTTTGACGGGGGCGATTCGCGCCCTGGCCATGGATGCAGTGCAACAAGCCAACTCCGGCCATCCGGGTGCCCCGATGGGCATGGCGGAAATCGCCGAAGTCCTCTGGCGGCGCAACCTCAAGCACAATCCGGCCAACCCGCAGTGGCCCGACCGCGACCGCTTCGTGCTCTCGAACGGCCACGGCTCGATGCTGATCTACTCGCTGCTGCACCTGACCGGCTACGAGGTCTCGATCGCCGACATCAAGAACTTCCGCCAGCTGCACGCCCGCACCCCGGGCCACCCGGAATACGGCTACACCCCCGGCGTCGAAACCACCACCGGCCCGCTCGGCCAGGGCATCACCAATGCCGTCGGTTTCGCCCTCGCTGAAAAGGTGCTGGCGGCTGAATTCAACCAGCCCGGCCACACCATCGTCGACCACCACACCTACGCCTTCCTTGGCGACGGCTGCCTGATGGAAGGCGTCTCGCACGAAGCCTGTTCGCTCGCCGGCACCCTCGGCCTGGGCAAGCTGATCGCCTTCTGGGACGACAACGGCATCTCCATCGACGGCCACGTCGAAGGCTGGTTCACCGAAGACATCCCCAAGCGTTTCGAATCCTACGGCTGGCACGTGGTGCCGGGTGTTGACGGCCACGACGCCGCCGCCATCGAAGCCGCACTCAAGGCCGCGCAGGCCGTCGGCGACCAGCCCAGCCTGATCTGCTGCAAGACCACCATCGGTCTCGGCTCGCCGAACAAGCAGGGTTCGCACGACTGCCACGGTGCACCGCTGGGCAAGGACGAAATCGCCGCCGCCCGCGAATACATCGGCTGGCCGCATCCGGCTTTCGAAATCCCGGCTGAAATCTACGCCGAATGGGATCGCAAGGAAGCCGGTGCCGCCGCCGAAGCTGCCTGGAGCGAACGCTTTGCCGCCTACCGCGCTGCCTTCCCGGCGCTGGCTGCCGAATTCGAGCGCCGCGTGATCAAGGGCGAACTGCCGGCCACCTGGGCTGCGACCAAGGCCGAATACATCGCCACCTGCCGCACCAAGGCCGAGAACATCGCCACCCGCAAGGCTTCGCAAAACGCCATCGCCGCGCTGGTCCCGGCGGTGCCGGAAATTTTCGGCGGCTCGGCCGACCTCGCTGGCTCCAACCTGACCTTCGTCAAGGGCAGCAAGGGCGTCACCCGTACCGAGGGCGGCAACTACTGCTACTACGGCGTGCGCGAATTCGGCATGACCGCCATCGCCAACGGTATCGCGCTGCACGGCGGCCTGATTCCCTACACCGCGACCTTCCTGGTCTTCTCCGACTACGCCCGCAACGCGATCCGCATGGCGGCGCTGATGAAGCAGCGCCAGATCATGGTCTATACCCATGACTCCATCGGCCTCGGCGAAGACGGCCCGACCCACCAGCCGGTCGAGCACATCCCGTCGATGCGCATCATCCCCAACCTGGACGTGTGGCGTCCGGCCGATGCGACCGAAACCGCAATTGCCTGGATTTCTGCGGTCGACCGTGAAGATGGCCCGGCCATCCTCGCGCTGTCGCGCCAGAACCTGCCGACCGTCACCCAGAACGTCGCTGACGCCGAGATCGCCAAGGGTGGCTACATCCTGTCCGACGCCGCCGAGGCCAAGGCGGTGCTGATCGCCACCGGCTCCGAAATCAAGCTGGCGCTTGATGCCCAGGCCGCGCTCGCCGCCGAAGGCATCGCCGTGCGCGTGGTTTCGATGCCCTGCACCAACGTCTTCGACCGCCAGGACAAGGCTTACCGCCTGTCGGTGCTAGGCAGCCACCTGCCACGCGTCGCCATCGAAGCCGCTCACTCCGACTTCTGGCGCAAGTACGTCGGCCTGCATGGCGCGGTGATCGGCATCGACCGCTTCGGCGAATCCGCCCCGGCCGGCCAGTTGTTCGAGATGTTCGGTTTCACCGTCGCCAACGTCGTTGCCACGACCAAGGCGCTGCTGTCCTGATTTCAGACTTCACCCGCAGAGAGGAATACATTCATGGCTATCAAGGTTGCAATCAACGGTTTCGGTCGCATCGGTCGCTGCACGCTGCGCGCGATTTACGAACAAGGCCTGCAGAACGAGTTTGAAGTCGTCGCGATCAACGCTTCCGGCGATCTGGCGACCAACGCCCACCTGCTCAAGTACGACACCACCCACGGTCGCTTCACCACCTCGGTCGAGACCGAAGGCGAAAACTGCATCATCATCGACGGCAAGAAGATCGCCTTCTACTCGACCAAGGACCCGAAGGGCGTCAATTGGGCCGACCACGGCGTCGATGTCCTGCTCGAATGTACCGGTGCCTACACCACCAAGGCCAAGGCCCAGGCCCTGCTTGAGCAAGGCGCCAAGCGCGTGCTGATCTCCGCCCCCGGCGGCGACGACGTCGACACCACCATCGTCATGGGCGTTAACGAAAACGCGCTGACCGCCGGCATGACCGTCGTTTCCAATGCTTCCTGCACCACCAACTGCCTGGCCCCGGTCGCCAAGATCCTGTCCGACAACATCGGCATCAAGTCCGGCCTGATGACCACTGTGCACGCCTACACCAACGACCAGGTCACCGTCGACGTCCGCCACAAGGACCTGCGCCGTGCCCGTGCTGCCGCCGCCAACATCATCCCGACCAAGACCGGCGCCGCCAAGGCCGTCGGCCTGGTCCTGCCGCAGCTGGTCGGCAAGTTCGACGGCTTCGCACTGCGCGTCCCGACCATCAACGTCTCGCTGGTCGACCTGACCTTCACCGCCGAGCGTGAAACCACCAAGGACGAAATCAACGCGCTGATGACCGCTGCCGCCAACGGCCCGCTCAAGGGCGTGATGGCGGTCAACACCGAGCCGCTGGTCTCCTCCGACTTCAACCACACCACCGTGTCCTCGACCTTCGACGCGACGCAAACCCGCGTGCTGAAGGCCGAAGACGGCTCGACCCTGGTCAAGGTCCTGGCCTGGTACGACAACGAGTGGGGTTACTCCTGCCGCATGCTCGACGCTGCCCGCGCCTGGATGCAGGCCAAGTAAGGCAAGCGGAAAACACCCGGTAGACGCCGCCGCCCTGCCCTGACCGGCAGCTCGGCGATGGCGTCACGGGCCTTTCGTCCTGAAAACTGCAGCTCAGACGCGGATTCCGCCGATAGACGCCCTTTTTTTCATGACTTACCTGAGCGTTTCCGTTTCTCAAGCGCCTGCCGGATGAGCACCCGCCTGCGGCGAAGAATCGGCACTATCGGCGATTTATCCGCGTCGTCCGCGCCAAACCGCTTTTCCCCCACTCGTTTTTCCGCACTTTCTCCCGCTTCATCGTAAGACTAACTCCGGTTTGAAACCCCGGCCTGAAGGCCGGGGTTTCAGGCGACCGTTTTGGGAGGGGATGCAAACCCCTTCCAAAATATGTTTGACCGACAGGCATGAATGCCTGTCGCTAATTTCTTCCTTGGCTTTTTTCCGGCAGCGGAAGAGCCGCCGCTCATTTCCCCTCTTCCGCCCGGCGATTGCCGCTTGGCGCCTGCCAGACCAGACGGAAGCCGATGGCATCGTAACGAGCGCTTGGACGGCAGTGCATGTGCCGTTTGCTGCAACGGGCGAATCCATCGGGGTGCATCCAGCTCCCCCCTCGCACCACCCGGCTCGGGCCGTTGCCAAGATAGAGCGGATTGTTGCGCCCCGTCTGCCGATAGGCATCGGCGGCATACACATCGGCCACCCACTCCCAAACATTGCCGCTCATGTCGAACAAGCCGAGCGCGTTGGCTGGATAACTGGCGACCGGCTGCGTGCCGTCGGCCGCATTGCCACCCCGCCCACCGGTATTGGCCAGCTGCGACGTCAGTGGCGCCATGCCATTGCCGGCGCCATGGCGTCGCTTCTCGCCCGCCGCGCGGCAGGCATACTCCCATTCGGCCTCGGTCGGCAGGCGGTACACACCGCTGCCGGTCTCGTTCAGGCGGGCGATGAATTGCTCGATCTCGGCCAGCAGGACACTCTCGACCGGATGCCGGTCACCGGGAAAAGCCGAAGGATTGCTACCCATGACGCTGACCCATTCTGCCTGGCTCACCTCGGTCCGGCCGATATGAAAATCGCCGACGCAGGTTTCGCGTACCGGCGTTTCGTTATGCTCGCCCTCGCCAAAGACATCGCCCATCTGGAAGCATCCACCCGGTACCCGCACAAAACTCATGCCCGTCCGGAGCTCGACATGGTCCGTGCTTTCGGCGGCCTGTACCGAAGCGGACAGGGCATGCAGGATGAAGAAAAGGCAGGTCAATCGGCGCATCGTGGCAATCTCCGGTCTGGGGGAAAAATTGTAGCGGCTGGAATGCGGGAAAGCATCTCTCCGAGCAGGAAAAATGCCGTCTGGCGATAAGCCGATGCACTGCCGCCGCTGTAGAATTCCGCGTTGAACCTTTTTCCCTGACTTCAGTGTTTTCTTCTGCTTCCGTGTCCTCGTTCGCCCCTCGCCTGGCCATCAACGGCTATGGCCGGATCGGGCGCTGTTTCTTGCGAGCCCTGCTGGAAAGTCCCGTACCACACCCTTTGCAGGTGGTGGCGATCAACGAGCCGGCCAATCTCGACAGCATGGCCTACCTGACCCGCTACGACTCGACCCACGGCCGCTTTCCCGCCAGTGTCGAAGTCGTCGACCGGCAGTTGCAGGTCGCCGGGCACAGCATCCAGGTCAGCCACGGCCGCCGTCCCGAAGAAGTCGACTGGTCAGGCATCGACCTGGTCGTCGAATGCTCGGGCATCTACGGTCGACGCGCCGAACTCGAAAATTTCATCGCCGCCGGCTGCCCGCGCCTGCTCCTGTCGCACCCCGGTGCCAGCGCCGAGGACATCGACGCCACGATCATTGCCGGCTTCAATCAGCACGCTCTGGACGGCAGCGAAACCCTGGTCTCCGCCGCTTCCTGCACGACCAACGCGATCGTTCCCATCCTCGACCTGCTCGACCGCGAGATCGGCATCGAGCAGGCGCTGCTCAGCACCCTGCATTCGGTGATGAACGACCAGCCGCTGATCGACGGCTACCACCACGACGACCTCCGTCGCACCCGCTCTGCGATGCAGTCGATCATCCCGGTATCGACCGGACTGGCGCGCGGCGTCGAGCGTTTCCTGCCGCAACTCGCCGGCCGCGTCCAGGCCAAGGCGATCCGCGTGCCGACGACCAACGTCTCGGCCATCGACCTGACCCTGACCACCCGTCGCCCGGTCGCTGCCGCAGCGATCAACGACCTGCTGGCGAGCGCCAGCCACGGCCCGCTGAAACGGCTGGTCGCCTATTCCGAGGCAGCGCACGCCTCGATCGATTTCAACCACGACCCCCATTCGGCGATTGTCGATGGCAGCCAGACCCGCACCTCGGGCGAGCACCTGCTCAACCTGTTCGTGTGGTTCGACAACGAATGGGGATTCGCCAACCGGATGCTGGAACTGGTCGACCACTGGTCGCGCCTCTGGCCCGGAACCCACACCAAGCACACCGATCAACCGCACAGGAGTTTTCCATGAACGTCATCAAACTGACCGACCTCGACGTCGCCGGCAAGCGCGTCTTCATTCGCGCCGACCTCAACGTGCCGCAGGACGAAGCCGGCAACATCACCGAAGACACCCGCATCCGCGCTTCGCTGGCCTCGATCAAGTACTGCCTGGAAAAGGGCGCGGCAGTGATGGTCACCTCGCACCTCGGCCGTCCGACCGAAGGCGAACTGAACCACGAAGACACCCTGATGCCGGTCGCCGTGCGCCTCGGCCAGTTGCTGCACGTACCGGTGCGCCTGATCCAGGACTGGGTCGACGGCGGCTTCGAAGTCAAGCCGGGCGAAGTCGTGTTGCTCGAAAACTGCCGCGTGAACAAGGGCGAGAAAAAAAACAACGAAGAACTGGCACAGAAGATGGCCAAGCTCTGCGACGTCTACGTCAATGACGCCTTCGGCACCGCCCACCGCGCCGAAGCCACTACCCACGGCATCGCCAAGCACGCCCCGGTCGCCTGCGCCGGCATCCTGATGGGCGCCGAGATCGACGCCCTGGGCAAGGCCCTGCACGAGCCGAAGCGGCCGCTGGTCGCCATCGTCGGCGGCTCCAAGGTGTCGTCCAAGCTGACCATCCTCAAGTCGCTGGCAAGCAAGGTCGACCAGCTGATCGTCGGCGGCGGCATCGCCAACACCTTCCTGCTCGCCTCCGGCAAGCGCATCGGCGATTCGCTGGCCGAAGCCGATCTGGTCAAGGAAGCGCACGCGATCATCGACATCATGAAGGAACGCGGCGCCGAAGTGCCGCTGCCGACCGACGTTGTCGTCGCCGACGAAGTCTCGGCCCTGGCCCGCGCCAACAAGATTTCGGTCGATGACGTCGCCGCCCACGACCGCATCCTCGACGTCGGCCCCAAGACTGCCGCCAAGCTCGCCGAAATCATCGCCAACGCCGGCACCGTGGTCTGGAACGGCCCGGTCGGCGTCTTCGAACTGCCGCAGTTCTCCGGCGGCACCAAGATGCTGGCCTCGGCCATCGCCCACTCCGAAGCCTTCTCGATTGCCGGCGGCGGCGACACCCTGGCGGCGATTGCCAAGTTCCACATCGCCGACGACATCGGCTACATCTCCACCGGCGGCGGCGCCTTCCTCGAATTCCTCGAAGGCAAGGTTCTGCCCGCGATTGCCGTGCTCGAAGAGCGCGCCCAGGGCTAAGATCAAGGATCGGGTTGCCTAGGATCAAGTGACCCGCAGCCGCCATGCGCTACCGCGATCTGATTGTCTGGCAAAAGGCGATGGACCTGGTTATTGCCACCTATCGCCTGAGCCAGACTTTTCCGGCCTCGGAAAAATTCGGTTTGGCAGCACAAATGCAGCGTGCTGCTGTTTCCATCCCGAGCAATATTGCCGAAGGCCACGCCCGCAAAAGCACAGGCGCTTTCACAAACCACCTATCGATTGCAGCCGGCTCGCTTGCAGAACTGGAAACCCAGATCACGCTGGCGCATCGGCTCGATCTCTGCCCACAAGAACTTGCTGAATCACTGCTGACCCGTACTGACGAAATCGGCCGTATGCTCAACGGCCTGAAAGCCTCGCTCACTAACTCCTGATATCTAACTCCTGGATCCTAGCCATGTCACGCCACACCAAGATCGTTGCCACCCTCGGCCCCGCTTCGTCATCGCCGGAAGTTCTCGCACGCCTGGTCGACGCCGGCATTGATGTGGTGCGCATGAATTTCTCGCACGGCACCGCTGCCGACCATAAGGCGCGGGCCGAAGGCATCCGTGCCGCCGCCGCCAAGCGCGGTCGTACCGTCGGCATCCTCGGCGACCTGCAGGGGCCGAAGATTCGCGTCGGCAAGTTCGAGGAAGGCAAGATCACGCTGGCCATCGACGACAAGTTCATCCTCGACGCCGCCTGCACGATGGGCAGCCAGGAGCGGGTCGGCCTCGACTACAAGGACCTGCCGAAGGACGTCAGCTTTGGCGACATCCTGCTGCTCGACGACGGCCGGCTGAAGCTGGAAGTGCTCGGCGTGCGCGGCCATGAAATCCACACCCGGGTGCTGGTTGGCGGCGAGCTGTCGAACAACAAGGGGATCAACCGCCAGGGCGGCGGCCTGACCGCGCCGGCGCTGACCGCCAAGGACATGGACGACATCAAGACCGCCGCCGAGATCGGCGTCGATTTCGTCGCCGTCTCCTTCCCCAAGAGCGCCGCCGACATGTACATGGCGCGCCAGCTGCTGCGCGCCGCCGGCAGCCAGGCGGTGCTGATCGCCAAGATCGAACGCGTCGAGGCAGTCGAAAACCTCGAAGAAATCCTCGATTCCTCGGACGGGATCATGGTCGCCCGTGGCGACCTGGCGGTCGAAGTCGGCGATGCCTCGGTTCCCGCCTTGCAGAAGAAGATGATCCGCATGGCGCGCGACCGCAACAAGCTGACCATCACCGCGACGCAGATGATGGAATCGATGATCCACTCGCCGGTGCCGACCCGCGCCGAAGTTTCGGACGTCGCCAACGCCGTGCTCGACGGCACCGACGCGGTGATGCTCTCGGCCGAAACCGCCAGCGGCAAGTACCCGGTCGATACCGTCGAATCGATGGCGCGGATCTGTATCGAAGCCGAGCGCTCGCACGAAGTGACGCTCGACCGCGAATTCCTCGACCGGGTGTTCACCCGCATCGACCAGTCGATTGCAATGGCCGCGATCTGGACCGCGCACCACCTCAAGGTCAAGGCGATTGCCGCACTGACCGAGTCCGGCTCGACCGCGCTGTGGATGAGCCGGCTCAACTGCGGCGTGCCGATCTACGCGCTGACCCCGGATGCCGAATCAGTCGCCCGCATGGCGCTCTACCGCGAGGTCTATCCGCTCTTGATGACGCAGCAGCACACCGACCGCGACCGCCTGCTCGCCGAAGCCGAAGCCCTGCTCATCGCGCGCGGCGTGGTTGAACACGGCGACCTGATCGTGCTCACCATCGGCGAACCGATCGGCACCGTCGGCGGCACCAACACGCTGAAGATCGTCCGCGTCGGCGAGCACTCCTGCTAGTTACCCAGGATTCAGGATCAAGGATCCAGCAAGCCAGCCCCCTTGATCCTGAATCCTGAATCCTCGATCCTATAGAATTACGCCTTTCCCAAGAATCATTCATCAGGAGTCTCCCATGCCGCTCGTCTCGATGCGCCAACTGCTCGACCACGCCGCCGAATACGGCTACGGTCTGCCGGCATTCAACGTCAACAACATGGAACAGGTCTGGGCGATCATGGAAGCGGCCAACCAGGTCGACGCGCCGGTGATCATGCAGGCCTCGGCCGGCGCCCGCAAATACGCCGGCGAGCCCTTCCTGCGCCACCAGATCCTGGCCGCGCTCGAAGCCTACCCGCACATCCCCATCGTCATGCACCAGGACCACGGCCAGAACCCGGCCGTCTGCATGGCCGCGATCAAGTCCGGCTTCTCGTCGGTGATGATGGACGGTTCGCTGCAAGCCGACGGCAAGACCGTCGCCAGCTATGAATACAACGTCGAAGTAACCCGCAAGGTGGTCGAGTTCTCGCACGCCATCGGCGTTTCGGTCGAAGGCGAACTCGGCGTGCTCGGCTCGCTGGAAACGATGAAGGCCGACAAGGAAGACGGCCACGGCGCCGAGGGCCACATGACCCGCGAAGACCTGCTCACCGACGTCGAGCAGGCCGCCGACTTCGTCAAGCAGACCAACTGCGACGCGCTGGCGATTGCCATCGGCACCAGCCACGGCGCCTACAAGTTCACCAAGAAGCCGACCGGCGACATCCTGGCCATCGACCGCATCGCCGAGATCCACGCCCGCATCCCCAACACCCACCTGGTGATGCACGGCTCCTCTTCCGTGCCGCAGGAGCTGCTGGCCGAAATCCGCGAATTCGGCGGCGATATGAAGGAAACCTACGGCGTGCCGGTTGAGGAAATCGTCAAGGGCATCCAGCACGGCGTGCGCAAGGTCAATATCGACACCGACATCCGCCTGGCGATGACCGGCGCCATCCGCCGCTACCTGGCCGAGCACCCGGACAAGTTCGACCCGCGCGACTTCCTCAAGCCGGCCCGCGAAGCCGCCAAGAAGATTTGCGTCGCCCGCTTCGAAGCCTTCGGCGCCGCCGGCAACGCCAGCAAGATCAAGGCGCTGTCGCTGGACAAGATGGCCGAACGCTACGCCAAGGGCGAGCTGAACCAGATCGTCAAGTAAGCCTTCGCATCAGTCGATCAAATCGGCTGCTCAACGCTGCCGCTAAAATCTGCTGTTTTGCGGCGTCGACCGTAAAAATGCCGCTCCCGTGATGGTGGGCGGCATTTTTTGTTTACTGCAGCCGATTCGAGGCTTGCAGCAGCCTCCCCTGTGCTGATTTGCGCCAAACCGACCGCTCAAGAGTGGCTTCCACGGTCAACCAGCCCCACAGACAAAAAGCCCCGCAACTGTTGCCAGTGCGGGGCTTTTTCCTGCTGCCGCCGGAGCGACCGGCACAGCAAGTCGGTACGGCAAGCGGCGGCTTAGTGGTAAGCCTTGCGCGACGCCAGCTTGACCGCCATGGTCACGGCCAGCACCAGGATCATGCCGGTGAAGACCATGCCGAGGGTGGACAGTTGGTCCATGTTTTTCTCCGTCGGGTTTATTGTTGGGGCGCGTTCGGCAAGCCTCGCACTGAAAAGTTCCCGTCACACGCCGACTGGCGTAGACCGTGCCTTCGGCTACAATCTGCTGCAGCGCAACAATCAAAGCCATAGCGCGCCCTGCAGACTGTCACCATCCACTCTGAGAATCGCCACACCATGCATCCGCGCCTGCTCCTTGCCGATCTGGAAGAACACCCGCTGCGCCAGCGCCTCAACAACGAATTCCACGCCCGGCCGCCGATTCCGCTGCTCGGCGCGATGTTGGTCTCGCACCTGGTGTTCAAGCACAGCGCGACCGCCGCCCAGGCCGAGAAGGAAAACCTCTCCAAGCTCTGCCAGGGTCACGTGTGCACCGCCATCGACAGCTCGGAATCGCATGTACTGATCGAAACCGGCGCCTTCCGCATGCGCTGGGAACTGCACACCGAGTTTTCCAGCTACACCTTCTTCCAGCCGCTGACGCCGGGCCAGGAACTCGACCCGGAAGCGACCGCCTTCGACGCGGTTAACCCGGAATGGCTGAAGGGCATCCCCGGCAAGCTGATCGTCGCCACCCACGTCGAGGTTCGCGCGGCCGACGAAATGCCGCCCGAAAGCATCATCGCCGGCCTCAGCCCGGACGGGCGGACGATGGTCGCCTCGCAGGTCGCCGACAACGCCGCGTGGATCTTCACCGATTTCAAGATCAACAACGGCTTCTCGCGCTTTCTGGTCCTCAACGCCAGCATGACCCAGCGCCAGGCCGGGCGCACCGTGCAGCGCCTGGTCGAGATCGAAACTTACCGGATGATGGCCCTGCTCGGCCTGCCGGTGGCCAAGGAGGTCAGCAAGTGGCTGTACACCGGCGAGAAGGAACTCGCCGCGCTGATGGACCGGATCGGCCAGGCCAAGGGCGGCGACGACGAACGCGACATTCTCGCCAACATGTCGCGCCTGGCCGCCGAAGTCGAGCATTCGGTGGCGCGCACCACCTTCCGCTTCGGCGCCGCGCGAGCCTACCACGGGCTGGTCATGCAGCGCATCGAGGAACTGCGCGAACAGCGGATTTCCGGCCTGCCGACCTTTGCCGAATTCATGCAGCGCCGCCTGCTGCCGGCGATGAACACCTGCGAGGCGATCAGCCGCCGCCAGGAAGAACTCTCCGCCCGCGTTGCCCGCAACTCGCAACTCTTGCGCACCCGCGTCGATATCGAACTGGAGCGCCAGAACCAGGAACTGCTCGCCCAGATGAACCGCCGCGCCAAGCTGCAACTGCACCTGCAGGAAGCGGTCGAGGGCCTGTCGGTGGTCGTCCTCACCTACTACGGCTCGCAGCTGGTGCAATACCTGGCCAAGGGAAGCAAGGACCTGCACCACCTCAACACCGACCTGATCACCGCCGCGTCGATCCCGATCATCGCCGGACTGGTCGCCTGGGGCACCCGCCGCATGCGCAACAAGCTCGCCGCCGAAGACGCGGGCGCGCACTGATTTATAATTTCGTTTTTGCCTTTTCGGGACCACGACCGTGACCGCACCGCTCTTCGAATCCACCATCACCAGCCTGCCGCTCCTCTCCAAGGGCAAGGTCCGCGACATCTACGCCGTTGACGCCGACAAGCTGCTAATCGTCACCACCGACCGCCTCTCCGCCTTCGACGTGATCCTGCCGGACCCGATCCCGCGTAAAGGCGAAGTCCTGCAAGCCGTCGCCAACTTCTGGTTCGAAAAGCTCGGCCACATCGTCCCCAACCAGCTCACCGGCGTCGATCCCGAATCGGTCGTCGCCGAAAACGAGCGTGAACAGGTGCGCGGTCGCGCCGTCGTCGTCAAGCGCCTCAAGCCGCTGCCGATCGAAGCCGTGGTCCGTGGCTACGTGATCGGCTCCGGCTGGAAGGATTACCAAGAAACCGGCGCCATCTGCGGCATCGCCCTGCCCGCCGGCCTCAAGATGGCGGCCAAGCTGCCGGCCCCGATCTTCACCCCGGCGACCAAGGCCGCCGTTGGCGACCACGACGAAAACGTCTCCTTCGCCGTCGCCCAGGCCAACTGCGCCGCCGAACTCGCCGACGCACTCGCCGGCACCGGCAAGAACGGCGCCCAGCTCGCCGACGAAGCCCGCATCGCCGCCCTGCGCCTCTACGAAGAAGCCTCGGCCTACGCCAAGGGCCGTGGCATCCTGATCGCCGACACCAAGTTCGAATTCGGCATCGACGCCGCCGGCACCCTGCACCTGATCGACGAAGCCCTGACCCCCGACTCCTCGCGCTTCTGGCCCGCCGACCAGTACGAAGAAGGCAAGAACCCGCCCTCCTACGACAAGCAATACGTCCGCGACTACCTGGAAACCCTGGACTGGGGCAAAGTCGCCCCCGGCCCCAAACTCCCCGCCGAAGTCATCGCCCGCACCAGCGCCAAGTACATCGAAGCCTACGAAAAGCTCACCGGCCAGACGCTGTAAGCGACCACCGCTGCAATGAAAAACGCCCGCTTGCTGCGGGCGTTTTTCATTCTGCGGGCGAGCCAACGGTTTGCGCTGGAGGCCGCAAGAGGTCGTTTTCCACGGTCAACCGGAAAAAACGCCCATTTTCACGGTCGACCGTGATTTCGAGGCATTTTTCCTTGCCCTGCTCGGTTGGGGCGACAAATCAACCTGCCTCTTTTCTCGCCCGGGTGGTCTGTCATACGGCGTCGGAAAGCTTGGCGGCCTGGCAGGCGCCGGCTTCCGCCGTTGACCGGCGGGCGTACTTTCTTTTGCTTCGCCAAAAGAAAGTAGCCAAAGGCTATTGCTAGCGCAGCTAATAGGCGACCCAGGCTACGCGGTCGGCTGCGCCGACTCCCCTGCGCTACTCAGCGAGCCGGGCACCCCAAGAGTACTTCCTCGCGATGCGCAGCATCGCTCAGGGCGCGGCTGGCTAAACTCGCCCCTGCGGGGCTCAAACACCGCCAGCCGAAATCCCCCGGCACGCCTGCGTTGCTCGACGCTCCACATGGGGCCAAAGGCGTCGCGGCGGATAGGTTCGTTAAACAAAACACCAACTTTTACGGTCGACCTGCAAAAACCCCGATTTCTACGGTCTACCGTAACTTTGAGACGCTTTTCCCCCTGCCCTCTGCGGCGTCGAGCAGCGCAGGGCGGGCGGGGGCTGTCGGTTCGCATTGTTCGAGCCGCAGGCGAGTTCATGCGAACCACCCGCTCGTCCGAGCAGCGCAGAGCACCCGGCGCAGCCGGGCGCCGCAGCGGGCGCGCCTTCTTTTGGCTACTTTTCTTGGCAAGACAAGAAAAGTACGCCCGCCGGCCAACGGCGGAAAAGGGCTTCTGTCAGTGCAAGAACCGAAGCTTACCAATGCACGCCCCAGACCTTGCGCTACGGTCACCTGGGGAAAGCGCAAATTCCACGGTCGACCGTAACTTCGAGGTATTTTTCCCAGAGGTTCTCAATAGGCGGTATCAGAAAATCCAGACACTCCCGGCGGGAATAATTGAGCCCCCCTTTGTCCCACCCGTCACTTTGGCATAAAATTCCAGAAGATTATTTATCCTGCAATTTTTGCAATATTTTCGCGAAGATCGCGGGGCACCAGAAACAAAAAGCTTTTGCCAATTTTCTGTTTCTCAAGCAGGCCAAGATCACTCAAGCCTAGCAGATCCGAACGAGCCGTTTGGTATACCACCGCGTGGCTACGTTGATGCCCTTCAATTTTATAAGCCTCACCCGGGTGCTTAAGGGCATGGGTCAATAGTGCCAGTTGGCGATGATTAAGCCGGCTTCTTAGCTTTCCAGAACCAGCCAACAGGCGCTCCGTCGACTTCTGCTCGGCAACCTTGCGGGCCAGATATTCATGCAGCCCCTGGATTGCATTGCGGATGACTTCTAGCTGATGAATCAGAAAATACGTCGTATCGTTACTGTCCGTTTCCGTATGTAAATAGGCGCGCACGTACTTACTGGGTGCTTTACGCAAATAGTGCGAAATCGAAACAAACTCCATCAGCCAATAGCCACTACGCGCGATGGACCAGTAGAACAAAGCCCGTGCCGTTCGCCCATTGCCGTCAATAAACGGGTGGTCGTAGCCGATCATGAAGTGCAACAAGATTGCCCGGAGGACAGGATGGACAAAAGGCTTGCTGCTTTCATCCGCATTAGCGAAGGCACAGAGCTTTTCCAGGCGACCCGCAAGCTCCGTATAGCCAGGTGGCTGATGAATGATTGTGCCATCACGGTTATCCACGACATGAACATCGTCCGTCATCCGCAGGCGTCCAGCATCAGCAGGATCATCCAAGGTACCTTCAGTCAGAATCCGATGTAGTTCAAGAATACGATTTGGCGTAATTGGCTCATTTCTGATTTTTCTTATGAGCTCCATTGCTTGAAAATTATTGAAGATCATCGACTCGCTGTGATCTCGAGGTCTCCTTCCCTCACGCAACATGTCTTCAGCCACCCGGCGTGTTGTTGCAGCGCCTTCAAGCTGACTGGATGCAATCGCTTCTTCAACAGTGGACTGAAAAAGATAACGATCCCGATTCTCTGGTGTCGTAACCTCTGCTGCAGCCTCCATTCGCCCCCCTGCACCCTTATCAATGTGATGCAAATGAATAAGGACATCCTCGGGAGTTGCGATCATGAATGGCTTGTCGGCTTTGTCTAGTAGCGGGAGAGCTTGGAGCAAGCCGCCACGCGCCAACTTGACAGCAGCCCACCACAATTCCGGTGTGACTCCATCAGGAGGGGCTCGATGCCGCAGTTGGTCCCAATGCAGATACGCCCCATCTATGGTGGGAGTGCTGCCAGCGTAGATGTATCTGAATAACTCAGGCTTTAAATTGGCAAGAACCGCATCAAGACTGGGGGGGGTCAGAGGAATCTTCATTTTCTACTAAAGCAGAAGTAAATTAGTAGAACAAAGTTTAGAGCCTCTTGCATACAAACGTCTACTAAACATCGGTCAAATTAGTAGAACACTAGTAGATAGTACATTCTGTGCAGTACCGGCCTCGGAGTCAGCTGCTACCTAGATGCCATCCACTGCCACCCCCTCTCCCCGGCCCAAATCCCAGCACCCCGACCGAGAAGACCGCCATGCATCCCCGTTTCGACTTAGCCGCCCACGGGCTGCTGTTGCCGGCGATCCGGCGGATCGCCATCAGCCAGTCGCTGGCCTTTTTCGGGCTGATCCTGAGCCTGCTGATGCTGTTCTGGGAACGGGTGTCGGCTGTGGCCTTTGCGCTGGTTGCGATTGATACCCCCGGACAAGCCAGCGCCTACCTCAGCGACATCCTGCTCAGCGGCGAGCACCTGACGTTTACGCTGGCCTGGCTGGCGGCAGGCGGGATGCTGGCCTTGTTCGTCTTCGCGCTGAGCGTGGTGGCGGTGCCGATGATGCTCGACCACGATACCGATGTGGCGACGGCGATGCTGACCAGCCTCCGTGTGTGCGCCCTGAACGCCGGGCCGCTGGCGCTGTGGGCCTTCCTGCTCGTCGACCTGACCCTGTTCGGCTTCGCCACGCTGCTCTTCGGGCTGGTGCTGATCATGCCGATTCTCGGCCATGCCTCATGGCATGCCTATCGCGACCTAGTAGAATAAGCCGCCATACGTCACTCCACGGGCGGCGGCGACCGCCCGTTTTCATTGCTCCGAGACCATGACCCAAGACCACAATCCGCTGCTCGATTTTTCCGACCTGCCCCGTTTTGACCTGATTCAGCCGGCGCACGTCAAACCAGCCATCGAACAACTGCTGGCCGACGGCCGGGCGCTGATCGAAAGCCTGACCGGCGACGCGACGCCGGTGACCTGGGGCGACTTTGCCGCGCCGCTGTCCGACGGGCTGGAAGGCCTGGGCCGCGCCTGGGGCGTGGTCGGGCACCTGCATTCGGTCAATGACATTCCCGCCTGGCGCGAGGCTTACAACGAAATGCTGCCGGAGATTTCGCGCTTTTACAGCGAACTCGGGCAGAACCTGGCCTTGTTCGACAAATACCGGGCGCTGCGCAAAAACGCCGATTTTGCGGCGTTGACCGTGGCGCAGCAGAAAATCGTCAATAACGAGACCCGCGACTTCCGCCTCTCCGGCGCCGAACTACCGGAAGACCAGAAGCCCCGCTTCCAGGCGATCATGGAAGAGTTGTCGCAGTTGTCGGCCAAGTTCTCGGAGAACCTGCTCGACGCGACCAACGCCCACGCTGAGATCGTGACCGACGAGGCCGAACTCGCCGGCCTGCCCGACTACGCCAAGGACGCTGCGCGTGAAGTCGCAGAAAAGGCGGGCGCAGGTACTGAAAATTCAGGCTGGAAATTCACGCTGCACGCCCCCTCCTACGGCCCTGTGCTGCAATACGCCGACAACCGCGACCTGCGCGCCCGGATGTACCGCGCCTACGCGACCCGCGCCGCCGAATTCAGCGACGGCAGTTCCAAACCGGAATGGGACAACACGCCGGTGATGCGCCGCCTGCTCGAACTGCGCCAGGAAGAGGCGCAGATGCTCGGCTTTGCCAATTACGCCGAAGTCTCGCTGCAGCCCAAGATGGCCGACAGCCCGGCGCAGGTGCTGGCTTTCCTGCGCGACATGGCGAAGAAGGCCAAGCCCTTCGCCGAGAAGGACATGGCCGAGTTGCTGGCCTTTGCCCGGGATGAACTCGGGATTGCCGATTTCCAGCCGTGGGACGCGGCCTATGTTTCGGAAAAGCTGCTGCAGGCGCGCTACGCCTTCTCGGAACAAGAGGTGAAGCAGTATTTCACCGAGCCCAAGGTGATCGCCGGCCTGTTCCAGGTGATCGAAAGCCTGTTCGGGGTCAAGGTCAAGGCCGACACGGCGCCGGTGTGGCACGAGGATGTCCGCTTCTACCGGCTGGAAACCCCCGCCGGCGAACTGGTCGGCCAGTTCTACGTCGACCTCTACGCCCGCGAGACCAAACGCGGCGGCGCCTGGATGGACGAGGCGCGTTCGCGCAAGCGCACGCCCGGCGGCATCCAGAAGCCGATTGCCTACCTCAACTGCAATTTCGCCCGCCCGGTCGGCGGCAAACCGGCGACCTTCACCCACGACGAAGTGATCACCCTGTTCCACGAAGCCGGCCACGGCCTGCACCACCTGCTGGCACGCGGCGAAGAGTCGGGGGTTTCCGGCATCCACGGCGTCGAATGGGACGCGGTCGAACTGCCGTCGCAGTTCATGGAAAACTATTGCTGGGAGTGGGAAGTTCTGCAGGGCATGACCGCCCACGTCGAGAGCGGCGAGCCGCTGCCGCGCTCGCTGTACGACAAGATGCTGGCGGCGAAGAACTTCCAGAGCGGGATGATGACCGTGCGCCAGCTGGAGTTTTCGCTGTTCGACATGCTGCTGCACAGCGAATTTGAGCCGCAGGGCGCGTCGACCGTGCTCGACCTGCTCAATACCGTCCGTGCCGAAGTTGCAGTGCTCTTGCCGCCGCCCTGGCAGCGTTTCCCGCACAGCTTCTCGCACATCTTCGGTGGCGGCTACGCGGCCGGCTATTACAGCTACAAGTGGGCAGAAGTGCTGTCGGCCGACTGCTACGCGGCCTTCGAGGAAGCCGGCAACCCGTTCGACCCGGTGGTCGGCCGGCGCTTCCTCGACGAAATCCTGTCGCGCGGCGGCGAGCGCCCGGCGCTGGAAAACTTCCGCGCCTTCCGTGGCCGCGAGCCGAGCCCGGACGCGCTGCTCCGCCACAGCGGCATGGCCCTCGCATGAACGCCGCCCGCTGGCTGCTCTGGGCGCTGCTCGGCCTGGCCGGCAGCGTCGCCGCGCAAAGCTACCGGTGGACCGACAGCCAGGGGCGGACCATCGTTTCCGACACGCCACCGCCAGCAGGTGTCGGCGAGGTCAGCATCCGGGGCAAGGCGGCCCCGGTGGCTGCCGAACTGCCCTATGCCACCCGCCAGGCAGCGGCCAGGCACCCGGTGACGCTGTACACCAGCGCCAGCTGCCTGGAAGAATGCCGGCAGGCACGCGAACTGCTGAAGGCACGCGGCACGCCGTTCAGCGAAAAGGCCGTCGCCACCCAGGAAGAGATCGACGCGCTGAAAAAACTGGCCGGCGAAGCCGCCGTCCCGACGCTGCAGGTCGGCAAGCAAGTGCAGCGCGGCTTCAGCAGCGAGCTGTATCACAAGCTGCTCGACTTCGCCGGCTACCCGGGACGCCGACCGCCGGCGCGGGAAGAGTAAGCCAGCAGGAAGTAGAAAAAGGCCGGGAACCCGACCTTTTTCATCGTAAGACTAACTCCGGTTTGAAACCCCGCTCTTCAGGGCGGTGGGAGCCGACCCCGGCCTGAAGGCCGGGGTTTCAGGCGACCGTTTTGGGAGGGGATGCAAACCCCTTCCAATACATGCTTGACCGACAGGCATGAATGCCTGCCGCTAATTTCTTGCTGGGCGCCCCCACTTGCCGGGGGGCATGGCCCTGCCGCTCAGTACAGCGTGGCAAACTGCATCTGCCCGTCGAGCAGGCTGACTTTGTAGGCATTTTCCTTGTAGGTCTTGCCGTTGCTGACCAACGCCGTCTTCACCGTGTAGTTCTTGCCCTTGGCGTCGGCCGGCAGCTTGAACTTGGAATTGGTCTCGTAACGCCCGGCACCATCGACGGCGGTCAGCTTCTCGCTCTTTTCCTCGACCAGCTTGTTGTTCTCGTCGTAAATCGCGTATTTCTGGTGGACTTCCGGCACCTTGTCGCCGTAGCCGACCAGGTCGGTGTTGGCGGTGATCTGCACTTCCTTCTGCCCTGAGGCATCCGGCGCCGCGGTCTGCACCTTGCTTTCGAACTTGGCCGGGATCACGTCATTTTTGGGAACGACCGCCTCGATCTGCGCCTCCTTGCCCTTGCTCTTGCCTTTGGTCTTGGCCTGCGCCTTGACCTGGTTTTCATACTCCGAGTTCACCTGCCCGGCGTCGGCGATTTTCTTCGACTCGAAATACCAGGCGATCAGGAAGCCGGCGGTAGCGCCAATCACCGCACCGGCCAGGCAGCCCTGCGAACCTTTCGCTGCCGCTCCGATAGCGCAGCCGGCGGCGGCACCGATCAAGGCGCCGGTGGCACGTTCATCGAGCTTGAAACTGCCATCCGGATTGGTGGCACAAGCCGACAGCAGAAACACGCCAGCTACAGCCAGCGCAATCGGTCGCTTAACGGAATTGAACATTGCATCCCCCTTTTGCTCTCGGGCACAGGCCCTTGTTCATGGAAAAATCATTTGACGACAATGGCAATCGGATCGTCGATCCCGTGGTCGCTGACGTACGGCCGCTGCTGGTTGTCGGTCAGATCGCGCACGCGGCGGGTAATGTAGCGTTTGAGCGTGGTCGGATAGATCAGCTTGTCGCGCGGATCCTCGGCCTCGCCGCGCAGGCCTTCGATCAAGGCCTTGGTGAAGGCGCCGTTGCCCCATTCGTCGGTTTCCTGCGCCAGTTCCTTGGCGGTGGCCGAGGCAAAGACGATCACGCCTTTTTCCTCGTCCACCTGGTTGACCGTGCCCGCCATCTTGGCCTGGTTGGCCAGCGCCCCGGAATGGCAGGTATCGAGGAAGAACATCGCCCGCCCCGGCAGGTTCTGCAAGGTATCGACGATTTCCTTGCCCGGCAGCCAGTTGTCCTTGTTGCCGACGCTGCCGGCACGATAGGGCACGTAGTAGTAGGAGTGATCCTGGGTCATCCCGTGACCGGCGAGGAAAACGACGCCGGCGTCCTTTTCCTTGACGTTGTCGCGCAGCCATTTGAGGCCTTCGCGGATGTTGTCCTGCGTCGCTTCCTCGTCGACCAGCACGCGCACCGCCGGCTTGTCGTAGAGCTTGGGCTTGCCCGGCGGCGGCTGGGCGATCCGCGTCATCTGCCGGCGGAAGTCGGAAGCATCCTTGACCGGCAGGGCCAGCGCGTTGTCGCCCGGATACTTGTTGACCGCGACGATCAGCATGTACAGCGTGTCGTATTTCTCGATGAACGGGGCCTTGCCCGGCGCTGCAGTCGGGCGGCGTACCTGGATGCTGACCGGCTCGGACTTGGCGTACTTGTTTTCAGCAATCAGCAGGATTTCGGCATCCTTCGGCGGCACCGGCACCAGCGCCTCGAAGACCGATCCTTCGGCCGAACGGGTCGAGCGCGTCTTGATATTGCGTTCCAGCTTGCCGTTCACCCGCACCTTGATTTCCTTGACCGGCGCCCCGGTCGCCGAACGCAGCGCGTAACGGATCGGCACCTGCGCCTCGCCGCTCTCGATGCTGCGGTCGCTCTGCAATTCGATTACCGGTGGCAGGGCTTCGACGATCTGTGCGGCGGGCTTGGCCGGCGGCGCCTTGGCGGCCGCATCGGCCTCGGCGTTCATCTGCGCCAGCAAGGCCAATTCGGCCTTGAAGCTGCGTACCGCCTCGCCCTCGTCGGCCAGCTGCATGACTTTCTGGATCACGCTCGGCTGGTAGAAGCGGTCGCGGAAACGCCCGACCGAGAAGAAATCGGCCGCCTGGTTGAAGGCACGATTGACGTGCCAGCCGACCAGATTTTCGCCGCCCATCGAGGTGTCGTAATAGCCGGTCGGCGTCCACACGATCCAGCGTTCGCGGTCGCCATGGACGAACAGCGTCAATTGCAATTCGCCGTCGCTGCTGCGGAACCAGCGGATGCTGCCGTCGCCGAGCGCGGCAACGATCCAACGCCCGTCGCCGCTGACATTGACCACCCAGGCCGCGCCCGGCAGGCGGCGCTCCCAGAGCTGGCCGCCATTGCTGGCATAGAAACGGAGGAACCATTCGCTGCCAAGGGCGATTTTTTGTCCGTCGGGCGTCGCGGCCGCACTGCGCACCACTTCGCCCGGACGCAGCAACAGCGCCCGGCCGTTGAGCGTCGGCGCGGTGGCGTTGCGCCAGTTGTCCAGGCCGGACGGGATCAGTGGCGGACGCAGTGCACTACCGGCAGCGGCTGGCCGCAACTCGCCTTTACCCAGATCGAAAGCCAGGACATCCTTGCCGGCCGGAGCCATCGGAAAATCGATTTGCTGGCCGTCGGGCGAAACCCGGAAGCTGTCGCCGGCATCGCGGAAATCGCCGTTTCGGGCCAGCGACAGGAAGCGTTGGCTGCCGCTGGCATCGAGCGCCACCCAGGCCGGCTCGGCCGAACTGGCGAGCAAGCCGCCGGCGTGAGCCGCCAGCGAGGTCACGATATTGCCGAAGCTGGCGACCGGCACCCCGGGCGCGCGTCCCCGGTCGGCAAACGCCAGCACCGCGAAGCGGCCGTCACGGACGACATTGCCGGCGGCATAGAGGGTGCGCCCGTCGGCCGACCAGGCAACCCGCCCGAGATTGTTGCCGCCGGCGCTTTCGACGACATGCACGATGTCCAGCGTCGAGTTGAGGATCACCACCCGGGCGCTGTCCTGCAAACCGACCGCGAGTTGCGAACCGTCCGGCGACCAGGCCAGCGCATACGGCTTGCCCGGCATCTGCTTGCGCGCCAGGCGCTCCATGCCGTTCTTGCCGAAGCCATAGACCCGCAGGTAGCCATCAAGCGACACTACCGCCAGCCGACCCTCGCGCGAGAACGCCGCGCCATAGATCGCATCGTTGAATTCGGGGTCGGCGCCGACGAAAGCGAGATTGCGGCGGAAGACCCGCAGCCCTTCCTGGCGCAGGCCGATGGCCAGCAACTGGCTGTCGCCCGACCAGGCCAGCTGGGTGATCGGCGCTTCCAAGCCGGAGAGGGTGCTTTTCGGCGGCAGGTTGCCGGTGGCGCGGTCGAACAGGTAGACCGCGTGCGTCTTGCCGTCAAAACCGGCATTGCCGCCAAGCGCCACCTGCCGGGCATCGGGCGACATCGCCGCAGCGTACAGGGCACCGATGCTTTCGGCGCCGAGCGGCGGCCGCAGCACGGCAACCGCTCGGCCGCTGCGCAGATCCCACAGGCGCGCGGTCTTGTCCTCCGAAGCGGTCACCGCCCATTGCCCGGCGGTATCGGCGGAAATCCGCGCAATCGGCGACAGGTGCGCCTCGGTCTCGATCCGCAGGACTGGCTCGCGCGGCAACTCCGGCGCGGCAGCGGCCACGGCAATATTCAGCGCGGCCCACAGGCCGACCAGCAATGCACGCACGATTTTCCCCGTCTCCTTCCCCTGGCCCACGTCGCGACGACTTAGCGGACCAGCATTTCAACCCGGCGATTGCGCGGCTCGGCGACCTCGTCGGTGGTCGCCACCAGCGGTTCGCGCTCGCCGCGCCCTGCGGCCTGCACGCTGTCACCCGGCAAGCCCTGCTTGAGCAGCTCGCTGCGCAGTCGTTCAGCGCGGCGCAAGGCCAGGCGGTCGTTGTCGGCAAGCGAACCGACGCGATCGGTATGGCCGACCACGATCACGTCCGGCGCCGGTCGCCGGCGCACCTCGGCCAGGACCTTGTCCATTTCCTTCTTCGAGTCGACGGTCAGTTCGTCGCGCCCTTCCAGGAAATACAGCGTGAACCGTTGCGGCGATTCGGGCCGGGCCGACATCGCCTCGGCAAAGGCAGCCTTGATTTCCTGCTCGCTGAGCTTGCCCGTCTGCGCCCCGTCGGCGCCCCCCTGGGCATTGGCGTAGGCGCCGCTGAGTTGCAGCGGCTTGCCGGCTTTCGGCGTCACCGTCAGCGCTCCGGCCTGACCGCCGGCATCCGGCAGCACGACATAGGTTTCGCGCGGGCCGGCGCAAGCGGCCAGTCCCAGCGCCAGAAACAGCGACGCCAGCGTCTTCAATTGCTTGGCAGCATGCCGATCCAACATCATTTCCCCTCCACGTTGACGGCAAAGCTGCGTGCCTGGCCCTTGAGTTCCGCTTGCGGCGTCTTGACCCGGACCGCCTCGGGCTGGGCATTCGCCAGGTTGCCAGCCTCGATCGAGACGGCGCCGCGCTTGACGAAGGCGTCGAAGGCGCCGAGATAGGTGGTCGAGTCGTAGGCATAACGTTCGAGCACGACTTCGGCGTTGGGGCCGAGCGACAGGGTCGAGTTGTCGTTAAACATCAGGCCGGCCGAACCGTTGGCCTCGGTCAGGATCACGTCGTTTTCCTTGAGCCGGACGCCGACCATGCCGGGCAGCTTCTGGCCACCGCGTTCGAGCACGACGATGCCACGCGAAACCTTGATCTGGCCGACCCAAACGGCAGCCTGTGCGAACGCCGAAGCGGCCGCG
The DNA here is from genome assembly GCF_023150235.1 of Azonexus sp. Lineage (GTDB taxonomy): Bacteria > Pseudomonadota > Gammaproteobacteria > Burkholderiales > Rhodocyclaceae > Azonexus. Next base: position 156,944 of record NZ_JAKLLH010000006.1, read on the forward strand.
CACAGGAGGACAGCGCCCCCCAGCCCTGCCGCCAGTCTGAAATAGCTTTTATTCAAGGTGATCTCCCCCTCTGGCTTGCCATCTTGCATGGCTTTTCAACATTACCAAGGCCGATGGGAGAAGGCAATCACTGTTGTGGCAGAATCGCCGCCTGCGCCACCTTCCCCCGCCCCCATGAAAATCGCCTCCTGGAACGTCAATTCCCTGAAAGTCCGCCTCCCGCACCTGCTCGACTGGCTGGCGGCACAACAACCCGATGTGCTGTGCCTGCAGGAACTCAAGCTGGAGGATGCCAAGTTTCCGCTGGCCGAGATCGAAGCTGCCGGCTATCGCGCCGCCTTTGCCGGCCAGAAGACCTACAACGGCGTCGCGCTGCTCGCCCGCCAGGAAATCGCCGATGTCCAGATCAATCTCCCGAACTTCCCCGACGAACAGAAGCGGCTGATTGCCGGCACCGTCGGCGATGTCCGCGTGGTGTGCGCCTACATGCCCAATGGTCAGGAGGTCGGCAGCGACAAGTACGCCTACAAGCTGGCCTGGCTGGCGGCGCTCGCCGAATGGCTGCAGGCGGAACGGGTCCGCTACCCGAAACTGGCGCTGTGCGGTGACTACAACATCGCCCCGGACGACCGCGACGTACACAACCCGGCCGCCTGGGAAGGCAAGATTCTCTGCTCGGCGCCCGAACGAGCCGCGTTCCGGCGCTTTCTCGAACTCGGCCTGAGCGACAGTTTCCGGCTCTTCGATCAGCCGGAGAAAACCTTCTCGTGGTGGGATTACCGGATGCTCGGTTTCCAGAAGAACCTCGGCCTGCGCATCGACCACATCTTGCTTTCGGCACCGCTCGCCGCCGTCTGCAGCGCGGCCGGGATCGACCGCGCCCCGCGCAAGCTGGAGCGCCCGTCCGATCACGCGCCGGCCTGGGCCACCCTCAACCTCGCCTGAGTCGGCCAAGGAACAAAAAATGAGCATTTCCACGGTCGACCGTGAAAAACTGCAAAAACTCTATCCGGCCTTGCCGGATCTGGGCGCCGAGCGCTTTGCCGCCCTGCTCCGCGACAGCCGCTTGCTGCAGCTCCCGGCCGGCACCGAGGTGTTTGCCGAGCGCCAGGCCTGCCAGGGCTTTCCGCTCCTGCTCGAAGGCAGCATCAAGGTCGTCAAGCAGGCCGGCAACGGCCGCGAAATGACGCTTTATCGGGTCGCCCCCGGCGGCTCGTGCATCATCACCTCGAGCTGCCTGCTCGGCCACGCCGCCTATAACGCGCGTGGTCTGGCCGAAAGCCCACTGACCCTGCTGGCCTTGCCGGCCGACAGTTTTGCCAGCCTGCTGGTCGAGCATCCGCCGTTCCGCGATTTCGTTTTCCACCTGTTCTCGGAGCGGATCGCCGAACTGATGCAACTGGTCGAGGAAGTCGCCTTTGCCCGCCTCGACCAGCGCCTCGCCAAACTGTTGCTGAACGCACCGCAGGACCAGTTGAACGTGACCCACCAGCAACTCGCCGACGAACTCGGCAGCGTCCGCGAAATCGTCAGCCGCCTGCTCAAGGGCTTTGCCGCCCAGGGACTGGTCGGTCTCGGCCGCGAGCAGCTCACCTTGCTCGACCGCGACGGCTTGCGTCGTCTCGCGGCGCAGTAGGCCGAACCGGTGCTGTGTGACTCAAGTTACATACAAGCCGGCGAGCACGGCTTAAAGTGGCTCCATCACCCAACTCTGATGGAGAACGCAACATGAAAAACAACGTTGGCGGTATCGACAAAATCCTCCGCATCGTCGTCGGCCTCGGCCTGGTAGGCGCCACTGCAGCCGGCATGCTGCCGGTCTGGGGTTGGATCGGTGTCGTGCCCCTGGCCACCGGTTTGATGGGCTGGTGCCCGGCCTACGGGCTGCTGGGCATGAATACCTGCCCGCTGAAAAAACCCGAGTAAGCCGCTCAGCGACCGGCAAGCTCTCCGAAAAAAGCGCCCCCGTTCCGGCGGAGGCGCTTTCTTTTCATCGTAAGACTAACTCCGGTTTGAAACCCCGCCCTTCAGGGCGGTGGGAGCCGACCCCGGCCTGAAGGCCGGGGTTTCAGGCGACCGTTTTGGGAGGGGATGCAAACCCCTTCCAATACATGTTTGACCGACAGGCATGAATGCCTGTCGCTAATTTCTTGCGCCTGAAAACCGGGACGCAGTCTGAAACCTCGGTTCAAACGCGGATTTAGCTGGCAAATGCGAACTTTCCAATGACCGATGGCTTACCCGAGCGTTTCGCGAAGTGTCTGCCGGATGGTTACCCCCGGAAACGCCGAGAAAGCCAAACCATCCGCGCCATCAACGACTGATCCGCGTTATCTGCGTAAAAACTGTTTTTTTCCAGGTTCACCCGGCTTGGAGATAGTTGGCAATGGCGATGTAATCGGCGAGTTGCAGATTTTCGGCGCGTTCGGTCGGCTCGATCCCGAGCGCGGCGAACCCGGCGTCGTCAAGCACGCCCTTGAGCGTGTTGCGCAGCATCTTGCGCCGTTGCGAGAAGGCCGCCAGCACCACCTGTTCCAGCTTCTGCTCGCTTTTCGCGGTCAGCTCGCTTTTTGGCTTGGGAATCAGCCGGACCACCGCCGAGTCGACCTTGGGGGCCGGATCGAAGCTTTCCGGCGGCACGTCGAGCAGCCATTCCAGCCAGAAGCGATACTGCAGCATCACCGACAGGCGGCCGAAATCGGCCGTACCGGGCTCGGCGACCATGCGCTCGACGACTTCCTTCTGCAGCATGAAATGCATGTCGGTCACCTGCTCGGCGTAGTTGGCCAGGTGAAAGAGCAGCGGCGTCGAGATGTTGTACGGCAGGTTGCCGACCAGCTTCAGGCGCGTGCCGATGGTCGCAAAGTCAAAGGCCAGCGCGTCGCCCTCGTGGATCGCCAGGCGTTCCGGCGGGTGCTTGTGGCGCAGGCGGGCGATCAGGTCGCGGTCGATCTCGACCACGTGCAACTGCGTCACCCGCTGCAGCAGCGGCTCGGTCAGTGCGCCGAGGCCGGGACCGATCTCGACCACGGTCTCGCCGGCCTGCGGATTCACCGCGCTGACGATGCCGTCGATAATTCCACGGTCAACCAGGAAATTCTGCCCAAAACGCTTGCGGGCGACGTGCGAGGTACCGGCTACCGGTTTTTTCATCTGCGACTCACTTCGGTTTGCCGCCGTTCCCTGCGGAGCAGCGGCGTGCCGGCCAGCGGCGTCAGCGCTGCCCGGCGGTTGCGCCCAAGTCCGGGCGGAGATTCAAACATGTGGCCAGCCAAGCGCCGGAATGCCGCCCCGGTTCAGGCAGCAACAGCGGCACAGGCCGCCATCCGTGCCGCCTCGGCGACCGCCTCGAACAGGCTGCCGGGGTCGGCGCGACCACTGCCAGCGAGTTCGAGCGCCGTGCCATGATCGACCGAGGTCCGGATGATCGGCAAGCCGAGCGTGACATTGATGCCCTGGCCGAAGGTCGCGTACTTGAGCGCGGTCAGCCCCTGGTCGTGGTACATCGCCAGCACCGCGTCGCCGCCGGCGAGCACCGGCGGGGTGAACATGGTGTCGGCCGGGTGCGGCCCGGAGAGCAACAAGCCGCGCGCGCGCAAGCGCTCCAGCGCCGGCCCGATGACCTCGATTTCCTCGCGGCCGAGATAGCCGCCCTCGCCGGCGTGCGGATTGAGGCCGGCGACCAGGATGCGCGGTGCAGTCAGGCCGTACTTGCTGCGCAGGTCATGGGCGACGATTGTCAGCGTCTGCTCCAGCAGTTCGCCGGTAATCGCCTCGGGCACCGCGCGCAGCGGCAGATGCGTGGTTGCCAGCGCCACCCGCAGCGGCCCGCGCTCGGTGTTGCCGGCGAGCATCATCACCACCAGCGGCGTATCGGTTTTTTCGGCGAGATATTCGGTATGGCCGGTGAACGGTACGCCAGCGGCGTTGATCACGCCCTTATGCACCGGCGCCGTCGCCATCGCGGCAAATTCGCCGGCAACGCAGCCAGCCAAGGCCCGGTCGAGCAGTTCCAGGACATAGGCGCCGTTGGTCGGGTCGAGCTGACCGGCGACGCTCGCTGCGCGCAGCGGCTGGTGCAGCACCCACAAGGTCTTGGGACCAGATTCACGGTCGACCGGCTGGCTAGGCAAATATTCGCGCAGTTCGACCGCAATGCCGAGGTCGCGCGCCCGCTGCTGCAACAGCTCGCGGTCGCACAGCACCACTGGCAAGGCTGCACCGAACCGCCGTCCGGCCAGTTGCAGGCAAAGTTCAGGGCCGATCCCGGCGGGTTCGCCGCTGGTGACGGCGATCAACGGCGGGGTCATTGCTCGTCGAGACGATATTCGACGTAGGTCCGGTCGCGCAGCTGGCGCAACCAGTCCTGATAAGCCTCGTCGAGCTTGCGTTCGCGCAGGGCCTGGCGGGCGATGGCTCGCTGCCGCTCTTCCGACATGTCGCGTTCCCGGCGTTCGAGGACCTGGATCAGGTGCATGCCGAACGGCGACTGGACCACGGTGCTGAGTTCGCCCGGCTTCAAGGCGTCCATCGCACGCTCGAACTCGGGCACGGTATCGCCCGGATTCAGCCAGCCCAGCTCGCCGCCATTGGCGGCCGAACCGTCGTGCGAATACAGGCGGGCCTGCTCGGCAAAGTCGGCGCCGTGCTGGATGCGTTCGCGGACGATTTCCAGCTTGCGCTTGGCCTCGCTCTCCGACACCACTTCGCTGCTGCGGATCAGGATGTGCCGGGCCTTGGTCTGGCGCACCGCGACATTGACCTTGCCGCCGCGCTTGGCGACCAGCTTGAGAATATGGAAACCGGCCGACGAACGCAGGACTTCGCCCACCTCGCCCGGCTGCAGCCGGGCCAGGGTATCGGCATACAGCGCCGGCAGGCGATCCGGCGAGCGCCAGCCAAGATCGCCGCCGCTCAGGGCGTCCGGTGCATCGGAAAAGGCCGCCGCCAGTTGCGCGAAGTTTTCCCCGGAACGGGCGCGCTTGAGGGCCTGCTCGGCGCGCAGCCGCAGCTTCTGCAACTGCTCCGGACTGGCGCCTTCGGGCGCCCGCAGCAGGATGTGCGCCAATTGATATTCCTCGCCGGTGGTCGCTTCCTGACCAGCCAGGAAATTGTCGATTTCGCCATCGGAAATGGTCAGGCGGCTATCGACTTCGCGCTCGCGCAAGCGGGCAATCACCATTTCGCCGCGGATTTCCTCGCGGAAGCGAGCGTATTCGAGCCCGTCCTTCTCCAGCGCCTGGCGGAACTGCTGCAGGTTCATCTTGTTGCCGGCGGCGATCCGGCCGATCGCCTGATCGAGCTGCAGATCGTCGATGCGGATCCCCGACTGCTTGGCGTGCTGCATCTGCGCCCGATCCATGATCAGGCGTTCGAGCATCTGCTTTTCCAGTTCGCCCTGCGGCGGCAGCGGCGTTCCCTGCCGTTGCAATTGCTGCAGGGCCGACTGCAGGCGGGCGCGCAGTTCGACCTGGGTAATCACTTCGTCGCCAACCACGGCAACGATGCGATCGACTTCGACAGGATCGGCCGCCGCCTGCAACAAGGAAGGCAGCAGCATGGCCAGGCAGGCAACAGTCGCGCTCAGGCGACGCAGGGTAGGGATCATGGTCATCAATAGTTATTCAAGAGGTTGCTCTTGGCCGGCAATTCATTGACTTTGCCGAAGCCGGGAATACTGCGGTGCAACAGGCCGATCGGATTGGAACCGATGCTGGCGAAGTCCTTCAACTCCAGTTGCAGGAAAACGGTGGTATTGGCCGAGCCGGCCAGCGCCTCCAGGCGCTGTACGACCAGCCGGGTCGACCAGCAGCCCTCGTTGTACTCGATGCCGCCGATGGCCTCCAGCAACTGGCTGTCACGCAAGGAATAGTTGTAGCGGCCGACGGCGTACCAACGACCGGAGATCGGCCATTGACCGGCCAGGTCGACCTGCTTGACCATCGACTGCCCGCTCAGGGGGTCGCGGATATAGCGGTAGCTGGCCGACAGCACGCGGCCGTAGTCCGGCTGGTAGCGCATCCCGGCGGAAAAACGGTCGCTGCTGCTTTCGCGGTGATTGTATTCCCAGGCGAGATCGACATAGGTCCGGTCGGCAACCAGACCGTTGGCGGCGACGACGATATTGGAAAAATCGGCTTTGCGCTGCGTTTCGCCATTAAGCATTACCCGCTGCGGCTGGAAGTAATAGCGCTGGCCGATCATCCCCTTGAAATACTCGGCGCCGGTATCGGCCCCCAGGAAACGGGTGGCCACCGCGGCCGTCAGCTGGTTGGCGTCGTTGATCCGGTCCTGGCCGCTGTAGCGGTTCTCGGCAAAAATCTGGGCAAAATTGAAATCGGTCAGGCCGCTGTCGAAATTGGGAAACAGCGACTGATCGCGGTAAGGAATCCGCACATAGTAGAGGCGCGGCTCCAGGGTCTGGATGTAATCCTTGCCCAGCCACTGGCTGTCGCGCTCAAAAACCACCGTCGAATCGAGCGAAAAGGTCGGCAGGCCACGCGTCAGCGAGGTCTTCTGCCCGAGCAGACGATCCTCCTGCGACTGCTGGCTCAGTGCATAGCTGGTCAGATGCACGCCGACCTTGGGCACGATCTGGAAGGATGGGTGAATGATCGGCAGCGAGACCTGCGGATAGAAGACCATCCGCTCGCCATTGGTTTTATCCGGATGTGAGAAGCGGGAATACTGTCCGAAAACGCTGAGATCGGTCTTCAGCACATTGGCCTTGAAACCGAAGACGTTGATCTGCGGCTCGACGAAGTACGGTCGGGCGATGGTCGAATTGGGGTCGATCTGCAGCGTCTGGTAGCGCAGGAACTGGGTGCTGGTATGCAACCAGGAGGCCGGGGAATAATTGAATACCAGCTGCTGCGGCAGTTGCACCAGCGAAGTATTCAGGAGGCGCGACGACATGTCCTGCCAGTACATGTTGTCGGACACACGTTGCCAGTTGATCACCCCGGACATGTTGTTGCCGAGGTGGTGCGTGTGCTGGATATTGAAGGCGTAACGCTGGCGGTCGAGCACCTCGTCCTGCGGCATGAATTCGGCGCGTACCGTGCCACGATGGTAATGCCCGAACAACTGCGCCTCCGCCCCGAGCTGAAATCCGCGCTTGGCCATGTAACGCGGAAACAGCGTCGCATCGTAATTGGGCGCGATATTCCAGTAATAAGGCAGGGTGAGATCGAAGCCGTTCTTGGTCGAGGCCGAGTAATAGGGATGCAGAAAACCGGAGCGGCGCTGATGATTCAAGGCAAAGCTGGCTTCCGGCAGATAAAAGATCGGGGTGTCCTTGAAATACACCGTCGCCGCATTCGCCTCGCCTTTATCCTCGTCGAAATCAAGACGGACCTCCTCGGCCTGCAGATACCAGTCGGTCGCCCCGGGCTTGCAGGTCGAAAAAGTGCTGTTGCTGAGCAGGAAGCGGTTTTCCCCCTGGAATTCAATGCGCTCGGCGTGACCACTGGCCTCCGACGGCCGCGTTGGCGGCGCGACGGTGGGTAGACCGTAGTTGTTGGGGACGTTGCTCATCATCGGCGCGCCGGAGGTATTCAAGGCGTTGGTGCCGGAATACGTCATCACCAGTTGCTGCGGCCGATAGAGCCGGCTGCGCACTTCCTGCACCATGTGGTAATCGGCCGATTCGGCAAAACCGGTCTGCTCGGCGATCCTGAAGTGCAGATGCGGCGTATTGACTTCAGCCCCCTCCTGCAACAGGCGCACATTGCCCTGAGCATCGACCCGGTCTTCGAGCGGGCGATACTGCAGGCGGTCGGCATAAACCAGGGTTCCCGCCTTGCGCAGCTCGACATTGCCCTCGGCATCGGTGAGTTCCTCGCTGCGCCCGTCCATCCGGTCGGCAACGATGAACATCGGGTAAACATCGTCCTTGTTCAGATCGACCGGATGCTCGATCCCGACGCGCGAACGTGCCGTCTTCTTCTTTTTGCCAAGTACGTTGAAACGTCGCTCGCTACGCAGGCGCAAGGGCGCATCCTCCGCCGCCGCGAGCAGCACTGGCTCGCTACGGACCACCGGTTCTCCGGCCTCGCTCGCGAGCACCCGCGTGCCGACAGGCAAGCAGCAAAGCAGGAGGGCAAGCGGACGGAGAGAAAAAACGGCCATGGACGAATCGGGGAAGAAGAAGGGGCGACGGGCGACACTTGCCCCGGATGCTAAAATCCTGCGATTCTACAACGAACCTCGATTCCCCACCGTCTTATGAACACCCAGCCTGCCGTCAACCGCGACGAACTGGTCGCACAATGGGTCGCCGAACGCTACCCCAACCAGTCCGTCGAGATCACCCCGGCCTCGGCCGATGCCAGTTTCCGCCGCTATTTTCGCCTCGGCTGGCCGGACGGCTCGACCCGCATCCTGATGGACGCGCCGCCGGACAAGGAAAACTGCCGCCCCTTCATCCACGTCGCCGGGCTGCTCGCCAAGGCCAAGCTGGCGGCACCGCGCATTCTCGACCAGGACCTGGAAAACGGTTTCCTGGTCCTCACCGACCTCGGCCGCATCGGCTATCTCGATGCGCTCAACGCCGACCTGTCGCTGGCCGACACCCTGATCCGCCCGGTGCTCGACGTGCTGGTGCAGTGGCAGAAGTCGACCACCGCCGCGACCCTGCCGCCCTACGACGCGACGCTGCTGCGCCGCGAACTCGACCTGTTCCCGGAATGGTTCGTCGGCCGCCACCTCGGCGTTGAACTCAGCGCCGAAGAAAAATCCCTGCTTGACCGCACTTTCAAATTCCTGATCAACAGCGCACTGGCCCAGCCCAAGGTCTTCGTGCACCGCGACTTCATGCCGCGCAACCTGATGGTGGTCGAGAGCGAAGCGACGCTGACGCCGGGGATCATCGACTTCCAGGACGCAGTGATGGGGCCGCTCAGCTACGACGTGGTCTCGCTGTTCCGCGACGCCTTCATCTCCTGGGACGAGGAGCAAGAAATCGACTGGGTCGTCCGCTACTGGGAAAAGGCCCGCGCTGCCGGCCTGCCGGTGCGCGAGGACTTCGGCCATTTCTGGCGCGAATACGAACTGATGGGCCTGCAGCGCCACCTCAAGGTGCTCGGTATCTTCTGCCGCCTCAAGTACCGTGACGGCAAGGACAAGTACATTGAAGACCTGCCGCGCTTCATGACCTACGCCAAGAAGACCGCCGGCCGCTACGTGCAACTCAAGCCGCTGCTCAACCTGCTCGACCGCCTCGACGGCCAGACCGAGCAGATCGGCTACCGGCGCTAACCGCAGCCGCCGCGAGCACGGAACGAGTACACGCCGCTCCGCGCTCCCGGTGCCCAACCACCCGAGCCTAGCCCCGATGAAAGCAATGATCCTCGCCGCCGGTCGCGGCGAACGCATGCGCCCACTGACCGACCACACGCCCAAGCCGCTGTTGCCGGTCGGCGACAAACCGCTGATCGTCTGGCACCTGGAAAAGCTGGCCGCCGCCGGCATCCGCGAGGTGGTGATCAACCACGCCCACCTCGGCGAACAGATTGAGCAGACGCTCGGCGACGGCGCCCGCTGGGGCCTGCGCATCGCCTATTCGGCCGAACCGCCGGGCGCACTGGAAACCGCCGGCGGCATCGCGCAGGCGCTGCCGCTGCTCGGCGAGCAGCCCTTTCTGGTGGTCAATGGCGACGTCTACTGCGACCTCGATTTTTCGGCTTTTCTACGGTCGACCGTGGAAATGACGAAAAACCAAGGCGCCAACCCTACTCTGCCCAGCCTCGCCGCCAGCGCCCACCTGCTCTTCGTCGCCAACCCCGAGCACCACCGTGGCGGCGACTTCAGCCTGGCTGGCAGCCGCGTCGTTGCCGCCAGCGCCGGCAGCCCGACCTACACCTACGCCGGGATCGGGGTGTACTCGCCGGCAATGTTCGCCGACGTCCCGCCCGGCCAGGCGATGAAACTGCGCCCGCTGCTCGATGCCGCCATCGCCGCCGGCACCCTCAGCGCCAGCCTGCACACGGGCCGCTGGGTCGACGTCGGCACCCCGCAACGACTGGCCGAACTCGATGCTGCACTAAGCCAGGGCCAGTAAGGCTGATTTGCATGTCCTACCCCAAACGCTGGAAGAGCTACGCTGAGCAACTCGACCAACTGATCGAACATGGTATGCAAATCAGTGATCGCTCCTTGGCGCTCGACTATCTGGAGCGGATCGGCTACTACCGCTTGAGCGGCTATTGGTTTGCCTTTCGGGAACGCAGCGGCCAGCTGATCTTGCTCAACGAACAAGGGCGTAAACCGAAAAAACTCAAGGTCGAAACGCTTCCGCTGGAAAGCTTCAAGCCGGGAACAACCTTCCAGCACGCGGTCGACCTCTATGTTTTTGACAAGCAACTACGGCTACTCACCCTCGACGCCCTGGAACGCATTGAAGTTGCCTTGCGCGTTGATATTGCACACACACTGGGCCGGCGCGATCCGTTTGCTTACCTGAACCCAACCCTGTTCCACCACAACTTCGCCAGCAAGCTGGATCGTGATAGCGGCCTTTCCCGGCATCACGAATGGCTGAGCAAGCATGCGCAATTGATCAGCCGCTCAAAAGAAGATTTCGTCCGCCACAACAAAAGCAAATACGGTTTACCGCTGGCAATCTGGGTGGCCTGCGAAGTATGGGATTTCGGCACACTGTCCACACTCTTCAACGGCATGCTGGAAGCCGATCAGGACAGCATCGCCCGCCAGTACGGCCTGAGCAATGGCCGCATCTTTGCGACCTGGTTGCGCAGCCTGAACTATCTGCGCAACGTTTGTGCTCACCATAGCCGCTTGTGGAATCGCAACATCGTTGACCAACCCCTCCTGCCACCGGCAACTGAAATCCCCTGGGTGGCCGCTTTCGAAGCCAACGAGCATGCACGCGCCCGCTGCTTCATGTTACTGCGCCTGACTTGCCACCTGCTACGGGCGATCAACCCCAAGTCCAGTTGGCCGGCCCGAATGCAGGCTCATTTGCTTGCCTTCCCGGCACTGAAAACACAGGGCATTGACCTAAACAGCCTGGGCGCACCGTCCGACTGGGAGGCTCAGTGGTAAATTGCGGAAAACCGTTGCGCAATAAAAAACCCCTCAGCAGCTTCCCCGCCGAAGCGAGGTTACCGAGAGGGGCCGTGTTGAGCAGATTATATACGTACAAATAGCCGGGCACCACCCTTGGCAATGCCACCAGAAAATTATTGAAGCCATTCCGCACATGACCCACGCCCACTTTTCCGCCCGCCGCAAGCGCCTGCTCCAGACCATCGGCGACGGCGTCGCCATCATCTCGACTGCGCCGGAAGTCGTACGCAATCGCGATGCGCATTTTCCCTACCGTTTCGACAGCTACTTTTGGTACTTGAGCGGCTTTCCCGAACCGGAGGCGGTGGTGGTGCTGGTTGGCGCCCAGGGCAAGCAGAAAGCCAAATCCATCCTCTTCTGCCGCGAAAAGCACGAGGAACGCGAAATCTGGGACGGCTACCGTTACGGTCCGAAGGCGGCCAAGGCGGCCTTCGGTTTCGATGCCGCCTATTCGATTGAGGACTTCGACCGGAAATTGCCCGAATTGCTGGTCGACCGTGACAGCCTGTGGCATAGCGTCGGCCACGATGCTGCCTGGGATGCGCGTATCGCCCAGGCCTTGAACGCGGTACGCGCGCAGACCCGCGCCGGCAAACGGGCGCCGCGCGCGATCCACGACCTGCGCGCCGAACTCGACGCGATGCGCCTGGTCAAGGACGCCGCCGAACTCGACCTGATGCAGCGCGCCGCCGACATCGCCAGCGCCGGCCACGCGCGGGCGATGCGCGCCTGCCGCCCGGAACTGGCCGAATACGAACTCGAAGCCGAACTGACTTACGAATTCAGGAAGCGCGGCGCCGACGCCCACGCTTACACGCCCATCGTTGCCGGCGGCGCCAACGCCTGCGTGCTGCACTACGTCGACAACAACAAGCTGCTCAACGACCACAGCCTGGTGCTGATCGACGCCGGCTGCGAGGTCCAGGGCTACGCCGCCGACATCACCCGTACCTTCCCTGTCAATGGCCGCTTCAGCCCGGCACAGAAGGCCGTGTATGAAATCGTTCTCGCCGCGCAGCAGGCCGCCTTTGCCGCCACCGCGCCCGGCCGCCACTTCATGGAAGCGCACGACGCGGCGGTACGCGTGCTGACCCAAGGCCTGGTCGACCTCAAGCTGCTCACCGGCGACGTCGACGGACTGATCGAAAAGGGCGACTTCCGCCGCTTTTACATGCACCGCACCGGCCACTGGCTCGGGCTCGACGTGCACGACGCCGGCGAATACAAGGTCGGCGACGAATGGACGGTTTTGCATCCGGGAATGACGTTGACCGTGGAACCCGGCCTCTACATCCGCCCCGGCGCCGACATTCCGCCGGAGTTCGCCGGCATCGGCATCCGCATCGAGGACGACGTGCGCGTCAGCGAAAGCGGTTGCCAGGTCTACACCACGGCACCGAAAACGGTGGCCGAGATTGAAGAGGTGATGCGCCATGACTGAAACCGCCGTTGAAAACGTCGACATCCTGATCGTCGGTGCCGGCCCGGTCGGGATGACCCTGCACCTGGCGCTGGCTGCCGGCGGCCAGTCGTCGCTGCTGCTCGACCGCCGACCGCGCCCCGAAGGAAGTCCCCTTGGGGGGCAGAGCGCGCTACAGGCCGACCCGCGCGCGCTGGCCTTGTCGCACGGTGCGCGCGAACTGCTCGAACAGATCCACAGCTGGCCGACCCGCGCCGCGACACCGATTGAAACCATCCACATTTCGCAGAAGGACGGCTTCGGCCGCACCCTGCTCGACCGCGCCGATTACCAGCTGCCGGCGCTCGGCTACGTCGTCCGCTACCGCGACCTCGCCGCCGCGCTGGCTGTCCGGCTGACCAGCGAGCAGCTGCTCGCCGAGGCCGAAATTCTCGACATCACCAGCGATGCCGACGGCGCCACGGTCGCGCTGCGCCACGCCGGCCAGTTGCGCCGCCTGCACTGCAAGCTGCTGGTGCACGCCGAAGGCACGCCCGGCGACGAAGCCGGGGTCAAGGTCACGGCTTACGGCCAGCATGCGGTGATTTGCGAGGTGACACCCGTTTCTGCCAATGGGACCGGACACCAGCGCCGCGCCTGGGAACGCTTCACCCCGGACGGCCCGCTGGCCTTGCTGCCGCTCGGCGACGAATACTCGATCGTGTTCACCCTGCCGCCGGAGAAAGCCGACGCGGTGATGGCACTCGACGACACCGCCTTCATCGCCGCGCTCGAACGCCAGTTCGGCCGCAACATGAAGTTCGCCGCCCCCGGCCCGCGCAGCCGCTTTCCGCTGGCACTGCGGATGCGCCAGGCGCTGCACCGGCAGCGCGAAGTGTGGATCGGCAACAGCGCGCAAACCCTGCACCCGGTCTCGGGCCAAGGCTTCAACCTCGGCCTGCGCGACGCCTGGCAGCTGGCTGAATTTTTACTGCGCGACGGCGTCGACCGTGTCGACCTCGCCGCCTACGCGCGCAGCCGCCGCCTCGACCGCGAAGGCGGCGCTTTCTTTACCGACCAGGTGGTCAAGGCCTTCTCCAACGACTGCGCCCCGCTCAAGCTGGCGCGCGGCCTCGGCCTGTGGGCGCTCGACATCTTCCCGCCCGCCCGCCATTTCGTCGCCAAGCGGATGATCTGGGGCGCCCGCGCCTGGCCCTGAGCGATAAGCCGCCGGTCTGGCGACAGGCCGCACCGGCGCCCTCGGCCGAGTCGCTCAGGCCGCGAGTTTCTTGAAGGTCTCGAGCACCGCCGCACCGTTGAAGGGCTTGACGATCCAGCCCTTGATGCCCGCCGCCTTGCCGCGCTCCTTCATTGCCGGGCTGCTTTCGGTGGTGAGCATGATCACGTTGATGCTTTTATTGCCCAGCTCGGCCCGGACTTTTTCGACCATGGTCAGACCATCCATGTTCGGCATATTCACATCGCAGACCACCAGCTTGAGGCCGGGGTCGGCCTTGATCTTGGCCAGCCCGTCCTTGCCATCGATTGCGGTCGCCACCTCCAGGCCCGCGGCCTTGAGGAAACCGGCCACTTCGTCGCGGACGGTACTCGAGTCATCGACAATCAGAATTTTCGCCATTGCTCATTTCTCCCAGTCAAATATTCAGAACAGTTCCAGTTCGCCGGCGGCAACCAGGCTATCTCCGGCATGGAGAACGACCTTGAAGTCTTCGGGCGACCAGTTGAGGTTGAAAACGAAGCGCTGGAAGATGCGGATTTCCTGTCCGCACTCCTCGTCGCGCAAGGTGTAGAGGAAACACAGTTGCGGGTTGTCGCTGCCAAAGGAGATGTACTTATGGCGGTGATTGACCACCAGGGGTACTTGCACCTGGCGCAGTGCCGCACCGCCATCGCCGATGTAGCGGTTCTTGAAACCACCCCAGATCAAGTTGGTGATTTCGGCCAGCAGGTTATTGACATCGCGAAAACCCGCCTCGGTTCGCCCGGCATGGCGGAGCAGATAGTCGAGCAGCCCCTGTTCTTCCGTCTGCAACATCATGTAGCCGCGACACCAATTGCTTTCGAGCGGAATCAAGCTGAAGACTTCGCCGAAAATCACCCGGTCGCGAACGACACACGGCGTTTCCCAATTCACCGCCAGGGTCGGAAACTGCGCCGCGAGAACGCTTTCCGTCAATTCGGAAATACCGCGCACCAGTTCGCAGGGGTAGTACAGGCTGAAGATGTGGTGATCGACGATTTCCTTCAGGCGCGTCCAGTCGCCGGCACGATAGACGGCACAAGTCGCACGACGCAGGCTGTCCGGCACGCCGGCAAAATCGGCGGCCGTCTCCCGTCGCAGGATGATCGGCAATTCCGGGCGCACGCTATGAATTCGCACGGCCAGTTCGGCACTCTCCTCCGGGGTCAGCGCATAATTTTCCGAAAAAAAGATCGCACCCAGATCGATATTGGTCCGCAACACCGACATCAGGCGGCTTTTTCGCACCTTGAGGCCGACCAGATGGTTGGCATCGCAAAACTCGCGCAAGGCATCGCGGTGTTGAGCGCTGTCGTCGAGAATCAGCACCTTGCTGACCAGTTGTTCATCCATGCACGGCTCCTCCGGGTGGGGTTCAAGCTCGAACCTCGGTCAAGGTTCAAAACAGTTCGATCTCGCCCGACTCGACCACCGGCGCGACATGAACATACTGAAAATCGATGGGCGCGTAGGCACAAAGGCAAAGCGTGGCATCGAGGTGGATGTCGCCATTGATGGCGATCCGGTGATGCGCGACATGTGCCGGCCTGACACTGGCCAGGTAATCGAAGCAGCGGCCGTCGAGGCGGAAGGGCGTTGACATGCCGAGATGGGGAAAATAGCGGGCGAGATCGCGGTTGATTGCTCCGCAACACAGGTTGCCGAGTTCGGGAAAGACCTCGTCGAACACCCGTCCGCAATCCGGCTGGCTGAAATACGCCTGCAACGCCCTGGCATCGAGGTGAAACATCACCAGCAACTTGAAGGAAAAACCGGCAATCGTCAGCAGCAGGAGTTGCTGCTCCCCGTTCGGCGATTGCCCGGCCGGCGTCGGCTGCACGGAGACTTGATCGCTCTCGTCCAGCCGCAGGTGGCTGCTCACCGCACGGATGAAGATTTCGTTCAGGCTGCGCTTGGTACTTTCGCTGATCATTGCCGCTTCCTTTCCCGGTTCAGGACAGCGCGGACTGCAACTGGCCGATTTGTGCTTCCAGCTGGCTGATCGCGGCCGAAATCATCTTGCCCTCGGCCTGTATCTGCTGAAAGGTGGCCGTCGTCGTCAAATCGTTCTGGTGCAGACTGCGGGAATAATCGAGCGACAAGCGCTCGCAACGCACCGCCAGGGTTCTCACCTCATCGGCGACGACGGCAAAGCCGCGCCCGGACTCGCCCGCCCGCGCCGCCTCGATGGCGGCATTCAGGGAGAGGATGACCACGCCCTTGACGATGGAACCGAACTCGGTATTTTGCCGGTGCATCACCTGGTTCTGCGTCAGCAAACTGCTCATCTGCTGATGCCATTGTTCAAAAAGCAGGGCCACGTTGCGCAGTTGCGCCGCTTCCTCGGCAATCGGCTGCAGGCGCTTTTGCGTTTCTTCCTTGAGGGCGGGCAGGGTTTCGCGATGCCAGGCCAGGTCGGCCAGATCGGCCTCGGAAAACCGCTCGGCGCGCGCCTCGGCATCGGCGAGGGCAGACTGTGCCTCGGCCAATTGCTGTTGCCGGCGTTCTCCAGCCCCTTCGGCCTCGCTCAGGCTGGCCTGCAGGACGAGCAAGCGCGCCTGCGCCGCTTCCAGCTCGGCCCGCAAGGCTTGCGACGCCCCTTCGGCGGCACGCCGGCCGAATTCGCTGCCCTGCCAGCGACGCTTGAGGACAAGACCCCAGCCCAGGCTGAGCAACAAGGACAGGGCTAGCGGAAGCAGCCACCAGATTGCGCCATTCATCCGCCGACCGCTCCCAGATTACCGGCCAGATCCGCCCCCAGGCCCGGTACCAGCCACGTCGTTGCCGCAACCGAAGCCGGTGCCGGTGCCGGTGCGGGCGAGCGGGCGGCATGCTTGAGATGCTGCGAAGGCGCCGCCTGTACGGCGAGCTGGGCGGGTAGTTGGATCAGGGTTTCAAAGGGGCGATAGGCATCGCCCTCACTGCCGCCGGTCAGGCGCAGGTGGATTTCTCCCTGTTCGCGCTTGATGAAGCTCAGTACCGCATCCATGCCCACCCCGCGCCCGGAGACCTCGGTCAGCTGTTCCGCCGTTGAAAAACCCGGGGCGAAAATCAGGTTGGCGACATGAGCATCGTCGCCGCCGGCCTGCTCCGACCAGCCCTTTTCCCCGGCGCGTGCGCGAATCTTGGCCAGGGCAAGACCACGGCCGTCATCCCGCAATCGCAGGTGGAAACGATCGCCATCGCACGCCAGGTGCAATTCGATGCGCCCCGCCGCCGGCTTGCCAGCCGCCAGGCGTTCGGCAGGCGTTTCGATACCATGGTCGAGCGCATTGCGGTAAAGGTGCATGCAGACATTGCGCAACAAGTCGGCAAGCTGGTTGCGCACATGCCAGCCATGATCCGCGAGCAGCAATTGCGGCGGCGCCTTACCCAGCTCTTCCGCCAGTGAAGGCAGGGAAGCGAATACGCTGTCGAGCACGTTCCGGATCGATTCGCAACCCACCAGGGCCAGCTCCTGCCGCAATTCAGCGAGCAGGGCAACCACGGTTTCGCGAGAACAGGCAAGCAGGTCGTAGGCGTCGAGGCTATAGCGCAAGCTGTCGAAATGTTCGCGCTCGACCATCAGGTACTTCTCGGCGCCTGCCCGCCGCCCCGGACCTTTACGCCCGAGGGTCACTTCGTTCAGCTGCGCGTATTCATCCACCCGTGCGGCCACTTCGTCCAGTTGGGCGAGCAGGGATTTTTGATCGAAACTGGCCGCGCCCCCCGGCTGCCGCAAGCTGTCGTAGGCCTGCTCGGCGACATGGACGATGTGCGTCAGCTGCAGAAGGCCGAAAGTCCGGGCATTGCCCTTGATGGTGTGCATGTTGCGGAACAGGGTCGCGACCAGTTCGCCATCGGCGTGACGGGCGGCATGCAGCAGTTCCCGGTTTTCCGCCAGAAAAGCCCTGGAACCTTCGATGAAGGCATGGAATTTTTCCTGGCTGACCTTGAGGATCTGGCCGATCATCAGCAATTCCCGCTTCTGGTGCTCGGCCTCGGCGGCCAGCTTGCGCATTTCGCTCACATCGCGGATGCACAGCAACAGACGCTCGACCACCGTCTCATCGGCATCGCAGATCGGCGCCCAAAGTAATTCGAGTACTTTCTCGCGGCCATCGGCGAGGCGGTAGACCAACTCGGTCGGCAGTTGGTGGGCATTGAATTCGAAGTTCATCGGATCCTCGCCCACGCAGGCGGCAATCGTGGCCTCGACCCTGGCCCGCAGGTCGGCATCCAGCGCCCGGTGCGCCCCCAGCAGGTCGAGCACGGCACTTCCGGCCAGCGCCTGCTGCTCGAGGATGCCCTCAAGGTGGCGAGAGTATTCACCCTCGATCCGGGCCGAGTTTCCCATGGTCAGAATACCCTGCGGCAGATTCTGCAACATCCCGTTGATTTCGCTGGTCTTTTCCCGCAGCTCGCCAGTCTGCTCGGCAAGCCGGCTGGCCATTTCGTTGAAGCGCAGTCCGACCTCGCCCAATTCGTCACGACTTCTGACCTCGACCCGTGCGTCGAGATTGCCCGCAGCCATTGTCTCGACCGCATCGGAGAGACCATTCAGGCCGCGCATGATCGAAATGTAGGCGGCAATGAAACCGGCAAGCACCAGGAGCAAGGTCAACACGATGGCAGCAAGCACGATATCCCGTTGCAAGGTCAGTACATCGAGGCGCTGGGCCAGCATCTGCTGCCCGACCTCGCTCAGACCGCCCCCCACCGCCAGCGTCTCGGCAAACGAGCGATCCGTCAGCGCCAGAAATTCCCCGGGCTCCATCGCGAAATCGGTGGTGTCGAGCATCTTGATGGTGATCGCTTCCTGCAGGGGAGAGAAGGCCGTATTCAAGCGACCGGCGGCCAAGTCGAGCGCCGCTGCCAGTTCCGGGCGGACCTGACCGACCTTGCGCAAGCTTTCCATGCTCCAGAGCACCAGTGCATCGAAGTTGCCTCGATGCAGGGTAAGGTCGCTGCGGCGACTGCCGCGCACGCTTTTCTTGGTCAGCACCACGGCGCCGATTTGTGCCACCTGCCCGGTTGAGGCCAGCAAACCCGGCAAATGCCCGGTCAGGACGTCGAGCAGGCGGCTACTCGCCGCATCGCCGTCGCTCAAAAGGCCCGCACGCTCGTTGAGCACGTCGAGATCGGCATGCAAGGTTTGCAGCAGTGCGCTCGAATCCAGCACCTGGCCCCGTGCCAGCTCTTCGCCCAGGCTTTGCCAGTAAGCGCGCCGTTCGGCGGGAGCGGACTCGAAGGCGGCGAGGCCACGATTGAAGGCCTGCAAGTCGTCGCTCACACGCTGACGCCGGGCGGCAAGCAGGCCTTCCAGGGAGGTGCCGCCTTCCTCGACAGCCGCGATCAGCGCCGCGTGCTGGCTCAGCGAAGCAAACAAGGTGGCCGCCGGTAACTGGAGGCCCAGCGCGGCATTTTCCTGTTGCAAACCCGAGACCCGCGCATTGATCGCCAATAGCAGTGCCGTTGTTGCCGCCAGAAGCGGCAGGCCGAAGACCAAGGCGGTCACCCGCAACTTGTTGCGGAAGGACAGTTGGCCAATCAGGTGGACCACCGGCTCTAAAATTCTCATTTTCGTCAGCTTTGGCTTTTTTGGAGACGACGGACTGTACAAAGTCTGCGTTACAGATTTTTGGCGGTGCGCCAGAAATTCCGGCCGAACGCATCGGCCGCTACCCGCCCCGGCAAGGGAAAAGCCCGCGAAAAGGAGGAATCCCTACTGGCCGGCCGGAAAAAGCCGGCAGCAAAAAAAGCGGCCAGCCGACTGTGCCGGCGCCGATTCACCGCTATCATTGCCGGTTTTTCCGCGCCACCTTCCCCCTGCCGCATGACCCCTCTGCACGCCTGGCTGCTTGCCTGCCGCCCGAAAACCCTGCCGGTCTCGCTGTCGCCGGTGCTCGTCGGCAGCGCTCTGGCCTGGCAACAACACGGCACGCTGCTGTGGCTGCCGCTGCTGGCGGCGGCGCTCGGCGCGGCGTTCATCCAGATCGGCACCAATCTGTTCAACGACGTCGGTGACTTCCTGCGCGGCACCGACACGCCGGAACGGATCGGCCCCCGCCGCGCCACCGCCGAGGGCTGGCTGAGCCCGCGCGCGGTAGCCGCCGGTGCCTGGCTGTGCTTCGTGCTGGCCTTTGCCTGCGGCATCTACCTGGTCTGGCATGGCGGCTGGCCCATCGTCGCCATCGGCCTGGCCTCGCTGACCGCCGGCTGGGCCTACACTGGTGGCCCAAGGCCGATTGCCTACGGTCCACTCGGTGAAATCTTCGTTTTTGTCTTTTTCGGCCTGGTTGCCGTCGGCGGTAGTTTCTACCTGCAAACCCTGACCCTGACAGCGCAGGCGCTATTGCTGGCAAGCCCGGTCGGTTTGCTGGCGGCGGCGGTGATCAGCGTCAATAACTATCGCGACCGCGACGGCGATGCCAGGAGTGGGAAGAACACGCTGGCAGTTCGCGTCGGCCGGCCGGCGATGCGCCGTATCTATGCACTGCAATTACTCGCCGCCTACCTCTGTCTGCCGCTGCTGGCCTTGCAACTTGGACCGGTGCTCTTGCTGCCGCTGCTCTCGGCCCCACTGGCGCTGCGCCTCGGCCGTCGCTTCGCCCGCGAAACACCAGGGCCGGTCTTCAACACCCTCCTGGCACAAACCGCTGCCCTGCAACTACTCTTTTCCCTGCTGCTGACCGGCGCGCTGCTCCTTTCCGGTCACTGAACGCGGTTTTTGCCTTTTTTCACGGTCGACCGTGAAAAAAGGCAAAAACCCCCTCTCCGTGTTTACCACAATAGCCAACCCTCTCGCCGATCGACTAGGATGCGCCGCTTTTTTCCGGGAGCGGCGCATGCTCGAACGGTTGTTCCAGTTGCAAGCCCACGGCACCACGGTGCGCACCGAAGTCCTCGCCGGCCTGACCACTTTCCTGACGATGGCCTACATCGTCTTCGTCAACCCGGACATCCTCTCGGCCGCCGGCATGCCGCGCGATGCGGTATTCGTCGCCACCTGCCTCGCCGCCGCCATCGGCACCGCGATCATGGGGCTCTACGCCAACTACCCGGTGGCGCTGGCGCCGGCGATGGGACTCAATGCCTATTTCGCCTTCACCGTCGTTCAGGGCATGGGCTACACCTGGCAGGCGGCGCTCGGTGCGGTGCTGATTTCCGGCATCCTGTTCATCCTGCTCAGCCTGTTCAAGGTCCGCGAATGGATCGTCAATGCCATCCCGACCTCGCTCAAATATTCGATTTCGGCCGGCATCGGCCTCTTCCTGGCGATCATCGGCCTCAAGAACGCTGGCCTGATCACCGCCCACCCGGCGACCCTGCTCACCCTCGGCGACCTCCACAGCCCCGGCCCACTGCTCGCCGCCGCCGGCTTCATGCTGATCGCGGCGCTGGAGTACCGCAAGGTGCCGGGTGCGATCATCATCGCCATCCTCTCGGTCACCGGCGCCTCGGTGGCACTTGGCCTGGTTGAATTCAAGGGCATCGTCGCCGCTCCGCCGTCGCTGGCCCCGACCTTCATGCAGCTCGACCTGGCCGGCGCGCTCAACGCCGGGCTGCTCGCCGTGGTGCTGACCTTCTTCATGGTCGAGCTGTTCGACGCCTCCGGCACCCTGGTCGGCGTCTGCCACCGCGCCGGCCTGCTCGACAAAGACGGCAAGCTGCCGCGCCTGAAAAAAGCCCTGCTCGCCGACTCGGTGGCGATCAGCGCCGGTGCCGTGCTCGGTACCTCGTCGACCACTGCCTACATCGAATCGGCCGCTGGCACCGCTGCCGGCGGTCGCACCGGGCTGACCGCCGTGGTCGTCGCCCTGCTCTTCCTCTGCTGCATCGTCTTCGCCCCGCTCGCTGGCACCGTCCCGGCCTACGCCACGGCGCCGGCGCTGTGCTACGTCGCGATCCTGATGTCGCGCGGCCTCGCCGAGATCGAATGGGACGACCTGACCGAAGCCACCCCGGCGGTGGTCACCGCGATCACCATCCCGTTCACTTTCTCGATTGCGCACGGGATTTCCTTCGGCTTCATTTCCTATGTCGCGATCAAGGTGCTGGCTGGCCGCGCCCGCGACGTCTCGCCGACGGTGGCGATCATCGCCGCCGCCTTCGTCGCCAAATTTGCCCTGCTCTGAGGTTGACCGTGAATAAGGCCCCCTTGCCCGATACCGGCTATCTCAAAGCCCGCATCCGCACCGTCCACGACTGGCCGGAGGCCGGTGTGCAGTTCCGCGACATCACGCCGGTCCTGCAGGATCCGCGCGCCTTCCGCGTCCTGGTCGATGCCTTCGTGCTGCGCTACATGGAAGAACGGATCGACGTCGTTGCCGGCATCGACGCGCGCGGCTTCATCCTTGGCGCCGTCGTCGCCCACCAGCTGAACAAGGGCTTCGTGCCGGTGCGCAAAAAGGGCAAACTGCCGTTCACCACCGTCAGCGAGGAGTACGAACTCGAATACGGCAACGCCACCGTCGAAATCCACACCGACGCGATCCAGCCCGGCAACCGCGTGCTACTGATCGACGATCTGATCGCTACCGGCGGTACGATGCTGGCTGGTGCCCGCCTGATCCAGCGCCTCGGCGGCGAGATCGTCGAAGCCGCGGCGATCGTCGACCTGCCCGAACTCGGCGGTTCGGCCTTGATCAAGGCCGCCGGACTGCCCGTTTTTACCGTTTGCGAATTTGAAGGACATTGAAATGACCGTCGACATGAATGAAATCAAGCGCGCGATGGCCGAGGCCGATTGCCTGGCCAGCCCGGAACAGGTCAATGCCGCACTCGACCGAATGGCCAGCGAGATCACCGCCCGCCTCGCCGACAGCAACCCGCTGGTGTACACCGTGATGAACGGCGGCCTGATCGTTGCCGGTCGCCTGCTCGCCCGCCTCGACTTTCCGCTCGAAACCGCCTACCTGCACGCCAGCCGCTACGGCCACCAGCTCTCCGGCAACAGCCTGCTCGACTGGCGCGTGCGCCCGACCCAGGAGATCAAGGACCGTACCGTGCTGGTCATCGACGACATCCTCGACGAAGGCCACACCCTCAAGGCCATCTGCCAGCATTTGCGCGACGAAGGCGCCGCCAGCGTCCAAAGCGCCGTACTCGTTCACAAACTGCATGCGCGCAAGGCCGAGCCCGGCATGCGTGCCGACTTCACCGGCCTCGACATCCCCGACCGTTTCCTGTTCGGCTGCGGCATGGATTACAAGGGTTACTGGCGCAACGCCCCCGGCATTTATGCCCTCAAGGGGCATTGACCGGCCCGGCCACCACGGCGGAAAAAGCGACGGTCAGCCCCACGCCAGCCGTCGCTTGACTATTTTTTAAGCGGCTTTTGCGGTAGAATCCGCGCCTTGCCCGCACCACCCTCCGCACGCCCCCCGACAGCTTCGCCGCTGTCTTTTCTTTTTTCATCTCTCTGCTTTTACATGGAATTTGCCGGTTTTCAGCTCCGCAACAATCTCTTTGTCGCTCCGATGGCCGGGGTGACCGACCGTCCTTTCCGGCAACTCTGCAAGAAACTCGGCGCGGGCCTCGCCGTGTCCGAAATGGTGACCTCGAACTCGCTGCTTTACGGCAGCGCCAAAACCCTGCGCCGCGCCAATCACGACGGCGAAGTCGAGCCGATTTCGGTGCAGATCGCCGGCGCCGATCCGAAGATGATGGCCGAAGCGGCCAAGCACAACGTCGATAACGGCGCCCAGATCATCGACATCAACATGGGTTGCCCGGCCAAGAAGGTCTGCAACGTGATGGCCGGCTCGGCGCTGATGCAGAACGAGCTGCTGGTCGGCGAAATTCTCGATGCCGTGGTCGCCGCCGTCCCGGATACCCCGGTGACGCTGAAATTCCGTACCGGCTGGAACCTGGCCAACCGCAACGCGCCGAACATCGCCCGCATCGCCGAGAACGCCGGCATCCGCGCCGTCGCCATCCACGGCCGGACGCGCTGCCAGCAATACACCGGCGACGCCGAGTACGAGACCATTGCCTACGTCAAGACGCTGGTCAACATCCCGGTGATCGCCAACGGCGACATCACCACGCCCGAGAAGGCCAGGCTGGTGCTGGAAAAAACCGGCGCCGACGGCCTGATGATCGGCCGCGCCGCGCAAGGCCGGCCGTGGCTGTTCCGCGAGATCGAGCATTACCTGAAGACCGGCGAGAAGTTGCCGCCGGCACCGGTGGCTGAAATCCACGCCATCCTGCTCGCTCACCTCGAAGACCTCTACGCCTTTTACGGGCTGGAGACCGGGGTGAAGGTCGCGCGCAAGCACATCAGCTGGTATACCAAGGGCCTGATCGGCTCGGCAGCCTTCCGCAAAATCATGAACACACTACCGACGGTCGAGTTGCAACGCGGC
The DNA here is from genome assembly GCF_023150235.1 of Azonexus sp. GTDB lineage: Bacteria > Pseudomonadota > Gammaproteobacteria > Burkholderiales > Rhodocyclaceae > Azonexus. Next base: position 181,041 of record NZ_JAKLLH010000006.1, read on the forward strand.
GCGGTCGACGACTTCTTCCTGCGTTATGCTGAAGCGCACGAGCACCTGCAGTACGAAGAACACAAACAAAATCCAGAGAAGGAGTTGGCAGCATGAGCCAACAGGACATTTCCGCCTGCGTCCAGGGGGCGCTGGAACAGTATTTTCGCGATCTGGACGGTGAAAAGCCGTGCGCGATCTATGAAATGGTGCTCAAGAGCATCGAACGCCCGATGCTCGAAATCGTGCTCGAAAAAGCCGGCAACAACCAGACGCTGGCCGCCGAGATGCTCGGCATCAACCGCAACACCCTGCGCAAGAAGCTGACCGAACATCAACTGCTTTGAGGATCGAGGATCCAGCCATTAGCTGCTAGTAAGCCTCTAGCTCCCAGGCAACGCGATCCTGAATCCTCACTGCTCGATCCTAACTCCTAATCACTCGATCCTAATATGTCCATCAAACAAGCGCTGATTTCCGTCTCCGACAAGACGGGTGTTCTCGAATTCGCCCAAGGCCTCGCCGCTCAAGGCGTCAAGCTGCTGTCCACCGGCGGCACCGCCAAAATGCTGCGCGACGCCGGGTTGACCGTGACCGAGATCGGCGACTACACCGGTTTCCCGGAAATGCTCGACGGCCGCGTCAAGACCCTGCACCCGAAGGTGCACGGCGGCATCCTGGCCCGCCGCGACCTGGCCGAGCACATGGCGACCATCGAACAGCACGGCATTCCGATGATCGACCTGGTCTGCGTGAACCTCTACCCGTTCGCCGCCACCATCGCCAAGGCCGGCGTCACGCTCGAAGACGCGATTGAAAACATCGACATCGGCGGTCCGGCGATGGTCCGTTCCTCGGCCAAGAACTACAACGGCGTCGCCATCGTCACCGACCCGGCCGACTACCAGCCGCTGCTCGACGAGATGAAAGCCAACGGCGGCGCACTGGCCCTGGCGACCCGCTTCGGCCTGGCCAAGAAGGCCTTCACCCACACCGCCCGTTACGACAGCATGATCGCCAACTGGCTGACCGGCCTCGACGAAGGCGCCGAAGCCAAGCCGGCGGAAGCCGCCCCGACCCCGTCGGTGTTCCCGGCCAAGCTGCAACTGGCCTTCGACCGCAGCGAAATCCTGCGCTACGGCGAAAACTCACACCAGCAAGCCGCCTTCTACCGCGACACCGTTGCCCTGCCGGGCAGCATCGCCGCCTACACCCAGCTGCAGGGCAAGGAACTGTCCTACAACAACATCGCCGACTCCGATGCGGCCTGGGAATGCGTCAAGAGCTTCGACGCGAGTGTTGGCCAACTCGCCTGCGTCATCGTCAAGCACGCCAACCCGTGCGGCGTCGCCATCGACGCCAAGCTGCTCGGCGCCTACGAAAAGGCCTTCCAGACCGACTCCACCTCCGCTTTCGGCGGCATCATCGCCTTCAACGGCGAAGTCGGCATCGACGTCGTCGAGGCAATGAACGCCCGCAAGCACTTCGTCGAAGTGCTGATCGCCCCCTCCTTCACCGCCGAAGCCCGGACCGCGCTCGCCGCCAAGGCCAACCTGCGCGTGCTGGTCGTACCACTGGGTGAAAACAAGGGCCGCAATCTCAACAAGCTGGAATTGAAGCGCGTCGGCGGCGGCCTGCTGGTGCAGACGGCCGACGACTTCACCGCGCAAGCCAGCGGCCTGAAGGTGGTGACCAAGGTGCAGCCGACCGCCCGGCAGATCGAAGACCTGCTCTTCGCCGAGCGCGTCGCCAAGTTCGTCAAGTCCAACGCCATCGTCTTCTGCGGCGGCGGCATGACGCTCGGTGTCGGTGCCGGCCAGATGAGCCGCGTCGATTCGACCAAGATCGCCTGCATCAAGGCGCAGAACGCCGGCCTCGGCCTCAAGGGCTCGGTGGTCGCCTCCGACGCCTTCTTCCCGTTCCGCGACGGCGTCGATGTGCTGGCCGAAGCCGGTGCCGTTGCCGTCATTCAGCCAGGTGGCTCGATGCGCGACGAAGAAGTGATCGCAGCAGCGGATGAACACGGGATTGCGATGGTTTTCACGGGTGCGCGTCACTTCCGTCACTAATTTTCACGAAAGGGATAGCCATGATCGATAGTCTGACTATTCGAAATTTTCGATTATTTGACGAGTTGGAAATCCCTAAGCTTGGGCAAGTGAACCTTATTGTCGGCAAAAACAATAGTGGCAAAAGCTCCCTCTTAGAGGCCCTTAGCATCTTTGCCAGCCAAGGCAATCCTGCAACACTTAGTACACTACTTGGGCAGCACGATGAGAACCTGCGTTTTGACAATCCGTTAGCCAATTCCGACATTGGTGCCTTGGAGTCCTCTTTCCGCCACTTTTTCCCCAAGCGAACATTCCCTGAGCGCGACGGCGCCCCCATTTACATTGGCGACAAGAACAAAGACTACTTTGTTCAGATTGAACACCGCCTTTTTCAAGAAGCATTTGAAGAAATACAAGACGAAGATGGTGACATTGTCCGACGGTTAAAACGAATACCAGTTGAAAAAGACAGTCCAGATTTGTTTTCAGATCAGATTTCTCCAAACCAAGCGCTTCATATCTCCACTAAACATCGCTCGTTTTGGCTTGATATTGATGACAGTTCACATATCCGTCGACGTAGTCGATTCGGCGGCGGGGAGCCTGGTGCCATACCTTACGTTTATGTTCCAACTGATTTTGTCACTCCTGAGCAACTCGCTGGAATGTGGGACAAGGCCGCGCTCACAGAAGCAGAAAACTATCTGCTACAGGCGCTACAGATAATTGAAGAGGACGTCACGGGCCTTGCTTTTGTATCAAAGGACGAAGGAGCGCTCTCAAGAGAAGCAAAACGCGTTGCTATCGTAAAGCTAAAAGACGAACCGTCGCCCATTCCATTAGCCGGCATGGGTGACGGAATGACTCGCGTATTACAAATTGTACTGTCGCTTTTCTCTGCCAAAGGCGGGATTCTCTTATTAGATGAGTTTGAAAACGGCCTGCATTACTCTGTACAAAAACAGGCGTGGGATCTAGTTCTCTTCCTTGCAAAGGAATTAAGTGTCCAGGTTTTCGCCACAACTCACAGCAGGGATTGCATAGAGGCGTTCTCTGCTGCTTCGATAGAAGACACCAAGATCGATGGCATGCTTTTCAGATTTGGGAAAAGCGTCGCGGCAAATGACAGAGGCCGCGTTTTTGCTACTGTCTTTACTGAGGAACGCTTAGGTCGCCTAACCGAAGCGAACATTGAGGTTCGGTAATGACCCAAAAAACGCTGCTTGTAGAAGGCGAGGCTGACCAAATTTTCTTTGAGGCGCTATTGCGTACTATTGGTTACAAAAAACAAGAAATAACCGTAGGCCCCCCTAGGGAATATGGTGCGTCAGGCAACGGAAAGGGAAACGCAATTTTCATATTTGAAGATTTGCTGGATAGCTTAAACGATGGAAGAGTGACTAGACTTGGCTTGGTCGTGGATGCCGACTCCAAGAGTTCAGGTGGACTGGGCTTCCTTGCAACTTACCAGCGTATAGAAAAACTTCTTTCCCCTAGAGGATACGACGTCCAAACCCCTCCCTCAAATGTTGGTTTCGATGGTTTTATTTTTGATAATAGAAACGGATTGCCAAAAATTGGCATCTGGATAATGCCAACAAATAAGGCTGACGGCTATATAGAGGATTGGTGCCTTGCATCTGCGGCAGCGGCAGAAAATCAACTTGTCGCACAGGCGAGACAAGCGGTTAACAGTATCAACAACAAAAAATTTCCTGAGCACTTTTTTTCAAAGGCATGCACAAGTACATGGCTTGCTTGGCAGCGAACTCCAGGAGGAGGTTTGGGTAGCCTTATTGGAAACAAATTGTTAAATGAGAACAGTGAGTCTTACAAAGGTCTGAGCAATTGGCTGAGAAAGGTTTTTTATTAAAATGAAACTACTGGTAATCGGTTCCGGCGGCCGCGAGCACGCCATGGCCTGGAAGCTGGCCCAAACCCCCGGTCTGCAGAAGGTGTACGTCGCCCCGGGTAACGCCGGCACGGCGCGCGAGCACGAGCTGGAAAACATCGACATCACCGATCCAGCAGCTCTGGCCGATTTCGTCGAGCAGAACAAGATTCACCTCACCCTGGTCGGCCCGGAAGCCCCGCTGGCGGCCGGTGTGGTTGACGTGTTCCGCGCCCGTGGCCTGAAGATTTTTGGCCCGACCAAGGCTGCCGCACAGCTTGAATCCTCGAAGGATTTCGCCAAGCGCTTCATGGCCCGCCACAACATTCCGACGGCCGGTTTCGAGACTTTTTCCGAGTCGACCGCGGCGCACGCTTACATCGACAAGAAGGGCGCTCCCATCGTGATCAAGGCCGACGGCCTGGCCGCCGGCAAGGGCGTCGTCGTGGCGATGAGTCTTGAAGAGGCTCACGCCGCCATCGACGACATGCTCTCCGGCAACAAGCTCGGCGATGCCGGCGCCCGCGTCGTGATCGAGGATTTCCTCGACGGCGAGGAGGCGAGCTTCATCGTCATGGTCGACGGCAAGAACGTGCTGCCGCTGGCTTCCAGCCAGGATCACAAGCGTATCTTCGACGGCGACCAGGGGCCGAACACCGGCGGCATGGGCGCTTATTCCCCGGCCCCGTGCGTAACGCCGGAAGTGCACGCCAAGGCGATGCGCGAAATCATCCTGCCGACGGTGCGGGGCATGGCTGCCGACGGCATTCCCTTCACCGGCTTCCTCTACGCTGGCCTGATGATCGGCAAGGACGGTTCGGTCAAGACGCTGGAATTCAACTGCCGCATGGGCGACCCGGAAACGCAGCCGATCCTGATGCGGATGAAATCCGATTTTGCCCATCTGCTCGAACACGGCATTGCCGGCACGCTCGACCAGGTCGAGGCTGAGTGGGACCGTCGCATTGCCCTCGGGGTGGTGCTCGCCGCCGCACACTACCCGGACACGCCGAAGAAAGGCGATGTCATCGGTGGCCTGCCCAAAGGCAATCGTTTCGGCGAGGACTGCCACGTCTTCCATGCCGGCACGGTGGAAAGGGACGGCCAGGTACTGACCAATGGCGGGCGGGTACTGTGCGTGACCGCACTCGGCGAAAACATCAAACTGGCCCAGAAAGCAGCTTACGAGGCTGCCGCGCAGATCGCCTGGGAAGGGATGCAATATCGCAAGGATATCGGGCATCGGGCCGTCAGCCGATGATCGAGCCGCCGCGACAAGCAAGGCATGGCAGGTCCGTTGCCTTCTGCACCACTCACTGATGATTGAAGAGCATGTTTGCCCAACCCCTGCCCGCCGATGCCGGGAAACTTCCTGAAGCGGTTCTGCAACGCATTTTCGAGCAGAGCCAGGAGGCTGTGCTGATCACCGATACCAGCAATCGTATCGTTGCCGTCAACACCGCCTTCACGCGCCTGACCGGCTATGCGGCGGACGAGGTGCTGGGCCAGAACCCCGGCGTCCTCGCTTCCGGGCGCAATACGCCCGAGTTCTATGCGGAGATGTGGCAGACGCTGCAACGCTGCGGTGGCTGGCAGGGTGAAATCTGGGACAAGCGCAAGGATGGCAGCATGTATCCGAAGTGGCTGTCGATTTCTTCCATCGCCGACGAGTCCGGAACGGTCACCCACTACGTCGCCAACTTCACCGACATTACCGCCAGCAAGGAGGCGACCGCCCGCCTGACGCACCTGGCCTACCACGATCCGCTGACCGGGCTGCCCAACCGCCTGGCTTTCGAGACGCAGCTGTCGCAGGCGATTGCCACCTGTGACCGCCAGGGCAAGCAGATGGCGCTGATGCTGATCGATCTCGATAATTTCAAGAACATCAACGATTCGCTCGGGCACCACGTCGGCGACGAGTTGTTGCAGAAAGTTGCCGTCCGCCTGCGGCAGAGCCTGCGTTCCAGCGACTTGGTCGCTCGCCTCGGCGGCGACGAGTTCGTGGTCCTGCTGCCCGATCTCGACGACCCGCTGATCGCCGCCCGAATCGCCGCCAAGCTGCAAGGGAGTCTTGCCGACAGCTACCAGGTGGCCGAACACATCCTCTACGCCACGCCCAGCATCGGTATCGGACTCTACCCCGACGACGGGCCGGACCCCGGCACCCTGCTGCGCAATGCCGACACGGCGATGTACTACGCCAAGAAGGCCGGGCGCAACAACCACCAGTTCTACGCACCGAAGATGAACGCCAGTGCCGGCGAGCGCCTGCAACTGGAAAACACCCTGCGCCATGCCATTGCCTCGATGGCTCCCGGCATTTCCGAGTTTGCCCTGCACTTTCAGCCACAGATCGACGCTGGCAGCAGCCGGGTGACCGCCGTCGAAGCCCTGTTGCGCTGGACCAGCCCGAAGCTGGGCAGTATTTCGCCGGCCCGCTTCATCCCGGTGGCCGAAGAATCCGGCCTGATGCAGCCGCTGGGCGACTGGGTGATCTGGGAAGCCTGCCACCACGCCCGCGCCTTCCGCGATGCCGGCCTCGACATCCGGGTTTCGATCAACGTTTCGGCACAGCAACTGCGGCACGAAAACCTGTTGCTCCTGATTCAGGGGGCGATGACCTGCTACGACCTGGTACCGGGCGATATCGAGCTCGAAATCACCGAAAGCGCGGTGATGCAGAACCCGGACAAGACCCTGGCCCTGCTGCACCAGATCGCCGCCACCGGCATCACCCTGGCAATCGACGACTTCGGCACCGGCTATTCGTCGCTGGCTTACCTGAAACACATGCCGATCCGCCGGCTCAAGCTCGACCGTTCCTTCGTCAAGGACCTGGAAAGCAATCACAGCGATGCAGCGATCTGCTCGGCGACCATCGCCCTCGGCCACAAACTGGGGCTGGAGCTGGTGGCCGAAGGAATAGAGACTCCTGGCCAGCAGGCTTATCTGCGGCAACAAGAATGCGATCTGCTGCAAGGCTTCCTGTTCAGCAAGCCGCTACCGGCGGAGCAGTTGATCGCCTTCGTCAAGGCCCAAGCGGAGCACTCCGGCTAAATCTCAACGAATGACCCGCCGCCACTCACTCTCGAAATAGCGCACCAGTGCCTGGTTGTTGAGCCGGTTCGGCTCGACCGGAACCCGCGCCATGTCGGCTGGAAAGACGAACAGGCCGGGCAGGGTTTCCGGAGTGAGAAAACGGGTTTTTTCACGGTCGACCGTGGAAATCGCGATTTTCTGCCGCCCGGCCAGGATGTAACCCCATTCGCCGAACGACGGCACCAGCGCATGGTAGGGCGCGGTCTGCAAACCCGCCTCCTCAAGCGTCGTCACCACGCACCAGAACGACTGTCGGGCATAGAGCGGCGAGGTCGACTGGACGACGATCAGGCCGTTCGCCGCCAGTCGCTTTTCGAGCAGCCGGTAGAAAGCCGAGGTGTAGAGCTTGCCCAGCGCAAAGTTCGACGGATCGGGAAAGTCGACGACGATGAAATCGAAGTGCTCGCGGCTCTGCTCCAGCCAGACCAGGGCGTCGGCATTGACCACCTTGACCTTGGGCGAACTCAGGGCGCCGCGATTCAGCTCGACCAGCGCCGGCGCCGTGGCGAACAAGTCGGTCATCGCCGCGTCCAGATCGACCAGGGTCACCGCTTCGATTTGCGGATATTTCAGGATCTCGCGCACCGCCAGCCCGTCGCCGCCGCCCAACACCAGCACCCGCCGCGCCCAGGGCAAGGCGGCCAGGCCGGGATGCACCAAGGCCTCGTGGTAGCGGTACTCGTCATGCGACGAGAACTGCAGGTTGTTGTTGATGAACAGCCGCAGATCGTCGCGCCAGCGGGTCACCACCAGGCGCTGGTAAGGCGTGGTTTCGGCATGCACGATCTCGTCGGCGTAAATCTGCGCCTCGGCCAGCGTGGTCAGCCGGCCGGCACCGGCAAAGCCCGCCGCCAGCAGCGCGAAGACACCCCAGGCCTGGAGCGTCAGCCAAGGCCGCGCCGGCAACTGGTCGGCGAACAGGCGTAAAGCCCACAGCGCCACCGCGACATTGAGCAGGCCGAAAAGCAAGCCGGTACGCAACATGCCCAGATGCGGCGCGAGGAACAGCGGAAACAGTAGCGACACCGCCAAGGCCCCGAGGTAATCGAAGGTCAGCACCTGCGACACCAGGTCCTTGAACTCGATCTCGCGCTTGAGGATGCGCATCACCAGCGGAATTTCCAGCCCGACCAGGACGCCGATCAGGAAGACCGCCAGGTAGAGCAGCAGGCGGAACGGCGCCGGCAGCCAGACGAAGGCGAGAAACAGGCCCAATGCGGCAAAGCCACCGAGCAGACCGACCAGCAGCTCGATCCGGACGAAGGTGCCGATCAGGTCGCGGACGATGTATTTCGACAGCCAGGAACCGACGCCCATCGCGAACAGGTAGGCGCCGATCACTGTGGAAAACTGCGTTACCGAATCCCCGAGCAGGTACGAAGACAGTGCACCGGCGACCAGCTCGTAAGCCAGCCCGCAGGAGGCGATGACGAAAACGGAGAGGAGCAGGGCGTGCCGCATGCGGAGAGGAGAGGACTCGAAAACGGCGATTCTACGCCCTCTGCCAGGCTCTTCCGCGGCGGACCGGGTGCGGACCTGTCTGTTCAGCTAGCTTGCCAGGCCGGGGATCGCCCAGCAGAATCCGAGGGTTTATCCTGTGCACATCTCGAGTGCATATTCCCTGAAACCTTCAAGATCGAGCCCATGAAAATCCTGGTAGTGGACGATTCGGCGCTGGAGCGGCTGCGTATCGAGGTCAGCCTGCGCGCCCAGGGCCACCAGGTATTGCTTGCCGATAACGGCTTCAAGGCGCTGGAACGGGCGGAGGAGGAAAACCCGGACCTGGTCCTGCTCGACGTGATGATGCCGGGGATCGACGGCCTCGAAACCGCCCGCCGCATTCGCGCGCAACAGAAAACCTGGTCACCGATCATTTTCATTTCGGCCAACACCCAGCCCGAAGACATTGCTGCCGCAATCGCCGCCGGTGGCGACGACTACCTGACCAAGCCGATCAACACCCTGGTACTCAAGGCCAAGTTGCTGGCCATGCAGCGTATCGCCAGCATGAAGTCCCTGCTCGGGCGACTGGATACGCCCGGTGCCTTGCAGGAAGTGGCCCAGGCCACCGCCGTCGACAGCAGCACCGGGCTGGCCACGGAAGAAGCAGCCCGCCACAAGCTGGCCCAGGAATTCGCCCGCTGCTCGCGCACCCAGCAGCCGGTCAGCCTGCTCCTTGCCCACATCGACGGCCTCGAGTCCCCGCAAGCCAGCCTCGCGGCCGACCCCTTGCAGGCTTGCCTGCACCACGCAGCCTTGTCGCTACGTCATAGCGCGGCGCGCATCTCCGACTTTGCCGCGCATTACCGGCCCTGGCAGATCGTGGCGATCCTGCCTGACACCCCGGTCAGCGGCGCGCTCACCGTTGCCGAACGCCTGCGCCAGACGATGAACGAGCTGTGCCAGGCCGATACCCGACTCGAGTCGCTGCAGGGCTGCACGCTCAGCATTGGCGTTGCCACCGCCATTCCACGCAAGGAAAGCGACAGCCAGATTTTGATCGACGCCGCCGACCGCATGTTGCAGCAGGCAATCAACGACGGCGGCAACCGGACCGAGGCACTGGCCATCGACGCCCCCTTCCGACTGACGCCGCGCGAACTGGAATGCCTGCAATGGTCGGCACTCGGCAAATCCTCTTGGGAAATCGCCGCCATCCTGCAAATTTCCGAATCGGCGGTGAATTTCCACATGGCCAATATCCGCCAGAAATTCCAGGTCGGCTCACGCCGCCAGGCCATTGCCCAGGCGGTACGTCTGGGGCTGCTGCGCCCGGGTTGAACCCAGATGCCCAGCATCCTGATCGTCGACGACAACCTGGCCAATCGTCGCGTACTCAACTACTGGCTGAAGCGCAAGGGCCACCAGACGCTGGAAGCTGACAATGGCCGCATGGCCCTGGACATCCTGGCCATGCCGCGCTGGCAATTCGACCTGGTACTCATGGATTACCACATGCCGGTCATGAATGGCATCGAAGCCACGCGCCTCCTGCGCGAGCGCGAGGCGGCACTGGGTCTTCGACGCCTGCCGGTCATTGCCGTGACCGCTTGCGGCAAGGAAATCCCGGAACGCGATTTTTATTCTGCAGGCATGGACGCGATCCTGCCCAAACCCATCTCTTTCCTGAGCCTGGACCAACTCCTGCTGGACGTGCTTTCACGCTGAGAAATCGTGCGTACCCGCCCCCGACGACCGGGTGAGGGAAGCAGGCACGGAAAGTCATGAAGCAGCGCCCGGTTTCTGAGAAAATAGCAGCCCCCGTTTTTTCCTGGCCTCCCCCATGCCCCCGCATCCCGCCATTGCCACTGTTGATGAAATCGTTGCCGAGCTCAAGGCCGGCCGCATGGTCATTCTGGTCGACGAAGAAGACCGCGAAAACGAGGGCGACCTCGTGATGGCCGCCGAACACATCACCCCGGAAGCAATCAACTTCATGGCCAAGCACGGTCGTGGCCTGATCTGCCTGACCCTGACCGAAGCCCGTTGCAAGAAGCTGGGCCTGACCCAGATGGCGCGCAGCAACGGTACCCAGTACGGGACCGCGTTCACGGTTTCGATCGAAGCCGCCACCGGCGTCACCACCGGCATCTCCGCCGCCGACCGGGCACGCACCATCCAGGTGGCCGTCGCCAGGAACACCACCGCCGACGACATCGTCCAGCCCGGCCACGTCTTTCCGATCACCGCTCGTCCCGGCGGCGTGCTGGTCCGCGCCGGCCATACCGAGGCCGGCTGCGACCTCGCCGGGATGGCCGGGCTCGAACCCTCGTCGGTGATCTGCGAGATCATGAACGACGACGGCACCATGGCCCGCCTGCCCGAACTGATCGAATTCGCCAAGGAACATGGCCTGAAGATCGGCACCATCGCCGATCTGATCCATTACCGTGCCGCCTCCGAAAAGCTGGTCGAGCGCGTCGCCAGCAAGCCGGTCCAGACCGCCCACGGCGAATTCATGCTGCACGCCTATGTCGACCGTGCCGGCAGCGCCACCCACTTGGTACTGCAACGTGGCACCATCCCGGCCGGCGGCGAGACCCTGGTCCGCGTGCATGAGCCCCTGTCGGTCCTCGACTTCCTCGACCCGGCCAGCAAGCGCCAGTCGTTCTCGGTCGACGAAGCGCAGGCCGCGCTGGCCCGCTTCGGCCACGGCGTGATCGTGCTGATGCACCGTCCGGAAGACGGCGACGCGCTACTCGCCCGCCTCACCGGCCCGGCGGAAAACACCCCGAAGCAGCAACTGAAATGGGATCCGCGCACCTACGGCATCGGGGCGCAAATCCTGCGCGACCTCGGCGTGACCAAGATGCGCCTGCTCTCCAGCCCGCGCAAGATGCCTTCGATGACCGGTTTCGACCTCGAAGTCACCGGTTTCGTCACCTCCATCGCGGACCTCTAAGGAAAAACCATGTCCCGTTTTGACAACATCCACGAATACGACAATTCCCTCGCCGGCAACGGCTTGCGTGTCGGCATCGTCATGAGCCGCTTCAACCTGCCGGTCTGCGAAGGCCTGCTCTCGGCCTGCGTTGCCGAACTGAAGCGCCTCGGCGTTGCCGATGCCGACATGGAAATCGCCAACGTCCCCGGCGCCCTCGAAATCCCGCTGGTCCTGCAGACCATGGCCGGCAGCGGCCGTTTCGACGCCTTGGTCGCACTGGGCGCAGTGATCCGCGGCGACACCTACCATTTTGAAGTGGTTTCCAACGACGCCTGCCGCGCGATCATGGAAGTCCAGCTCGACACCGGCGTACCGATCGCCAACGGCATTCTCACCTGCGATACCGACGAGCAAGCGGAAGTCCGCATGCAACCCAAGGGCAGCGACTGCGCCCAGGCGGCGGTCGAAATGGCCAACCTGCAAAAAGCCCTGAAGGCGGTGCAAAAATGAGCGACAACCACGAGCTCGACCAGGAACTGCCGCGCCCCAAGCCGGCCCGCCGCCGTTCGCGCGAATTCGCCCTGCAGGGCCTCTACCAGTGGCGCGTCGGTGGCGCCGATGCCGCCGCCATCGAAGGCCATCTGCCGCAACTGGAGGATTTCGCCAAGGCCGACCGCGAATTCTTCGTCGGCCTGTTGCGCGGCGTGATGGGCCAGGGCGAGGCACTGATCGAACGCATCAGCCGCCATATCGACCGCCCCTTCAGCGAGCTGTCGCCCATTGAGGCTTGCGTACTGATGATCGGCAGCTTCGAGCTGATCAACCACCCGGATACCCCCTACCGCGTGATCATCAACGAAGCCATCGAACTGGCCAAGGCCTTCGGCGGCACCGACGGCCACAAGTACGTCAACGGCGTACTTGACAAGATCGCCGGAGAAGTCCGTCCGGCGGAAGTCGCCGCCCGCCGCAAGCAACAGGGCAAGTAAGCTGGAGAAGGGCGCAATGGCCGGTGAATTCTCACTGATCGACCGCTATTTCAAGCGCCCGCAACACCAGCCGGGGACCGTCCTCGGCCCCGGCGACGACTGCGCGCTGATCGCGCCGGGTGCAGGCCTGGAACTGGCGGTCACCACCGACATGCTGGTCTCCGGCGTGCATTTCCTGCCCGACACCGACCCCGCCCGCCTCGGCTGGAAGTCGCTGGCGGTCAATCTGTCCGATCTTGCGGCGATGGGCGCGCTGCCGCGCTGGGTGACGCTGGCCGGCGCCCTGCCGGCGACATTGACCACGGTCGCCCCGCCCTGGCTGGAAAAATTCGCTGAAGGCTTGTTCGCCTGCGCCGCAGCCTACGGGGTTGACCTGATCGGCGGCGATACCACGCGCGGACCGCTGACCCTGGCGATCACCGCCATCGGCGAAATCGAACCCGGCCAGGCCCTGCGCCGCAGCGGCGCCCGCGTCGGCGACTGCGTCTGGGTTTCCGGGCGCCCCGGCCTGGCCGGGCTCGGCCTCGCCTGCCTGCAAAACCGCCCGGAAACCCGCGCCTTGCCCGAGAGCTGGCGTCGCCTGTGCATCGCGGCACTGGAAAAGCCCCGCCCCCGGGTCGAACTCGGACGTGCCCTGCGCGGCATCGCCAGTGCCGCCATCGATGTTTCCGACGGCCTGCTTGCCGACCTCGGCCACCTGTGCGCCAACTCCGGCGTCGCTGCCTCGCTCAGCCTGGTGCAATTGCCGCACCTGCCCAAGGGCGAGGAATACGATGCCGACCTGCGCCGCATCGCTCTCGAATGCCAACTGACCGGGGGAGACGATTACGAACTGTGCTTCACCGCAGCCGGCAGCCAGAGCCAGGCCATCGCCGCGATTGCCGCGCGTCTCGAATTGCCGCTCTGGCACATCGGCGAAATCGTGCCGGCGACCAGCGGCGAGCCGGTCACGGTCTACGACCCGGACCTGAAGCCGGTCGAGTTCGCGCGCAAGGGGTACGACCATTTTGCCTGACGCGAAGCCCCCTCGCCCCAGCCTGCGCTTCCTCTTCGCGCACCCGGCGCATTTCCTCGCCTGCGGCTGCGGCAGCGGTCTGTCGCCGAAGGCACCGGGGACGGTCGGCACGCTGTTCGCGTGGCTGACCTTCCCGCTGCTGCGCGCCCCGCTCAGCGAATGGCAATTCCTCGCCCTGCTCGGCGCCGCCTACCTCGCGGGAATCTGGATCATCGACATCGCCGGGCGCTCGCTGGGCGACCCCGACCACGGCAGCATCGTCTGGGACGAAATCGTTCCCTTCTGGCTGGTACTGCTGCTGACCCCGGCGGGCGGGCTGTGGCAGGCGACGGCATTCGCGCTGTTCCGCTTTTTCGACATCGTCAAGCCGCAGCCGGCCCGCTACTTCGACCAGCACGTCAAGAACGGCTTCGGCGTGATGGCCGACGACCTGGTCGCCGCCTGCTACACCCTGCTCGCCCTGGCCCTGCTCAAGCACCTGCTCGGCTGAGCGGCGGCTACCCGACCTCGCTGCCGGCCAAGCGCATCCGTACCGCTCGGAAAAAGCCTCCCGGTCCGTAGTGTCGAATCGCGAATACTGGTTTCCTGCTCCGGTCGGGCAAGCATAGAATGGACGTACAGAATTTGCGGGAGCCGATCATGAGCCACAAACACGCCCATTTGCTGCGCACTGTTTTCAACGATCCGCACGCTGCCAACATTCATTGGCGCGAGGTCGAGTCCTTGCTGCACCATCTCGGCGCCAGCATCGAGCCCGCCGGTGGCGCCCGTTTCAGGGTCAACCTCAACCGGATCGAAGCCTTTCTCCATCATCCGCACGCAGGCAACACCTGCGGCCGCAACGAGATCAAGGCCCTGCGCGAATTCCTTGCCCACGCCGGAATCAGCCCTTCCAGCTACGAAGAGGGCGACCCGGCAGCGCATAAAGCGCCGTAAAGCGGCATCCAATCGGCATAGGGGGCAACTATTATAGGCTGCACCCCTGCCACACCACCCGGCATGCGGGTCCGCACCGGGCGGTTCGAGAAGTTGAGGTCATGAGAGACGAGGCACCCTGAGTCGATCAAAGTAGGCGATGGTCAGTAC